>DKUL01000012.1 GCA_002490665.1 Lachnospiraceae bacterium UBA7205 | reverse complement strand
AGAGAATATTACAGCAAAAAGAGCTACCCTTACTGGATAGCTCTCAAACATAATCATATATTATAATAATATATCTTCCAATCTTTTCTGTAGTTTCTTATCAAACGTTATTACTTCCATACCTTTTTCCATCTTATACCCATATAAAAGGCAATCAACAAAATCAAGCTTTGGCGTTTTATCAAAAATTTCAAGACCACGAAGAAATACATCTGCATTCAATATAATTACATCATTATTCAATTTACGAAAATTACTTACAATATCCTGTCTTGGTACCTGATAAAGTCCTTCCAATACATAACTTACTTCTGCTATCACTTCCAATGACACATAACAACGCCGTTGATTAATACAGCTTTTTATCTGCTGAAATTGTTCTTCATTATCTCGTAATAAAAATCTAAGTATTGCATTTGCATCCAATATACACTTATCCATTCTCATACTTTTTTATTGCTGCCTTTCTCCATGCATCTTTTTCCTGACAAACCAAAGAGGGATTTGCATATTGCTGGAGTCCTCCTGCGGCTGTTTCCTCTAAGTTCATTTCACTTTCTATAGGAATAACAATAACTTTCTGATTCATTTGTAAAGGTTCTTCCACACGAACCGCCGTTCCATCATAATATCCAATGATAGACATTACAATCACCTTCCTCTCTTTTTTAATAATAGCATCTGTACTTAATTCCTGCAAGTATAAACCAATTTTGATGTACCTGTCAGATTAGCCAATAATCCTCCCCTTAAAGGGCAGGGGCTGTCAGGGTATCTATCCCCCCGAAATGAGGGCTGTCAGAGTGTATATCCCCCAATTTTGGGGCTATTAGTGTTTCCATTTCAGGGTACAAAAAAAGACGGCTCTTATTTTTTAGATAAAAACCGTCTTTTTCCTCTGTTTTATTTTTCTGTTATTTTCCAAGAATGCCCTAAAATCAAGGGGTTCAGCCCTCCTGATTCAAGCGGCTTAAGCGGATAGCTTGGTCGGCGGCGATGCACGCGTCAATAATCTCCTGGATATCTCCGTTCATCACCTTGTCAAGCTTATAGATTGTCAGGTTGATGCGGTGGTCTGTCACGCGCCCCTGCGGGAAATTGTACGTCCGGATCTTCTCGGAGCGGTCGCCCGTCCCGATCTGGCTCCTGCGCATCTCCGCCTCCGCGTCGTGGCGCTGCTGCTGCTCGATGTCATACAGCTTTGCCTTCAGCAGTGCAAACGCCTTTGCCTTATTCTGCAGCTGTGATTTTTCCGTCTGGCTGTATACCACAATGCCCGTCGGATAATGTGTCAGGCGCACTGCGGAGTCCGTCGTGTTGACACACTGTCCGCCGTTCCCGGACGCGCGCATGACATCAATACGGATATCCTTGTCCTCAATGACAATATCAATGTCGTCGTCAACCTCCGGCATCACCGCCACACTGATTGTGGACGTATGGATCCGCCCGCCGGATTCCGTCTCTGGCACACGCTGCACGCGGTGTACACCCGACTCATATTTCATAACGGAGTAAGCGCCCTGCCCTGCAATCATAAAGGTAACGCTCTTCATGCCGCCAATGCCGATTTCTTCACACTCCATCAGCTCCACTTTCCAGCGCCTGCCCTCCGCATAATGGACATACATCCGGTAAATCTCTGCCGCAAAAAGCGCCGCCTCGTCACCGCCCGCACCCGCGCGGATTTCCACAATAACATTCTTGTCATCGTTGGGATCCTTCGGGAGAAGGAGAATCTTCATCTGCGTCTCAAGCTCCTCGATGCGCTTCTTGGCATCGTTAAGCTCCTCCTTTAACATCTCCTTCATTTCCTCGTCACTCTCCGAGTCAAGCAGTGACAGCGAATCCTCCACCGTCTCGTTACATTTCTTATATTCCTTATATGCCTCGACAAGCGGCGTAAGGTCACTCTGCTCCTTCATCAGCGCGCGAAAACGTTTCTGATCCTCGGTAACCGTCGGCTCATTCAGTTCATTTAAGATTTCTTCAAAACGGTGAAGCAAATCTTCCAGCTTATCAAACATAATAATCCTCCATTCTATCCATCTGCACACGTTCCATGCAGACTATCGTCTCGTCCCGCAGACAACCCGGTTCAGCCCTGCATAATCCTGAAACAGCGCCACCTGTTCAAATCCGGCATCCCGCATCAGCGACATGACAACATCCCCCTGGCCGCATCCAATCTCCAAAAGCAGACACGCGCCCCTCCGCATATGCAAAGGCGCCTCCGCAATTATCCTTCTGTAAAAAAACAGGCCGTCCTCCCCGCCATCGAGCGCCGCATGCGGTTCATGGTCACGCACCTCCGGCATCAGTGTTTCAATCACTGCCGACTCAATGTAGGGCGGATTGGATACAATCATGTCAAACAGCCTGTCTGTCGTGCGCCGGGAAATAAACTCCCCAAGCGGCGAAAACAAATCTCCCTCAAGAAAAACAGCATCCAGCTGAAGCCTCTCGGCATTCTCCCGCGCCACAGCCAGAGCCTTGCCAGAGATATCGATGCCGATTCCTTCACATTCATTGCTGTACTTAAGCAGACTCAGCAGAATGCATCCCGAGCCGGTACACATGTCAAGAATACGCATACCGTCACTGAGACGCCGCAGCGCCTCCTCAACCAGAATCTCCGTGTCCTGCCGCGGTATCAGGGTATGTTCACTGACCCGGAAACAGAGTCCCATAAACTCCTGCTCTCCCATGATATGCTGCAGCGGAACCCTGGATGCCCTTTTTTCTATCAGCATCCGGTAGAACTGTTCCTCCATGTCACTGCGCACGCGGTCTGCATGGACAATCAGCTCATTTCTGTCCGTATGGCAGACGTACTCAAGCAAAAGCCTCGCATCCAATGCCGCCTCTGCAATTCCTGCCTCCTCAAGCTTTTGTTTTCCATATTCATAAAACTCTTTGTACGTCATAACTGCTCCTGTTGCTTTCTGCCAGATAAAGATTTCTATTCCAGTCTACTCCAGCCACGAGTCATCCACTTCATATCCAAATGTCTCATTCAGATACGCTTTCCAGTCAAAAACCGCCTCCACAGAAGCGATGGCAACCTTCACCATCTCCTCATCCGGCTCTTTCGTCGTCAGCCGCTGCATCCACATTCCGGGTTCGGAAATAATCCGGATTATCACATTGTCACTCCTGCCTGCAAGCCGGATAATCTCGTAGGAAATCCCCGCAATCACCGGCACCAGCAGAAGCCTCAGCACAAGCTTCAGCGCCAGGTTGTCCACCCTGATAAAAAAGAATACGATGACGCTCACAAGAACGACAAACAGCAGGAAGCTCGTCCCACAGCGCTTGTGCTGCCTTGAACTCCTCATGACGTCCTTCACGGTAAGCGGCCGTCCCCGCTCAATGCAGTTAATGCATTTGTGTTCCGCGCCATGGTACATATACAGACGCCTGATATCCTTCATCAGCGATATTGCAAGAATATATCCCACAAAAATAAGGATTCTCAGGATTCCCTCAAGCAGCGCAACAACACTGGCATTGCGGATATATTTTCCCATCAGGTCAGAAATCAGGAATGGTACCAGCATAAATAACGCCACCGCTATGATGACGGATAACGCAACTGTAAAACCCATCATAATGTCATCCGATCGGCTTCCTGATGTTTTTTTCTCCTGTCCCCCATCCTCTTCCTCGTAAAAAGACGCCGAGTGCATCGTCACACGCATCCCCAGCACGAGCGAATCTATAAAGGCAAATACGCCCCTGACAAATGGAAGCTTCGTGACATTCTTGTCACTGCAAAATCCCCTGTATTCCTCAACCTGTATATCAATATCCCCATCCGGCTTTCTCACTGCCACGGCGTATTTTGTGCCGTTCTTCATCATAACGCCTTCCAGGACAGCCTGCCCGCCTATTCCGGAATAATGTGCCTGTCTCCTCTTTGAACTATTTTTTGTCATATTTTTTCCTCTTTTCAAATAAGGAACTGTAGAAAAATAAGTGACACATCTTGCTTGTCTATTTCTCCAATCTTGCAGGATAAAAAGCCTCGCCGTAGCCCGCTACGCCTACGTTTTTTCTCCTACAATCCTGAAGAAATATCCTGCGCAATCTGAGCACTTATTTTCCTACAATTCCTAAGGCAGAATGGAAAAGGTTGAGATCTCATTAACCTCAACCTTTTTTTGCTACCTATTTGCTTTCTACGCCGTACTTCTTATTGAACTTGTCAATACGTCCACGTGCTGCCGCCGTCTTCTGCTGTCCCGTGTAGAATGGATGGCATTTTGAACAAATTTCCACATGGATTTCAGGTTTTGTCGAACCTGTTACAAATGTGTTCCCGCAGTTGCAGGTAACTGTTGCCTGATGGTAATTTGGATGGATTCCTTCTCTCATTGTTTTCACCTCTCTATAATTAACATTAAACAAATTATTGCGTTTCCATAAACAGCTTTCTTAGTATATCATAGCTTTTCATTATGTGCAAGCACTTTTTTCATATATTCTGCACTTTCAATTTCATTTTTTATAAAAATTTCATCTTTTTGACAGTCTCCACAAATTCCACATTGTTTTTCGTGCGGTAAAACATGTCGAGTATCTTGTCGACTGCCTCGTCTGATTTCAGCCCGTTGAGCGCCTTCCTCATGACGTTTATCGCGTCAAGCTCATCCGGGGACAGGAGCAGGTCCTCGCGCCTCGTACCGGACTTTGGAATGTCAATGGCAGGGAAAACCCTCTTTTCGGAAAGCTTCCGGTCAAGGACCATCTCCATATTTCCGGTTCCCTTAAACTCCTCGTATACCACATCGTCCATCTTCGAGCCCGTCTCGACAAGCGCCGTCGCCAGTATGGTAAGGCTCCCGCCCTCCCGCATATTCCTTGCCGCGCCAAAAAAACGCTTCGGCATATGCAGCGCCGCAGGATCAAGACCGCCGGAAAGCGTCCTGCCGCTTGGCGGAACCGTAAGGTTATATGCCCGCGTCAGCCTGGTAATGCTGTCGAGCAGAATACACACATCCTTCCGGTGCTCCACCAGACGCTTTGCGCGCTCTATCACCATCTCCGCAACCCTCTTATGGTGGTCGGGCAGCTCATCAAAGGTAGAGTAAATCACCTCGACATTCGGTCCCTCAATCGCCTCCTTGATGTCGGTAACCTCCTCGGGACGTTCATCAATCAGCAAAATAATCATATGCATATCCGGCACATTTTTCAGGATAGACTTCGCCACTTCCTTTAGGAGTGTCGTTTTACCAGCCTTCGGAGGCGATACAATCATACCGCGCTGCCCCTTTCCCACCGGGCTCATCAAATCCATGATGCGCATCGCCACACTTGCCCCCGGCGTTTCAAGCCGGATACGCTCATTGGGGAAAATCGGTGTCATGTCCTCAAAATTGCGTCTGCGCGTCGCCAGCTCCGGCGGATATCCGTTCACCTTCCTCAGGTACAAAAGTGCGCTGAACTTCTCGTTCATTGTCTTGATACGAGTATTTCCCTCAATAATGTCCCCTGTGCGCAGCCCGAAGCGGCGAATCTGGCTCGGTGCCACATACACGTCATTTTCCCCGGGCAGGAAATTCTCACTCCTGATAAATCCAAACCCATCCGGCATGACCTCAAGGATGCCCCTTGCCATCACTCCGCTGTCAAGCTCTGACGGAAACTTGTCATCCGCCTGCCTGTCCTGCTGCCTGTCTGCCCCGTCTGCCGCTGCCCGCGGATCCTTCACAGACCGCTCCGTGCCGTCAGCAGCCTGCTTCTGCTCCCTTGCAGGACGTTCCGTATTATCCGAATACTGTTTTTGCTCCCTTGCAGGACGTTCTGCATTCTCAGGATGCATTTTCTGCTCCCTTGCAGGACGTTCTGTACCGTCGGCGTTCTGTCCGCCCTGCGGTCTTTGCCGCTCCCTGCGCTCATAGCGGTTCTGCCGGTCACCGGAATTGTTCGGCTGGGCTGCAAACGACGGCTCACGCATGCCGCGGAGCACGGGTTTTGGTTCTACATCCCTGCCTTCCGCCTTGTCTTTCTCGTCCTCATTGAGCATAAGCTCTATCAGCTCTGCCTTTTTCAGGCCGCTGATGCGCTTCATGCCACGCGCTTTTGCAATTTCCTTTAAATCGGCAAGTGCCAGTGATTCATACTTTTCCCTCATAAAATATATCAATTCCTACCTTTCTACATAATATTAACCACATGTCCCACTCTTTTCCATAACACTGTCATAACTGATAACCAGGAAAACTCTACAGAATTTAAACTGACGGTCAAAAAGACTGACCGCCCAGTATAAAGTTATGCACACAGCCGCATAAGGAAATATGCCGCTTCGCGGCTGCGGCTGGCATGATACTCACGGCAGATTTCATCTGTCGTAAGTATAATTTGATTCTAAATGGAAAACATCATGAAATGCTTACAAAATAAACAGACTGCGTCCTTAGATGTTACTGCTGATAAGATTATAACTCATTTTTTCAAAAATAGGAAGAAGAATTTATTGCGAATTATAATAATTTATTATACATTATAATAAGGAATTGTTTTAATCGAATGGAGGATTTATATTTATGACTACACAGGAAAAAGCATTACAACTACATAAGGAATGGAACGGAAAAATCGAGACCGTGTCAAAGACACCTGTAAAATCCAGGGAGGCGCTGTCTCTTGCATATACACCCGGCGTCGCAGAACCGTGCAAGGTCATTGCGGAAAACAGGGAAGCCGCTTACCAGTATACCATGAAGGCAAACACTGTCGCCGTTATCTCGGACGGAAGCGCGGTGCTTGGCCTGGGAAACATTGGTCCTTACGCCGCCATGCCTGTCATGGAGGGAAAGGCGGTTCTGTTCAAGGAATTTGGCGGTGTGAATGCCGTCCCCATCTGCCTTGACACACAGGACACCGAGGAAATCATCAAGGCAGTCACATGGCTTGCCCCGGCATACGGCGGAATCAACCTTGAGGACATCAGTGCGCCGCGCTGCTTTGAAATCGAGGAACGCCTGAAGGCAACACTCGACATCCCTGTATTCCACGATGACCAGCATGGAACCGCAATCGTCGTCCTCGCAGGCATTATCAACGCGCTGAAGGTGGTCGGCAAACAGAAGAAAGCCTGCAAGGTGGTCGTAAACGGCGCAGGAAGCGCAGGCGTTGCCATCACAAAACTTCTGCTTACATACGGATTCACAAACGTCATCCTGTGCGACAAGGTCGGCATCGTGTCCACATCCACACAGGGGCTCAACTGGATGCAGGAAAAGATGGCAGAAATCACGAATCCAAACGGTGAAACAGGAACGCTTGCCGATGCGTTAAAGGGCGCGGATATCTTTGTCGGCGTATCCGCACCAAATATTGTAACGCCGGAAATGGTTCAGTCCATGGCTCCTGACTCCATCCTCTTTGCAATGGCAAACCCGACGCCGGAAATCATGCCGGACGTTGCAAAGGCTGCCGGTGCCCGCGTTGTCGGCACGGGACGGAGCGATTTTCCGAACCAGGTCAACAATGTTGTCGCCTTCCCCGGTATTTTCAAGGGCGCCCTCGAGGGACGCGCCACGCAGATTACGGAGGAGATGAAGCTCGCCGCAGCAAGCGCGATTGCAGGGCTTGTCCCGGATGACGAACTAAGCGAGGACAACATCATGCCCGAGGCATTTAACCCGAAGGTTGCAGAGCTTGTCGCAGAAGCCGTAAAGTCACACATTGTAAGGTAAAAGATATTGAATGAACATGCGCTGGAATGACAAACCTTATCATACGCTCGACTATGAAATGAAAATAAAATATGGCGAAAAAATCTACAAAATCGCCCTTGATGCCGGCATGACCTGCCCAAACCGCGACGGGTCGTGCGGCAGCCGGGGCTGTATTTTTTGCAGTGCAGGCGGAAGCGGGGATTTTGCCGCCAGAAGAGACAGCCGGGATTCCATTGCGACCCAGCTTGAAAAGGGAAAGCATTATTTTCATGATAAAAACATAGGCAAACGCTTCATCGCCTATTTTCAGGCATACACCAATACCTACGCCCCCGCCGCAAGGCTCGAAAAGCTTTACCGTGAGGCGCTTGATGAGCCGTCTGTCGTGGGAATATCCATAGCCACCAGGCCGGACTGCCTTGGCAGCGACGTGCTTTGGCTGCTTGACCGTTTAAACAGGGAATACACCGGCAAATTCATATGGATAGAACTCGGCTTACAGACCATGCATGAGCAGACCGCCGCGCTTATCCGGCGCGGCTATCCGCTGCCCGTATTTGAACAGGCGCTCGGTCAGCTTTGCAGCATATCCATTCCGGTCATTGTCCATGTCATCTTGGGACTTCCCGGGGAAGACAGGCAGATGATGCTCGAAACCTGCCGTTATCTGGGGCATAAAGGCATTGACGGCATCAAGTTACAGCTGCTGCATGTACTGAGAAACACGGATTTGGTCGAATTATACGAACAGAAAACCTTTGAAATTCTTGATTTTATGGAGTATATTGATATCATAATCTCCTGTCTTGAGGTTCTGCCGCCCGACATGGTGATACACCGTGTAACCGGTGACGGGCCAAGAGACTTACTTATTGCTCCCTTGTGGAGCCTTGACAAGCGGCGCGTCCTCAACACCCTCCACCAGGAGATGAAGCGGCGCGGCACATGGCAGTCTGCCGCATATTGAAACTCTAAAATGAAAGGCGTGATATCAGTGGTTCAGGATCCATTAACATTATACAAACTAATTGTCCTTTATATGCTCGACAAGGTAAAATTCAAGCTCACCTACTCACAAATCAGCGGATTCATCCTGGAAAAAGAATATACGAATTTCATGACGCTGCAGCAGGTGTTTTCCGACCTACAGGATGCGGAGCTTATCCGGGCTGACACGCTTATGAACCGCACCTACTTTTCCATCACCTCCGAGGGGCGAAACACCCTGTCCTACTTCGGAAACCGAATCGGCGATGCCATTATCCATGACATTGACACATTCCTTGCCGAAAAACACCTTGAGCTGAAAAATGAAGCCTCCATCACGGCAAACTACTATAAAACAACTACCGGTGAATATGAGGCAGAACTGGCTGCAAAGGAGCGTGACACTGACCTTGTGAACATCAAACTGTCCGTTCCGACGGAGGACATGGCAGAAACCATCTGTGAAAACTGGTACAACAAAAATGAGGAAATCTACAAGTATCTGATGGGCACGCTTTTTTAGGGGCTGTCATGGCAGCCCCTTATTCAACAATCAGAATGATGGGAAATCTATTCCTCTATGCGCAAACCTTCTGACACAACCTTACACCGTTTTTTATAGCACGCAATGCCATACCGGTAGATGGTGCGCATACCGTTCTCTGCCAGCATGCTTTCATAGCCTTTTTCGCGAATCTGCTCCACAAATATCCACCGCACCTCCCTGTTTGGAATCACAAGCTCTGTCAGCCCGTCACTCTGTAGCAGAAACTGAAAGCGCATAACCTCATTCCCGATAATATTCCGGAGCATACGCTTTGCTTCATCATATGTTCTGCCAACTGCCCCTTTTAACGTAACGGATATAACCGGAAACTTTCCCATATAACGCTCACAGAGTGCCTTTTCCTTAGCAATTTCAAGCCCGTCAAACAGGGTGCCGTCACTGCCAGTCTCAAAAAAATATTTTAGCATGCTCATATTCAGGGTTTTCCCAAATCGCCTTGGACGCGTGAAAAGATTGACCTTTCCCAGATTTTCCATAAGGTCTCCGATAATCCCTGTCTTATCCACATAATAAAATTCCTGCGTCCTTATTTCCCTAAAATCTTCAATTCCCACCGGGAGTTTTTTCTTCATCATTCCGCCTCTCTTTCCACATCTATAAAATCATTGTAACTTTTTAGAAGGCATCTGTAAAGCTAAGGAACAGTAAAACCTTAGACGAAACTGTTTTCGGACTTTAAAATTATCAGGTTTCAATCAATCGCTTAAATTTATTCATTTAACAGCTGTTTTACTGTTACAGAATGAATTGTTTTTGTGATTACAACTGTGCCAACAAACAAACAGGCAGGAGGCAGAATCATCCCTGCCAATGTACCTGACATGGAAACAGCAAACGGAAATTCCGTCAGTCCTAAACCTTTTGCATACGGTGTCAGTACATGTGGCAGCACCAAAATACCTACCGCAATTCCAAGGCAGCTTCCTGCCGCTGCCGACAGGCAGTTTCTAAATACATAAATTTTAAGCACCTGCCATGATGTCATTCCTACAGCTTTTAGCAGCCCTATCAGCCCCTGCTCCCGTCTGACCAATAAAATGGTGAGGTTCACTGTAACCATAATGATAACTGCCATAAAAACCGTCATGACGATTAATATTACAGGCGCCAAAACACCTGTAAAGTTCTCTCCGTTTGACTTCGAGGCAATAAAAGCAAATTTGCCGTCAAACTTGTCAGCCAGCTCCTGTGCAAACTCCCACTTCTCGGAACTGTTACGGAGTACAATCATATAATCCCCATATTTTCCATCAGTTTCAACAAATCCATCTAAATTATCCGTTACCATGCGAAAAACATTTCCGGAATTGGAAAGTGTCTGAAAAATTTCCGTAATTTCATACTGTTTCTTCTGCCCATTCACAAATAACTCAATTGTCTCACCTGTTCTAAGTCCATATTGCTGAGCTAATCCCAGACCGACGCCAATCTCGTTCTCCTTAACAGGGCGTCTGCCATATAAAGCCCTGTCGTGTATCTTCTCGTTCCATGGCAGCTCATAAAGTTCTGTCATAATACTTTGATAAGCAGCAGCATTGTACGGCTTATACATGACATATACCTTATTTACCCCATAGGTATAATCAATCCTTTCGTCCTCTTCCAATTCATCAATAATGGAGCTCACCGGTAAATCTTGTGCGGAAGTGACATAAATGTCAGTTTTTATAAATCCCCATGTTTCAGGATTTTCGTCAATGTTTTTGATTGCGTTCAGACATCCGGTGCAAACAATGGTAAGACTGCTCAGCACTATGGACACGCCTGCAATAAATCCATACCTTATCTTTTTATTGCGCATACCCCTGACAGCATAGTACAATTCAAAAGACATCCTGCCATTATATTGAAAGTTTTTTCTCGCTTTCATTTCTTTTTCCCTGTGCTGCCATGTTCCCTTTCTAATAGAATCTGACGCATTGAAACGATATATCTTAAAAATCTCGCAAAAGCATATCAGCAAAACAGCAAATACCACCGCCAGCCATACAACCAGCTGGTATTTTCCTTTGCCTGCAAAAGAAACGCCGTATATGCCTATATTTCCAAAAATTACGGCGATAATTTTTCTGCTAAACACGCCGCCTGCCGCACTTCCTGCTGTTGCCCCGATAAAAGCAATGCTTCCATAACTGATAAGATATCCTCTGACAATCTGCCCCCCTGTCATTCCCAATGATTTGCAAAGCCCTATATTTCTGATATCTTCTTCCATATCACTTTTTATCAAAAATATTGTAAGAATGACAACTGTAAGAACCAAAACAACGCTTACAAAACACAGCACTGCCCCCGCCATCTGATAAATCATTATATATCCGCCTTTAATCTTGTCATATGTATACAATGCATTACCCAAAGGCATTTCAAAATATTCTTCCGCATCACTTATAAAATGCTGCTCCGCGAGACGGCTGTACGCGTCAAAACGGACTTCAAGATAACTTACCGCATGATTCTCGGCGGCAGGGAAATCACTTAACTGACCATATCCGCACCACATTCTGTATACATTTGTACTGCTGCTGCCAAAAACAGGGTCTATTACAATCTTTGCAACCCGTACTTTTAAATCCCTGTCTGCAAATTGCAGGGAAACTTCATCCCCCTCTTTCAGATGCAAGATATTAGCAAGCTTTGTCGTAATCCATATTTCTCCTTTTTGCGGCATGACAGGATCCGAGTCATCCGGCATTTTAGGCGACAACATATCATTCCCTATCATTTCTGGAAGCTCCAGCAATATGCCATTGCTTAGCTTTATGCCGTCTTTTTCAATATAATTGATTGTCTTTGTATGTTCTGTTATCTGATACTGAAAATCCTCCTGAGAATCATCCAGATATTTTCTTACAAAATCCGCCGAAAACATTTCATTGCTCCACAGACAGCACAATTGTGCGCCTTCCATCCCCTCGTATGTCTGCTCAAATATCCCATTTAAGTCCTTTAAAAGGACAAGGACATTCACAAGCAATGCTGTCGTGACTGCTATACATATCCCAAGAAACAAATTAGGCACTTTTTTTCTACGCAGCTTTGCCATGCCAAACAATAATCCCAAACGCATCTCACCAATTCCTTTTTTGCAAAAATTCCATAAGTTCTTCTTCCCGTTTCTGACTGTCCTCTTTCATATACATCCCTGAAAATATCAATTCTCCCCCAATGCTGCCATCTTTGATAAAAACAACACGTTTTCCCCTGACTGCCACTTTAATATCATGCGTGACCAGAATAATTGTCTGTCCATTTTTGTTCAGTATGCTTAAGAGCCGCATGACAATATCTGTCTGTGCAGAATTCAGGTTTCCTGTCGGTTCGTCACACAATAAAAGCGGCGGCGTGTTAACGATGGCTCGCAGTACAGCCGCTCTCTGCTGCTGACCACCCGACAGCTGTGAAGGATATTTTCCGATATGCTCCTCTAATCCAAATCGTTCGCATAGTTTTAAGATTGTTTCCTTCATAACTGCCTTTTCTTTTCTGCCTGCTCTTTTCCTTCTGTCAAGCATCATTGGAAGCATAATGTTTTCATATACGGTAAGGTCAGGAATCAGGCAGTGCTGCTGAAAAACGATTCCCAAATTTGTTCTTCGGAATATCGTCTTTGCCTTTTCGCCCATATTGCCATAATCTGTGTTTTTATAATGTATCCTTCCCTCATCAAAGTCATCAATTCCAGCAATCAGATGCAGCAGACTTGTCTTTCCCGAACCGGATGCTCCCATAATAATAACAAATTCTTCCTCATCAACTTCCAAATTAATATTGTTAACAGCCCTGCTTTCTGTCGTTCCTGCATAATATTTTTTAGTCAGCCCCCTGACCTCTAATAATCTTGCCATTCCCTTCTCCTTTCTACAGTTCCTTATCTCTCACTACCAACGTAGCATACGATACACCTGCCTGCAATCAGAATGGCGTGAAGTACAGAATTTTGTCGTAAAAAAATCGGGTGCCCGCGCACCCGATTGCAAAAAGCTTCGCTTTTTGTTTAAATGGTTTACGTAATCGCAATTTCCTATAACATAAAAATAACTTCGCATTCTCTCTGAATGGTCTAAAAACATAGTGCCTGCGCACCCGATTCCAAAAAACTTCAATTCTCAAAATACATCTCAACAATCATCTTTCCATCATTATAAAAATATTCTATTTCTCCTCCGTTTCTTTCGACTACCCGCTCTATATTTTCAATACCAAAACCATGGTTTTTGTTATCTGATTTCGTTGTATTTCTTTTTTTAACAGCTTCATACATTTCTTCGTTAGCCGGATTAACAAACTGAAAAAACACCGAATTTCCATGTGACAATATGGAAACCTTTACCGTCGATTCCCTGTCATGCAGATTATCACATGCTTCCATGCAATTATCTAACATATTAAAAAAAATGGTACATAAATCATATGTATCCATAAAATCCGTTTTATCCAACTTTCCCTCAAGCTTTATGGTAATATTTCTGCCTTTCGCAGCCTGCACTCGTTGATTTATAATAACATCCAGTATTTCATTCCCCGTATGATATTTGGGGATTGCCAATTCCTCAAAATGTCCGCTTATTGTCTGCAAATGCTTTATCGCCTCATCTTTTTTTCCATCTTCAAGCAACAGCCCCAGACACCGCAATTGGGAATAGACATCATGGCGGAATTTACGCATTTCCCTGTCGTTTTCATATATATTTTGAAAATATATTTGTTGAACATGAATGATTTGTTCCTTTATCTGATTTTGTTTCAAATAATATTCCTTATGATAAACATTGAATACCAAAAGAATCACACAGACAAGGGCAGTGCCAAGAAATAAAAGCGTTAAAATAAATAATCTCTCGGGCATTAGCGTCACAACCCCAATCAGCAGGATTCCACTCCATATAATCATGATTATCACAAAATACTGATACCAGTTCAGCGTGCGGAAATAAATTATAAATTCCTGCGTTCGCTTTCTTTTTATAATGAATAAAATGAAACCCGTCAATCCAATACTGAACAGCAGGCTTATCTCACCTGTCCTGACATCACTGATTTCCGAATATTTTAACGAAGGAAACAGCAGTGCGGTGCCTATCCCAAATGTTATGCTTTCAAACAGATTGAGCAGTAAGTATACGCCGCCGAAATGTATCATTTGTGAACATATATTTCCTTCAAACAAAATATTGTACATCAAAATATTTAAAGCAAGCACCACGTAAATATGGTTATCCCAAAACAATACAGCAGGCATCATAACAATCATATAAACCAATGCTGTTATAATGTATTTTGCCCTTTCCTTTACTCTGTTATGAAATATCCCGTCTCCAATAAAAAATAACGCTGCTGCATAAACAATATAATAAATAATTTTAAAAATTTTATCCGCCACTTATATTTCTTTCGCCTTTCTCCGTAAAAATTCCTTGTACTTATCCATAATCATTGGTTTCCACAATCTGCTCATCTTAACCGTTTTACCCTTTTCCAATCGAACCTCATTCCCCTTTTTCTCAAAGTATTCCAGGTTTACCAGATAGGATTTATGGATACGGACAAAATTTTCACACGGAAGAACACTTTCCCAATATTTCATGGTTTTGCGCAGTAACCGTTCACCCGACTCCGTCACCGCCAGCGTATACTTATCTTGCGCCTCAATATATTTTATCTGTTTTACGGGTATAAGAACAGTCTCGCCGCCCTCCTCGATTTCCAGTATCTGACCATGTAAATCCGCACATATTCTTTCCATTATTTTTTCAAATTCTTCCATGCAGAGCGGCTTTACCAGAAAAGCGACAACATTTTTCCCAAACGCTTCCAGCACCCGTTCCTTATGATTCGTCGTGAAAATAATCCTTGTCTGTCTCCGGTCTGTCTCAAAGTAATCCTTAATGCTGATGCCATCCTGTCCGGGCATTTCGATGTCCAGCAGCACAATATCATAATCCACGCCTGTCCCGGTCAATTCCTTTCCCGATGAAAAAACATGGATTTCAACGGCCTCCCTCTGCTCAAAAAAGCTCTGGCACATTTCTTTCATACTTTGCTGATATACAAGCTCGTCATCACAGATTGCTATTCTTATTATTTTCATGTCCGGTCTCGCCATATTCACTTGTCCTCTGCCGCCTCTTTCTTTATCCGCTTCATATGCTCCCTGATTTTTGCCTCATATCCGTTCCACGACGGTTCGTAAAACGTCTTTCCGGTCAGTTCATAGGGAAGATACTGCTGCTCCACATAGTGGTTTTTGTAATCATGCGCATATTTGTAGCCTGTTCCGTGTCCCAGCTTTGCCGCTCCTTTATAATGTGCATCCTGCAAATGTACAGGTATCGGCAGGTTCCCGCTTTTCTGGATTTCCTCGTTTGCCGCAAATATCGCATTGCAGGCGGCATTGCTCTTTGGCGCGCACGCCACATAGGCAGCCGCCTGCGCAAGGATAATCTGCGCCTCCGGCATCCCGATGCGCTCGACGGCAAGCGAAGCGCTCACTGCCACATTCAGCGCCATCGGGTCTGCGTTTCCCACGTCCTCCGCGGCACAAATCATGATACGCCTTGCGATAAACGCAACCTGTTCCCCCGCGTAAAGCATTTTCGCAAGATAATAGACTGCCGCGTCCGGGTCGGAGCCACGCATGCTTTTGATGAATGCCGATATCGTGTCATAGTGGTTGTCGCCTGTCTTGTCATATGAGATGCGCCGTTTCTGTATGCACTCCTGCGCAACCTCCGCCGTGATGTGTATCTTACCATCCGCGCTCCTGTCCGTCGTCATGATGCCAAGCTCTACCGCATTCAGTGCGTGCCGCGCATCACCGCCTGACAGGTCAGCCAGAAATTCCAGCGCATCCTCGTCAATACAGGCGTCATAGCTGCCCATCCCTTTTTCCGCATCATATACCGCCCGCCGTAACAGTTCCTTGATATCCTGCTTTGCCAGCGGCTTGAGTTCAAAGATGACAGAACGCGAAATAAGCGCCCCATTTACCTCGAAATAAGGGTTTTCCGTCGTTGCGCCAATCAGGATAATTGTCCCATCCTCCACAAACGGCAGCAGGTAATCCTGCTGCCCCTTATTAAAACGGTGGATTTCATCAATAAACAAAATTGTGCGCTTCGCATACATGGCAAGCGTGTCCTTTGCCTTTCCTATGACCTCCTCCATATCCTTTTTGCCCGCAACCGTAGCATTTATCTGCGTAAATTCCGCGCTTGTCGTATTGGCAATTACCTTTGCAAGCGTCGTCTTTCCGGTTCCCGGCGGTCCATAGAAAATAATCGAGCTGAGCTTATCTGCCTTGATGGCCCTGTACAGGAGCTTGTCCCTGCCAATAATATGCGACTGACCCACGACCTCGTCAAGTGTCGTGGGTCTGAGCCTTGCCGCCAGGGGCGATTCCTTTTCCTTTACCGTATTCCTCATATATTCAAACAAATCCATATTAATAACCATGCCCCCACTGATTCGGTTCCTAAGATTTATTCTGTGCCGCCACAAGGCTTTCGCCGCCATACATTTTCCGAAGCTTTGGCTTCTCAATCTTTCCGGTCGGGTTCCTTGGGATATCCGCAAAAATAACCTTGCGCGGTCTCTTGTATTTCGGAAGTTTCGTACAGTATGTGTTGATTTCGTCCTCCGTACAGTCCATGCCTTCCTTTATCTCGATAATGGCAGCCGTTATCTCACCCAGGCGCTTGTCAGGGATTCCGATTACCGCCACATCCTTAATCTTATTATTCGTCCGCAGGAAATCCTCGATCTGGACAGGATAAATATTCTCGCCGCCGCTGATGACCACGTCCTTCTTGCGGTCAACAAGGAAGATAAAGCCATCCTCATCCTCCTGTGCCATGTCGCCCGTAAACAGCCAGCCATCGCGCAGCACCTCTTTTGTCGCCTGCTCGTCATTGTAATAGCACGTCATGACGCCCGGTCCCTTGACGGCAAGCTCTCCAACCCCGCCGCGCGCAACCTGTTCCCCATTCTCATCGACGATTTTTACCTGCCAGCCATAGCCCGCCTTGCCAATCGCGCCTACCTTATGGATATTTTCGACACCAAGGTGCACACAGCCAGGTCCAATCGACTCGCTGAGCCCATAGTTTGTATCGTACTGGTGATGCGGGAACACCTTTTTCCACCGCTGTATCAGGCTCTGCGGCACAGGCTGCGCACCGATATGCATCAGCCTCCACTGGGAAAGCTCATAATCTTCCAGCCGGATATCGCCCCTGTCTATCGCATCCAGAATGTCCTGCGCCCATGGCACGAGAAGCCACACAATCGTACACTTCTCCTTTGAGACGGCATCCAGGATAAACTCCGGTTTCGTTCCTTTCAGCAGGACAGACTTCCCGCCTTCCAGGAAGCTGCCAAACCAGTGCATCTTAGCACCCGTATGGTACAGCGGCGGAATGCACAGGAACACATCCTGCCTTGTCTGCCCATGGTGGTTCTGCTCCACCTTGCACGAATGCATCAGGCTCTCATGGTTATGTAAGATTGCCTTCGGAAATCCGGTCGTGCCCGACGAAAAGTAAATTGCGGCATCATCGTCATCCGTAAGCGTTATCATCGGCGTCTGGCTGGAACAGTTTGCCGTCAGGCTGTTGTAATCCTCCGCAAAGCTCGGGCAGTTGTCACCTACGAAAAACAGCAGCCTGTTCTTGCTGATGTTCTCTGCAATCTCCTCCACACGTCCGATAAATTCAGGTCCAAACACCAGCACGTCAACCTCCGCAAGATTCAGGCAGTACTCAATCTCATCCGGCGCATACCGGAAATTTAACGGCACGGCAAGCGCACCAGTCTTTAGAATGCCAAAATAAATCGGCAGCCATTCCAGACAGTTCATCAAAAGGATTGCCACCTTGTCCCCCTTTTTGACGCCCCTCTGAATCAGCATGTTTGCAAAACGGTTCGCCTTCTCGTTGAAGACACTCCATGTAATCTCCCGGCGGTAATGCGTCACTGGATTGGGCTCCATCAGTTCGTATTCCTTCCACGTCACACGTCTTGTCTCCTTGATTTCCGGATTGATTTCCACAAGACAGATGTCATTTCCATATAATTTACAGTTTCTCTCCAAAATGTCTATTATCGGCATTGCTGTTACTCCTTTTTTATAAATATACCTATTAATTATGCCACTTTAAAGCATCAAAGTAAACCTATTTTTACAAAAATACACAATATTCCAAGCAAAAAAACATCAAAACAATTGACGTGACATGATTTTTTCACTATCATTAGTATATTAGGCTTACTTAAACAATTTATTTTACATTTATAGGAAGGAAAAAACAAATGAGCGAAACAAAAATCATGCTGGGCAACGAGGCGATTGCCCGCGGGGCTTACGAGGCCGGCGTAAAAGTGTCCAGTGCATATCCCGGCACACCAAGCACCGAAATCAGTGAAAATATCGTAAAATACCCTGAAATTTATGCCGAGTGGGCACCCAACGAAAAGGTTGCCATGGAGGTTGCCATCGGCGCATCCATCAGCGGCGTGCGCGCCATGGCATCCATGAAAATGGTTGGTGTCAACGTGGCAAGCGACCCGCTCTATACCGTATCCTATATCGGCGCAAACGGCGGACTCGTCCTCGCGGCAGCTGACGACCCCGGATTGTACTCCTCACAGAACGAACAGGATTCCCGCTGTGTGGCGCGCGTGGCACAGGTTCCCGTACTCGAACCGTCCGACTCACAGGAGGCAAAGGATTTCACGAAGCTTGCCTTTGAATACAGTGAAAAATATGACACACCTGTCATGATTCGGACAACCACAAGGCTTGCGCACTCGCAGGGTCCCGTAACCCTTGAGGAACGCCAGGAAATTCCCGATAAGCCATACGAAAGAAATGCCGCAAAGCATGTCATGATGCCGGTAAACGCAAAAGGGCGCCACATCCATGTGGAAAACCGCCTGAAACAGATGGCAGAGGACGCCTGCGGATTTGAAATCAACAAGGCAGTCTACAAGGACACCTCCGTTGGATTTATCACCAGCGGCATCCCATATACCTATGTCGCCGAGGCAATGCCAGACGCCAGTGTGCTGAAGCTCGGACTCGTACACCCGCTTCCCCGGAAACTGATTGAAGAATTTGCATCAAAGGTTGACAAGCTTTATATTTTCGAGGAGCTGGAACCACTGATTGAAGAACAGGTAAAATCATGGGGAATCGAATGCACCGGAAAGGAACTCTTTACCTTGCAGGGCGAATACAGCGCCAACATGATCCGTGAGCGCGTGCTTGGCATGAAGCTCGAGACAGCCGCACCGGCACAGGTTCCGGCGCGCCCCCCCATCCTCTGTCCCGGATGCCCGCACAGAAGCACGTTCTCGGTACTCAAAAAGCTTGGAATCCATGGTGCCGGCGATATCGGCTGCTATACGCTCGGTGCCGTGGCGCCGCTCAATGTCATCGACACGACCGTCTGCATGGGTGCATCCATCTCCACCCTGCACGGCATGGAAAAGGCAAAAGGTAAGGAATATATCAAAAACTGGGTTGCACTGATTGGCGATTCCACCTTTTTACATACCGGCGTCAACTCCCTGATGAACATGGTATATAACCAGTCAACAGGAACCGTGCTGATTCTCGACAACTCCACCACAGGCATGACAGGGCACCAGGACCACGCCGCGACCGGAAAGATGCTAAACGGTAAGGAGACCAAGGCAGTCAGTCTCTATCATCTGTGCAAGGCAATCGGTGTCGAGCATGTGTATGAGGTGGACGCCTTTGATGTCGATGAGCTGGAAACGGTTGTCAAACGCGAAGTTGCGCGCGACGAGGTTTCTGTCATTATCGTGTGCGCACCCTGCGCCCTGCTGAAATCACAGGCTACGAAGGCAAAGTGCATTGCCATACCGGAAAAATGCAAGAAATGTGGTATGTGCCTTGTCCCGGGCTGCCCTGCACTCACGAAAAACGAAGACGGAACAGTGAAAATTGACGACACCATGTGCAACGGCTGCGGACTGTGCATGAAACGCTGCAAGTTTGATGCCATTGAGCGGGTAGAATAAGGAAAATGGAGGATTCGTATAAAATGACTACAAAAAATATTATGATTGTCGGCGTAGGCGGTCAGGGTACGCTGCTTACAAGCCGCATCCTCGGCGGCATTATCACAAAGTCAGGCTATGATGTAAAGCTCTCCGAGGTTCATGGAATGGCACAGCGCGGCGGAAGCGTTGTCACATTCGTGCGCTACGGTGACTGCGTGGCAGAACCGATTGTCGAGGAAGGACAGGCAGATGTGCTCATTGCCTTCGAGCGGCTCGAAGCGCTGCGGTATGCACATTTCCTGAAAAAGGACGGCGTCATCATCGTCAACGACCAGCGCATCGACCCGATTACCGTCGTGACCGGAGCCGCGCAGTATCCCGACAACATTATCGAAAACCTGAAAAAAGAATACAAGGTGATTGACGTTGACGCCATGGATGAGGCAAAGAAACTCGGAAATGCCAAGGTGTTCAATACCATTATCGTCGGCGTTGCCGCAAAGCGCATGGACTTTGACAAGGACAAGTGGCTGGAAGTCATCGAGTCTACCGTGCCGCCAAAAACAGTCGAAATCAACAAGGCAGCCTTTGAAGCGGGTTATGCAATATAACTATAGTAAATGACAAAAGTGCGTGTCGTTTACTATAATTGATGCATACGACCGCAATCTGAAAAATCTTATGTGATAATTTTTCAGATAGGAAATTAGTCGCTTTGCATTTTTCACGAATGAAATATGGAGGATAATTATGCCAAAAAGAAATGACATTGACAAAGTTCTGATAATCGGCTCCGGTCCGATTATCATCGGACAGGCGTGCGAGTTCGACTATTCCGGAACACAGGCGTGCAAGGCACTGCGCAGGCTTGGATATAAAATTGTTCTCGTCAATTCAAACCCTGCAACCATCATGACAGACCCGGAAATCGCCGATGTGACCTACATTGAACCCTTGAATGTACGGCGCCTGGAACAGATTATCGCAAAGGAGCGTCCAGACGCACTCCTTCCCAATCTCGGCGGGCAGTCCGGATTAAACCTCTGTTCAGAGCTTGCCAAGGAAGGGATTCTGGACAAATACAATGTACAGGTCATCGGCGTGCAGGTGGACGCGATTGAACGCGGCGAGGACCGCATTGAATTTAAGAAATCCATGGACGCCATCGGCGTCGAAATGGCAAGAAGCGAGGTTTCCTACAGCGTCGAGGAAGCGCTTGACATCGCCGACCGGCTTGGCTACCCTGTCGTGCTGCGTCCCGCATACACCATGGGCGGCGCAGGCGGCGGTCTCGTATACAACAAGGACGAGCTGCGGACAGTCTGTGCACGCGGTCTCCAGGCAAGCCTTGTCGGGCAGGTGCTCGTCGAGGAATCCATCCTTGGCTGGGAGGAGCTGGAGCTTGAAATCGTGCGCGACGCAGAGGGAAACATGATTACCGTCTGCTTTATTGAAAACATTGACCCGCTCGGGACGCATACAGGCGACTCATTCTGTTCCGCCCCCATGCTCACCATATCGGAGGAGCTGCAAAAGAGGCTTCAGGAACAGGCGTACCGCATCGTTGACTCCGTCAAGGTTATCGGCGGCACCAACGTCCAGTTTGCACACGACCCGGTGACAGACAGGATTGTCGTAATTGAAATCAATCCAAGAACCTCCCGCTCATCCGCGCTTGCCTCCAAGGCAACCGGGTTTCCGATTGCGCTTGTCTCCGCGATGCTTGCGGCAGGACTTACCTTAAAAGACATCGAATGCGGAAAGTACGGCACCCTCGACAAATATGTGCCTGACGGTGATTATGTCGTCATCAAGTTTGCCCGCTGGGCGTTCGAAAAGTTCAAAGGCGTGGAGGACAAGCTCGGCACACAGATGCGCGCCGTGGGCGAGGTCATGAGCATCGGAAAGACTTATAAGGAAGCGTTCCAGAAGGCAATCCGCAGTCTTGAGACAGGCAGGTACGGTCTCGGCCATGCAAAGGACTATGACACAAAGACAAAGGAAGAATTGCTGCTCATGCTTGCCCATCCTTCCAGCGACCGCCACTTTATCATGTATGAGGCACTGCGCAAGGGCGCAACCGTCGATGAAATTTTTGACATCACAAAAGTAAAGCACTATTTTGTAAAACAGATGCAGGAGCTCGTCGAGGAGGAGGAAGCGCTTGTCAAGTCAAAAGGATCCCTCCCATCCGATGAGGCGCTGATATCTGCAAAGAAAAACGGATTTTCCGACAAGTACTTAAGCCAGATTCTGCAAATCCCGGAGGAGGACATCCGAAACAAACGAATTGAACTCGGTGTCGTGGAGGCCTGGGAAGGCGTGCATGTAAGCGGCACACCCGACAGCGCATACTACTACTCCACCTACAACGCCACGGACAAGAATCCCGTCAATACGGACAAAAAGAAAATTATGATTCTTGGCGGCGGTCCGAACAGAATCGGCCAGGGTATCGAATTTGACTACTGCTGTGTCCATGCCTCACTTGCGTTAAAGGAGCTCGGATTTGAAACGATTATCGTAAACTGCAACCCAGAGACCGTCTCGACAGACTATGATACTTCCGACAAGCTCTATTTTGAGCCGCTCACGCTGGAAGATGTCCTGAGCATTTACAATAAGGAAAAACCGCTTGGCGTCATTGCACAGTTCGGCGGGCAGACACCGCTCAACCTGGCATCCGAGCTTGAGAAAAACGGCGTAAAGATTCTCGGCACGCCGCCCTCCGTCATCGACCTTGCAGAGGACCGCGACCTGTTCCGCTCCATGATGGACAAGCTGGGCATCCCCATGCCGGAAGCCGGTATGGCCACAACGGTCGAGGAAGCGCTTGCCATCGCCGCAAAAATCGGTTACCCTGTCATGGTGCGTCCATCCTATGTACTTGGCGGACGCGGTATGGAAGTCGTCTATGATGATGAAAGCATGACCGGCTACATGAATGCAGCTGTCGGCGTGACCCCAGACAGACCAATACTGATTGACCGTTTCCTGAACCATGCACTCGAGTGCGAGGCTGATGCCATCAGCGACGGCACACATGCCTTTGTCCCGGCTGTCATGGAGCATATTGAGCTTGCGGGCGTCCACTCCGGCGACTCGGCGTGTATCATCCCATCCGTGCACATTTCAGCGGAAAATGTGGCGACTATCAAGGAATACACAAAAAAAATTGCCGAGGAAATGCATGTCAAGGGTCTGATGAATATGCAGTACGCCATCGAAAAGGGAAAAGTGTACGTGCTCGAGGCAAACCCGCGCGCTTCCCGCACCGTGCCGCTCGTTTCCAAGGTATGCAATATCCGCATGGTGCCGCTCGCGACCGACATCATTACATCGGAAATTACCTCGCGCCCTTCTCCCGTGCCTGCACTAAAGGAAAAGGATATTCCGTATTACGGCGTCAAGGAGGCAGTGTTCCCATTTAATATGTTCCCGGAGGTAGACCCCATACTGGGACCGGAAATGCGTTCAACCGGAGAAGTGCTCGGATTGTCGCCCTATTATGGGGAAGCCTTCTACAAGGCGCAGGAGGCGACCCAGACACAGCTGCCGCTTGGCGGAACGGTACTGATTTCCGTAAACGGCAAGGATAAGCCCGAGGTCGTCGAGATTGCCCAGCTGTTCCACGAGGCTGGATTTGAGATTCTCGCAACAGGCGGTACCTACCAGATTATTTCAGAGGCAGGCATTGACGCAGAGCCTGTCAAGAAGCTCCACGAAGGCCGTCCGAACATCCTTGACCTCATCACGAACGGCAAAATTGACCTGATTGTAAACTCCCCTGTCGGAAAGGAAAGCGTCCATGACGACAGCTATCTGCGCAAGGCTGCAATCAAGGGAAGGATTCCCTATATGACAACCATCGCGGGGGCAAGGGCTACCGCAAAGGGCATCCTGTATGTCCAGAAAAACGGAAATGCACAGGTGAAATCCCTGCAGCAGCTTCACAGCGAGATAAAAGATAAAGAATAAAAAAAGAATGAAACATCCCCCAGTCACGTTTCCATGACTGGGGGATGTTTCATACACGTATTACCTCTGGTTTAACCCATACTGGTTCTCAAATTCCGCCACCGATATCGGCTTGTTAAAATAAAATCCCTGAAAAATGTCACACCCTGCCTCTGTGAGGAACGCAACATGCTCCTCGTTGCGGACGCCCTCTGTGATGACTTCCATGCCCAGCTCTTTTGCCATGGCAATCATCGCCTTGATAATAATCCTTGTGCGTTCCGTCGTTATCGTTTCCTCGAGGAAAGCCATGTCAATTTTCAGGATATCCACCTCGATGTTTTTTAACATGTTGAGGGAGGAATAACCGCTTCCGAAGTCGTCAATCTCGATGTGGAAACCATATTCCCGCAGTTTTTTAATCACCGCAAGATGCATCTTCATGTCGCCGATGAACACCGTTTCCGTAATTTCGATATTAAACTTTCCCGGGTCGATATCGTACTTTTCCACCAGCCCGGTAAACGCCTTGTACAAGTCTATATAATAAAAATCTTTCGTCGATACATTCACGGAAATACAGAGATCATTGATTCCACGCCTTTTCCAGTCTCCGAGCTTTGCCGCAGCCTGCTCCCACATACAGCGGTCAAGCTTATAGATATAGCCTCTTTTTTCAATGATTTCTATAAAATCCGCCGGCATCAGTATGCCCTTGGATGGATGGTGCCATCTGACAATCGCCTCCGCACCCGACAGCTCCCCCGTATTTTTTATCTGCGGCTGCAAATACATCCGGAACTGGTCGGTTTCCAGTGCATGGTCAAACGCACTCAGGACATTCTTCTCCTGAACCAGACTGCCCAGCATTTTCTCATCATAATAGGCAACCACCTGGCTATAGTCGCCCTGCATGGAGTCTATCGCCATATTCGCCTTGTCACACATCACCTGCGCACTCTCTTCCGGGTCGGTAATCTCATATGCCCCGATTGCCAGGTGCAGCTTGTAATTCGTATCATTAATCAGGTACTGTAATTTTGACGTGTTCTGCGCTGCCAGCCGGGGATTAAAGTTTTCCTTCGCGATAAGCATCGCAAACTTATCGCCCCCAATCCGTCCATACACGCATTCATCATACTTTGCAAGCATCAGCAGCTTTGCCTGGTCCGCAAGAACCTTGTCCCCCATCTCCTTGCCAAAAAGGTCATTGGTCAGCTTAAAGTTCTTAATGTTCGTGCACACCATATATCTTTTTTTCTGAGGATTCTTCCGAACCGTCTCCTCGACCTTTTTAAAAAAGCTCTCCCTGTTGTATAAACCCGTCAGACTATCATGACTTGCTATATACTGCTCTGTCCGAATCCGTCTTATCTCGGCAGCCAGCGCTGCAAACAAAAGCGTCAGGACTATCATGGCGAGTACAATGCATCCCATTTCCAATCTCTTTTACCCCTATCCTGTTTTTCTCCGCGTTCTTTTTGATAGTTTCAGTTTACCATATAATCCTGTTGTGCCGCAATCATTTTGTCCCAATATTCCACGTTCTGTTAATATTTTTATAAAAATTCAAACACACTGATGCATGAATCTTTTATTTATGATATACTTACTGTGTGAAAATTCAAACTGTAATTCCATGCCTCTTAACGAGTTCTGGGAATTGCATAAAAAACCAAAGGAGGAACAAACATGGCTTGGTATGATGAAGCTATTTTTTACCACATCTATCCGTTAGGGCTTACAGGAGCACCGAAGGAAAATTCTTACGGAGAACCCGAGCACCGGCTAAACACGCTGCTGCCATGGATTGAACATATTAAGAACATTGGCTGCAATGCCATTTATATCGGTCCTTTGTTTGAATCCGTGGGACATGGATATGAGACAACGGATTACAAGAAACTGGACAGCCGTCTGGGTGATAATGACGACCTTAGAAATTTTGTGAAAAAGTGCCATGAAAGCGGCATCAAGGTTATCTTTGACGGTGTGTTCAACCACACCGGACGCGACTTCTTTGCATTTAAGGACATCAAGGAAAAGCGTGAGGCATCCCAGTACAGAGACTGGTACTGCAATGTAAATTTTGGCGGAAACAACGAATACAATGACGGCTTCTGCTATGACAACTGGGGCGGGTACAATCTTCTCGTCAAACTGAACCAGCGAAATCCCGCCGTAAAGGATTACATCTGCGATGTCGTGCGCTTCTGGGTAAGCGAATTTGATGTTGACGGCATCCGCCTTGATGCGGCAGATGTGCTTGACTTTGACTTCATGAAGGCACTGCGTGCCGTCGCAAACGAGGTAAAACCGGACTTCTGGCTAATGGGCGAAGTGATTCACGGCGATTATTCACGCTGGGTAAACGAAGGCACCTTGCACTCCGTGACAAATTACCAATTGCACAAGGCTCTTTACTCTGGTCACAATGACCATAATTTCTTTGAGATTGCCCATACAGTCAAGCGCTTATATGATATGGGCGGCAGCAATCCAAACGGTTTCAGGCTTTACAATTTCGTGGACAACCATGATGTGGAGCGCATCTATACAAAGCTCAGCAACAAGGCGCACTTTGCCCCCGTACACATACTGCTGTACACGCTCCCCGGCATTCCGTCATTATACTATGGATCCGAATTCGGCATTGAGGGCAGGAAAGAAAAATTCTCGGACGCATCCCTTCGCCCGGCGCTGAACATTGACGACTACAAGAATGCACTGACAGAGAATTCCTTTACGGCGCTGATTGCCGCCCTCGGGCGCACCAGGCAGCAGTCCAGGGCACTGTGCTACGGCGACTACAAGGAACTGAAGCTCATGAACCGCCAGTATGCCTTTTCACGCAATTTTGAAGGCGAATGCGTGGTTGTCACCGTCAACAATGATGACAGTGATTTCACCATGACGCTTCCATGCGGAAATGCACCCGAATATATCGGAGCGCTCTCCGGACAGAAGGTCAGCGTGGCAAATGGCAGCATCTGCGTGAATGTCAAGGCAAATTCAGGCGATATCTGGCTTCCGCTCACCGGAGACGGTTCCGCAAAAGCGGCAGCGCCAACGCCTGTGGAGCTCCACGTGGATGATGCCGCCAGGAATGTATCCGTTCCGGTAACAGAACCTGTCCAGGCTGTTTCCAAACCCGCTTCCCAGAGCGCCCCTGCGAAAGCAGACGACACGCCGAAAGCAACAGCGCCTGCGGCATCCACGGCGGCTCCTGCAAAGGAAACACCGGCTGCAGACCCGGCATATGCAGAAGCATTTGAAAAGGGAAAAATAGCCGGCCTTCAGGAGGCAATCATTGCCATCATGGAGAAAAACGGCAATGTCACCGACCAGATGCGCAAGGACGTCACCGACAATGTATACCATGACTCACTGATTAACTGGATAAAAAGCTTCCGGTAAATGAAGAATCGAGTAGGGAAGACTTTCCCTACTCGATTCTTCATTACACGACCGCCTCCACAATCACTTTATCCCCCACCTGAATTTTCTTTACGCCCATTTCCTTATTCCTGTTAAAATTAAAGCTGAGCATATATACCTTGTCCTTGTGGTAATAGTCCAGATACTCGGTAAGCTGCCGTTCCCCT
>DKUL01000049.1 GCA_002490665.1 Lachnospiraceae bacterium UBA7205 | reverse complement strand
AGGGTAGCAAACTTGACACTACCTGAAAAAATTAGAAGATATATTTATGAAAGGATATCATTTATATGGGTACAGGTAAAAAGAAAGCAGGAATGCTTAAAAAAATTGTCATTATGTTGATCGTCGTATTCGTCCTTTTTTCTGTCGCAGGGCTGTTTGATGAAAGAGGGAAAGAAACTGTTTCAACGGACACTGAAAACAATGAGGCGGAATATAATTTGATTGGAACATATTCTTGGACGCAGGGGGAAAACGAAGATACAAGCGGCGCAGAAATTACGCTTTATTATGATGAGGCAAAAAATCTGTGTATTTATGGAAATAGCTGGGCAGGCGCAAGCGTTGGGGAAGTGGGTGGAATTGTCACAGACCTGTTTGATGACGGAAGTATTGCATATATTGATGAAGCAGGCGCAGGGGTCACAATCTATCCGACAGCCAGCGGAGGAATCCGTGTCGAGGAACATGGAATGATCGGTGAACTTGAAGCCACCTTTTCTGGAGAATACCAGAGAGTGATGGAGGGTACTGAAAATTTGGCGGTATTGGAGGATACGGACAGCGAGGAACAGACGTACTCATATGAGACAGATGATTCTAAAAATAAGGAACAGACCATTGGAGACATGACAGGTCAGTATCTGTTTGCAGTACAGAATTATCCATATGAGAACAAGAAGAAAGCAGATAAGCTGATGAAAACTTATAAGAAAGCGATGAAGGCTGACATAGATCAGTTTGTTTATCTTGAAGAAGTAAAAACAGGTTTTATCTTAGGTGAAAGAAAGATACATTATAAAAAAACGGTTCATAAGGAGGATGCAGTATATAGATATTTTGGGAAACTGAATAAGAAAAACGAACCGGATGGCACAGGTATTTTACTTGAGACTTGGACGGATGATGCATATGAATTAAGCAATTACCCAAGATATATTACAGCAGTATATTACATAGGCGGATTTAAAAATGGTTTTCAGAATGGGTATGGAATTGAATATACAAAATTAAAGAACCATGAATATATATTAGCATATGAAGGCGAATATAAGAATGGCAAATATGATGGTAATGGAATTACATATCAGGGTGCAAACAGTATTGCCGAAGAAAATATTTCTAAAGATTCTATGATGTTTGTGAACAAAGCGTATACAGCAGACAGCGAGGTTGAGAAGCTGTTTCCTTATTATAATGGAAACAAACTGATCACATACCCGGTCATATTGTCAAATAAACACTATGTTGCAGCATTTAAAAATGGTGTGCCAAATGGAAAAGGAAAAGAATTCAGCCCTAACACCTATCAGGCGTTAAAGCAAGGGAAGGACTATTTGTACCTTCGTTATGATGGCAAATTTAAGAAGGGAAGCTATGATGGCAAAGGAACGCTGTATTTTTCGAATGGTGACATACAATATAAAGGAAAGTTTAAGAATGGACGGTATCATGGAAAGGGTACTTTGTATGATGATCATGGAAAGATTCTTCATAAAGGAAAATTTAAACGTGGTGAAGTAGAATAGTAGGAATTTAAAGCAGAAGAAGGAGAAAGCATATGTTTTGTATACAATGTGGGGCAAAATTGCCAGACAATGCAATATTTTGCATGTCTTGCGGAACAAAGATTGTAGATCAATCAATGGAAACAGAGGAATTACGGAAGCGGCTGGTGATATCGCTTCAAAAGAAACAGGAAGAGATGGATGAGACGTTAGAATTACAGCAACCAGAAGAGACTGTTCCGAATGATTTGGCACAGACAGAAGCGATGGACGAAGAGTTTGACTTTGATTTACCAGAGCCGATTACGATTCCTGCCAATGCTTTGAGCGCATCCGAGTTAATTGATTTGATTGAAGAGCGGGCATTTCGCAAGCTACAGAAATCCAGCGAATATCATGAATATTTTCATCCATGCAGGAATTTCAAGGATAATTCGGAACGACAGCAATATGACAAAATACGAATGATTTATCATCAAGCGGAAAAACAAAAGGAGTTATTTTTATTTTTTTACGATAATACATTTTTGCGGAATGGAAAGGAAGGTTTCCTGATGACGGACAAGGGCATGCATTTCGTATCAGAGCGTTTTCAGTCTGGGTTTATCGCTTACAGTGATATACAGGATTTAAAAGTGGTCAGCATAAAGCTGTTTCCCAATATTATTATCAATGATAAATATACACTTCCGCTTCGCTTTTTAACAGATGACTGCTATGAACTCTGTGATGATTTGCAGGAGATTGTCATTCCACTTTTAAAGAAAATGAAATCAGTGTAAAAATTTTCAGTCTGTCACAGACAAAAATAAGAAAGAACATGGAGAATGATTATGAAAATAAAATTATGCGGAAGAGAACTGGAATTTGACCAGTCTGTCCTTGAGTATAATGAGTTCAGACAAAAGTTTGTCGGCAATATGAGAAGCGAATCGAAAAAATATTCGGATTTTTACAGGGAGAATGTGTGGGATTTTGATACTTTATATGGGAATGGACTGCCAAGATATTCTCAGATGATAGCGGACAGCAGGAAGTTTTTTATAGCAGTTATGCAGGAATATGGTGTCTGTGAAGGAGTAGCCCAGATGATACCAGATAATTCAAGTATTAAGAATATTATCAATTTTTACGATTATAAGGCATCGGAATTAGAGAATGAGGCTCAAAAAATCATTGGACATCGTGCTGCACATGCTGGACGCAGGCATTATTGGGAAGGAGGCGGATTTGGACTGTCGGGTGCGCTGAAAGGTGCACTTACGGCAGGTGCGTTAAATATGGGAGCTGATATGCTGCATGGATTGGGAAATGCAATTGGAAGCGCCTCAGATCATGCAAAAATACGAAAAATGAAGAATGAAATATACATGGAAAAAGACCATTTAGAGCTGTTGCTGACAGGACTGGAGAGCCTGTATAAAGATTTGCTTCAAACCGCAGTAAACATTTTAATACGTAAGAATATTTTAAAGCTGCCAAAGTTTGATTCCAGGCAGACGGAAATGGCAATTGATGAAGCAGCAGGACTGATTCAGACTATGACTGGGGATACACGCGAAGCAGACTATGAAAAGATCATGGATTTGATCTGTGAGGGAGTAACGCATGACCCCTATTACTTGAATGTTTATGGGATATTATATATTATTCCTCACACAAATCACAGAGAAATACAGGAATTTGCCCAATATTTTGGAATGGAGGAGGCGTGCCGTGCAGAAAAAGAGATAGTAGTAAAGCATTTTGCGGATATGATTGCTCAGATACCAGAAGATACAATTCTTCAAATTGAAGAAAAAATCGAAGAAATAAAGCATATTCAGCAGAACTATGAGGATATGGATTTTGATGACAACATCGTAAAATTGGAGGAAAAGAAACACAAATGTATTATCGAATCGATTGCTCAGATACCAGAGAAAACGATTCCTCAAATCGAAGAAAAAATTGAAGAGATAAAGCGTATTCAGCAGAACTATGAGGATATGGATTTTGATGACAACATCGTAAAATTGGAGGAAAAGAAACGCAAACTACATCAGGCTGAGATTGAAGAAGCGTGGCGGCAGGCTGCACTTGCCGAAGCAAAGAAAAAAGCACAGATCTGGGAGAGACGTCTGGAGGAGGATAAGAATACATCTGAACCAAATGTCAGACAGATCCAAAAATATCTTGAACAAAAGGATATGCGGTCAATCTGGAAGCTTGTTACGCCATCAAACGTTTATGCGGAATATATTTTGGAAAAGTATTATGAAAAAACAATTGCGCCGGCGATTGATACGATTGATGCGGTACAATTTAATCAGGAAGTTTCTGGAATCAGAATGTACGCTGAACATGGAATTTTATTTGCAAGATATCTTCTGTCCTATGTTCATTTACTTTTTTGGTCGGAAGGATATAAAGAACAGGAAAAAGTTAAAAAATTGCTGGGAAACTGTGCCAAAGCTGCTGACGGCGGATGTATTTCCGCAATGGTTTTCATGAGTGACTGGCTGGGCAAGAGTGATACAGAGTTTACTCCAAAGTTATCGAAATCAAGAAATGAATTGATTGAAACTGCCGCAGAAAACCAGCATCCCAAAGCAATGTGGCAATATGGCATACAGTGTAAAGGCAGTGCAGGTGACGATTTGGAAGAACAGGCAAAAGCAAGGTATTATCTTGCGATGTCGGAATATTATGGCTATATACCTCCCAAAAAAGAGAATACGTCATCAGGATGCTTTATTACATCCGCAGTCTGCCGAACATTCAATAAACCAGATGATTGTTATGAGCTTACCACTTTTCGGACCTTCCGCGATAACTGGTTGAAAAATCAACCAGATGGTCCAAAGCTGATTCAGGAATATTATCACACCGCACCTGCTATTGTGGAACAGATTGACAAGCGGACAAATCATGAAGAAATTTACCAGTTTATTTGGGACCGCTATCTGTATTTTTGTATTCAACTGATTGAGCAGCAGCGATTTGAGCAGTGTAAGGACAGATACATCATGATGGTGAATGATTTAAAAGAGCGGTTTTGTAATAAAACAGTGGTGTAAATGATAGATGAATAAAATACTGGCAGGGATTGTGGTGGGAGCGCTGGCAGTTATTATAGAAGCTTTATCACAAAAAGAGAAATGACGCATACCGTGGTATTCATGAATGAATCCAGTGATACCACGGTATCAGAAAAATTTAGATACGATGCCATGATTGCAGGATTTTATCATGATACATAAATATGGACATTTTTTATAAAAAGAGATATTATAATGAATGTCAAAATTTAAATGACCGTTTTTATGAAGAAAAGTGAATGGAGATGTTTTAATGCCTGGAAATTTGGGAGATTACTTTTGGGCGTCGGCAGATATTGCAAAGGAATGGGGTTCTGAGGGAGAGGACGTAAAAAAGAAAGCAGATTATATTTCAAGAAAATTTAAGTCTATCTTATTACAGATGAATTTTAATGAAGAAGAGGTCAGATTTTATAAAAATACGCATACCACTATTGCTGATTCAAAGTCAGACATACAACCTGATTCTCGAATGCCTGATGGGCGGAACTATATATTTAGGGATAGTGATAATACGCCAGATCAAATAAAAAGGTTATTCTGTATCTTCAAAGAAACCAAAATAATTATGACGGAAAAAGACAGAGACGAAGTAAAGCAAATTCTTGCTGATATTTTACCTGTATGCAGAGGCGTTGAAGATATGATATTGAGAGATGAGCAGGATTCACTATCAAAACTTTATGATCTGAAAAGATCACTTAATGTAACCAATATACAGGAAATTATCAATGATTTTCAAGATAATAAACGGATTGTTAAAATTTGCAGTAAAATTCAGCGTATAGCTGAGGAGATGAATACAATATTATCTGACGATTTCGATGCAGCTCAATGGTTGAAAAGGGGAAATAACTACTATCAGCGAAGATATGAAGTAGAAAGAAAGGTAGATTCCTATTATATAAATAACCTGCAAAGAGAGTATTTTGAGAAAAAAATTTTTGTTTGGCGTGAACAATGTGACAATCCATGGCAGGATATTTATATAGTTCAGTATGACTTAATAAAGAAGTGGAATGATAAATGGGCAGCTATTATTAATAAAGGAAAGAAGCTTACAGGGATTGAAAAATCTGACATCAGGCATAAATTGCAGGAATGTATCGACAGTTTGGAAAGAGCAGAGGATCCTCCTATGATAAGCGATAGAAAAGGATTAGCAGATGTAAACATCATTTTTGAACAGTGTGGGGATTTGGTAAATGATATTTGCAGAAAATGTGAGTCAGAGTTCAAACAGCATTGCCCCGAAGCATATGGCTTCATAAAGGAAACAGCTTTTAGGGAATTAATCAATATTGGAATAAGAGTGGAAAAAGAACAGAATGCTTATTGTTCAGGAGAGAAAAATAAAAAGGCGGCAGAAACTTAAAGATGGTTTCGGCCGCCTTTTCCCTGCTCGATTAATGATATATCCGGTTTCTGAATGTCAAGTATATTTCATGTCATTAAAGTTTGCAAAAGGCATTCATTTGTCTGTTCTGTTAGATTTAGCAGCATTTAAAAATTTGAAAATACAGTTTATTTCATCTATAATAAAATTAATTATTTGGAAAGAGAGGATAAAACTATGATACGAAAAATATTGGAGGCTTTAGCCGACGAGAATCTCCAATTGGTGAAACGGCCTATAGACCATGATTCTGAAACGTCACAGGAAATGATAAAACTTGGAAAACTCAGGACTGTCTTTGAGGAGGCGTTAAGTGACGAGGACAAAGAGACATTTCAGAATCTGAAAAATACAAGTGACAGCGTGAATCTGAATTATGCAACAGAACGGTTTATTGCTGGTTTCCGGCTGGGCGTTCTGATGATGACAGAAGTATTTGCGGGAAGTGATGACCTTATCAGACATTAGAGCGTGTTTGAAGTCAGTATCGCCGCCAATTCGGCTTTGTATGAGAAGATAAGGATATTTAAAAATTATTTTTTGGTGTTGACATTCGTTATAATAGGTGATATATTTGTCTCATTGAGATACAAATATATCACTTTTTAACAGCAGTGAAACCAAATGGAATATTCAGGGTCAAGGAGGTTTTTATGAAAAAGGAAGTTAAGGAAAAAGAAGCAAAGAAGAAAAACGTGAGGATTATCATTGGCATGGGCATTGTCTGTCTGTTAATGGTAATTGGCGCATCATGGTACGCGGTTACATTTAACGACTCGCGGCTGGTTGTGCCGATGGAGATGCCGTATGAATTTACGGTCAGGGATTTGCCGATGCTTATAGCGGTCGGATGCATGGTTCTGTACCTGTTTTTCCTGTTCGGACTAGGCTATGTCAAGGGAAAGAGGGATGCCGCGGCACGTGTCACCAGAAGGATTAACCCCAGATTCGGTATTATGGGACTGATGGGATTTTTAGGGTTTATGGGATTTTGGACATACAGCGCGGAGGGAAAGATTGCCCCATTTTTCTTTTTCATCTTTTTTGGTTTCTTCGGCTTTTTCTATGAGGGAAAAATGTCGAATACGCTCAAGGATGAGCGATATGAGGAAAATAAGTGTAAGGCACAGCTGAAAGCGCACGGCTTCGCGCTGGACAGCATCTTCGTGTCCATGTTATTACTGTGTGCAGCAGAGGGAAGGCTTTTGAAAACCATGGATGCAAGGCTGATATTCCTTGGGGTTGCAGTATCATGTTCCATTGCTGCCGACATTTTTCTTGGCGAGTATCTGCTGTACCGATATGACCATGAAGAACTGCTTGACGAAAGTGAGGAGTAGGACATGCCAGATTTTGAGTGCAGATTAAAAAAATACAGGCAGCTGAAGGAGCTGACGCAGGAGGAGCTGGCGGCGCAGGTCGGGGTGCGCAGGGAGACCATTATGCGCCTTGAGAAAGCACAGTATAATCCTTCGCTGAAGCTTGCAATCGACATATCGCGGGCGGTGGATACGCCGATTGAAGAGATTTTTATTTTTCCGCATTGAGGTGTTTGGAAGTGGCTGTGTGCATCATTTTCCTGTCGAATGCCAACACTTCGTTGCGGTTCCGGGCATCGTCATAGATATCTGACTCATGGAATTTTCCGCCTTTGGCATGGAGCAGATAACCAGGGATAAGCTCCATGCCCATGAATGCCGGATATTGCTGCCCATTTGCGTCAGTAATCTGCCATGTGGAAGCTTCTTTAAAACCGAACTGGGGATAATATTCCGGCCTGCCAAAAAATAAGATTGCCCCATATCCGAGTTTGGATGCTTTGCATATCATATGCTTTATAAGCGCTTTTCCAATGCCCTGTCCCTGATATGCAGGCAATACGCTTAAAGGTCCGAAATTCAAAACCGGGATGGCGCCGTCCGGGGTTCGCACTTCTGCGTTGCTACAGATAATATGTCCGGCGATTTGACTGCCGGAATTGTTCTGGGAATCCTGTAATCCGATGGCGTCAATTTCTGCGACCAGACTTAATCCCAAAATACCGTCCCGCTTTCGCAGCGCATGAACCATCCAGTGTTCATACGGGCATCCAATGCCACCCCGCGCGATTCGCTCGGGATATGAAAAAGCAGCCCTTGTGAGGGCTTCAACAATTCGATAATCTTGTTCCTGTTCAGTTCGGATGGAAATATTCATAACAGTATCAGTACCTTTCCGGAATTATTTTATGATGGTAAATACAAGGCTACACTCGTTTTACCATATCAATACACCAGTCCTCGTATTTACCTTGGTTTCCCTGGGAGTCCGTGTAGTCATATACACCGTCCAGGTGCAGTGCACCTACTGCTTGATAGCCTAATCGTTCATACAGTCTTTGGGCTGCGGGGTTGTCTGCCGGATTCACATCAAGTCCCAGATAGGGGATTTCATTTTGCCTGCAATATTCCTCGCACGCCAGCGCCAGCCGGGAACCGATGCCATAATTCCTTAAAGGTGCTATGATAAGCAAGTCAATCATATCCGCGCATTTTTCATGATTTGTGTATGACATCACATCTTCTTTGTTCTCCAAAGACAGCAGTACATATCCGACAGCAAGGTTATTGATAAACGCGCCGAAATAAACAGCCTTGCCACCATCCTGCTGCCGAAATCTGTCCGTGTGTACCGAAACATCATTTTTGACCAGCAATAAGCTGTCCAAATCGCTTTTTTCTATTATCCGTATCTGATAGGCTACAGAATTTATTTCATATGTTTTTTCATTCATTTGCGTGTCCTCCCTTAGGAATACGGCTTCCAATAACACTAAAATTATAGCATGTACCTGACTGGAGCACAATGCAATATTTTGTAGTGTGTCTTAAGTCAAATCTGAGGTATATCATATAAGGTTTATGTTTTGGCGAAATGAAGATGGAATATTTGAATTTGAAATGATAAAATTGAATGACTGGAAAGTTTATGAGGAACAGAAAAAAGGACACAGTGGCAGTTTTCTATTCCGCAATTTTTTACAATACAGATTTTAAGCCTGTTGCTATGATATAAGCAGGCAGGGACACTGCCAATAATATTTGGAAGGAAGTGCTGAGAATGGATTACAAAAATCTGTTTGAAAAATTTAATGAGGGAGGAAAGCTGCTTTTGCCGGATGCCGCCGTTGCCTTTGACACGATTGGGTGGTCTGCGCATCCTGTTTTTGAGGGGGTGGCGTTAAAACATATTGTCACATCCGAAAAGACGGATGGGCAGTTCAGCTTCCACCTTGTGCGGATAGCACCCAATAAGAGGATTGGCAGTCATATCCATGAGAAGCAGTTAGAAACGCATGAGGTCATTTCCGGTGCAGGCGTATGCGTGAACAACGGAGCGGAGATGTCCTATGAACCCGGCGTAATTTCTATTTTCCCCATCGGAGTACCACACGAAGTCATTGCAGGGGAGGAAGGGCTTTTCCTGTTCGCAAAGTTTATGCCTGCGCTGTGTTAGACCATACTCCCTATATGAACTGTTTGGGAGGATAATTTGTAAGCCAGCGGGGAGATGCCGACCTGTTTTTCAAATTGCCTTGTGAAGTGGCTTTGGTCGCAAAAACCTGTGGTCAGAGCCACTTCCGTTATTGTGTCTGTGTGGTGCATCAGCCGCTGTGCTTTGCGGATGCGGTTCTGAAGCTGGAACTGATGCGGCGTAAGTCCCACTTCTGCCTTAAAGCTTCGGATAAAATGGTATTTACTGACATAAGCGTTCTGTGCCATTTCCTCGATGCTGAATTTATCCTCGGGATATAATTCCAGCTGATTTCTTAGGCTTTTGATAAATGGATTTTGGTTGCCGCAGTGCCAGTCCTTGTAGGCTTTCATTTCGCGAAACACGGTATCTAAGTCTAGACAATTCAATAATTGTACTGTCTGGTATTGATTGTGTTTTTGGGTGTGTAAGGCGCTCGTCAGCAGAGTGATTATATTGCTCCGTATTTTATCCGCGTCGGAGTGTACGGCAATATTTTTATCAATGCATAAGCTCAGCAGCGTGTAGTTTTTTGGGGCGCAAATACTGTGCGGTACATAAGGGGGAATGATAAACGATTCATTGCTTTTGTAAGTTGCCACATCATTATTGGTAGTAAGCACAATAGAGCCTTTCAACACAATGCCGGTTGTAAACACGGAAACATGATTATGTGTAGGGTAGGAAATGGTTGAATTTTCACAGAGAATCAATTCAATGCCCATATTCGAATGACCGATGTATTGTACATTGTTCGTTGCCACAAATGTCCCCCCTGAATTATTGTATTTTTACTGAAACTGCTGCAAAATGGCAATAAACCGCTTTTCTTATCTTCTATGTTAATTCGTATCAACGAGTAAGCAGCTCTGGATTTTTCGCCGAACTGCCGCACAACATTTTCGTCGCATGTTAATTCGATATCTCGGTTTATAAGCGGATACATTACCCAGACCATGGGATTGAACCAGTGAATACAAAGTACGGCTGCGCCAGTCAGCTTTTTCAGCGGATACAGGCGGCAAATATGGTTATACTCGTGTGAAAGGACATTTCCCATAAAAGTAGTGTGGATTCATTATAAACTACCACAGTGTTGTAAAAAAATCAATACGGCATTATGCACAAAAAAGAGCGGGAAAAGCGGTTCGTCTTTTCGACTGTCGTATACATTGCAAATCCCTTCACAAAATGCTATGATTATAGAAAAAACATGTTACGGAGAATGCCATGAAACGAAAAATATTGTCCCCGGTTCTTTTACTGACCGTATTATTGTTTGGATGTCAAAAAAATACTCCCGCCCCTTTGGAGGAAGTGCAGGCGCCCGATTCTGATACGGTCAGCTTGACTGTCTGGGGTGCGGCGGAGGATGAGGAGCTGCTCCGCGAGATAATTGGCGGGTTTGAGCAGCAGTATCGCGGACAGGCAGATTTTCAGATTACATATCAGCCGCAGAGCGAGAGCAGCTGTACAAATGCGCTGATGGCGGATTTGGAAAATGGCGCGGATGTATTTGCATTTGCGGATGACCAGCTGAATACACTCGTGGCGGCAGGCGCACTGGATCCGGTGGAAAACGCGGAGGCGGTGCGCGCGTCAAATCTGCCGGAGGCGGTGCTTGCGGCGTCGGTCAATGATACGTTATATGCCCTGCCGCTCACGGCGGACAACGGATATTTCCTCTACTATGACAGGCAGTATTTTTCGCAGGAGGATATCGCTTCCCTGGACAGGATGCTCGACATTGCCGCGGAAAATGGCAAAAAGGTCTCGATGGACTGGTCTTCGGGGTGGTATCTGTATGCGCTGTTTGGCAATACGGGGCTGACAGTCGGACTGAATGATGATGGGATTACCAACTACTGTACATGGAACAGTACGGATGGGAAGATAAAAGGCACAGATGTGGCGCAGGCGATGCTCGAAATCGCGGCGCATCCGGGATTTCTCAGCACGGATGATGCCGGATTTGTCGAGGGCGTCCGTGACGGCACAATCATTGCGGGCGTCAATGGCGTATGGAATGCTGTTGCGGTGGAGGAGGCCTGGGGAGGCGGGTTTGGCGCGTCGAAGCTGCCAGTGTACGAATGCGGCGGGCAGCAGGTTCAGATGGCGTCCTTTTCCGGCTATAAACTGATTGGCGTCAATGCCTACTCGGAACGGAAGCAGTGGGCGGCAAGGCTTGCGGAGTGGATTACAAGTGAGGAAAACCAGAAACTGCGCTTTGCAAAGCGCGGTCAGGGACCATCGAACATTGCCGCGGCGTCTTCCGGGGAAGTGCAGAGTGCCCCGGCAATCACCGCCCTGCTGGAGCAGTCGGAATACTCCTGTGTACAGCGTATCGGGGGCAATTACTGGGAGCCTGTCACGGCGTTTGCCGAGGAGCTTCTGGCAGGAAATCCGACGGGGAAAGGTCTCCAGGAGCAGCTTGATGTGATGGTCGAAGGAATTACAGCCCCTTAAGGAGCGCCTTAGGGACAGAAAAGGAGTACCAGTTGTGATGAAAAATATCAGTTTAAAACAACGTTTAATCATTCCGATTGCCCTTCTGGGCATTGTGGCGCTTTTGTCCAATATTCTCTCCATCCTCAATATCCGCAATGTCAATATGAGCGCTTCCAACATTGCGGACAATTATATGGAGGGAAAGGACATGCTGTCGGATATTTGCCAGTCCTCCATGAATATACATAAGATGGCGCTAAGCCACATTGTCGCCACGGATTATGATACCATGACGACGCTTGTCCGGCAGATTAAGGAGCAGGAGGCGGTGCTCGATGGCAAACTGGCGGAATTTGAGCGGTATGTGCTGCCGGAGGATGCGGCGCAGTATGAGATGCTGCTGTCGGACTACGATTCGTTTCAGCATGCGCTTGTCTTCCTTGTCTGTGCCAGCGCAAGCCATAAGACGCAGGATGCCTATGCCTTTGCAAATGGGGATGTCGCACTTTATGCGCAGGCAATGGAGACGGACATTGATGCGCTGAATGCCTCCATCAGCGCGCAGACGCAGGATGCGAGGAATCATTTGTCAACAGTGTATCTCCTGTCACTCGTGGCTGGCGCTGCCGCCGCTTTGATATGCGTCCTGCTTGTGCTTGCGGATTTGAAGCTGATTACGAAATATGTGGTTATCCCGGTTAAAAGTATACTTAAAACCATCAAGGAGAGCGCGGGGCGCATCAACCTGATGACGGGCGAGGTGCTCAAAAGGACGCGGGCTTCGAAAGGAAGTGCGTCTGACCTGTCTGCTCTTGCGGGACAGCTCTCCGAAACGATTCAGGAGGTGGCAAGCAATGTGTCCGCGATTAATGACAATGCGGAAGCTGTCAGGCTGGATGCGCAGGATATGGCAGAGGAGTGCAGCGCCATCACGGAGTACAGCGCCCATATGAATACGCGGGCTGACGAGATGCAGCAGTCGGCACAGAACAGTGCAAGGGTTACCAGAACCAAGGCAGAGGAAATCCTTGTTTCCTTAAATGATGCGATTGCCAAAAGCAAGAGCGTGGATCAGATAAAAAACCTTACGGGCGATATGCTTTCCATTGCGCAGCAGACACAGCTGATTGCCCTGAACGCTGCCGTGGAGGCATCGCGGGCAGGGGAGGCAGGAAAGGGATTTGCCGTTGTCGCCGGCGAGGTGCGCGACCTGGCAAATTCCAGCCAGAAAACTGCCAACCGCATTCAGGATATCAACAGTGTAGTGACGGCTGCGGTATATAACCTTTGTGACCATGCGCAGCAGCTGGTTGAATATATGCGCGCGTCGGTGCTTGTGGAATTTGAGGCGTTTGTACAGTCCGGCAGCCAGTATAAGGAGGATGCCGCCTATATCCGCCAGTCGATGGCGCAATTCCATGAGCGGACGAACCGGCTAAAGCAGTCCATGTCGGAAATCGCGGATTCCATCGGAACGATTACAAAAGCCATCGGTGACGGCGCAAACGGCATTAATGGCGTCGCGGGCAATACCAGGCAGCTTGCCGGCGACATGGAGGATATTGCACGGCGCATGGGCGTCAACCAGAAGGTCGTAAAAGGACTGGAGGAGGAGACGGTAATATTTGACAATCTGTAGGAATGGGACAATGATGCCCGCCGAAGCGGGCGGATGGGAGTGAATGTGAATATAGGCATTTTTGATTCCGGCATTGGCGGCATGACGCTGCTCCATCAGGCGATGCTGATGATGCCGCGGGAAAAATACATTTTTTATGCCGATACGGATCATGTTCCGTATGGGACAAAGAGCAGGGAACAGGTCATATCTTATGTGGATGCGGTTATCCGGTTTATGGCAGACCACGACTGCAAGGCGGTCGTGATTGCGTGCAATACAGCCACCGCAGTCGCGGCAGAGCAGATGCGCAGGAAGTATGTCGGTCTCCCGATTATCGGAATTGAGCCGGCGGTCAAGCCTGCTGTGGCAGAGAGCGAGGGGAAGCGCGTGCTGGTGGTGGCAACGCCGCTCACCGTACACGAGAAAAAACTGCAAAATCTCGTGAAGCGGGTGGACGACGAGCACCTTGTCGACCTGCTCGAGCTGCCATGCCTTGTCCGCTTTGCGGAGCGCGGCGAGTTTGTATCGGACGAGGTCACGGCGTATCTGGAAAAACAGCTTTCCGCATTTGATTTGGAAAAATATGGGGAGCTGGTGCTTGGATGCACGCATTTTAATTTTTTTAAGGATACGTTCCGGAAGCTGATGCCGCCGGGAACGCACATGATTGACGGAAGCCAGGGGACGGTGCGCCAGCTGATGCGGATTCTTGGGGAAAAGGGAGCGCTTGCGGACAGGGATGCAGATGAATGCCTGCGCTGGGAAGCATACAAAAATGACATAAGTGTCAGGTATTTTGAGTCAGGCAGGGAGATACTGGATGCGGACAGACTGAACATGTTCCATAACCTCCACGAACGCCTTGAAAAAATGCGCTGTCTGTGAATGCACGGACAGCGCTTTGTATTTTATGCACAGCCCCATGTAGAGGAAGTATGCCGCTAAGGCCGGCGCACGAGGCGCGCAGCGAGCGGGGAAGATGGGTAATTACAGGAAAGGGAGGATTGATGTATATGGAAAGCGGGAGAGTCAGGATTGTCGATATTGCCGACGAGCTTGGCGTGAGTACGGCTACCGTATCGAATGTCATTCATGGGAAGACAAAGAAAATATCAGACGAAACGGTGAAACGTGTGCAGCAGCTTCTGGAAGACAGACAGTACATTCCGAGTATGGCAGGTATACTTCTGGCACAAAATGATTCTAAAATTATCGGGGTGGTTATCAATGACCATGAAAAATACGAAGGACATACACTTGAGGATTCGTTTATTTCCGCATCGGTAAATGCACTGGCAAAAGAGATAGAGCAGGCAGGAAAATTCCTGATGCTGAAAGTGAGCGATAAGTGGGATGAAATTCCCAGGTTTGCCTCCATGTGGAATATGGAGGGAATGGTGTTAATCGGTTACTGCGAGCAGGATTATAAAAAATTGAGGGAACAGATGCATATCCCGTTTGTGGTGTACGATGGATATATGGAAGGTTCTGGAAACCTTGTAAATATTGAGGTCAACCACTTTGATGGCGGGGTACAGGCTGGGCGTTATCTGAAAAACAGGGGGCATGGCGCTGTGCTTTGCATATCGGATAATAATATCTGTATGGACAGGGAACGGTTTATGGGACTGAAACGTGAGATTCCGGATGCAGAGCTTATGGTTATTCCCATGGAGCAGGAAACGCGCACCATTTTTTACATGGAACATTTGGATAAAATAAAAAAATATCCAGCAGTTTTTGCAGTGTCCGATTACTATGCAATGGATTTGATTCAATTCCTGAAAAGTGCGGGGGTATCTGTTCCGGGGGACATATCGGTAATGGGGTTTGACGATGTGAGGGAAAGTGAAAGGTTTGTACCGGCGCTGACCACAATAAGACAGGATAACAGGAAAAGGGCAGCTCTGGCGGTTGAAATGTTGAACCAGTTAAAAAATGGGGACTGTGGAGAAAAAAATGTAACGTTGCCGGTCACGCTTATAGAGCGCGACAGCGTGATGTAAAAGTGCATAAAGAATGAGGTTGGATTTTGGCAGGGGTTATGCGTTTAACCTTTGCCATTTTTCATGGTTTATTTTATTATTATTACAACTGCTATGCGGCAGATTGGAGGAATAGTAAAATGGAAAACAGGAAAAAATTTGAAAAGGAACTGCTCCAGATTGCGGTTCCTGTGACATTGCAATGCCTGCTACAGTCTTCCTTTTCAGTAGTAGACCAGATTATGACAGGGCAGCTTGGAAGTACCAGTATCGCAGGGATTGGACTGGGAGGAAAGTTTGCATCCATTTATTCGGTAGTGATTGCGGCGGTTGCATCTGTGACTGGTATTATGATTGCGCAGTACATAGGGAAGAAGGATGATGAGGAAGCAGGGAGGAGTTTTTATGCAAATATAGCGGTATCATTTATATTGGCGGCGGTTTTCACTTCATTGAGCATCATGATGCCGTACCGGATTTTGGGATTATACACAAATGACAGGGCTGCGGTAGAGGGAGGGGTGGAATACCTTAGAATCTATGCGCTCAGCTTTCTGCCTGCCGCAGTTACTTCCATTTTTTCGGCGTATCTCCGGTGTGCCTGCGCCGCAAAGGTACCGTTATATGCAGGCATTTTTGCCAGTGTGGCAAACACCGTCTTAAATTATGTACTGATATTTGGAAAAGCGGGTTTTCCGGCAATGGGCGTGAAGGGTGCGGCATGGGCATCCGTGATTGCACAGTTATCGGGCTGTACGCTGACAGTCATATTCTTTTTCTTCCTGTATCGGAAAAATGCATGGAAGATTCCATTTGAATTGAGATTGGACAGGGTTTATCTGAAACAGTATCTGGTGATTTTAATGCCGCTGCTTGTGTGTGAATTTTTTTGGAGTCTTGGGGAGAATGTATATGCGTCCATATATGGACATGTGGGAACGAAGGCATTTGCCGCCATGACATTGACCAATCCTTTGCAGGCATTGGTTATGGGTGCATTAAGCGGCGTATCACAGGCGGCTGGTGTGATGATAGGGAAAAGATTGGGCGCCGATGATGCAGGGAGCGCTTATCAGGACGCCAAAAGGCTGATGTATACAGGACTTATCTGCTCCATGGTGTTATCTGTACTGGTGGTGGTATTGAACAGATATTACGTACTGATTTTTCATGTGGAAGATGACGTAAGGCAGATGACAAGATTTGTACTTATGGCATATGCCCTGGTCGCACCTGTAAAAGTGCAGAATATGATTTTAGGCGGGATTTTAAGGAGCGGGGGAAAGACGACAGTTGTCATGTTCATTGACATGATTGGTACATGGATATTTGGTGTGCCGCTTGGATTGTTGGCAGCTTTTGTTTTCCATTTGCCGATAGCAGCAGTCTATTTCGTCTTGTCCATGGAAGAGTGTATTCGTGTGATCATTTCATTGGTGATTTTTAGAAAAAAGAAATGGATGCAGACATTGTGAGTCAGACATCCTGTTACGGCTTCCCACACCATCTGGCGCGGGAAGCCTGAGTTATCAATTATTCCAGATTGAGTTTTTTGGTCATCATGTGCAGATTTATGAAATACATCACCACGGCGACAGCGACCGACAACACCAGTGTCAGGTTCATAGTCGGCGACATCAGTCCGAATGCGGTATACTCCACATACTGTTCTTCTGCCTGCATCAGTTTTGCATACATTGGCATTGTGGCGACGTTGCCAAGCTGGCCAAGGATGAACTGGACGGCAAAATATGCCACAATCGCCCCGATAATGCGGTGCTTTGCATAGAGCTGCCCCAGTGACACGCATCCTAAGACAGTCACAACGTTTGCGATGACAGCGATGATGAAATAGATTACCATGTATACGATCCCTGCGCCGAGGCTGATGCCGAGCTCATCCTCAAAATCCGAGAACACCGCGGACATCTCCTGGAAGAACAACCTGCGCGCTTCCTCAATGTCCCTGACATAGCTCTGGTCCTCCGCAATAATAATTGTTAGGATATGGTTGATGCCCACCTGTGCGATGATAAACAGGCTGCCCACAATAGCCAGTATTGTCAGCAGGACGGCGGCAATGGAAGCAATAATCTTGACATTGAGTATCTTCTGTGTGGAGACAGGCAGCGTGTGTGTCAGGTAGCCCTGGTCGGTGTAACAGGTCTTGTAAAACCGGATTGCAATAATGAGCATCACGCCCAGCGAACAGCCAATGATTCCAAAATAATAAAGGAATACGGAGAGCATCAGCGCCATCATGGAGTACCATGTAAAAGTCTCGTCGTATTTCGGGTTGATTGTGAGAATGACGCTGCACGTCAGAACCGTTGTGCCCGCCAGAACAATCAGCATAATCAGCATAGGGAAGCGAAATCCCTTCCATTCGTATTTAAAAAGTTTTCCTAACATGCGTATACCTCCCTGAAGTAAGTGTCTACCGACTTGCCCATCTGGCTTCTGATTGCGTCAACGGATGTATACAGCATCAGTGAACCGTTTTTCATAAAAATCACGTCGTCGAGTATGTTTTCAATGTCCGATATCAGATGGGTTGACAAAAGAATCGTCGAACCCGGATTGTAGTTAGTGATAATCGTGCGCAGGATGTAATCCCTTGCAGCGGGGTCGACGCCGGCAATCGGCTCGTCAAGGATGTAGAGGTCCGCATGCCTGCTCATGACAAGAATCAGCTGAACCTTCTCCTTGGTGCCCTTTGAGAGTGTCTTGAGGCGCGCCTCCGTACTGATGCCAAGCGCTCCGAGCATCTGGAATGCCTTTTCCGTTGAAAAGTCTTCATAGAAATCCGCGAAGTATCCCACCATCTGGCTGACCTTCATGCTGTTGTCCAGATAGGTGCGCTCGGGAAGATACGAGATGACCTTCTTGGTGGCGGCGCATGGATTTAAGCCGTTAATCAGGACATTGCCGCTTGTCGGCGTCAGAAGCCCGTTAATCATTTTTATCAGTGTGGACTTCCCGCAGCCATTCGGACCAAGCAGACCGATAATGCGTCCCCTCGGGATAACCAGGTTCATGTGGAAGACGGACATATAGCTGCCCATTCCCGGGTATCTCTTGCAGAGGTCGTTGAGCTGCAGAAGCGGTGTGGCAGGAACCGGATCGCCGCCGTACATCTGGTTTTGCTGCATATAGGGGGCAGTGGCGCTCTCTTTCTGTGTATAGAGCGGGGCACTGTTTTCCTGCTGTGGATAAACGGACGGAGTGCCAGTCTGCTGTGGATAAGCTGAAGCACTGTTGTTATCCTGTTGTGTTGCCATTGGATTTTCGTTGTTGTTATTCACATTATTTCCCTCCCTCAGGTAATTATTTTTCTGCAATGACGCTGTTGATAAGCGCCATGATTTCCTGGTCTGTATAGCCAAGCTCCCGCATGTTTGCAAAGAAGCTGTCTATCTGCGCCAGTGCCAGCTGACGCTTGGCGTTGTCAATCATCTGCATATCCTCCGTCACGACGCGCCCGCTGTTGCGCAGTGTCACGATAAGTCCGCTGCGCTCAAGCTCGGTAAAAGCCCGCTGCATCGTGTTGGGATTGACGCTCGCCTCGGCTGCCAGGTCCCTCACGCTTGGCAGCCTCGTTCCTGCTCTATAGATGCCGCACACGATGCGGACAAGTATTTTGTCATAGATTTGTGCGTAGATTGGACGATCCGAATTCATTTCCCATGCCATCTTTATGCCTCCCTTTCTGTATTGCGTTATTAATACACTAATACATTAATACATATTGCGTAATTTGTCAACAAATATTTTAGTTTTTTAAAAATAATGTAACAGTTCCTTGGCGTTCTTCGGCTTGCAATAAAAGACCGCATAGGATATACTGGAATTAAACAATAAATATTTCACAGGGCAGATTTGCACCCGTGCCGGATTCACAGGATGGGCAGGAATGGAGAATACTATGGAAGATACAAAAATACAATGGCACGCGGCATTTGTGTCGGCAATGAATTTGGAGCTGGCACAGAACAGGTCTGACTTGGAATACCATGAGGAATATAACCTGAATACAAAGCCGCTGGAGGTAGACCTGCTGGTCATCAAGAAGGATGCCGGTATAGAAATAACAAATGAAATAGGAAAACTGTTCCGCGGGCACAATATCGTGGAATACAAGTCACCGGACGACCACCTGAATATAGACAGCTTTTATAAGGCAGGCGCATATGCCAGCCTGTACAAGTCATATGGGAAAACGGTAGACGAGCGCAGGGCAGAGGATATCACGGTGACGCTGGTTCGTGAGCGCAAGCCGTCAAGACTGCTTGCCTATTTTAAGGAACATGGCATCGCGTACACGAATCAATACAATGGAATCTATCAGGTGACAAATACCGTCTTGTTCCCGACGCAGATTATTGTGACGAAAGAATTAAATCCGAAGGAACACGTCTGGCTGAAAGCCCTGTCGGGTCAGATGGAGAAGCAGCAGATGCGTGAACTGCTTGAAACGATTGAGAAGCTGGATTTAACGTTTGACAGGGAGCTTGCGGATTCGGTGCTGCAGGTGAGTGTGAGTGCAAATAAACAGGTAGTGGAAGAACTGAGAGGGGATGAAAATATGTGCCAGGCATTATTGGAGATTATGGAGCCGGAGATTAATAAAATAAAGGCAGAGGTAACAAAAGAAGTGACAAGGGAAGTGACAAGGGAAGTGACAAAAGAAGTAACAAGGGAAGTGACAAGGGAGGGAATTAATAATACAATTTTGGCGTTAAGGGAGTGTGGACAGACAGAGGATATTATAAAACAGATTATCAGCAAGGCATACCATATCTCATTTCAGGAGGCAGAGGATTATCTATAAAAGATATGAGGCTCATGGAAAGGACGGAAACGGATGTGACTTTGCAGGCTCGTTACAATTTATTATAAATATTTGGAAAAGTATAATATTTTGTACAATCTGCTTAAAAGCAAGAATGAGGAGTTAAAACTGGAAGAAATATATGACTCTTTTTTGGCACAGGAAGGTGGGCAGTATGTCTGAGAGGGGATGAAAATATGTGTCAGGCATTATTGGAGATTATGGAGCCGGAGATTAATAAAATAAAGGCGTAGGTAACTAAAGAAGATTCCTGACAAACCCGCAATCCGGCGACAGCGGAAGCTTCAACAAGACCTTTAAGATTACGGCGGCAGCGTCACAGTGAAGTTTGACATTAAGAGCAAGGACATCAATAAGAGATAAAAGATGTGGAATCAAAGAAAAGAGACAGCATAAAACAGCTGTCTTTTTTCTTTGCCGAAATTAGGGAAGCTTTTTGGAAAAAAATAAAAAATGCTCCCAATTTGGGACATAAAGCCGTGGAAAAACCTGCATAAATATGCTAAAATATCTATTAACTACACTGATAATAAAGGAGGATGGACAGATAATGGAATATAATGAAGAGTTTTTCAAGTCAAGCGCCAACAAAAAGGCGTCAATTGTGTGGGCGATTATGTGCATACTGCTTCCGGGAATCTATGCGGGCGAGATTTTAAAAGGAAGAATGTCGCATACTACATTTTTGACGATGCTGGTGTGCTGCTGGGTACCTTATCTTCTGGGTTTTGTGCAGCTGCGTATCAAGGGCAGAAGCAACGACTGGTATCAGGTGATTGTTGCGGTAGGGTATGGCATTTTCTATGGATTTGTGGTTCTGACAATTAACAGTACTGTCGCGTTCAGTTTTATGCTCCCTGTCGCGAGCATGCTGACGCTGTTTAAAAACAAAAAACTCATTATAGGGCTTGGAATCTACAATATTATTATCATATTTATGCAGAACATCCTGATTTACCTGCGGGGACAGTCAGCCGATGGGCATATGATACAGATGGAGATCGAGATGGCATGCACGATTATGTGTTATCTCGGCTACATTCTGTCAATTGACCATCTTTCGAGGTCGGACAACGCGATGATTCAGTCGATGGACAGTAACCTGAATAAGGTTATCAACACCATAGACCAGGTAAAGGGTGCGAGCACGTCCATTGTCGACGGCGTGACGGTGGTTCGGGAGCTTGCGGACGAAAACAAGCAGGGTGCCCTGGATGTCGTGGACAGCATGAATAAGCTTTCCATTAACAATACGACGATGAGCGAAAAGGCGATGTCGTCCCTCGATATGACAGAGGACATCAAGACACAGGTGGAAAATGTGGCATCCCTTGTCACCAAGATGGCAAATCTCATCAACGAGTCTGCGACCCACGCAAAAACGAGCTCAAGTGAGCTGTCGGCTGTTGTCAATGCCACAAACGAAATGGCTGACGCATCCGCCGATGTGGAGAAGGTGCTCAGTGCGTTCAAGACGGAGTTTGATATGGTGAAGCAGGAGACTGGCACCATTGAAAAGATTACATCGCAGACAAACCTGCTCGCCCTCAATGCGTCCATAGAGGCGGCAAGGGCGGGAGAGGCAGGAAAAGGCTTTGCGGTTGTCGCGGATGAAATCAGGGATCTCAGCATGGGGACGAAGAATTCATCCAACAGCATTCTCGCAGCGCTCAGCCACCTTGAGGAGACGGCGGACAAGATGACGGGCTCCATCACAAAAATTTTGCAGCTGATTACGGACGCGCAGGGCATGGTCAGCCATGTCGATGAGAGTGTGGCAAGCATCAGCAGCCAGTCTGCGGAGCTTGACGACGGTATCCTTGTCGTGGACAAGGCGATGAAGGAGGTTGAGGTATCAAACGGAAACCTTGTGGAGAACATGAAGCAGATTAATGAGGTCATGGAGATTATGACGCAGAGTGTCCTCAACTCCGAGGAAACCACCAAGATTATGCTCAGCAAGTACGAGGAGACCGCGAGCAATGTCATCCATATCGAGGACATTGTCGGAAAGCTGATAGAGGAGCTTGGTGAGGGCGGTTTCATGGGCGTCAAGGATGTCCTGCCGGGCATGAAGGTCACGATATTTGCCGTGGGTGACAGGAGCCAGAAGGAGTATAGCGCGGAGGTGGTATCCAAGACTGACAACAGTATCGGCCTGGGTGTGATTTCTTCGGGAACGGACACGCTTGACACAAAGGACAAGGCACAGAAGTACAATCTGCACATCATTGTACATAATGCGCTGTATATCTGGCAGAATGTCAGCATCATGCCTTCAAGGAATGGGGAAAAGGGCGCAAATATTGTGAGCGTCGAGGAGAATCCCAAGGTTGTCAACAGGCGCAAATATCCGAGAATCGCAATGACAAACAGCTGCAAGGTGACACTGAAAAATTCTGACTTTACCTGTGACGGCAGGATGCTTGACATCAGCGCCAATGGATTTGCGTTTACAACCAGCGCCAGGGAGGTGCGGGACGCAAAGGGCAAGCCGATATCCGTGACAATCAGTGATTTTCCGCTTCTTGAGGGCAAGGCAGTCGAAGGCATGATTATCAGGGTATCAGACCATGACGGTTCCTATCTGGTAGGCGGACGGATGTACGAGGACAACAAGGCAATCTGCAATTATGTAAATGAAAGGACGAAATAAATTTTTAATTTTTTCATCCCTTTTAATACACCCTGTTTCGTGCTACAATGGGTTTTATGGATAATTTAGGAAAAATACTTACAAAATATATAAATAATAATGAAATCATTCTGGGTGTGACAGCCAGCAATCCCCGCGACAGGGAAAAAATTCAGAAACTCCGCATACGGCCTGTGCGCAAAAAGGAGGAGCTAATATACCAGGCAGAGCGTTACGTGGGGACGAAGGCATATCACCGGAATCTGTCAAAAGAAGAGCTGCCGTCAGTCCTCGTCCGTGCAATGGCGGAGGATTTTCGGCAGCTTGAGCTGGAATCCGAGCGTCACAGGCTCACCGTGCTTGTGAGCAAAAAAGGCAAAGTGACCATGAAGGAAAAAGAAAAAAATGCAGCGGACGGGCAGACGGACAGAATTGATTTTTCGCATAACAGGCAGAAGCAGTACATTCTTCCGCAGGATGAGCCGGTTCCGTTTCTGGTGGAGCTGGGGGTACAGACGCCCGACGGCAGAATCGTACATGCAAAATACGACAAATTCCGACAGATAAACCGGTATCTCGAGTTTGTCAGGGACATTCTGCCGAACCTGCCCAGGGAGGAAGGGCGGACGCTGAACATCATTGATTTTGGGTGCGGGAAATCTTATCTGACGTTTGCCCTGTATTATTATCTGAAAATAATGAACGGATACGACATATATGTCATCGGGCTTGACCTGAAAAAGGATGTCATTGCAGACTGCCAGGCGCTCGCGGATAAATTTGGATATGACGGGTTAAAATTTCTGGTGGGGGATATCGGTTCCTATGACGGTGCGGGACAGGTGGACATGGTGGTGACACTGCACGCCTGCGACACGGCGACGGACTATGCGCTTGCAAAGGCAGTCCGGTGGAATGCGCGCGTCATTCTGTCCGTGCCATGCTGCCAGCACGAGCTAAACAGGCAGATTGCCTGCGACGAGCTGACGCCCGTGCTGCGGTATGGGCTGATTAAGGAGCGCATGGCGGCGCTGATAACGGATGCTGTCAGGGCAAATCTGCTGGAATCGCAGGGATATGACACACAGATACTGGAATTTATCGATATGGAGCACACGCCCAAAAATATTTTAATCCGTGCTGTCAAAAAGAATCACATCAAATACCACGCAGGGACAAAAACACAGGAGGAGCTGGCAAGGCTGGATGCACTGCTGCATATCAGCCCTACTTTACAGACACTGCTTGATACAAAATAAGAATCTGTAGGAAAATATGGGTGACAGTTTAGCCCAGGACTTTGCACTTGCTGCAAAGTCCGTGAAACAGTGTAGTGGCAGAGAGGCATCAAGTCACCACAAAGTGGTTTTGCATGGCTTGATGCCTGTAACAGAAAGCCGAAGGCTGACCTGTTACAAATATGGGGATTGTGTATGAAGAAAGTTATCAGTAAACTGGCTGTCTGCATTGTGGTTTTTGTGATCACTCTTTTTGTGAGCAGCAGTATTTACAACAAGGGAAACGAGGAACTGACCGCGAGTATGGAGCAGGCATCCCTCCCGCTTGTGCATATCACGGCAAAAGGGATTGCCTACAACTGCCTCCATGGGCTCAAGCAGGAGATGGACGGCAGTTTTTTCAGGGATACCATCACGCCGCTCGAGGAAGGCAGGACACTCAGTTTTGTGATAGATAAGTATGGCAACGAAATCCGCTCCATCCATTTTGAGGTCAGGAGCATAGACGGGACACGGCTTGTCGAGCGGACAAAGGTCAATGACTACAGGGAGGATGACAGCAGCATACAGGCGGCTGTCACCATCAAGGATTTGATTGAACCCGGTGTGGAGTACAACTGGATTTTGCTTGTCGAGTCAGAGGGGGGGACAATTCGGTATTATACGAGAATCATTGATGGGGAGGCGTACAATACCTACGAAAAGCTGGCTTTTGTGAAGGATTTTCACGAAAAGACATTCGACAAGGAGAAAGCCACCGACCTTGTCACCTATCTTGAGTCAAATTACAAGGGGGACAACACGACGCTTGCCCATGTGGATATCCACAGCAGCCTGAAACAGGTTACCTGGGCAGACCTGCGGGTCAGCCAGATAGGGGAGCCGCATTTTGTCATCAGCGAGATAGAGCCCCAGACGGCTTCCGTCAGGGTAGATTACAGGGTGCAGACTTTGGAGGGCAAACGGCGCCACGACTATAATGTCGTGGAATTTTTCCGCATAAGGTACACGCCGGATCGAATCTACCTGCTTGATTATGAGCGCAGCATGAACCAGATATTTGACCCCGCCGCCGATATTTATGGCGGCAATAAGATTATGCTTGGCATCCGGGACAGCGCGGTGGAGATGATGGAGAGTGACGGCGGGCTCAACCTTGCATTTATCAATGAAAACCAGCTGTTCTGTTATCATGCGGCGGACAAGAAGATTGCGGGGCTGTTCAGCTTTTATGACGGGGACGATGAGCGGAGCAATTACAATAACCATGACATCAAGATATTGAACGTGGACGAGACAGGAAATGTCTGGTTTATGGTGTACGGATATATGAACCGCGGAAGGCATGAGGGGAGCATCGGCATCGAGGTGTGCGAGTACAACGGTATGCTCAACACGGTGGAGGAACTGATTTTTATTCCGTACAACAAATCGTACTTTACACTCAAGACCGATATGGAGCAGCTTTCCTTTATCAATAAAAACGGCGTGTTCTACATGTATCTGGACGGCTCCATCCTGGCAGTCGACCTGCTCAACCGGTCATGTGACGAGATTGCGGGCAATCTCCAGCAGGGAAGCTTTCAGGTGTCAGACACAAACAAGATGCTTGTGTGGCAGAACTCGCCAGACGCTTACGACTGTACGAAACTGATACTGATGAACCTGAACACGGGCAACAGGCAGGAGATACAGACAGAGAACCAGAACAGGATGCTGCCGCTCGGGTTTATCGGGGAAGACCTGATTTACGGCGTGGTGGCGTACGATGATATCCGCGTTGACTTTTCGGGTTCTGTCACGTTTCCGATGCACAGTGTCTTCATTCAGGACGAGCGTGGCGAGGTGCTTAAGACATATAAGCAGGATGGTATTTATGTGACGGATGCTGTGATAAAGGATAATCTGATTACGCTCACCAGGGTGGTGCGGGACGGACAGGGCGGTTATACCAGTACAGAGGATGACCAGATTGTGAATAATCTGGTGGAGGAGGGCGGATACAATTCATCGGAGGTTGTTGTCACCCAGTATTATGAGAAGATTGTACAGCTTGTCCTGAAAAATGCGCTTGAGGTCAAAAAGCCAAAAACGACAAAGCCGTTACTGGCGTTGTTTGAGGGGAACCGGATTCTGGATATCACCGTGGAAAATCCGGTCAGCCGCTATTATGTATATGGAAAGTATGGGATTGACGCGACATTTACCCACGAGTCGGACGCAATCAATCTGGCTTATGGCATCAGCGGAACCGTCGTCAACCACAACGGCAGCTACATCTGGAAAAAGACGGCGCGAAGCACCAGGAACCAGATTATGGCAATTACCGGAAACGCGGTGAGCGAGGGCAGCTCGCAGCTGGCGGTGTGCCTTGAGACAATCCTTGAATTTTCCGGTTCCGTGAAAAAGGTACAGCCGATGCTTGACAGGGGAAAGACGGTAAGGCAGATACTGGAAGAAAACCTGACTGATGTGACAGCGCTTGACCTGAGCGGCGTAAGCCTTGATGCAGTCCTGTATTATGTCAATCAGGACATTCCGGTCCTGGTGTCTCTGGAAAATGACAGCGCCATGCTTGTAATCGGGTTCAATGAGCTGAATGTCGTGGTCATGAACCCGCAGACGGGAACAGTCTATAAAATAGGAATGAACGATGCCACCAGCTTGTTCCGCCAGAACGGAAATGCATTTGTTACCTATCTGAAACAGAGTGCATAGGAACGGCTTGTAAATGGGCGGATGAGATGTTATACTCATTGTATGTACTGTTAACTTAAAATTCTTATGAACGGAGGTATTTCATGAAGAAAAAAGGAACTCTCTGGGCAGCGCTGTGCATGGTGCTTGTATGCTTGATGTCTATGACTGCTGCTGCTGCGGGAACAGCAACAATCAGCCAGTGTATCATCAGTGGCGGAAACCAGATAACAGTCGTTGCAGCAGCATCGGGTGTTGCGAGTGATGACGGCAATCTGTACTTGTTTGAGATGAAGCCATATCAGAACTCGATTGCCGGAAGGACTGATTTCTGTGCGGTGGCGCCGAATGCGCCGACAGTGACATTCGTGACATCACTTGACCAGGGAACAGCAAATGCAAAGCTCTTTTCAAAATTTGTGGTGGCAGCAGTGCAGGGCGGGGCGTTTGTTCCGGTCAGCCAGGAGTACTACATTACAAATCCCGAGGCGCTCGCCACACATACGGCGCCGAATCCGGTGACAACATCCATCAAGGGCATTACTGCTGATAATGCGGCAATGGCAGCAATTTCCGACCTTGGCGCCAAGCATGTAAGCTACGAGATGGCGATTGACAGGTTTTTCCAGCCGGGACCGGGCGTTCCATTCAATTACAATGGAAAAACATACAATTTCCATCAGGGAGTTGTCGCAGAATACGATATGGTAATGACGCTTTTCGCATCGCAGAAGGTCGAGGTTACCATGAACCTTGTAAACTATTATAACGCGGCGACGGCGCTTACGGTCAAGCCGTCAGGGCGTGTTGCGAAGTACAGGCACTATGCGTTTAATACGGACGAGCAGCTTGGCGCGGAATCCATTGAGGCGCTGATGGCGTTCCTTGCGCAGCGTTACAGCAATCCTGCAACGGGACTGATTTCCAACTGGATTATCGGCAACGAGGTAAACAATAACAATCCCTGGTATTTTGCGGGAAACTACAATGTGACAAGCTTTGCGCTCGAGTATGAGAAAGCATTCCGTATGTGCTATAATGCCATCAAGAGCCAGAACGCAAATGCGCGCGTGCTCACCTGTATCGACCAGAGATGGACATGGGAGGACGGAACGGCAAACCAGTACGGAGCGAAAAAGTTTATTGACGCGTTTAACGTGGATGTGGTTTCCCACGGAAATATCGACTGGGGTGTTGCATGGCATCCGCATCCGGTACCGCTCACTGCAGCGCGGTTCTGGGATATGCCTGCAAACTACAAGTCGATGCACCTGATTGACCACACGGCAAATACCAGGATGATTAACCCGCAGAACATGGATGTGTTTACAGCCTATATGAGCCAGCCGTCATTCCTGGCGCCAAACGGACAAGTCCGCTATATCATCATTTCGGAGATTCTGTTTAACTCCATGACTTCCGATGAGCAGACGCAGGCGGCGTCCTTTGCATATGCCTACAAGCTTGCGGAGAAGAACCCGCTGATTAAGGGCTTCATCGTTCACAGGACAGTGGACAACATTTATGAGAAGAACGCGGATAAGATTGCATGCGGTTTATATAACTGTGATGCCAACGGCCTTGCGACCACGCCAAAGCAGATGTATAACGTATTCAAGTACATTGACACGCCGCAGTCGGCGGCCTACACGCAGTTTGCACTTCCGATTATCGGTGCGGCAAGCTGGCAGGCGCTTGGAGTCAATCCATAACAACCCATACGGAAAATGCCATCCGGACGATGGCATTTTCTTTTTTTTAATTTTTTCTTCATTCTTTTTTAAGATAAAATTGAAACAATCACATTATTATCGTATAATGGGTGAAGAATGATAAAAGGGGGGATAAAAGTGAGGCTTAGGAATGTAACGGGTTCACGCGAGGTCATCGCAGGGAGTCCTTTTGTGGTACATGAGCCTGCATTGCAAAAAGGGAAATGGCATGAATTATTTGGAAACGAGCGTCCGGTACATATTGAAATCGGTATGGGAAAGGGGCGTTTTTTGATGGATATGGCAGCTGACAATCCGGATATCAATTATATTGGCATCGAGAAATATTCGACCGTGCTTCTGCGGGCGGTTCAGAAGATGGAGGGGAACGAGCTTCCCAACGTGCGCTTTATCCGCATGGATGCGGAGGATATCTGCGAGGCCTTTGACAGGGAGGAGGTTGGCAGGATTTACCTGAACTTTTCCGACCCATGGCCGAAGGACAGGCATGCAAGGAGACGCCTGCCGTCAAGACAGTTTCTCGCCAGGTACCAGGAGATTTTATCACATGACGGGACCATTGAATTCAAGACGGACAACGTGGATTTGTTCGACTTCGCGGTTGCCGAGGTGGAGCCGGCGGGGTGGCGGATTGAGGCAATGACGAGGGATTTGCACCATGATGAAAAAATGATGCAGGGAAACGTCATGACAGAGTATGAGGAGAAATTTTCTTCCATGGGAAATCCGATTTACAAATACATTATCTGCCGTTCATGACAGATAACAGGAGGAGGTAAAGGAATATGTTTGTTTTATTTTTTCTGCTTTGGATTATCTTTAATGGGCGGATTACCATGGAAATCGTGCTGTTCGGACTTGTGATTTCGGCGGCGCTGTACTGGTTTATCTGCAAATTTATGGATTACTCGCCAAAGAGGGAAATGACGTACCTCAAAAAAGGCGGTTACCTGATACAATATCTGTACTATCTGATAAAGGAAATCGTGATTGCGAATTTTGCGACAATGCGGCTGATTTGTACGTCGAACAGGGTCGTTGAGCCTGTGCTCGTGGAGTTTGAAACCCATTTTAAAAACGATACGTCAAGATTTCTTCTGGCAAACTCCATCACGCTCACGCCGGGAACCATCACGGTCTCGATAGACGGGGATAAATTTATTGTCCACTGCCTGGACAAGACGCTTGCCGAGGGCATGGATTCGTCCGTGTTTGTGAAACTGCTGGAAAAAATTGAAAGGTGATGGAGGAGAAAGGATATGAATAGCGGAAATATGGCGCTGGACGCGGCTTTTGACATTGCCCTGACAGTGCTTCCGATTATACTGGCGCTGATGGTGTTCGCGTGCCTCATACGCGCAATTAAGGGACCAAGGATTGCAGACCGGATTGTGGCGGTAAATATGATGGGTACGCTTACAATGGTGATTATCGCCATACTTGCGGTAAAGATGAACGAGGGATATCTGGTGGATATCTGTATCATATATGCCATGATTTCATTCCTGGCGGTGACGCTTCTGACCAAGGTATACATGGGTGTGTATGCGGAAAGCAAAAAGAAGGAGAAGGAGGGGAAACAGCATGATAGCACTACAGTGGATTAGGTTTCTTGTGGGAATCAGTATGCTGCTCTGCGGGCTGACCGTGTTTTCAATCGAGTTGTTTGGCGTGTTTAAGTTCAGCTATGTCCTCAACAGGATGCATGCTGCGGCGATGGGCGATACGCTTGGGATAGCGCTGTCCATGATTGGGCTGATGATACTGTCCGGATTTAATTTTACTTCATTAAAGATGCTGCTTGTCATTGTATTTTTGTGGTTTGCCTCCCCGGTGGCTTCCCACATGCTGGCGCGCTTTGAGGTGGCGACGAACGAAGAACTGGACAAGAATGTCGAAATACAGAAGAAGGAGGATAGGGTATGAAAGTCTTTCAGGTTGTGCTGTTTATATTTTTAATTGTGTGCGCGATTTCCGTCAGCTTTTCCAAAAACCTGCTGAATTCCATTATTATATTTATGTCTTACAGCCTGATAATGTCCATCATCTGGATTCTTCTGGAATCGCCTGACCTTGCCATCACGGAGGCGGCGGTGGGCGCGGGTATTACGAGTATTCTGTTTTTCGTGACGCTCAAGAAGATTCACGCAATCGTCGCGGTCGAGCATGATGAAGAAAAAGCAGGCCATCACAGGCACGACAGGAAGGGGGGAGCAAAATGAGCCGTCTGTTATCGGAGCAGGAATACCGAAAGACCAAGGCGTTTAAGGTAAAACGCTGGTACCGCGGTGACAAGGACCCTTATATCGGGAGGGTGGAGCTTAGACCCCAGAAGCCCTTTGAGGAGGATGTCAACACACAGAAAAAGCGCATCCACGACGAGGCAATTTTACAGAGGAATATTTATGACATTGAGCACAACAGGAAGCTGATGATGTTCTCGAAGTTCTATAAAGTGATTTCGGTGCTCTTTGTGTTTACGTTAATCGGAATCCTGCTGTATATGGTATCGTATCTCCCGCCGGTCGGGAATGCGGCGAATCCTGACAACAACGAGGTGGCAACCAAGTACATTGAGGATGCGATGAAGGACACGGGCGCGGTCAACATCGTGACGGGAATGATTTTGGATTACCGTGCGTTTGATACGCTCGGGGAGTCCAACGTCCTGTTTATCGCGACGTGTACGGTATTGATTCTTCTGCGCGTTGACAGCAGGTCAAAGAAAAAGGAGGAGGAGGAAAATGACCGCCTCTATGAGCCGAAAAATGACATTATTCTACAGAAAGTGGCATTTTTCCTCGTCCCGATGATTATCATTTTTGGCATTTATGTCATATTAAACGGGCACCTGTCACCGGGCGGCGGCTTTTCGGGCGGCGCGATTATCGGCTCGGGACTGATTCTGTACGTCAATGCGTTTGGCTTTAAAAAGATTGAACGGTTTTTTACGCAGAAAACATACAAGTGGATTTGCTTTGTGGCGCTGTTGTTTTACTGTCTTGCGAAGACATATTCCTTCTACTGCGGCGCGCATCATCTTGAGACGGGAATCCCCCTTGGAACGCCGGGGGACATCCTGAGCTCGGGGCTGATTCTTCCGTTAAATATCTGCGTGGGCATGGTCGTTGCATGTACAATGTATGCGTTTTATGCCATGTTCCGAAAAGGAGGTTTCTAGTATGGGTGGAAATTTACTGGCAAACTATGGGGAGGCTGTTGCCATGATTCTGTTCGGCATCGGTTTTTCCAACCTTTTGCTGCAGAAAAATTTAATCAAGAAAATTATCGGGCTCAACATCATGGACACGGCGACATACCTGTTCCTTGCGGAAAAGGGTTATATCGCGGGCAGGGTTGCGCCGATTGTCGTGGACAATGTGACGAGTGTGGAGGCGTACATCAATCCGGTGCCAAGCGGCCTGGTGCTGACGGGTATCGTGGTGTCGGTGTCGGTCACCGCGCTGATGCTTTCCCTTACCATCCGGCTGTATCGCAGATACCATACGCTGGATATGGATGAAATTTCGACCATGCTGAAAAAGGAGGATCAGTAGAATGGAGTTTATACGCAATTTTCCGTTTTTCAGCATTCTGCTGTCGCTGGGATCCGGCGTGCTGACTTCGATTATGAACAGGAAGGTGGCACGGCTCTGGAATACGTTTGTCCTTCTTGCGGTCACTGCGATGTCTGCGGTTCTTTTTGTCTACATGCTTGGCGTGGGAGAGTCGTACACGTTTATGATGGGTCATTTTCCCGCTCCGTGGGGCAACGAAATCCGTGCCGGCGTGCTCGAGGCGGGCATGGCGCTGTTTTTCTGCATTGTCATGCTGCTTTCGATGAAGGGCGGCGAGGAACATATTGACACGGAAATCGAGGAAACGAAGGTAAATTTGTATTATATCATGATAAACCTCCTGCTCAGCTCCCTGCTGGCGCTGATTTACACGAACGACCTTTTTACGGCGTATGTTTTTGTGGAAATCAATACCATCAGCGCGTGCGGACTGATTATGATCCGCCAGAGCGGGCGCACGATAGAGGCGGCGACGCGCTACATGATTATGAGCTCGCTCGGCTCGGGTCTTTTGCTGATGGGTCTCTGCGTCCTGTATGACATTACGGGGCATCTTTTGATGAGCAATATCAAGGAGAGCATTGCCTATGTGTACGCGCAGGGGACTTACGTCATCCCCCTTGTGGCGTCGATTGGGATGATATGTGTCGGGCTTGCCATCAAGAGTGCGCTCTATCCGTTCCACACATGGCTGCCGGATGCGTATGGGTATTCGACTGTATCCAGCGCGGCGATATTGTCGAGCCTTGTCTCAAAGGGATATATTTTTCTGCTGATTAAGATTTTCTTCCGCGTGGTTGGCTTTGACATTATCGTGGACACGAAAATAGTCAATATTTTGTTTGTGTTCGGGCTTCTGGGCATGATTATGGGCTCGGTCAACGCGATTATGGAAAACGACATCCGGCGCATGGTTGCCTTTTCATCAGTGGCGCAGATTGGCTACATTTATATGGGGCTTGGGCTTGGAACGACGTTTGGCATTGTGGCAAGTATTTTCCATGTTTTGTCGCACGCATCCACGAAGTCGCTGCTGTTTGTCGCGGCGGCGGGGCTTACGGACGCATCGGGGGGCAGCAAGCGTTTTGAGGATCTGACGGGCAGCGGATACCGCAACCCGATGGCGGGAATTGCCTTTACGATGGGGGCATGCTCGATGGTCGGCATTCCGCTGTTCTCGGGATTTATCAGCAAGATGCTTTTTGCGGAGGCGGCAGTGCAGAACAGCCTGTCCAAGATGCTGCCCACGTTAATCTGTCTGGCAATCAGTACGGTGCTCAACGCGATTTACTTTATGAAGACGGTCATACGTCTTTATACGCCCAAGAGCAGGAAAGTGAAGAAGACGGAAGCGGGCGAGGCGGCGATTGTCAGCTTCAGGGAGCATCCCCTGTACAATTTTACCCTGATACTGATGATTGCGCTGAATGTGCTGCTCGGCTGCTGCTCACAGCCGATTGCGGACTGGATTATAAGCGGGATTAACATGTTTGGTTAGGAATGGGGGAGTGAGATGAATTACATGATTTTATTGCCGGTTGTCCTTCCTGTCATCGTTGGATTCGCGCTGCTGTTTTTGCACGAGGGTGTGTTTCGGGACAGGCAGGGTCTCTTAAATGTGACAGGCGTGTCATTTGTCGTGTCCGCGGCGCTTGCCGTGTATGTGATAAGCGGCGCGGCGGGGGACAGGCTGGTACTGTTCCGGCTTGTGGATGACATACCGGTGTATTTTGCGGTTGATGACCTTGGCAGGCTTTTTGCAGGGCTTGTCGTTGTGGTGTTTCTGCTTGCGGGATTTTTTTCCTTTGTATATATGTCGCATGAGAAAAATGAAAAGCGGTATTACAGTTTTTACCTGATTACGTTCGGCGTGCTGATGGGGCTCTGCTTTGCGGGAAATCTGGTCACGCTGTATCTGTTCTATGAGTTCATGACGCTGGCTTCCATGCCGCTTGTCATCCACAGCGGTTCAAAAGAGGCTGTCATGGCAGCCCTGAAATATTTGTTTTACTCGTTCTGCGGCGCGTATATGGCGTTGTTTGGGATTTATTTCCTGTACCGGTATGCCATTGTTTTTGAAAATCCGGGGGATGCGCTTGGCGGTACGTATTATTATGAAACGGCACACATGATGGGCTTTGTGCCGGGCGGTTCGCTGGATATGGCGGCTGTCGTGGAGTCGGGAAATACGACCCTTTGCCTGGTGGCGGTATTTCTGATGCTTGTCGGTTTTGGCGTGAAGGCAGGGTGCTTTCCGCTCCACGCGTGGCTTCCGACGGCGCACCCTGTCGCGCCCGCGCCCGCATCGGCGTTCCTGTCGGGCATTATCGTGAAGGGGGGAATCCTTGCGATTATCCGGACGGTATATTACTGCGTGGGCGCTGATTTCCTGCGCGGGACATGGGTGCAGACCGTGTGGGGCATTCTTGCGGTAATTACGCTTTTGATGGGCTCGTCCCTTGCCTTTAAGGAAAAGATATTGAAAAAAAGGCTTGCGTACTCGACCGTGTCGAACCTTTCGTATATTTTGCTTGGGCTTTCCATGATGAATGCGGCCGCATTTACCGGAAGCCTGCTGCATGTGGTGTTTCACGCCCTGATTAAGAGCGGGCTGTTCCTGTTTGCCGGCGCGCTGATATTCAGTACGGGCAGGGTGAAGGTGAAGGAATTTGCAGGGCTTGGCAAAAAGATGCCCATCCTGTTCTGGAGCTATACGATTTGCTCCCTCGGGCTGATTGGCATTCCGCCGACAAGCGGTGTCATCAGCAAATGGTATCTGGCTACGGGCTGCCTTGAGAGCGGCATTGCGGGGCTTTCGTGGATTGGTCCCGTGGCGCTTCTGGTTTCGGCGCTTCTGACAGCAGGCTATCTGCTTCCGCTTGCCGTCAACGGCTTTCTGAAGGCGCCGCTGGATGAAAAGGAGCATGACAAGTACAGGGAGCCTGCACCGTTTATGCTGGTTCCGGTTGTGGTGCTTGCGGCTGCAACGCTGCTGCTTGGCGTGTTTCCGGCACCGTTGATGGAATTTGTGGGCGACATTGCTGTCGTACTGAAATAAAGGGGGGCGATTGTTCATGATACTGGGTTTAATGCTGACTGTGATACTGCTTCCCTTTGTGGGGGGCGTGCTGCTGCAGCTGATAAAATTCAAGGAGAAGCGCAGTAAGCAGTGCTTTATTTTTGCATATGTCCTTGTCAATACGCTGCTTACCTATATCCTGCTGGCGCAGGGACCTACGGATATTATCCGGATTATCAATTTTGCGGGTGCAAAGCTTAATTTCTCACTGAAGATAGACGGCATGGGCATTGTGTTTGGCGGGCTTGTCGCGACGCTCTGGCCGCTTGCGACGCTTTATTCGTTTCCGTATATGGAACATGAGCACAACGGGCGTGTGCATGAAAATATTTTTTATCTGTTCTACACGGCGACATACGGCGTGACGCTGGGAATTGCCATGTCGGGAAACATGCTGACGATGTACTGCTTTTATGAGCTTCTGACGCTTGTGACGGTGCCGCTTGTCATGAATACGCTGACGCATGAGGCAGTGCTTGCGAGCCGGAAGTATTTCTACTATTCGCTTGGCGGCGCGGCATTCGCGTTTATCGGGCTTATTTTCCTGATTGTGTATGGGGACAGCCTCTCCTTTATCTTTGGCGGGGTACTGACGCCAAATGCAATGCAGAATCGGAAAAATCTGCTGCTGTTCATCTATGTGCTTGCGTTTATGGGATTTGGCGTGAAAGCGGCAGTCTGCCCGTTTAATTCGTGGCTGCCGCAGGCAGGCGTGGCGCCGACTCCGGTGACAGCGCTGCTCCATGCGGTTGCCGTCGTAAAGTCGGGGGCGTTTGCGATTATGCGGCTCACTTACTATAGCTTCGGCGTTGATTTTCTGCGCGGTACGTGGGCGCAGTATCTGCTGTTGTGCATTGTCATCTTTACGATTGTATATGGGTGCAGCATGGCGGTGAAAGAGACGCATATCAAAAGGCGGCTTGCCTTTTCGACGATATCGAATCTTTCCTATATCCTGTTTGGCGTCCTGATTATGACGCCGCTTGGGCTGGTCGGGGCGCTGTGCCACATGGTATTCCATGGCGTGATGAAAATTTGTTCTTTTTTCTGTGCCGGTGCGATGATTACGCAGGCTCATGCGAATTTTGTGCATGAGATTGACGGCATGGCGAGAAAAATGCCGAAGATATTTGGCATATATACGGTTTCGGCGCTTGCGCTGATGGGGGTGCCGGGGCTTTGCGGGTTTGTGTCAAAATGGCATCTTGCCAAGGCGGCATTCCAGAGCGGCAATCCGCTGGCGGTTGTCGGCGTGGGCGGCCTGCTTGTTTCCGCGCTTCTGACGGCAATTTATATGCTTAGTATTGTGATAAGGGCATATTTTCCGGGAGACCAGTTCGACTATGGGAAGCTGCATGACGACATTCACGACCCGGACTGGCGGATGCTTCTGCCGCTCTTTCTGTTCGTGGGGGCGATGTTTGTGATTGGTGTGTACAGCGCGCCGCTTGTTGATTTCTTTACAAGTGTGGCTGGCGGTTTGTTATAGGAAGGGGGAATTGAGATGAATGGTATTGTTTTTGCAGTGCTCTTTCCGTTTGCGGCGGCTGTGCTGTTCTGGCTTTTGTTTCGGAACCAGAAGGGGAAAAATGGCATTGCGGCTGTCACGATGCTTCTGGTAAGCGCCGTGGAGACTGTGGCAGTGACACTTCCCCTGCTGGAAAATGTGACAGGCACGCCGTTTGGGATGGTTACGCTTGCGGGTGTGGGCGGTCTCGGGCTTCATTTTATGTATTCCGGCTTCCGGGGTGTCTTTGGCGTGCTCACCGCGCTTGCATGGTTTGTCACATTCTTGTTTTCTAAGGAATATATGGCGGATGACGAGAAGGTGGTGCGGTATGATTTCTTTAATCTCATGACGCTTGGCGCGACGATGGGGATTTTTTACGCGGCAGATTTTTTCACGCTGTTCTTTTTCTTTGAAATCATGTCCTTCACGTCCTTTATGTGGGTGGCGCACAGGCAGACGAAGGAGTCCGCGTATGCGGCTGGCACCTACCTTGGCATTGCGATAGCGGGCGGCATGGCGATTCTGATGGGGCTTTTTATCGTGTACAGCAGGATTGGGACGCTCTATTTCGGGGAAATGTGCTGGGAGACAGTCGCCCTCATAAGCCTGGGCGAGAATCCTGCATGGATGTATGTGGCGGCGGTCTGCATGTTTGCAGGGTTTGGCGCAAAGGCGGGTGCGTTTCCGGTGCATGTATGGCTGCCGGATTCCTACACACAGGCGCCTGTCCCGGCAACGGCGCTGCTTTCGGCGATTCTCAGCAAGACGGGCGTGTTCGGGCTGATGCTGGTGTCTCTGGAGTTGCTGCCGCTGCAGGGAAGCTGGGGCGTGTTCCTTCTGGCAATCGGCGTGATTACGATGGTTGTCGGCGGAATCCGCGGCGTCATGAGCGCGAATTTCAAGACGACGCTTGCATTTTCGTCCATGTCGCAGATTGGGTTTGTGCTGACAGGCGTGGGCATGCAGGTGCTTCTGGCTGAGATGGCGGCTGGATTTTATGGCGACGCAGGGCATTTTGAGGAGGCTGTCGGCGTGTTTGGCATGGCGGTGAACGGCACGTTTATCCACATGGTCAACCATTCGCTGGTGAAGCTGGTGCTGTTCATGACGGCTGGCGTTGTCTTTGCACGGGTGGGAAGCTATGAGCTGAACAAGGTGCGCGGGTTCGGGCGCGGAAAGCCGTTTCTGCTTGTGACGTTCCTGCTGGCGGCGGCAGGCGTGGGCGGTATTCCGGTATTAAACGGTTATATCAGCAAGACGCTTCTCCACGAGAGCATTGTGGAGTACACAAGCCTTCTGGGGGATGGGGCGGTGCTTTCGGGATTGATGAAAGCCGTGGAGGGACTGTTCCTGTTCTCAGGAGGGCTGACGGTCGCGTATATGACAAAGCTTTTTGTGGTGCTGTTTGTCGAGAAAAATGCTGACAGCGCGCTCCAGGCAAAATATGAGGGACAGAAGCAGTATGCCTCGCTTTCTACAAAGGCTGCCATAGCGCTGTGCGCGCTGCCGATACCCTTTATCGGACTGTTGCCGGGGCTGACGGCGGAGCGTGTCGCGGCGTATGGATTTGTCCGCTCGGAGGTGGAGCAATGGCATTATGTGCCTGTTGATGTGCACTATTTTTCGCCCACGAGCCTGGCTGGCGCGGTGATTTCCATCGCCGTGGGCGTGGCAGTCTATGTTCTGGTGGTGCGCCTCTGGATGCTTCGCAGGAAGGCGGACGGATATCGGGAAGTATTCCCTGCGTGGATGAATATGGAAAAGTATTTATACCGGGCAGTCTTTTATACAGCGGTTCCGTTTGTGCTGGGGATCATTTCGCGGATTCTGGACAGCATTGTGGATACCCTTGTGGTTTTACTGCGCAGGACGGTTTACTGTGACAGGGCGCTGCCGTATGAGCTGCCCGAGGGAAACCGCGTGACGCACCGCATCGGGTGCAGCATGGAACGGATTCGTATGATTTACTGCATGATTGCCAGAAAGGAGTACGAGCCGAAGCATTATGAGCATAAGCTCGCAATCAAGAGTACGGATATCTTTGAGAACTTCCGCATTATTGAGCGCAGCCTGTCATTTGGACTGTTTATGTTCTGTGTGGGGCTTGGGCTGACGATGATTTATCTTTTGGTGGTGAATTAGGAAGAACCGTGCATCCCATGCATGGGACTGCGCATAAAAAGGGCAGCCGCAGACCTTGATGGTCTATAGGCTGCCCTTTTGTGCTATGAAATTGCCTGAAGTTTTTCACTGTGCTGCGCGACTACTTTTTTTTCATCATCCGCCTGTTATATCCTTTGCTTTATTCCGTTGACAAAAAGTGTTATACTGGAATCGGTTACAACACACTTTACTCAAATGATACGAAGCGGTCAGCCGTTTCGACCGCCAGTATAAATCACGAGGGACAGTCATGCGGCGTATTTCCCATGGCTCTCCGGATTGGAAAAGGGGGGCTGAAGTTGTTACTCATAGCAGTTTGTGATGATATGCCGGTAGAATGTGCCGGTATTGCAAGGCAGATTGAGACGATACTGAAACAGTCTGACACTGATTTTGTCATAAAAAAATTCTTTGGCGCGCAGGAGCTGATACAAAGCAGGGAAAGCTTTGATATTGTTTTCCTTGACATTAAAATGCCTGAAATAAGCGGCATGGAGCTGGCGAAGGAAATGAGGAAGCAGGGCAGGATGAGCCTTATTATTTTTATTACATCCGCAAGCGAATATGTTTTTGACGCATTCGATGTGGAAGCTTTTCAGTATCTGCTAAAGCCGATACAGACTGATAAACTGAAAAATGTTTTGGAAAAAGCCACAAAGAGAATACAGATTGATGACAATACAGATTTTTTGATCATATCAGCAAACCGCCAGACCCAAAAAGTGTTTTTAAAAGACATTTTATATATTGAGTCCGTTGGCAGGATTGCCATAATTCATTGTAATGGGGGAACATTGGAAGCGTATGAACAAATAGGTGTTTTGGAAGATAAATTATCAGACAAATCCTTTTTCAGATGCCATAAATGTTTTTTAGTAAACCTGAATTATGTTGATGCATTTAATAAGACCGAAGTTCAGTTAGAAAACGGGGAAAAAATTATGCTGGCAAAAAGACGGTATGAGGATTTTCAGAAAAGAGTCTTATCGCATATGAAAATAAAAGGTGGTATTATGTGATGCGTGTTGAAATAGACATGTTATTTGTTTTAAATATCGTCATGCATACGATACGGCTTGTGGGTCTGGATAAATTGGGCAGCATGTTTTTTCCAAAAAAGAAGGCTGTCGCAGGTCAATATATTTGCTTTTTGGGACTGCTTACGATTATGGGAAATTTTCTAAAAGACAATTACATGGCTCGGTCCGTTGTACAGCAGTTATTGCTTATTCTATTCTTTTTCCTGATTTTTCGTGGAAACCGTTGGGAAAAATCAGGCTTTTCAAGTGTCCTGATTGCTGTCTGGGAATTTGCATGGAATGGCACGTCATCCGTATTGTCAATTGGTGCTATCATCTTCGCAAAACCGGGCAGAGAAGATGTATCTTCCATAACGATACTTTCTATTGTGATACCCGCAGTTTGCATGTATCTGCTTTTTGACAGGACGAAACTTGCTGAAGGAAATTTTCTGCATGGAAGTGGTAAAATCCTGTTCACTGTCTCATGTGTGCTGCTGTTTTTGATGGATGTGTGCGGTTTCGGGATCACGCAGGGCATTGTCATGGTTTCAAATGGCAGCGGGGCGGAATATTGGAATACCACCTACAACGAAATTTTGACACATTTAGAAGTACTTGTTTTATCCGCGCTTTGCATGATAATATGTCTGTCGCTGCTGTTTGGGATAAATAGGCTGATCGGGTATCTCACCATAGACAACCTTCGTAAAATGGAAATCAGCCGCTATCAGGAACTATTGGAGCAGTACAGGAAACAGGCGGATATAAGGCATGACCTGAAAAACCATCTGATAAGTCTGTCGACCCTTGCGGGGCATGAAGAATGGGATAAGCTGAAAGAATATTTATTAAAGCTTTGCAATGCGGGGATGATTGGGGAAGAGGACATCGAAACGGGAAACAGTGTCGTGGATGCCATTGTCAATACCAAAAAGCAGGCGGCCCGGCAAAAAAATATAAAGTTTGACTGCAGCGTAACGATTTCAAAACCGCTGATGATTGATGAGTACGATTTATGCATCATATGGGGCAATATCCTTGATAATGCCATAAAAGCCGCAGAAGTTTCGGAAGAACGGAATATCCTTGTCCAGGCGGGGATAGTAAAAAGAAACTTAATCATTAATGTAAAAAACACAATGGCGCCTGATGGCAGACAAAAAGCCTTCGGGATGGATGACTGGGGCACCGGGCTTACCAACGTAAATAAAATCGTGCAAAAAGAAAGCGGGATAATGGATATTGAAATCAAAGGCGCCGTTTTTGACATTTCCATTATGCTGCCGGTTGCCGTATATGACATGAAATAAACCGAATATGCCATTTTTATAATATATGACTTCTCTGCTGCCGAAATCATTTCAAATGATACGTTGTTATATTCACGACATATCATTTGAAAAATATTATGGAAAGGGAATGGTGATTTATATGAAAGCAGGAAGCATGGAAGGACTGATTGGGGCAAGTATCAACACGAAAATATCACGGACACCAATGCGTGTATTTAAGGAGGCAGAGCTTAGGGGAGATACCGAGACAATGAAGCGAGCCATGGGCTATGTCAGAGAGTATCAGGACAAGGCACAGGAGTGTAGTGACAGGGCACAGGAAGCGCTTCCCAAAGAGCTGGAAGAAGAACGCAGGGAACAGGAAGCCAGGCGTCAGCAGGCTCTTGAGCGCAGGAAAGAGACAAAGGAATATGTGGAAAAAGTACAGGAGAATAATAAGCCGGATACCCCGAAGGAGGATAATGTAACAATCAGTGAGGAAGGCAAAGTATCCCTCAAAAACAATTCACAGATAGAGGAAGCGGATGCTGCGGCTGCGGAATCTGCTGATGTAAAAATGTATACCAGTGAGGGAAAGCCAGTGTTAATTGAGGCGGCTGCCGAGTCCGGTGACAAAAAAGTGGATATAAAATGTTAAGAAGCCATACACATCATTTCCAGCGTAAAGGTGTTAGATGGGTGTCGGATGTTAAAATGCTGTTGACATATATAGATAATCTATATATAATGTAAATGTATATAGATTATCTATATAGCAACCTGTTAACCATGACACTATATAACAAGGAACGGTTTGGCTTAGGATGTTGCATGGATTGATGCCTTCAGCAGGAAGCCGGGCTGTTACCTTTCAGAAAGGAAATGATGCAAATGGCAATTGACAAGTCACTGGTTTCGGGCAGTACCTCCATGCTGATTCTCCGTTTACTGGAGGACAAGGATATGTACGGCTACGAAATGATTGAAACACTGGAAAAGAAATCAAAGAATGTTTTTACTCTGAAAGCGGGAACGCTCTATCCGCTGCTCCATTCCCTTGAGGAGAAAAATTACCTGACTTCCTATGAAAAGGAAGCCGGCGGCAAAACCCGCAAGTACTACAGCATTACAAAAAACGGAAAGAAATTTCTAAAATCAAAGAAAGAAGAATGGCAGACGTATCAGACGGCAGTCCTGGACGTGCTCTGCGCAATGGCATAAGGGGGGCACTGAAATGAATGAATTTATAAAGAGGCTGACGGAGCAGATGCGGTGCGTGAAGGCGCGCGAAGGGGTGGCGCGCGAGGTGTCCGACCATATTTTGGATCAGGCAGCGGCGTTTGAGGAAACAGGCATGGAACATGACCAGGCAGTCGAGATGGCAGTGCATGAAATGGGGGATCCGGTGGAAATCGGCGTGTCGCTTGACCGGATACATCGGCCGCAGATGAACTGGAAACTGATACTGGTTACGTTTGTGCTGACGATGGCAGGGCTGCTTGTGATGTACAGCATTTATGGGATGTCCACGATTGTGAGCAGGCAGTGCATTTTTACGGCAGCGGGCATGGCAGTGATACTGGCAGTGAATTTTATTGACTACAGCGTGATTGGACGGTTCGGATCCCTTGCCTACATCCTGCTGACAGCCCTATTTTTCATATGTGGCATGACGCTTCGGCAAGTGAACGGAAGGATACCGGCACTGGCAGTCCTGGTATATCTTTATGTCCCGGTATTTGCAGGCATTCTGTACCGCCTGCGCGGCGGGAGCTATGGTGCGGTTGGAGTAGGAATGGGGCTGGTTTTCCTGACAAGCTGCCTTGCTGCCCGATTTGGCAGCAGTGTAATCATTGGACTGAATATTTTTCTGATATTGCTTGCCACACTGCTTCTGGCAGTCAGAAAAGGTATGTTTCGGATTCGCCAGAGAGGTACTGTCTTTGTGATCGCTGCGCTGGGGATGCTGCCGGTTCTTGTACCAGCCCTGGCGCTGTGTTTTATGGAGGGAGGATTCCGGAAGGAACGCATTCTTGCCTTTCTTCACCGGGGAGAATACAATCAGTCGGCAGGATACATTTATACCGCGATTGACACGATTCTGGGAAGCTCACATTTCGTGGGAAAGGGAAATGAGACGGTTTATGCCCTTTCTGATTACGGAAGCAACCTGGTTTTGCTGCGCCTGATGCATGAATATGGGCTGATTGCCGGAATTGTCCTGCTGCTGCTGTTTATTGTCTTTGCAGTGGGCGTCATAAAAATTGTGCAGAGCCAGAAAAACCAGCTTGGTATGCTGGTGTCGGCTTCCTGCTTCCTTGTCTTTGCCGCAAACTGCCTGGAGGGGATTCTTGTCAACCTGGGACTTCTGCCAATGACCACGGTCTCCATCCCGTTTGTCACGTTTGGCGGCAGTGTGGCGCTTGTGTATTCCGTATTAATCGGGCTGATTTTAAGCGTCCACCGCTATGAAAAGGTGCTGCCCTTGGGGGCACAGGAACAGCGCGCAAGATGGCATCTGCGCGTAAAGCTGGAAAAAGAGTAGGCTATGGTCATGATTGTCGATTGAGTGCAGTTTTGGGTCGATTCGTGACAAAACAGTCAATGATACCGGGTGCGGATGTACACTATACTAGTAGCAATTTATTATAGGGATAAGGAACTTGTGAACAGTTCCCAAAACATGAAAATGGAGGAAAAGTATGAAAAAGAAATTTGTCTCAATAATATTGACTGCTGTGATGGTGGCATCATTGACTACGGCATGCGGCGGTAAGAAGGAAGCTTCCGCACCGGCGTCACAGACCAGGACAGAAACACCCGCGCCCGCGGCAGAGACTAAGGCAGAAACAAAATCGGAAGCGCCTGCGGCAGAAGCCAAGACGGAACCGGAAGTGCAGAGCGAAGCCGTGACAGCTGATGACGGCGATGCAGACAGCAGCGCGGATGGGGAATTTACACTCCTTGATGTCACGACGGATATGATTAGCGCCGGTGTCTACGCCGTAAATGAGGATGGCACGGAGCTTGTCGTTTCATTGTTTACGGAGCCTTCGGGAACGCCGATGGCTTCCATGTTTGTATTTGAATCTGACGGCAGCGGCGATGTAATCTGCGGACCCTATACGGCTGACAGTGAGACAGACGAGGATGGAATCACTTGGTCCGTAATGAATGTCTCGGATGTCTATACCGACGAGGTGTTTGACATTGGCTTTGGCGAGACAGACAGCGGTGAGGTTTACATCCTGAATGCCGCCGGGGAGATATATGAAGGACAGTACCTTACGGCAGACGAGACGATTGTCTTCATGGGTACGGCAGCGGCTTTGCTGGAGGAGTAAGGAATTGTTAACAGATATTTGCTGACAGCTCCGGATACATAGAAAACGACAAATAAGGATAAAGCTGGTCAATGCAGGACCGGCTTTATTTGATTATGCCTGTTCACTGGATTTATAAGCCGGACTGTGGTAGGATAGTTAGGAAATATGGGGTTTCCACGAAAGTGAGGGCTGAACAATGCGGATAGCAATATGTGACGATGATGAATGGGAGCTTGCCCATCTCTCCGGGCTGATTGCGGAATACCGGTTAAAACGCGGGATAAACGTGGACTGCCGCGTTTTTCATAATGGCACTGATTTTCTGTGCGAAATGCGGGGCGGCGAATATGACCTTGTCCTGCTGGATATACTGATGCCGGGGATAAGCGGGCTGCAGGCGGCACAGGAGCTGAGGGAACTGGATAAGGATGTGAAGCTTGTTTTTATATCCGCATCGCCGGAATTTGCCATGGAGGGTTACAGCGTGGAGGCGTATCACTATCTGCTAAAGCCTGCGGATGCCGGTTCGCTCTTTCCGCTTCTGGACAGGGTGGCGGGGGAGCTGCCCATGCAGCCGGAACAGGGAGTCCTGCTGAAAAGCCGGGATGGGATTACCAGGATATCCTTTTCAAGGATTGAATATGTGGAAGTGATTGACAAAACGGTGTTTTTCCATCTGTCAGACAGCACGGTTCGGGATGTGACCGCTGCCATGGGGGATTTTGAGCGGCAGCTTTTGGACAGGCAGGAATTTATAAAACCACACCGGTCATATCTTGTCAACATGAACTATGTCCAGGCAATGGACGCCGGCTGTATTGTGACAGCAAGCGGATGCCGCATTCCGGTCTCTAGGCTGCGGCGCAGTCAGGTTCGGGATATTTATATGGATTTTTTGCACCGGGCAGAGACAGCCGCCTCCGGACATGATACGCAGCTGGGGGAATTTTCCAGAAATCCGGAACAGCTTGGTGAACTATGGCGGATTCTGCTGGTGGATGATGACCCTGAGGAGCGCATTTTCTGGGGGGATATTCTGCGGAGTCATGGATGCATTATCCGGACTGCGGAAAATGGCGATGATGCCGTGCTCCTTATGGCATCCTGGCGCTGCGACTGTGTGCTGCTGGATGTGATGCTTCCGGACAGGGACGGCTTTTCCCTCTGTGAAGCGCTTCATCGGATATCACGTACACCGGTTATTTTTCTGAGCTGCGTTACGGAGACGGACAGGCAGCTGGAAGGGTTTGCAGCCGGCGGGATTGATTATATTACCAAGAATACGCCTGCCGAACTCTTCTGGGCAAAGGTGGAAACGCGCATGAAGCTGGCGGCATCCGGGCGCACGCGGTATTGCCATGGTTCCCTTCTTCTGGATTTGGCAGGGCGCAAAGTACAGGTTGATGGGAAGGAACTGTGTCTTGCGCCGACGGAGTTTGATATTTTATTGCTTCTCATGAAAAATGCAGGACGCATTTTTTCGCCGGAGGAGATTTTTGGCATGGTCTGGTGCGGGCAGCCCTGGGATGACGGACAGATGGTGCAGATGCATATGTCCCGGCTTCGGAGAAAGCTGGAAAAGGCGTGCGGACATCATTTTATTGAGTCTGTCTGGGGGCAGGGTTACCGGTTTGTTTCGGAGGATGCATAGGAGGTAGGCATATGGGGCAGCAGAAAGTCTGGCGGCATCTGTTTGTTATGCTGACTGCGCTGGCAGTCTTTTTTGCGTTGCTTTTTTACCGGGACAACAAGTACCAGTCGCCGCCTCCCTATGGAAAGTCGGGCATCATACAGCTGGAGGAAGAGAACCTGGAGGAGGGGAATCCCGTTTTTTTAATTGATGGCTGGCTGCTCACAGATGGACGCGTCACACAAAAGCCTGTCTGGATTGGCGAATTTTCCAATCTTCAGCGTGGGGATTTGTCAGTATCACCGCATGGAAAGGCGCATTACCAGCTCACGCTCCGCTATGACGGGGCGTCCCGGATTGTGGAAACGGATTTTTGGCAGCTGTCCTCGGAATTTGCCATTTTTCTGGACGGAAACCGGATTGCCCGGGGAATCGGCAGCGGGCGGGCTGTGTTCCTGCTGACACCGGGGGATCACGTGCTGGAAGTGGAGACCTCGTCGGAACAGGGGTACTATAGCGGGATGTATTTTCCCCCTGCGCTTGGCACTGTCGAGACACTCCTGCGGGTAAACAGCGTGCAGAATTTTGCCTATGCGCTTGCCTTATTGCTGCCATTGACGCTGGCGGTATTTACGCTCTGCCTGTGGCGGACAGGAGGGAGTCTCGCCCGATGGTTTGCACTGCTGTGCTGTTGCTATGCATTTTATATGTGCCGTCATTTTGTCTTTCTTTTTTCTGCTTTTTATTGCCTGCCTGTGGTGCAATACTGGTTTCTGGCTCAGGGCTTGGCACTGTACGGACTGTGCTTCTGCGTGGTGAAGCTCATGGCTCTGGCATCCGGTGTCGCCTGCGGCAAGGCATGGAGATGGCTGCGGGTCGTTTTGCTTGCGCTGCCGCTATGTCTGTTGGCGCTGGTGCTGCTTATTCCGGTGCTGCCGTGGGCGGTCTTTGTCCATGCAAAGCTGACAGATTTCTATTATGTTTTTACTTTCTGTGTGGCTGTGTTTTTCGCTGCGCGGAGTGGGACGGCACAGGGCTGGGAAAGCCGCTGGACGCTGTCTGCCTGTCTTGTATTTGGCGCAGGGATGCTTGTCAACCTTATTTTTTCCAACCGCTTTGAGCCAATCCGCTTTTTCTGGCAGTTTGAGTGGTGCGGGATTTTGCTGGTGCTGCTGTTTGGGGACATGATGGTGTCGCGCAGCCGTCGTATTCTGCGGGAAAACGACGCGCTTACGAACCATCTGGAAGAAGAGGTGAGAAGGCGCACGGAGGAGGTCACGCAGCTGTTGAATGAGCGCAAGGCATTTTTCTCAGACATGGCGCATGACCTGAAGGCGCCGGTGTTTGCCACGCAGGCATTTATTGAGGCGATTCGCAAAAGCGGCGTGGGAGTGGACACGGAGCTGCGGCATTATCTTGACCAGGCGGAAGCCAAGCAGTGGGAAATGGCGCGCAGGCTCCAGGGGCTTTCCACCATGAATGCGCTGGACAGGATAGAGGGGGAGCGTGTCTTGGTGTCGGTAAAGGAGCTGCTTTCGGAAATATATGCCGCCCACCATGGGGAGGCGGAAGTGCAGTCGGTATATTTTATTGTGGAACCGCCACCGCAGGATGCCTTTTTGATGGCGCAGCCGGAAAAGCTTGACATACTTTTTGAGAACCTGATATACAATGCACTCCGGGCGACGCCCCCAAACGGCAGCATTGTTGTATCCGCAGGGATGGAGGGGGAAAAAATCCGTGTGAGTGTGGCGGACACCGGGTGCGGCATCCCGGAAGAAGAGCTGCCCTATGTTTTCCGTCGTTTTTATGTGGGCACAAACAACAGGGAAAACGGAACCGGACTGGGACTGTATATTGTCCACAGCATTGTGACGGAGATGGGGGGCACCATCAGCGCCGAGTCCGCCGTGGGCAGGGGAACAAAATTTACCATGGAATTTCCGCAGGCGCACGGATGACCGGATGCGGATGTCCGTGTGCATGGGACTGTGCATAATAAAAACCACTGTAACAGGAAGCCGGAGCTGAACCGTTACGGTGGTTTTTGTCGCGCCCAGCCTTATGCAGAGGGTGCATGCCATAATGGCGCAGGGCTGTGCGCAATGGGAGGTAAATTTAAAACCATAAGTTACGCAATGTGCTTGTAATTTTCAATTGCGATTTTCAGTACTTTTAATAAATCTTCTTTGGCAGCGGCAGTAATGGTTGCAGTTCCGATTTCACCCATGTCAAGCGCAATGGATGTCTCGCTAAGCTGCGTGACGCCGAAGGTCAGGGCCAGGCCGTTTGCCTCGTCGGTAATGGTAGCCAGTGTGTCTGTTTCCGTAAGCGGTCCGACAAAGCTGGCAGCAGTCATATCGCTGTTGTCGCAGAAGATAAGAACCGCATAATCAGTGGAAGCGTTAACTGCCATGACAACCGGGGAGCCGGAAGCGTCCACTCCGATAAATCCGCCGTCAACCCATGCGGCAATTGTGTTGTAATCCAGGGTATACTGCTGTCCTTCTGTTGCGGGAGCCGCGGGTGTGGTTGCAGCTGGAGTAGTTGCAGCCGGAGCTGCGGGCGTGGTTGCAGCTGGTGCAGCGGGAGCTGTGACAGCCGGAGTGCTGCTGTTAATGGCAGGAATTGTCAGTACCTGTCCTGCGTAAATGAGATAGTTGTCTTTCACGACCGCAGAATTGGCATTGTAAATGTCCCTCCAGAACTTTTCACTGCCAAATAGCTTTTTGGATATCTTACTTAAATTGTCGTTTTTCTCAACAGTATAAGTACGCTGTGCTTCCTCAGCCCTGACAAATGATGCGGGCGTTACAGCCATTGTGACCGCAAGTGTGGCTGCCAGTAAGCTCTTCATTACTTTTTTGGCTTTCATGTCAAAATCCTCCTTAAATAGTATATTGAGTATATAGTAAACGCAAATAATATTTTGGTTCACTATGCTTTCACCCTTAACTGTACAAAAGAAATTTTCAAAAAGGACAGTTCTGTCATGAATCGACCTAAAATTGCATTGAACCGACAATATTTGGGGCAGTCCCTTATTTTTTATTCGTCCTGCGAATGGACAAAACAAGATAGGCGACTGCTGCGGCAGCCAGCGCCAGGGGGAGGTAATTCCCGCTATTTTTTGAATTGCGGATGGGTTTTTCCGGCGAGTCCGTTCCGGTGTTTTTGTCAGGCGGGGACGTGACGGAGGATACCTTGGCTTTGGTGGAAGGAGCTGGCTGTATGACGGTTTTTGTCGGAATGTCTGGTTCCGTGTTTGTGATGGAGCCTGCGGCGGTGGATGGTTCCGCTGTCATGTTGTCCGTCGTGGTCTGTACTGACGCGGGCGTCGCCGTGGCGGCTTCATCTGTGTACGGTTCAGTGGCAGCTGCCACATCCTGGTTTAATGCTAAATCTTGCAGGGGCGCCGAATTTGGTGGCAAATCGGTCCTGGATGCCGCATCGGGTTCACGTTCCGGATTTTGTGGAAGGCTCGGGCGCTGTCCCTCGTCAGTACCGTCATCCTTGTTGTCCGATCCGGCATTTCCGTGATTGCCGCCGGATCCGCCGACTTCGGGCAGGGCAGGGGGCAGGTCATAATCAGCCGGCCATGCGAGGACAAGCTGCCGTCCGTCGTAGACGCCGCCCTTTATTTTCAGGCCGATAAAGAATGGCACAGGGTCATTTCCGGCTTCCACTGCCGCCTGATAGGAACGGTATGGCTCCTGACTGCTGTCCAGTACAGCCGCATAGCCACTGTTTGCGGTGGAGGGCTGGGCGTTGACTGCTTCTGACAATGCGTGTCCGTGGATTTCCTTCCATTTTGAGTCACCTTTTGTAAGTGTGTATGCCTGGATGGCGGCAGCGCCTGTGGGTTTCAGATGAAAGGAAAGTTCCAGCAGATTTTTGGTTGCTGCCAGTACGCCTGTGGGGTTGCCGTCCTCCGATACGGCATTTAAAACCAGCCGCACTTCGTCGGTATGGATATTGTCCTGCTCAACAGGAAGCGGTTCATCCAGCCGGAAAATGCCAAGCGGCGTTTTCAGCAGGGTGCCCGCGGGGATTACAAGCTCGTTGGCAGCATCCGGAACAGTTACGCTCTCGCCAGCCGCGGGCAGTGTGACGGACAGGGGTTTCCATGAGACGGGACAGTCTACCGCACAGATTGCGGTATGGCTGACGTCATTTTGTAGCGGAAGCTGGACTTCGACCGGAAGCGTGTCCGGTAAATGGGCAGCAGCATCCTTCGCGGAGGAATTGGCACGCACGGTAATCTGGTATTTCCCATAGACGCGAAACGGATTCCTGTCAATAAGGCGAATGGAGGGGGCAAATATGGCAGCGGGGGTGACGTTTTCGGGAATCGGCTGCGGTTCCCCACGGTCGATGACTGCCGTCTGGGTTTCATATGTAAGCCCGTTTTTCATGGTGAGCCGCAGCTTCAGGAAGAAACGGTCACATGTGCCGGAAAGGTAGCTTTTGAGCGGCTCATGGCTGTCATAGAGACAAATTTGGTTTTCAGGTCCCCGCAAATCCCATTCCACGATGCCATCCTGCCATTTTTTTTCATCAAGCGAGTAGAGCGGCCGGATATGGCAGAGGTCAGGCGTAAAGTCGGAAAAGGAACCTTTTACGCAGTACCCTTGCGATGAGTACTCGATATGGGCAGTAAACATTGGCGCTTCATCCGGAACGGTCATGTCGGATTGCGTCTCTGTCTCTGCTTCCATTTCCTGTGTCTGCTCCGTGCCATGTGGAAGAGAACATTCGGTCTCCACCGCCGTGGTTTCCTCCGGCAGCATATCCTCGGCGGGCGTGCAGGACGTTTCTTCGTCCGCAGTCGTCTCCTGCGACGGATTTTCATCAGGGTCAGGAAGCGAAAGGACTTCTTCCTCCTCAATTTCGTTCGCATACACTGTAAATGCCGGAAGCCGGGCGGACATGATGAGTAGCGCAGCGGACACTGCGATAAGTTTTTGTGGCATTTTCATAAAGATACTCCGTTTTGCATGATTTTCCTGTCAGTCTGCCCGTCCGGCGCGGGAACTGTTTACCGTTCGCGCAGTTTGGGCAGCATTTCGCGCCATTGACGGTTCTGACATCTGGTTTCTGATATATTTATAGCATATTATTTTAGTCAGTTTAAAATATGATGTCAAGCACTGTCGTTTTTTGGATATAAAAGGTATGGTTTTGTGATGAAGATAGCGTTTTGTGATGATGACTTGTCCGTGCTGGATGAAATGAGTACGTTACTCGGGCAGTATTGTGGAAAACGGAACCGGGAAATTGAATATACGGCTTTTCACAGCTCTTTGGAGCTGCTTGCGGCAATTGAAAAAGGAATTCGGTTTGATGTCCTGTTTCTGGATGTCATGATGCCTGGGGAGAACGGCATCAGCGCGGCAAAGGAAATCCGGCAATATGATACTGTGGTGAAAATTATTTTCCTGACATCCTCCTCCGAGTTTGCAGTCCAATCTTACACGGTTGATGCATATTTTTACCAGATGAAGCCAATCAGGGAGGAAAGTTTTTTCCGGCTGATGGATTCTGTCCTTTCCACATGCGGAAAGGAGCGCGAATGCAGCCTGATTCTGCGCTGCAAAAGCGGAATCACGCGCATTAATCTGGACAGGCTGGAATACTGCGAGGTGATTGGACGCACACTGCTGTTTCACATGGATAACGGAACGCTGCTGGAAAGCGCCGGAAGCCTGGACGAGCTGTGCGGACAGCTGGCGCCATATGAAAATTTCCTGCGCCTGCACCGTTCATTCCTGATTAACATGGAGTACATTCAGAGCATATCCTATAAGGCAGTCAAAATGGACAACCTTGCAGAGATACCCATTCCGCATGGAAAGTGCTCCGAGGTCAAAAATACATATCTCGCATACGCATTCAAAAGACAGCAGGTTTTTCTGCCATGAGCGGCATTTACCTGTTGAACCTCACTTCCGTGGGGGTTTTTGGAATGGTTTTATCTGCGGCGTTCTGTGACATCTGCTGGACACGGAAAAAGGCGTTTGCCGCGGCAGGGAGCATGGCTGCCATTTTACTCCTCCAGGCAATGATTTATTTTTTCATCGACACGAATCTGGTTACGTATGTTTATCCGCTTATCACACATTTCCCGCTTGCCGTGGTGCTTTGTGCACTCAGCGGAAAATGCCTGTGGTCTGTTGTATCGGTCTTAACCGCATATCTTTGCTGCCAGCTTCGGAGGTGGCTTGCGCTGCTTATCGTTGCCATATTTTCGGGCGGTACTGCAATGCAGAATGTGACAGAGCTTGCAATGACACTGCCGATTTTAATCATTTTGCTGCGTTTTGCAGCGCCGTCCGTCCGTGCTGTCTCCCACTACGCAAGGTCTGTGCAGTGCCAGTTCGGACTGGTGCCCGCACTGTATTATGGTTTTGACTATCTGACCCGCATCTATACGGACCTGTTGTTGGAGGGCGTGCTGGTCGCCGTGGAGTTTATGCCGTTTGTGTGCAGCGTGGCATATTTGATATTTGTTGTCTACACGTCAAAGGAATGGAAGATACGCAGCCAGCTTGAACAGACACAGGACATCCTGAATCTGCAGGTTGAGCAGGCGGTTCGGGAAATTGAAGCGCTGCGGGAGTCACAGGAAAAAATCAGCGCTTACCGGCATGACATGCGCCACCATATGCAGTTTCTCCTGGCATGCATGGAAAATGACAGGATTGGGCAGGCACAGGCATATATCCGGCAGATTTGCTCGGAAATTGAGGCGAACAAGGTGACGGTATTCTGCGAAAATGAGACGGTAAACCTGATATTTTCCGCATTTGCCGGACGTGCCAAAAAGCACGGCGTTTCGATTAAGGTCAAGGCGGTGGTTTCACGGACTATCCCTGTGTCCGAAAGCGACTTGTGCGTCCTGCTGTCCAATGCCCTGGAAAACGCACTGCATTCCTGTCTTGACATGAAACAGAAAGGACTGGATGGCACAATTGAAGTGTCCGTGTATGAAAAAAAGGGAAAAATGTTTTTGCAGGTCATCAATTCCTGCGACAGGGACATTGTGTTTGACAGCGGGATGCCAGTCACCGACAGACCCGGGCATGGCATCGGCGTGCGCAGCATATGCACCATTGTGGAGCAGTATGGCGGTGTCTGTTCCTTTTTGGCTGAGAACGGCTGGTTCATTCTGCGCATTTCCCTCTGAGAGAGGTCGATTGAATGCTGATTTCGGTCGATTCGTGTCGCAGCGGGCACGAGGATATATGGGGACTGTATACTGGAATATCATTGTTATACCGAAATTGACAGAGAGGAGTTTTTATTATGGGACTGATAAAAGCCGGAATGGGTGCGCTGGGCGGAACGCTTGCCGACCAGTGGAAGGAATTTTTTTACTGTGAGGCAATGGATAAGGACGTCATGGTGACAAAAGGCAGGAAACGCACGAATTCCCGCTCTTCCAACACGAAGGGAAATGACAATATTATTTCCAATGGAAGCGTGATTGCCGTGGCTGACGGTCAGTGCATGGTTATCGTGGAACAGGGAAAAGTGGTGGAGGTGTGCGCGGAACCGGGGGAGTTCCGGTATGACACTTCCACGGAACCAAGCATTTTTACAGGAAGCCTTGGGGACAGCCTGAAAGAGACGTTTCGGACAGTCGGCAAACGCTTTGCCTTCGGGGGTGACACAGGCAAGGACCAGCGAGTGTACTATTTTAACACGAAGGAGCTGGTAGACAATAAGTTTGGGACGCCAAATCCAATTCCCTTCCGCGTGGTGGATTCCAAGATTGGCCTGGATGTCGACGTCTCCGTGCGCTGTTCGGGTGTCTATTCCTACAAAACCGCTGACCCGCTGTTGTTTTATGCCAATGTCTGCGGCAATGTGGAACAGGATTATGAGCGCGGCGAGCTGGACAGCCAGCTCAAGACGGAGTTTATCAGCGCGCTTCAGCCCGCGTTTGGGAGGCTTTCCGACCTGGAGCTGCGCCCGAACCAGATTGTTTCCCACAACGCGGAGCTTGAGGATGCGATGAATGCCGCGCTCTCCGCAAAGTGGGGGGAGCTACGCGGGCTCAAGGTCGTGAGCATCGCGCTTGGCTCGGTGACGCTGCCGGAGGAAGATGCCCAGATGATTAAGGAGCTCCAGCGGACGGCTGTCCTGCAAAATGCCAATATGGCGGGGGCGGCGCTGGCAGGCGCCCAGGCGGATGCCATGAGGGCAGCGGCATCCAACACCGCAGGCGCCATGACCGGTTTTATGGGCATGGGAATGGCGGCAATGAACGGCGGCATGAATGCGCAGAACCTGTTTGCCATGGGACAGCAGCAGGCGGCGCCGCAGCAGCGTCCGCCAGTACAGCAGACACTGCAGGGCGGCGCATGGAAATGCTCCTGCGGCGCCCAGGCGACAGGCAAGTTCTGTCCGGAATGCGGTTCGCCGAAACCGGCAGGCAACGGCGGATGGACCTGTAGCTGCGGGACGGTGAACAAGGGAAGGTTCTGTCAGGAATGCGGAAAAAAGAAACCGGAGAGCCTGCCGCTCTACAGATGTGACAAATGCGGATGGGAACCGGAGGATCCCGCGCACCCGCCGAAATTCTGTCCGGAGTGCGGGGATTTGTTTGATGAAAATGACAGATTCAATTAGAGGAAACGGAGGAGGAGTCCGATGGCGGCGATACAAGAATACAAATGTCCGTGCTGCGGCGGAGCCATTGCCTTTGACAGTGCGATACAGAAAATGAAGTGCCCGTTCTGCGACACGGAATTCGAGATGGAGACACTGGCAAGCTATGACAGGGAACTGCGCAGCGAGCAGGAAGATGACATGCGCTGGGAGACAGCCGGCGGGGAGGAGTGGCAGGATGGTGAGGAGGACGCGCTGAGCGCGTATGTCTGCCAGTCGTGCGGTGGCGAAATCGCGTGCGACGAGCATACGGCAGCAGTCTCCTGCCCTTTCTGCGGCAATCCGGTCGTGATGACAGGGCAGGTTTCCGGTACACTGAGACCGGATTGTGTGATTCCGTTCCAGCTGGACAAAAACGCTGCGAAAGCAGCCCTTAAGAAGCATTACGAGGGAAAACGCCTGCTCCCGAAAGTGTTTAAGAGCCAGAACCATATTGACGAAGTAAAGGGTGTTTATGTCCCTTTCTGGCTGTTTGATGCCGATGCCGATGTAAATATGCGTTACAAGGCGACAAAAGTCCGGACATGGAGTGATGACAAATTTGAATACAAGGAGACCCGCCATTATGCGGTGAGCAGGGGCGGGAACATTGCATTTGAGGCAGTGCCTGTTGACGGCTCGACAAAGATGCCGGATGATTTGATGGAATCCATCGAACCGTTTGACGTTTCCAAGGCAGTCGATTTTCAGACCGCATATCTGGCTGGCTATCTGGCGGACAAATATGACGTGGATGCCGATGGGAGTATCGGGCGCGCCAATGAGCGGATTCGGAAAAGTGCGGAGGAAGCCTTTGACAAAACCGTGACAGGATATACGACGGCTGTCAGGGAAGCCGGAAGCATCCGTCTGCAAAACGGCAGGGTGAAATACGCCCTTTTTCCGGTGTGGCTGCTGCAGACGACATGGAAGGGCGAAAACTATCTCTTTGCAATGAACGGGCAGAGCGGGAAAATGGTGGGAAACCTTCCGACGGACAAGGGTGCATATAGAAAATGGCTGTTCGGGCTGACGGGAATCATCGGCACGGTGCTGTTTGCTGCGTCCTATATAATTTGGATGCTGTGAGGGGGGTGCGGATAATGAAGATAAGAGACAGAAAATTAATGACGATGGTATTTGCCCTGTTTTTGCTTGTTTTTGGGATTTTTGGCATTTCGCCAGTCACTGTGTCTGCCGCGGGGGATCTGCCAAGGCTTGTGGACATGGCAGACCTGCTTTCGGACAGCGAGGAAGCGGCTTTGGTGGAAATGCTCGATGAAGTCAGCGAGCGGCAGCAGGTAGATATTGTCGTGGTTACGGCTGATTCCCTTGAAGGAAAATCCGCCACACAGTACGCGGATGATTTCTATGATGATTACGGCTATGGCTTTGGGGACGGAAGGGACGGAATCCTTTTCCTCGTCAGCATGGGGGAAAGGGACTGGTGCCTGTCAACAACGGGATTTGGCATAACGGCATTTACGGATGCCGGGCAGGCATATATGTCCGAATTATTTCTGCCTGACCTGAGCGAGGGGGATTACGCGGCGGCGTTTGTGACCTTTGTGCAATTGTGCGACGATTTTATCACACAGGCAGATTCCGGTGCGCCGTATGATGTCGGTAACCTTCCGCAGGAACCATATGCATTTGGCATGTGGCTTGCAATCTCATTTGGTGTGGCTTTTGTCATCGCACTGATTGCGACAGGGGTGATGAAGGGACAGCTCCATTCGGTGAGCAGCCAGTCGCGGGCAGACAGCTATATCAGGGACGGCAGCATGCAGCTGACAAAGAATAATGACCTGTTCCTCTACAGGCATATTGAGCGCAGGGAGAAGCCAAAGGACAACAGTTCGGACAGCCCGGGCGGTTCCAGTACGCACACGTCATCTTCGGGAACGACGCATGGTGGCAGCGGGGGGACGTTTTAGGCTGTGGCTGGAAATTGCCGATGATGTCACCGGATAACAGTGTTTTGCATGCTTATTTTACATTAATATGTCATTTTGACAATGAGAGTTTATTTTATTTATAGTTACAAAGTGGTCATAAAAATGTAGAATGGAATTATGGCAGCGTTATGGGGGATAATGGCATTCTCCCCCTCAAATTGGAAAGAGGGGAGTTCGTATGAATTATAAAATATTGTTGGTCGGAAAATCGGAAGATACCATAAATCGTTTTTTTCAGGATAAAACCTGTACTTTTGAGTGCTTTACATCCTCCACAATTTTTGCGGATCTGGCAAACTCAGTGAAATACTTTCATCCAGGCGCAGTTATTTACTGCATGGAGCAGGAAATACCGGAAGACATTTACGCAATTTCTTCATTTATGCACCATGCCAAAATGGCTTCAACGCCGCTTGTCATTATCGGCTTAAGGTCCGAGTGCAATCTGTATTCTACGCTGACGGGAAGCCACGTTGATTTTTTCCTGCATAAGGAGGAACCATTCTGCGAAATTGTCGATCAGCTGTCGGTTTTTCTGGAGAAAAACAGCGGTGCGTCCTCCCAGCCATTATGGAATGATGTGCTGATGATGACGGACGACACAAAAGCGGATGGGAGAAAGCGCATACTGGTTATCGACGATTCCCCTGCCATGCTGCGGGTCATATCAAGCTGCCTGCGTCGTGATTATAATGTCGCCACCGCCGCAAATGGGCGGGTGGGACTGCGGTATCTGCAAAAGAAGTCTGCGGATCTGATTCTGCTTGACTACGAAATGCCGGAGGAAAACGGCGTCAAAGTCATGGAAAGGATTCGCAAGAATCCGGATCTGTCATCGATTCCGATTATTTTTCTGACGGGCGTGCAGGACATTGCAAAAGTACAAAAGGCGCTTTCCATGAAACCGGAGGGATATCTGTTAAAGCCGGTGGATACGGCTATCCTTATGGAAAAGATTCACAATGCACTGCTGACAGGTTAAAAATTGCTCTAATTCTTGACAAAGTGGGCAAATCATGCTTATAATGAAAAAAGTATCGGCACAGTCCGAATCGGATTTTTTCATTATATAGAAAGACAATGACGGAGACAGTACACATTTCCAGAAAGTTGCAGAGAGCCGGGGTAGGTGCGAGCCGGCATGAGTATGGGATTGTCGAAGATCACTCCCGAGTTTCGGTCTGAAATGTCTGCACTGGTATTATAAACCGTAAGTCAGGCATAGTAGGAACCGACGTATTTCCTGCGTTACAGGGGACGTGTATAAAAGTTTCGGGTCTTTTTGACATGGCGTGTTCAGGCAAAAGCGCGCGAGACGGAGTACGATGTAATTAGGTGGTATAACGATTGTAAGGCTCTCGTCCTATTTACAGGATGAAGAGCCTTTTTACATTTCATTATTTTTGGAAGGAGGCTGCGATGGATGTTATCTCGGAGATTTTTGATATGATTGGGGATATATTGGAGCTGGTTATCACACAGGTCGTAAAACGGAAAGAAGCAAAGGAAAACAAGCAGGACAATGAAAAGAAGGGAGTAAGGAAAGACAATGTATAACAAAGTAGACACCAACCTGAACTTTGTGGACAGGGAAAAAAATGTAGAAAAATTCTGGAAGGACAATGATATTTTCAGGAAGAGCATGGACAGCCGCAGGGAGGGCGAGACCTATACCTTCTACGACGGACCGCCGACGGCAAACGGCAAGCCGCACATCGGGCATGTGCTGACGCGTGTCATCAAGGACATGATTCCGCGCTACCGCACCATGAAAGGGTATATGGTGCCGAGAAAGGCAGGATGGGACACGCACGGGCTTCCTGTCGAGCTTGAGGTGGAGAAGCTTCTGGGCTTAAACGGTAAGGACCAGATTGAGGCGTACGGCATGGAACCGTTTATCAAAAAGTGCAAGGAGTCGGTCTGGAAATACAAGGGCATGTGGGAGGACTTCTCAGGAACCGTCGGATTCTGGGCGGATATGGACGACCCCTATGTGACCTATGATGACAATTTTATTGAGTCCGAGTGGTGGGCACTGAAAGAAATCTGGGACAAAAAGCTTCTGTATAAAGGCTTTAAGATTGTGCCGTACTGCCCGCGCTGTGGGACGCCGCTGTCCTCACAGGAAGTAGCGCAGGGATATAAGACCGTAAAAGAACGCTCCGCCGTGGTTCGCTTTAAAGTGGTTGGCGAGGATGCGTATTTCCTCGCATGGACGACGACGCCCTGGACACTGCCGTCCAATGTGGCGCTCTGCGTCAATCCCGATGAGACGTACTGCAAGGTAAAGGCGGCGGACGGTTACACCTACTATATGGCGGAGGCGCTGCTTGACAAGGTGCTCGGAAAGTTAGCCCAGAACGAGGGCGACAAGGCGTATGAGGTGCTTGAGACTTACAAGGGAACGGACTTGGAGCACAAGGCATACGAGCCGCTGTTTGACTTTGCGGCAGGCATCATTGAAAAGCAGCATAAAAAGGCGCATTTTATCACTTGTGACACGTATGTCACAATGACAGACGGTACTGGTATCGTACACATTGCCCCGGCATTCGGCGAGGATGATGCCAATGTCGGCAGAAAGTATGAACTGCCGTTTGTACAGCTCGTCAACGGAAAGGGCGAGATGACAGAGGAAACCTCCTACGCGGGCGTTTTTGTGAAAAAGGCAGACCCGATGATTTTAAAGGATCTGGAGGAGAAGGGGCTGTTGTTTGACGCGCCGAAATTTGAGCATGAGTACCCGCACTGCTGGCGCTGTGACACGCCGTTAATCTACTATGCGCGTGAGTCATGGTTTATCAAGATGACGGCAGTAAAAGAGGATCTGGTGCGCAACAATAATACCGTCAACTGGATTCCGGAGTCCATCGGCAAGGGACGTTTTGGCGACTGGCTTGAGAACATCCAGGACTGGGGCATTTCGCGCAACCGTTACTGGGGGACGCCGTTGAACGTATGGGAGTGCGAATGCGGCCATCAGGAGTGTATCGGCAGCAGGCAGGAGCTTGCAGACCGCAGCAAAAATCCTGACGCGGCAAAGGTGGAGCTGCACAGACCCTATATCGATGAAGTAACGTTCCAGTGCCCGGACTGTGGCAAGGAGATGCACAGGGTTCCCGAGGTCATTGACTGCTGGTTTGACTCTGGTGCGATGCCGTTTGCACAGCATCACTATCCGTTTGAAAATAAAGAATTATTTGAACAGCAGTTTCCGGCACAATTCATTTCCGAGGCAGTTGACCAGACACGCGGCTGGTTCTACTCGCTGATGGCGGAGTCCACGCTGTTATTTAACAAGGCTCCTTATGAAAATGTCATTGTGCTCGGACATGTCCAGGATGAGAACGGACAGAAAATGTCCAAGTCAAAAGGCAACGCGGTTGACCCGTTCGAGGCGCTTGAAACCTACGGCGCGGATGCAATCCGCTGGTATTTTTACGTCAATTCCGCACCCTGGCTTCCGAACCGTTTTCACGGCAAGGCAGTGCAGGAGGGGCAGCGCAAGTTTATGGGAACGCTGTGGAACACCTACGCATTTTTTGTGCTTTACGCAAATATTGACGATTTTGATGCGACGAAATATACGCTTGAGTACGACAAGCTTCCAGTGATGGACAAGTGGCTTTTGTCAAAGCTCAACACGGTTGTCGGTGCGGTGGACAGTGACCTTGAAAACTATAGGATTCCCGAGGCGGCGCGTGCTTTGCAGGAGTTTGTGGACGAGATGAGCAACTGGTATGTAAGGCGCAGCCGTGAGCGGTTCTGGGCAAAGGGCATGGAGCAGGACAAGATTAATGCATACATGACGCTTTACACGGCGCTTGTGACCATCTCAAAGGCAGCGGCGCCAATGATTCCGTTTATGACAGAGGACATCTACCGCAACCTTGTGTGCAGCATCGACCCATCCGCGCCGGAAAGCATCCATCTGTGCGACTTCCCGGCTGTTGACGAGAAATTGATTGACAAGCAGCTTGAGGCAGACATGGAAGCCGTGTTAAAGACGGTTGTGATGGGACGTGCATGCCGCAATACGGCGAATATCAAGAACAGGCAGCCAATCAGCACCATGTTTATCAAGGCGCCGTTTACGCTGGGCGAATTTTACCAGGAAATCATCGAGGATGAGCTGAATGTCAAGAAGGTTGTGTTTACGGATGACGTGCGGGAATTTACGACCTATACCTTCAAGCCGCAGTTAAAGACTGTGGGTCCCAAGTATGGCAAGCAGCTTGGCGGCATCAGGGAAAAGCTTTCCACAATTGACGGCAATGCGGCGATGGATGAACTCAAGGCAAACGGGGTGCTTGCATTTGATGTAAACGGCGTGGAAGTGAAGCTTGCCGAGGAGGATTTGCTGATTGACATTTCCCAGAAAGAGGGCTATGTGACAGAGGCGGACAATACGGTGACCGTTGTGCTCGACACGAACCTGACGGACGCGCTTGTCGAGGAAGGCTTTGTCTATGAGGTCATCAGCAAAGTGCAGACCATGCGTAAGGATTCCGGCTTTGAGGTGATGGACCATATTAAGGTGTACATCAGCGGAAATGACACGATTGTCAGTGTTGTGCAGAAGAATGAGAAGGCAATCGGGGAAAAGGTTCTCGCGGATGCGTTTGTGTATGGCGAGGGCAGTGTGCCGAATGCAAAGGACTGGAATATCAACGGCGAAAACGCTACAGTTGGCGTGGAGCGGTGCTGACCACCGGGTAAAGTGGTCTGTACACCAATGGGAGATTATAACGATGAAAAAGAGTCGCAGAATCATAAAGATTGTCCTGATTGTTGTGGGCGTCCTGCTGGTGGTCTTTGTCGTGGCGTCGTTCATGCTCATCAACCACTTTATGAAAGAGTATTTTAACCGGAGTGAGCAGAAAAAGTATTCCGAGTATATGCGCTGGGCGGACTTTGAGGATTTTCCGAGGGAGACCGTGACATTTGCCTCTGGCAGTGAGACGCTGACAGGCTATATTTACGGCAAGGATAAGCCTGCGAAAGGGCTGGTAGTCATCTCGCACGGACTGGGCGGATATTCAGAAGGGTATATCAGTGAGACAAAGTATTTCGTGGACAATGGATTTATGGTGTTTGCCTACGACAATACAGGGAGCGGCGCCTCGACGGGCGACAGCTGTATCGGATTGGTGCAGTCGGCGCTTGATTTGGACAATGCACTGACCTATGTGGAGCAGAATCCTGTCTTTGAGGGACTTCCCATCTGCCTCTACGGACACAGCTGGGGTGGATTTGCCACGACGGCAGTGCTCAATTTCGACCATGACATCACGGCGGTAGCCAGTCTTGCAGGGTATAATGAAAGCTTGCAGGAAATGACTTATGTCGGGAAAAGCCTGATTGGCTCGTTTATACATGTGGAGAAGCCGTTTATATGGCTTACGCTGCGCATGACATTTGGTGACAAGATGAACCTCACTGCGGCGGACGGAATCAATCACGCCGTTAACACGGCAGTCATGATTATCCAGGGCGACCAGGATGACTTTGTGGGATTTGACGGGCCATGCATCTACACTAACCGCGATAAAATTACGAGGACGGATGTAAAGTATGTGCTCCTCGAGGGCAGGAAGCATGGCGACCTCATGATGGATTACAGCGAGGAACGCCTGGCGTATATGGAGAAGCTTGATGCGGAGTATGACCAGATTCTTGCGCAGTATGGGGATGAAGTTCCGGACGATGTCAAAAAAGCGTGGAATGACACCATCGACAAAGAGATGACATCGCGGCTGAATGAAGAACTATTTGCGGATATCGTGGATTTTTATATAGAAGCGATTGGGGAATAAAAAATGGGGCACGCAGTGAGTAAGGAAAAGGCTTTTCCCTTACTCACTGCGTGTTTTATTTTGACTGTAAACTGGCAATCAGTTGTTTTAAACGAGCGATTTCAGCGTCCTTGTCGGCATTTGCCTGTGTTAGGGTGGTATTTAATTTTTTTAATTGTGCAATTTCAGCGTTCTGGTGCCGCTCGAAAGCCTCAAATTCCGCCCGTCTGCGGCAAAGCTCGCGAATATTCTCATCCGAGCTGACCTCAAAGATTGTGTTCGCCGCGTATTGATATTATTGGGATAAAAATATCTGGCAAAAAAGGAATGATTCACCCTTGTGAATTAAAAAGTGAGAGGATATAATGAACCTATCAAGCATAAATGGAGGGATGACATGGCGCAGGTTTTGGGTATTGGATACCAGAGTTTTAAGGAAGTAAGGACAGAAAATATCTTTTATATTGACAAGACTGGTTTCATCAGAGAGTGGTGGGAAAACGCGGATAAGGTGACATTGATTACGCGTCCGCGCCGTTTTGGAAAGACGCTGAACATGAGCCTGCTGGAATGCTTTTTTTCGAACCGGTATGCAGACAGGGGCGATTTATTTGAGGGGCTTTCCATATGGGATGAGAAGTCTCCGGAGGGTGTGTACAATTACAGGAAGCTTCAGGGGACTTATCCAGTGATTGCGTTAAGCTTTGCGTCGGTCAAGACTGGCAGAATGGAGTCCTTAAAGAAAGCAGTAAAGCAGATTATTACAAATTTGTACGCGGAGTACAGGGAAATGATGCAGTCAGCAGTCTTTGCGGATGCAGACAGACAGTATTTTGCATCAGTCAATGATGACATGTCTGACGAGATATTTTTTGTTTCAATAAACCGGCTCTGCACTTATCTGGAAAGGTATTATAAGAAGGATGTTATTGTCCTGCTTGACGAGTACGATACCCCGGTGCAGGAATCATGGCTTGCGGGAAACTGGGACGAGGCTGTCACATTTTTCAGGAGTTTTTTCAATGCTTCTTTTAAAACGAATTTGCATTTATACAGAGGCGTGATAACAGGAATTATGAGGATATCGAGGGAATCTATATTTTCGGATTTGAATAATCTGGAAGTCGTAACGACTACTTCTGATAAGTATGCACAATATTTTGGATTTACGGAGAAAGAGGTATTTCAGGCACTTGACGAGACTGGGCTGGGAACGGAAAAGCAGGGGGTAAAAGAGTGGTATGATGGTTTTACGTTCGGAAATCATACAGACATCTATAATCCATGGTCTATTATGTCATTTATCAGCAAAAAAGGAAAGTATGATACTTACTGGGCTGGCACCAGCTCCAACGAACTGGTAAATTCTCTGATGCGGACTGGAACTGCACATACCAAAGACATTTTGGAGGAGTTGCTTTCCGGGAAAAGCTTTGTGGCTGTGATTGATGAACAGATTGTATTTAACCAGCTTGGTGAGAGTGTAAATGCGGTGTGGAGTCTGTTACTGGCATCAGGATACCTTAAGGTGATTGCACATGAGGAGCTTAGGGCGGATAGGAAAAGTGAGCCAAGTTATACCTTGGCACTTACAAATCATGAAGTGCTGCTGATGTTTCGAAAGATGGTGAAGGGATGGTTTTGCACCCAGGAACAAGGAAGTGCGTACAACGATTTTGTCAAGGCGCTTCTTCTCGATGATGTCGATGCCATGAACGAGTTCATGAACAAAATCGCATTGCAGAGTTTTTCCAGCTTTGATATTGCAAAGGGTGCATCCAGTGAGGATGACCCTGAACGTTTTTACCATGGATTTGTGCTTGGACTGATGGTGGATCTGGACGGAAGATTTGTCATTCATTCCAATAAGGAAAGCGGCTTCGGGCGCTATGACGTGATGCTGTGTCCTGTTGACAGGGAAAGGGACAACGCCTACATCATAGAATTTAAGGTGCACAAGCCGAGAAAGGAAAGAGATCTTGAGGAAACTGTCGCAAACGCGCTCACGCAGATTGCGGAAAGAAAATACGAGACACAGCTCCTGGCAGATGGCTTGAAGCCGGAGCAGATTCGCAAGTATGGGTTTGCTTTCGCGGGGAAAATGTGCCTGATAGGATAGAGGAAATCGAGCAGGGAAGAGCCATCTCCCCTGCTCGACTTTATTATGTCCGATTCACATTATCCGTACCCTTCACCGTCGTTCCTTGCTGACTCAATGGATTATTCGGCAGCGGCGTATTCAGGATGCGCTGTGTTTCCTCGGCGCGCTCACGCTCGTGCCTGCGCTTGGTAACCATGGCAACAATAATTGCAATGATGACAATGACAATGACAACGCCTGTGGCAACCACAAAGGCAATATCAGTCGCTGTCCTGGATTTTTTCATGATGGTTTCTGCCGTCATTTCAAAGGCATCCGCAAAGAGCGTGTCCGTTGAGGTATCGGAGTACCAGCTGCGGTCAATGTATGCCCAGAAAATCTCGACAGCCTCGGAGTCCATAATGGAATCGACCTGTTTGCCGTTGACATAGCACATATATCCCACATCATTGTCCTGGTCTTCCTCCGCAAAGTACATATAGAGGAAAGTCGCTTCGTTGTCAATATTGTCCTCATAATATTGCTGGGCGTAATCCTCTTTCTGGGAATCCGTAATCAGTTCCGGATGGTATTTTAACAGGACAATATATGGCTGGATGCCTGTCTTGTCGTAAAAACTTCTGAGCCTGGTGCCTGCCCTGGAAACAGAATCGAACCAGCCAAGCTCATCGACAATACAGTTGCTGTCAAATGAAACGGAATTAAGCTTTTCGCGGTTTCTCGTGCTTGCCGGAATGGACGAGGAGCCGGAGCCGCCTGATGTTCCTGTAATAAACACTGAAATAAGGACAAACACCATTAAAAAGACTACAATCAGTGTAAAAATGGAATTGACCATTACGGAACCGGAAGGGCTGCCCCCGTAATAAGTGCGTGTATACCGCCGTCTGCCGTATGGTGGCGGAGGTGGCATACCTGGTCCCCTGAATGGCGGCGGAGGCGCACTGTGATAGGATGGTCCCCGGCTTCGGTATGAGGAGCCAAAACTGGTATGAACGCCGGAGCTGCGTCCGCTTCCTGCCCTGCTGTGTCCTCCGCTGCTGACACGGTGCCCGCCGCTGCTGCGCGATGATGAATGACCTCCTGATGAACGGTGGCTGGATGAACGTCCGCCCCCGGAACCTGCTCTTGGCATATTTGATTATCCTCCTATTGATCTATCTGCTTCTCGACTCCGTTTAGGTTGATGTGCTCATCCTCCTCCATCGGAATCATCAGGTACTTCTGACCGTTAATTGTCTCATATTTCACTTTCTCAGCCTTGTCCGGCTTCATGCGCAGAAAAACCTCCGCCCAGTTTTTTGCCTCCTCAGGGTCAATGGGCGCCTCCATTTTGACAAGGGTCTCAATCTGCTCCGACTTTTCCTCATTTTCCTGTCTGGTGTCCTTGAGCTCCTGCTTGAGTGTTGCAACTTCCTCAAGAAGCCGGACTTCTTTTTTCTCCTTGTTGTTCTTCTCAATCGCCTTTTCATTTACCAGGTTTTTGACGGCAGGCGGCTTGTCGCTGAACTCCTCCGTAAAATGCTCCTGTATCTGCATCACCGCGGCATCGGGAATTTTGGAATCGGCAAACACTTCCTTGATAATGTCCGTGGTGAGTGTAAATGCCTCCGGCTCCACGATGACCAGGTCTTCCATGGCAGCCTCGTGCTCCTCCGCAAGGTCATTTAGCTTTTCCTGGATATCCAGCAGCATTTCGTCCGTATTTTCGATAACAGGCGCGATGGCAGTCTTGACAATGCTGCTAAAAGCGTTGTGCTCCTCGGTGGCAGTGCGCTTCGCACCGCATCCGAGCGCCGTCTCGATAAAGTCCCTGTGGGAATCCTTTGCGTCCCTGACATAATATGTAAGCGAATGGACATCGGTGGAACGCTCGACAAAGGATGGGAATAAAAAGCCCACATCCGGCACGCCCACAACCCAGTCCTGTATCCGCACGCCGATGCGGTTTAAGTCGGCGCGGTACCCAAGTCCCGGCTTCGAGAGGTTTACGGGGCAGATGGCGCACAGAAGGTAGGTAAATACTTCCTCGGATTCGTCGATTTTCAGGTCATCATTCGTCTTGGTCATGACATCATATGCATCATGGAAAACCAGTATGAGATAGTTGCCGACATAATCGTAGTTTTCAATAATCATGTCGTAGAGATGCTCAAGCAGCTCCGGATTTTTCAGCCCGCTCTCGCGAAGCCCCAGAAGATACTGCTGTTTTCCGCCCTGTTCCTCCGCCTCTGCGGTAAATTTCAGTTCCAAAAGATTATTTCCGATAGTGCCGGAAAGCGCTTTTTTTGCAATTTCAAGGTATTTGAAAAATTCCTCATCTTCCAGATTCAGAAAGGTCTCATTCAGCTCCACTATTTTATTTTTGTTTGCATCCACATAGCATCCGCACATTCTCGTGATTGTGCAGGATTCCTTTTTAAAACGTCTTTTTAATTCAAGGATATCTCTGTTCTTCAGCATTTGTATTCTCCGTTTCTTGAGATTTAAAAGTTTGCAGGAAAATTGCGCTATAAACCAAGGCTTGAAAAGTCAATCAGTAAATCCTCATAAATGCCGGATTTTATAATGTCGTTGAAAGTGTATATGTTTACAACGGCATCCAGCTCAAACAGATATACGAGGATTCTTTTCTGCATCAGGTCGACAATCCAGTATTCGCGTACGCCGGCACGCTCATATAGCGCCAGCTTTGTAATATAGTCATGTTTGGGATTGGAGGGGGATACGATTTCGATTATCCAGTCCGGTGCACCCATACATCCCCTGTCCGTGAGCTTCTTTGAGTCACATATGACAGAAATATCCGGCTCGACGATATGATTCATTTCATCATGCACATCGGACAGTTCGACTACAAATGGGGCAGGATAAACCTCACATACGCCATTGTTCGATTTTATATAGTCCCGAATCGTTCCGGCAATTTCCATCAATATTTTTTGGTGCAGCCTGCCGGGGGTTGCCATATAATGAATCTGCCCGTCAATCAGTTCTGCGCGTACATTTTCCGGCAGATTGTAATAGTCTTTTTTCGTATAAAATGTTTCATGTGGCAGTGGCATAACCCGATTCCCCCCAACAGTTCCTTATCATTTTCAACAGTTTCTTATTATAAAATAGCACGCATATGGAAAATAGACAAGGAAAATCTTAAAATTGATGATGCCGCGCATGGGAAAGATTGAATATACCGCGCAATGTTGGTATAATAATAGGAAAGTGGCGGACGGTGAACAATATATTATTTATTTTTATAAAGAAAGGACACACCAATATGATGAAGCAGGCGGATAAAAGAAATTTAACGATGGTCATGGATTTGTACGAGCTTACCATGGCAAACGGATATTTCAATGATGGGGACATGCAGGCAAGAGTCGCGTTTGACGTGTTTTACAGGAAAAATCCTGACAGGGGCGGATTCACCATCTTTGCAGGGCTGGAACAGATTGTGGAATATATTGAAAATCTGCATTTTTCGGACGAGGATATCGCGTATCTGCGCTCGCTGAATACATTTACGGATGCATTTCTGGACTATCTTAGGGATTTTGAGTTCCGTGGCGATATCTATGCATTCGCGGAGGGAACGATAATGTACCCCAACGAGCCGGTGCTTACAGTGATTGCGCCACTTATCGACGCGCAGCTCGTGGAAACGGCAATCCTCGCACAGGTGAACCATCAGTCGCTTGTGGCGACCAAGACCGCGCGGATTGTAAAGGCGGCTGCGGGAAAGACCGTGTCCGACTTCGGGGCAAGGAGGGCGCACAACATGGATGCCGCGGTGTACGGCGCGCGTGCTTCCTACATTGGCGGCGCGTCGGGAACCGCGACAGTGCTTGCGGGGCAGATGTTCGGCATTCCCGTGGGCGGCACCATGGCGCACAGCTGGGTCATGTATTACAAGGATGAATATGAGGCGTTTAAAAATTATGCAGTCAATTACCCTGACAATACCGTGCTTCTGGTAGATACCTATGACACGATGAAGTCCGGCGTTCCCAATGCAATCCGCGTGGCGCACGAGGTGCTTGAGCCGATGGGAAAACGGCTGAAAGGAATCCGCATCGACAGCGGGGATTTGGCGTACCAGTCCGTCAGGGTTAGGAAAATGCTGGACGAGGCAGGGCTTGCCGACTGCAAGATTATTGTGTCAAACAGCCTTGACGAGCACACGATTTCCTCCCTCAATACACAGAAGGCGTGCATCGACAGCTACGGCGTGGGCGAGCGCCTGATTACAGGCGCCACGAGTGATTACTCCGATGATACGCTTGCACTGCTCGGGGCGGTATACAAGATAGCGGCGGTTGAGGAAAACGGTGTGTTTACGCCGCGCATCAAGATTTCGGGCACCGTGGAAAAGATTACGAACCCCGGGCTGAAAAAGGTGTACAGGATTTATGACCAGAACGGAAAGGCAAAGGCGGACCTGATAGCAAAGGCGGACGAGGAGATTGACATGAGCACGCCGTTTCGCTTTGTCGACCCCAATATGCCATGGCGCAACCTCAAGTTTACAGGCTGTACGGCAAAGCCATTACAGATAAAAGTATTTGAGAACGGAAAGCGTGTCTACGAGCTTCCCACGCTTGAGGAAATCCGCGCGTATGTCAAGCGGCAGCTTGGCGAGGAAATCTGGGAGGAGGAGCAGCGTTTCATCAACCCGCATGTGCACTATATGGACATGACGCCGGATTACTATGAGCTGAAAATGGGGCTCCTGCATGAAAAGACCATGAGCCCGGAGTAAGGAAAGAGGACTTTTTATGGGGATGGAGATAGGGGCAGTCCTGATGACAGTCCGTAAAAAGAAAAGGATTCGCCAGGAAAGTGTCTGTCGTGGAATTTGTGGAATATCGACCTATTCCCAATATGAAAATGGGGAAAGAATACCGGACATTCTCTCCCTGAAAATGCTGTTTGAGCGGTTAGGCTATACGCCCAAAGGGCTGAACGTGTATGTATCGGAGGACAGTTTAAGATTTTGGCGGTGGAAAGGGGACTTGAATGTGCTGCTTATCCGTGAAAAATATAAGGCACTGGCGATGCATCTGTCAAAGATGCCAGTAAGTAATCCTGCATTGAACCAGCATCTGATACGGCAGTGCACCTATTATGTTAATGGTATCATTGCAGAGAAAGTAACGTGCGATTTAGAGCAGGCGCAGGGCTGTTACGAAAAGGCGCTTATGGAAACATGTCCTGCAATTTTAAGCGCTGACCGGATAGATGGATGCATAGGGGCATCGGAGCTGTTTCTATACCTAGTGTATTTGCGGCTGGCGATGGAGACGCGGCGGATGAATCAATGCCAGCTCTTGTCATGCTTGGGAAAGGTCATTTCCTATATTGAGCAGGGGGATATGGACGACTCCGAAAAGGTTTTTATTTATCCCCCTGCAGTGTACCTGTGGAGCCGCTGCTGCAATGAGGATATCCAAAAGAAGCATACCGAACTGAAAAAAGGACTGGATTTACTGATAAAATATAAGTCGACATACTATGCGCTTGAATTAGTGGAGATGCTGGCAGCTTTGGAGGATTCTCTCGTGCCGGATAGATATAGAAAAATATATGGCATGATATCCCGTATGTATGATGAACTGGGTATTGGCAGGAATGGGCTGTGGTATCAGCTGCGTCCGGATGAAATGATGGTAGAGGATGTCGGGCAGTATTTAAGAAAGGCAAGAAAGAAAAAACAGTTCAGTCAGGAGGATGCCTGTGATGGCATATGTGCAGTTGAAAGCTACTCCAAAATAGAAAACGGAAGGCACCCGAGCAGGAACCATTATCAGGCGCTGGCTGAAAAAATTGACGTGGAAGAACGGTATTATGTGGATCAGCTCAATACAGGAAATATAGAAGCCCTGATGCTAAGGTCGCGTATCAATGGTGCCATGAACGAACGCAAATACCAGGAAGCGGAAGCGCTGCTTGCAACGCTCGAGGATATTCTGGGGGCGGAAGCGGAGGATAACCGTTCGTTTATTGAGTTGGTGCGGGGCAGGCTGGATTATTGTCAGGACAGAATCAGCATACAGGATTATCACACGGATCTGATGCGCATCTTAAACCGGACACTGGATTTGGATGAGATTGGGAAAAATACGCACACCTATACATATTTGGAGACAAAGGCGATAAACAATATTGCATTTGCGGAATATAAGATGGATCACCTTGAAAAGGCAAGGGATATTCTGGAAAGGATGCTCTATGACTTACAGCATGAATGCGATAGAGGCGAAGACCAGTTTCGTTTTCACGAAACAAAACTGGCAAAGCTGAATCTGGGGAAATTGCTGACCGACATGGAACAGTATGGGGATGCGAAAATCCTGTATCTGGAAAACATCATTGAAACACTCGGTCGAAATGATAGTTTTCAGATAGCAGAGCTCTTATCGGAACTTGCATATGTCTATATCGTGGAAGATCAGGGCAATGTCATGGCTGCAAAAAGATATCTTTCCTATGCCATTGCGATTGCGGACCTGTACGAAGAAAGGGAAATGATGACATTACTTGTAAACTATTACAAGGAACAGTTTGGCGGGGCAGCGTATTAATCTTTTTTATCAATGGACAAATCGTGAAACGAAAGAATAGAGATTCCTGCCATGTTCGCTGGAAATGATGTAATAGTGAGAGCCGTTAACAGGGATAAAATTAGAGTAAGCAGTTTCTTTTTCATAATGAATAACCATCCTTAATATTTTTTGAATTAGTTGTGTAGAACTATTATTAAATTATAATTCATACTTTTAATAATGCCCATGACGTTTTCGCGAAATCTTATAAAGTTTCACGCAAACGTCATGGGCATTGGTATGCAGATGTGGTAAGGTAAATACTGTAGATAAGCTACATGAAAATAATTTTGGAGGTGATACATATGACAAAGGCTGAGAAGCTGAAAGCTTTCATGGAAAAACAGAGTAGTAAGGCACATATTGCCTATTCTACAGATCTGCTCACACATACCATCTAATAACTGGATTGCGTGAAAACATTTATAATTCCATACAACATTGCTACAGACAAGTAAAATTAATTCGGAGTAATGTTTGTATGGTATTATTGTAAAATTGGAAATAAACTAGATGTTTGACAGATACTTCGTATAATTACAGATATACTTATCACTGAATAAAAATTGGGAGGAAGAGATTATTTTTTATAAATAATTAGTATACAAAATATGAATACATTTTTAGAAGAATCTGATATATGGGCATTGAGCATTACTGCAACTGGTAAGTGTAACTGCGATTGCTCATATTGTCATTTCTATGCATTAAGAGATAGAAAAAAATATAACTTTGATATGCCTGAATATTTGTTTGATAATTATGTAAGGTTAATCAAGGTTATAAAGGAAAAATATCATAAAAATCTGCACGTAAGATTTAGTGGTGGAGAACCGCTTGTAATGGGTGACAGACTATTTGAATATTGTAAATATTTATATGATGAAACAGGTATTTCTCCGTATATTTTGTCAAATGGAAGACTATTGGATGAGGAAATTATTAAAAAGAGTAAAAAAGCACATATTGATGCATATCTTGTCTCAATAGAAAACCCTTTTGACCAATCGGAGGGGGCTCCAAGGACAGAAGAAGTTTTGCATAAAATACGCACTTTAAACTGTGAAGACGTAAATGTTCTTCCAGCAATCATGGTTGTCAAAAACAATGCATTTCATCAGTTGCTTGAAATATGTGATTATGTATATGATAGAATTCAAATGCTGCCGTCATTTTCTGAACTTACTTATCACGCATATGAAATTGCAACACCTGAACAGATAGATGATTTGTATTTTAATGTTAAAGCTATTGCAAAAAAATATTATGGAAAGGCTGCAATTAAATTTTTTCCATATATTTCACCGGAATTGTATGCAAATAATCAAAAAAATTATATGACAGAACTTGATTTGGAAAACTCGATTGGAATAGCAGATGATAATGCGGAGCGAGTGGCAGAGAAGCTATATCAAAAATTAGCACTTAGCTACCAAAAGAATCCATGTGAGGATATAAATTGTGACTGGTATGAGGACTGTAGAATTATAAAATGGCTCTGGTTGTATACATATGACAACCCCACTATGACAGTGGAGGACAAATTAAAAAGCTTTTGTGAGCTAAGAAAAGCGTTGAACAGCGGTCTGCTGGAAGGAATTCTTGAAGGAGAACCGGATGAAAAACTTGCTTAAAAAGAATCGTAATTTTAGGAATTTCTGGATTGCATCCAGTATTTCCACCATTGGGGACTTTGTGGACGACATTGCATTTGCGCAGCTGGTATATATTGTTACAAAGTCGACGCTCATCACAAGCTACGTTTTTGCCATAAAAATTATATTTTCGTTTCTCTCGGTATTTACCTCTGCTTTTGTGGACCGATACTCCAAGAAGAAAATATTGTTGATGTCATCTTTGCTACAGGGGATCGTTTTACTGGTTTTGCTCGTATTATATTACTGCAATCTCGTCAATGCAGCGAGTCTTATCATCCTGGTGACGGTACAGTCCCTTTTCAGTTCGTTTGTTACCCCGGCAAGAAATGCGATTATATCCGTTTTGGTTACCAAGGAAGAAATTATGACAGCGCGGGTCAGCATCAATATCATACAGCAAATTATACAGATTTTGTCATATGCCGTTTCTGGCGTGCTGATCGCACTGCTGGGCATTCCCAGCGCAATTTTGCTGGATGCCGTAACCTTTTTCCTGAGTGTGTTGTTTTTGTCAGGCGTCGAGGCAGATAGCAGTCAGGGTTTTTGTTCAGTCAGGGAAGTTCTGGCGGACATGAAAAGTGGATTTGGTTTTGTCCTGAAAAACAGAACCATTTTTATGGTCATTGTTGTTACCTTTCTGGGAAATGCTGCAATGACGCCGGTTGATGCACTCATGCCGGCATATTTTTCACAGAATCATTTCATGGATTCGAGCTATGCGGTGTTTATGGTGTGCAGCTCACTGGGAAGCATTTGCAGTGGTCTTTTGCTGCCCAAAATATCAAATACCGCCAGGTCAAATATTTTGATGGTGGCAGGATTTTTTCTTGGAGCGGCAGGACTGGCTGGTTTGTATTGTGACAATGCAGCTTTGCCGTTTCTGGCAGGCATCCTAATCGGAATTTCGGTAGGTCTGGTTTCCGTATTAAATGCAACCATCATACAGATGGAAGCGCCCAAGGACATGCAGGCGCGTGCGTTTAGTTTTTTCTCCTTTATGACCTATATCTCAGGACCTGTCGGTGTTGTGGCGTCCGGCGCTATTGGAGAGACCGTTTCGCTTAAAAACGTATTTTTATTTCTGACAGTACCACTTATCGCTGCCGCAGGCATTTCGGCAGGGATTCCTTCCCCTTGCAAAGTCCATGCAGAAAAGGATAACGGTTGAGCCAAAAGGCTGGACGGTTGTCCTTTTTTGCTGTCGACTATTAGAGAAAAGCCTGATTATGTCGATATAAATATATAAAACATAAAGGAGGGCAGCAGTATGCAGATAAATATGGCAGGATTTCGCAGGGAAATGCGTATAACGTCGGATAATATTTCCAACAATAAGACGAATGCAGGGATTACAAATTCCATAAATGTGGGAAAACAGGATGCGTTTGGACCGCAGTGCAAGGTGACAATTTCGCACGAAGGCAGGCGAAGGAGCGGGCAGGATAGGCAGCAGGAGACGAGAAACGTTGCGGACGTGCATATGGAACGGGTACTGATGCGCGAGCAGGAAAGAGCGGAGTCATTCAGGAGCGAACAGGACAACTTACAGAATGAAATATCCGAGCTGATGAAAACAATCCAGAATTCCTATGCATCCGGGGAGGACAAGGAGACAATTCAGAAGCGACAGGACGCGCTTGGTAAAATGCAGGAACTGAAAAAACGCCAGGAGGAGGAGAACGAACAGCGCGTGAAGGATGCGCTCAATGGCGTGGCAGGAAGCTCCGGCGCACAGGAAGAAATCGACAGGAAGAACGAGGAGCTTCTGATGATGCTCAAGAGCTTTGAGGAGCAGGAGGATGAGGAGGAGCAGACGGCAGGCAAGGCGCAGGAGTCGGATGCTGCCCGCAAAGAGCCGGATGCGGCAGGCGCACAGATTCAGGAATCGGCGGCGCGGCTTGGTGTGTCGGCGGCAAGGTGCGAGCTTGAGACAGTCGGCACGATTGAGGAACTGAAAAATGACGGCTACAGCAAGCTTTCCGAGGTCAACCAGATTATGCGCGAAATCAGCGACGAGCTTGACAGGGCAGCCGAGGCGGCAGGCGATGGAAGCCTTGGCGAGGAAGACCGGAAACGGCTTGCAGCCGACCACGCTGAAATGGCGCAGGACCTGCTTGCAGAAAACTACGGATATATGGCGGAGCTTAGGCGTAAGGGGCTTCAGGAGATAAAGGATGCGCGGGAGCTTGAGCTGGAACACATTAAGCTTGACCCGCTTGGCGGTGTGAAACAGGCAAAGCAGGCGATAGTGGATGCCGGCGTGGATGCGGCATTTCAGGCGGAGGCATCTGGTGTCCTGGATAAGGCGTCACAGGAGCTTGAGGAGAAGGTGCAGGAGGCAATAGACAGGCGGAATGACATCACGACGGATATAGACAAAGAAAAAGAAGAGGAATCGGAGGAGATGAAAACCGAGGAAGAGGCGGAGGAAGAAAAAAATTCCATTTTGATAAATTAATCATTTAAACATTTGACATAGTATGCTATAATATGTAGAATGAGAACAGAATTTATAAAATATAGCAAAAAATTAACCAAATTACGTGTTCAGAATCCTTGGAGTAAAAACCGCAGACGGAGCATGCCTGATGTATCAGAGGACACTGCATCAACGTTTCAGGAGGGGGAAAAACAACCGCTTGCAGTCAGGTACAGGCTTTTTGGGAATATACTTTTAAGAAACGGGGCACGGGGTAAAACGGGAGGTAACGACATGCCGAAAAAACCAGTCATTGACAAGGAAATGTTTAAGAGGAGCGTACTGTACAATATCAAGACCCTGTACAGAAAAACGCCTGAGGAGGCTACAGAGCAGCAGATTTTTCAGGCAGTGGCTTATGCGGTAAAGGACGCCATTGTGGACAACTGGCTCAAAACACAGGAAGCATACGAGCAGCAGGATCCGAAGACCGTGTACTATATGTCCATGGAGTTTCTGATGGGACGTGCGCTTGGCAATAACATGATTAACCTGATGGCATATAAGGAATTTTCAGAAGCCCTGGAGGAGCTTGGACTTGACATTAATGTGATAGAGGATCAGGAGCCGGACGCAGCGCTTGGAAACGGCGGTCTTGGACGTCTTGCAGCATGTTTCCTTGACTCGCTTGCAACACTCGGGTATTCCTCATACGGATGCGGAATCCGTTACCGTTACGGTATGTTCAAGCAGGAAATCAGGGACGGATTCCAGCGGGAGGTTCCCGATGACTGGCTCAGGGATGGCAATCCGTTCGAGCTTCGCCGTCCGGAGTATACCAAGGTCATTAAGTTTGGCGGAAATGTCGCATGCCGCGAGGAGGACGGCAGGCTGATCTGGTATCAGGAGAATTACCAGTCCGTCAAGGCAGTGCCCTATGACCTGCCGATTGTCGGCTATGGGAATGGCATTGTCAATACACTCAGAATCTGGGATGCGGAACCGATGGACTGCTTCAGCCTGGACTCCTTTGACAAGGGTGATTACCAGAAAGCGGTAGAGCAGACCAACCTTGCAAGAAATATTGTCGAAGTTCTTTATCCGAATGACAACCATGTTTCCGGAAAGGAGCTGCGCTTAAAGCAGCAGTACTTCTTTATCTCGGCATCCGTGCAGACTGCGATTGAGAAATATATGTCCAAGCATGACGATATCCGCCGTTTTCATGAAAAGGTGACATTCCAGCTCAATGACACCCACCCGACAGTGGCAATCGCAGAGCTGATGCGTATCCTGCTCGACGATTACCGTCTTGAGTGGGACGAGGCATGGGAGATTACGACAAAGACCTGCGCATACACGAACCATACCATCATGGCAGAGGCGCTTGAGAAGTGGCCGGTAGATTTGTTCCAGCGACTGCTCCCGAGAATCTACCAGATTGTGGAGGAGATTAACCGCAGATTCCTCCTCGATATCGTGAACAGGTATCCGGAACCGGCTGACAAAATCAAAAAGATGGCGATTATTGCGGACGGTCAGATTAAGATGGCGCATCTGGCAATTGTTGCGGGCTACAGCGTAAACGGTGTGGCAAAGCTGCACACGGAGATTCTCAAGAACCAGGAGCTCAAAGACTTTTATGAGATGTATCCGGGCAAGTTCAACAACAAGACAAACGGTATTACGCAGAGAAGATTCCTGCTTCACGCAAACCCGCTGCTCGCGGACTGGGTGACGGAGAAAGTCGGTGAGGACTGGATTGTCAACCTTCCGGTGATAGACGGTATTGCAAAGTATGCAAGCGACCCCGTGGCACAGAAGGAATTTATGGAAATCAAGCGCAGGAACAAGGTGCGCCTTGCAAAATATATCAAGGAACACAACGGAATTACCGTTGACCCGGATTCCATTTTTGACGTGCAGGTGAAGCGTCTGCACGAGTATAAGAGGCAGCTGCTCAACATTTTGCATGTAATGTATCTGTACAACCAGATGAAGGCAAACCCGAGCATGGAGTTCTACCCAAGGACATTCATCTTTGGCGCAAAGGCTGCTGCGGGTTACAAGAATGCCAAGCTGACGATTAAGCTGATTAACGCGGTGGCAGACAAGGTGAACAATGACCCGGTAGTCAAGAACAGAATCAAGGTCGTGTTTATAGAGGACTACAGAGTGTCAAACGCGGAGCTGATTTTTGCGGCGGCAGACATTTCAGAGCAGATTTCCACGGCTTCCAAGGAGGCGAGCGGCACAGGAAACATGAAGTTTATGCTCAATGGTGCCCTGACGCTTGGCACGATGGACGGCGCGAATGTGGAGATTGTGGAGGAAGTCGGAAGGGAGCATGCATTTATTTTCGGATTGAGTTCCGACGAGGTTATTAATTTTGAAAATAATGGCGGATACAACCCGATGGATATCTACAATACGGACACTGAAATCAAGAAGGTCGTTGACCAGCTTGTGGACGGCACATATGCTGACGACAGGGAGCTGTTCAGGAGCCTTTACAATTCCCTGCTCAACACGCTTGACACGGACAAGGCTGACCGGTACTTTATCTTAAAGGATTTCCGTTCATATGCTGACGCGCAGAAGAGAGTGGAGCGGGCTTACAGGGACACTGCGGGATGGGCAAGAAGTGCAATGCTCAATGTGGCAAAAGTGGGCAAGTTTTCTTCGGACAGGACAATTCAGCAGTATGTGGATGAAATATGGCATCTGGATAAAGTGGAATTGGAGTATCCCTCAATTTAGTATGGAAACTCAGGGCGCATATCTCAATGATTTGGGATATGCGCCTTCGTATGAAAAATAGAAAGAAAAAAGTATGAAGAAAATTTGGAATAAGATACGAATATTGCTAGTGGGCATCCTGGCGTTGGCAGTGCTGGGCGGCTGTTCGACAGACACATCTGTCAAGACATACCTGCAGGCGCTTCTGGACGCGTCATACAAAAATGATTCAACGGCGTTTGTCAAGATGAAGCTTGGCACCGAGGAGGATGCACAGGCGCTTTACGAGAGAGGAATCGATACAGGAGTCAGCACATTTTGTGGCAGAATCGGAGCATCGGATGATTACAAGGAGGAGTTCCGTGCAGCCTACATGGACTTGCTCTCCAAGGTGCGCTACACCGTCGACGAGGCGAGCAAACAGAGCGACGGTTCTTATATTGTCACAGTGTCATATGAGAAAATGAACATTTTTAAACCCGCGCTGGAGCTGCACCAGAACAATGTGGCAGCGATGACCGAGGAATGGGCAAAGGCGCCGGAGAGTGCGCCCTCCAAGGAGGATATGGTGAAACAGGTCATCCTGGAATTTAAAAACAGCATGGAGACGGTGCTTGCGGACGTACAGTACAGCGAGCCACAGACCATGAACATCAGGATAGAGCTTGCAGACAATATATACACGCCGAACGCGGATGACATCGCGGCGCTTGAGACGGCGTTGTTTGATGTGGAATAAATTGTTTTCAGATAAAAACAAAAGAATAATTTATGTACTACACATATTATAATAAAAAATATTGGTGAAAAATATTATATAATTGGTATTATTGTCGGGCATGATGCAGAATATGTTAATTTTGCATCATGCCCGATTAAATTTTAGGTAATTGGTTCTTCGTGTCTGGGTGCGTATTAGGAAATCAGCCGATTTGCAAGATGTAGCCTATATGGCAAATAATATGTTTTTGGCAAAATGTACTAAAATAATCCGCTAAATTTGTCATATTCAGCTAATTGTATTAATTATTTATGCCATATATAATTAACTTAACGAAATATTGCGAAATAATAGTTTCCTTTTAGCAAGCAAATTGGACAAGGTATATTGCATAAGACTTGTTTAAGAGTATGCATTACTGAAATGTTTCGTGGAACGAGGAAAACGTTTTCTAAAAAACGCACTGAAAAGAAAGGAGAACGAAAATGAAATTGAAGAAACGCTTCAAGACAGTGCTGGGTGCCATAATGGCAGCAGTAATGGTTGTGACCGCGGTGCCGATTTCAGGAGGTACGGTACAGGCTGCCGAGATGACCACAGTGGAAGAGACAGCAGAAGGAAGCACGGAAGAAACAACAGAATCCCGGCAAGAAGGGACGGAGCAGGACAGTGAGGCGCTGACGGAAGAACAGCAGCAGAATGACGAGGAAGCAAGCGAGACACAGACTGCCAGAGAAACGACAGAAGAAAGTGAAACAGAAGATCATGCAGAGGATAAAGAAGGTAGTCAGCCGGAAAGTGAGACGCTGACAGAGGAAGAAACGCAAAGTGAGACACAGACAGAGGAGGAAACAGAAACCGAAGAGTCAAAAGTCCTTCAGGCAGAAGAAAATACATATGCCGGACCTACAATTGATACTTCAGGTAATGTGACATTCTATTATAAAGATACGGAAAATACAAGTGGTGTATCCGTTAAGGGAAGCTGGAACTGGGGGAGTCCGATTCCAATGGAGAAACAGGCAGATACATCAACCTGGCAGATTACAGTTCCGGTAGAGACAATTGGATGGAAGAGTGTGGAATATGGATTTCAATTGGCAAGTTATCCGGAGACGGATCAAAGTAACGGATGGAGAAATGACACAGAAAATCCTAGCAGCAGCGGAAACTCAAAAATAAACAGGAATCCGGATGTTGATGCGGATGGCAATGTGACATTGTACTATTATCCGTCACATGGAACATATCCGTCAGCAGTCAATGTAAAATATCGGTCAGCGGGGGATGGCGCATCAGCAGCAGAAACGACAAAATCAATGTCCCGTAAATCTGGGAATACATATTATTCTATTACTTTAGAAGGTTTGGAAGAAGGGGACTACCAATATTATTTTGAAGTAGATGACAATACAGTACAGGACACAAATAATTCAGAAGGAACCGGGAAATTTACTGTTATTGCGAAAGGATATTTAGGACCAACAATTAACTATAACCCAGGAACTGAGGGGGGAAATGACCCAGGTGCAATAACATTTTATTACGACGGCAGTGCAAGCGAAGCAGTTATCGTAAAGGGCAGCTGGAGTGATGGCTGGGCTGAAAAGACCAAGATGGAGAAGGATACGGATACAGGTTTATACTTTGTAGAAATTCCGACTTCCAAAATTGGGAAAACAGGAACTTATGAATACGGATTTGAAACAGGTGCCAGCCAAAATGATAGTGGTGTATGGAGTGGTACATGGAGCAAGGATACTGCCAATCCAAATACGAAGGGAAACTGTAAAATCTACAGAAATCCACAAGTAGGTGCGAATAATGAGGTAATGCTGTACTATTACCCATCACATGGAACATATCCTGTCAAAGTAAGCGTGAAGTATCGTGTGGCAGTTGAGAGCGGGGAGAATAACAATAGCTATTCTGCGGTACAAATGAGCAGAGACAGCGTAGACACAGCAGTTTACTCTGCAAAAATGGGAAATTTGGAAATCGGCGATTATGAGTATTATTTTGAAGTTGTTTCAAAAGAAGGAGAGCAGGAAAAAATAACAGAGATCCAGGATACGAATAATGCCGCAGGAACAGGAAAGTTTACGGTAGAACCTGGTGAATACGCAGGCCCGACAGTCAACTATACGACAGGCACTGAGAATGGAAATGATCCGGGTGCGGTCACATTCTACTTTGACGGCAGCGCGCCGGAGGCAGTTGTTGTTAAGGGCGCATGGGATGCCAGCTGGGCTGATAAGATTCAGCTGGAGAAGGACGAAAGCACAGGGTTATATTCCGTAGAGCTTCCGACATCAAAACTCAAGAAAAAGGGAATATATGAATACGGATTTGAAACGGGTGCGAAGCAGAATGAAGAAGGCGTATGGAATGGTACATGGAGTTTAGACACTGCTAATCTGAATGCGAAAGGGAACAGCAAAATTTACAGAAACCCGCAGATAGTCAGTGACAATAATGTCAGCAATGTCAAGCTGTACTATTACCCTTCTCACGGAGAATATCCTGATAAAGTGACAGTGAAATACAGGAAAAAGGCTGATAGCGGGATGGATACCAGCTATACGGAGCTTCCGATGGCATTCGATGACGAAAACAGTGCGGTTTATTCCGCAACCATCAATTCCGTTGAACTTGAGACGGCTTATGAATACTATTTTGAGGTAACCACAGGCGAAGGGGCGGATGCCAAGACAACAAGGATTGACGACACGAATAATGAAACGACAGGTGAATTTATGCTTGTGGTGTATCCCGACGAACCAGAAGGCCTGACAAGTCCTGTAGTAGAGGGCAGTAGCGTCACATTTCATTACTATGACCCGCAGGCAGAATCTGTTTCGGTGGCAGGAGACTGGACATCTTGGGGAACAAGTCCGGTTGCAATGGAATACGATCCGGCGACAGGTGTATGGTCAGTTACATGTACACTTTCAAAAGGATCACATGAATATAAGTTTATCGTGGGCACGTCCTGGATCACAGATCCTAAAAACGATAACAAGACGGAAAGCGCTGACCCGAACTCTGTTGTGGAGGTTACCGTTGGCGGAGTAAGCGAATATCCTGCAATTGACAAAGATAAGGTAACATTCTCTTACGTCAATGACAAGCTTGCTGATGACGAGCAGGTATCCGTCGTAGGAAGTATGAACGGCTGGACGAAACATGCGCCGGAGTACATGATGAAGAAAAACGCAGAGACCGGGGAATGGGAAGTGACGGTTTCCCTGGCACCGGGAGTATATGCGTATAAGTTTTTCTACGGCGACAAGGAAAACAATGCAGGCTGGACAGCGGATATCCGCAACACCAACCCGCTGACAAGCGATAAAGACAAAAATAACCAGTTTTTTGTTGCAGGACTGGAGCAGGGCAAAGTGGACATTGCCCGCGGCGGGAGTGTGGAGCTTCCGGCGAAGCTAAAATTATATGACATTGAGGGCAATTCGGTAGACGCGGAAGTAACTTACACATTGTCCGAAGAAACGCAGGCAGCTACATATAAAGACAAAATTACGTTGGACGGAACCAAGGTAACGATTACCGAGGATTTCCCGGAGAGTGTAAAATCCTTCACGCTGACGGCATCGGATGCGAATAATAATACGGCTGTCATGACAGTGTCCGTAGTAGATGTGGTCTATACATATACGATTTATTACTATGACAGGGATGAAAGCCACAGGTCAGTAGATGCGTCTGCACTTTGGATATGGAATGAAGTGAAGTCCGGTGAGGTAAGTGTTGACGGAGGCGCAGAGCATAATTTTGACGAGGCAGTGGAACTGTCAGACGGCAATACCTGGCTGAAGGCAACCGTAAAGTTAAGCTATACGGGACTGGGACTCAAGGCGAAAAATAAAGGCGTTGGCGTCTGGACCTGGGAAGAACTCAACCGGAAATACACCAATACGGATATGGCAGAGGAAGTCACATTGTATATGGTAAGTGACGATGGAACGAAGATTTATACGGAGCTTCCAGAGGTCAAACCAATACTGTCACGATATCTGGTTGCAGAGTACACGCGTGAGACACAGAAGGATGCGGACTGGTATTTCTATACATGGAACAGTGGATTCGGTTCCGATGTATTCGTAAAATTTGAGGAAAAGAACGGAACTGCAACGGCAGTGATACCTGTAAAACAGGGTCTGAGTTCAATCAGCTTCTGTCTGGAGCGGACAGATGAAACAACCGGTGAGCATTGGGGAGAAAAGGACGGCACTGATTATTTCTGTGAACTGCCAACAGACCAGAATATTGTAAAGATTAAGATTGAGGAAGGCAAAGGAATTACCTATGTCTATCCATATAATACAGGATATGATATAGATCCGGGTGATGACAGCATTCATTTCTATTATAGGGACGACAATGCATTTCTTGCCGGGGACAAAGGACTTGCAGCGGCAAGTGTGGAGATAGGTGTAAAGGATGAAGCGGGCGCTTTCCAGAAATCAGCATATGAGATGACCTATGATACGGCTGAACAACGCTTCAGATATGATATGCCGGATCTGGCAATCGGCACCTACTATTACCGTTATCTCCTAAAAGAAACGGAAGATTCGGAAGGCGTATATGTATGTGACCGATTCAACGAAAAGAAAGAGACTATTGATGGAAATGACTATTCTGTATGCACTTATGAGCTTTATGAAATGGCTTTGGATGCTGCTATGCAGAATGACACAATGGATTACAATGACAACAACGTACTGACACTGACACTGGATGCAAAGGACAGCAATGGAGAGATGGTGGATGTATCTGGCATCGTATCGCGTGCAACCGTAGATTTAAGGACTATCGGCGGCGGCATTGCGGAGATTGACCCGGCGCTGATGCAGTATGCGATTGCAGTCAAGGACACAACATCCGCCGGAACAAAAACATTTCCGATTACCGTATATGACAAGTACAACAATGAATATGCGACAGAAGTAAGCGTAAATGTCATTCCGCGCAGCAATTCAAGCTACATTGCCGATGATTTTGACTGGGATGAGGCAGTGATTTACTTTACGGTGACAGACCGTTTCTTTGACGGAAATGCATCCAACAACAACGGCAATGCACCGGGAAGCTACGACAAAAATGCCGAGACAGGCTGTTCGAGCTATCATGGCGGGGATTTCGCAGGTCTCACACAGAAGATGGATTACCTCAAAGACCTTGGCGTCAACACAATCTGGATTACCCCGATTGTAGAAAACCAGCTGGTTGCAAATTCCGTTGACAATCCTGCCGTCACAAAGGCATGGGGTTACCACGGTTACTGGGCAAAGAACTTTGAAAACCTGGATGCGCACCTTGGTACAGAAGCCGAATTTAAGGCACTGCTGGATGCGGCGCATGCGAAGGGCATTAAAATCATGGTAGACGTTGTACTAAACCACAGCGGCTATGGCGATGATGTCACGAATTACTTTAATAACTATCCGACAGGGGACGGCTCCCTGCGCATGTTAAGAAATGATGATGAGATCGTAAGCGGAAGCGACCAGCAGTCCTCGCTTTCCGGACTTCCTGATTTCCTGACAGAAAACCCGGAGGTAAGGGAGCTGCTCGTAGAATGGCAGTCAAACTGGATTAGTAAATACGATATTGACTATTACCGTGTCGATACTGTAAAACATGTAGATGACACAACATGGTCTGCATTTAAGAATGCACTGACCCAGATAAATCCTGACTTCAAGATGATTGGAGAATATGCAGGCGGCGGCTATGCAACAGATGCCGGAATGCTGAGAACAGGACGCATGGATGCCCTGTTAGACTTTGACTATAACGACAAGGCGATTGATTTTGTAACAGGAAAAATCAGTGAAACAGAAGGGTTCCTGACGGCGAGAAACACAGCAATTGATAACACCGCTACACTGGGCGCATTTTTGAGCAGCCATGACGAGGATGGTTTTGTCTTTAAGCTGACAGACACATCAACAGGAGACTATAACTACAACAAGACAAAAGAAGAAGCACAGGCGCTTGCAAAAGTGGCAGCTTCGCTACAGCTGACGACAAAAGGACAGGTAGTCATTTATTACGGTGAGGAAATCGGATTAACAGGCTCGGAAAATTATCCGTACAATACAAACCGTTACGATTTTGACTGGTCCCAGACAGAACCAGGTGCAAATAATGCCACACTGAAACACTACAAAAAACTGTTGGATATCCGTAACAGGTATTCAAAGGTACTGGCAAAGGGTTCACGTAAGACTATAGAGGCTGATAACGCCAAGGGACTCGATGTCTTTGCGAGGAGCTATGCGGGCACGACTTTGACAGTTGCTTTAAACATTACAAATGCACCAATAGAATATACCCTTTTGAACCAGAAGGAAAATGCGTACTTGTATGACTGCTATAATGGAATGCAGTATCAGGCGAATGCAAAGGGTGAGGTGACAATAACGGTTCCGGCCGCAGCAGAAGGCGGTACTGTTGTTCTGGCAGAGAAAAAGCTGGGCAATGCAGGCGAGACGGTTGACGCAGAAACCGCGGAAAATATATTTGAAGTGGAACCCATTGCGGACCAGGTATATACAGGCAAAAATGTTGTCCTTTCAGAAGAACAGTTAAAGGTATATGACGGTTCAAGGAAAATGAAGCTTGGAACTGATTATACTGTTTCATACAAGAACAACAAAAAGGCAGGCACGGCTGTTGTGACAGTAAAAGGAAAAGGCAACTATGCCGGCAAGGTGACAAAGGAATTTGAAATTCTGCCAAAGGATCTGGATGCAAGGGATGTTGCGGTTCAGTATCAGGCAGACCTCCTTTTGTCAAACAAGGTTCAGAAACCGATAACTAAAATTACCTATAATGGCATGAAGCTTGGCACAAAGGATTATCAGGTAACATATTATCCGCTGGATGCTGCTACTGGGGAGCGCAAAGCGGCGCTGACGACAGCTGGTGTAAAAGATACAGGCGTTTATGAGATGGTAATTGCTGGCGGAAAAAGCGGAAACTATGCAGGCGAGGCAGTCAGGAAAATCGAGGTGCACGCTGACGGCACGCTGATGAGCAAGACTACAGTTGCAATTTCACTGAGCAAAGCAGAGTATACTGGCTATCCAATTAAACCCACAGTGACGGTTCAGGAGAAAGTAGGCGGGAAAAAGACCGATGTACCTACAAAAAATTATACAGTAAGTTATACAAATAATGTAAATGTCGGGACAGCAACAGTCACTGTTTCCGGAAAGCCAAGCATGGGATACTACGGAAGTGTATCCAAAACGTTTAAGATTACTGGAAAATCACTTTCCTCTGTAGCAAAGGTAGATACCGCGAAATGGCAGTCTTCCGTGGAATATGATTTTTCGGCAGGCAGGGCGGAACAGCCAAAGGAAGCCCTTGCACTGATTCAGAAGAACGGCGGCAGCCCTGCCGTTACGCTGGGAAAAGACTATACAGTGGCTTACAGCAAAAATACTGCTCCGGGAACGGCTTCTGTACTCTTTACAGGAAAGGGCATGTATACCGGAACCGTAAAAAAGACATTTAAAATTACGCCCATTCAGCTGGCGAATGTTCCTAACGAAAAACTGGTCTGCACTGTACAGGATACTGTGCCATATGCAAAGAAAGGAGCCTCTGCGGGAGTTGTCATACAATATGAGAATGTTGTGCTGCGTCAGGGCGTTGACTATAAGCTGACATATGGTAATAACAAGGCGGTGACAACAAGTAATACTGCAAAGAAGCCGTTTGTCAGGATTACCGGAATCGGGAAATTTGCAGGCACACTTCCGGAACGTGAGTTTACCATCGTGAAGGCAGACCTGGCAGCCTCTGGCCTGTCAGTGCCGGATGCTGTATATCAGGACAAGCCTGGTAAATTTATCAGTATCCCTGTTTTGGACAATGCCAAGATTAAGGCCGCAGATTACACGACGGAGTATTATCTTGTGAACTATGACGCGTCTGGGAATGAAACTGGAACAGAGCTCAAGGATAGTACGTATGTAGCATCAGCAGGCAGCACAATCAGGGTAAAGGTGACAGCTGCGGAGGGCAATGCAAATTACAAAGGTGAAGCCATCAGGGATTACCGCGTTGTGACAAAAAATATCGCATCGGCATCTGTCAATATCAGGGCGAAGGCATACACAGGCTATGAGATCAGACTGACTGAGGAAGATTTTACTAAGATTAAAATAGGTTCGGATAATTTGACACTGGGTACGGATTTTGTAATTGTTGAAAACAGCTATACCAACAATATTCAGAAAGGAAAAGCCAGTGTGACCATTAAAGGCATTGGCAATTATGGCGGGACAAAGAAGGTTACATTTAAAATTACAACACGCCAATTAGCAAGCCTGGAAAATTTATTCTCATAGGATAAAGGAAAAACGGATATACGCAAAAAGCCGGCAAAACGAAAATGTTTTGTCGGCTTTTATAATACGCTTAGGCAGTGTTTAGTTTGCCATCATATCATCAATATTTGTGATAATCGCCTTCAGCGATTTTGTGATGTCCGAGTCTATCTGAAATTTGACAAGCTCGCTCAGTATCTGCTTTGCCCGGGTGGTGTCATAAAGCTCAAGTGCATGAAATGCTTCCTGAAGCTGTTCGCTCCATTTCTTGAAGGTCATGTGGTTGCCATCCTTGTCGACAGCGTCCTCCTTCAGGCCGAGTGATTTTACGTACTCATTTAATATGGTGTAAGCCTCGTCCAGCTCAAGGGAGAGCTTTTTCCAGTTGGCGCGCACGATGTCAAGGCTGCCCGCATACGCCTCTATTTCATGGAAAAATGCCGTATCCGTGAGGGTTATCAGTCCCAGCTCGTTCGCACGCACCCTCAGGGCGTGGGCGCTTGTGCCGTACTGAATTAATGTGCCTGCCTGCATCAGGTCATAGAGTGTGTCCTCATATTTGTCGCTTTCCCGCAAAAAGGCAAGTGCACGCTCGTTGTACGCCTCGACATTTTGCCCGAGCCTTGCCAGTGCGGCGTCGACATCAATTCCGTGGCGGGCAAGATAGCGCATTTTAATTTTGCTGTCGCTGATTAAGGTATCGGGAATCTGCTGCTGGATGCTGTTAATGACCTGCTTGGCATGGTACGCCATCATGGAAATCTGCTGCTTCTGTGCAAGCAGTTTTACCTGCTTGTGAAAAAAGCATACAGCCGCAAGCAGTGCAAGCCCTGTTGGAATAATCCCTGCAAGAGACCAGAGCACAGCCAGAGGCAGAACGCCATAAGCACAGAGCACTCCGATAATAAGTGACACGCCTGTCATAAAAACCAGCCATATCAGGGCAAACTTGCTGACAATCCGGTTCATCTCGCCGCATATTCGGTTGTAACTGTATTCCATTATGTATTCCTCCGTTAAAAATCCCTTTTATAGGGCGTGTCCGAAAAAAGTTTTCTGCCATCTGTACAGCTGGCAGGAATTATTTTTCAGACACGTCCTAAAGCAGTGGAAGTGTTCTTAAATAATATAGTAAACGCAAATAATATTTGTGTTTACTTGCGCCGACCGCATGTCGCAAAGCGACTAATTTCCTTATGCGGTCGTGTGCATCAATTATAGTAAACAACACGCACTTTTGTCGTTTACTATAGTTTATCACACTTTACCGCGTGAAAAAAGGGAAAAAGCGTGTTCGGCAAAAAAAGGAAATGGAAACACATACTGGACAGGAACACCTATTTTACACGTCCATAGCTGGAAAACTCGGACTTATTCAAAATAAGGGATATAAATGTAAGCACAAAAAACAAAATCATGGTGTCAATCGGCAGCATAATGACATTTTTGATGATGCGCGCGGGTAGAATCGCCACAAAGGACTTGCCGCCCAGCATTGAGAGCCACAGTGTGTTCAGACCGCAGTTTACAATCAGCTTTACCAGAAATTCGGCAATGAAAATGCGCCATACCCTGACGGGCTTTTTGTGCAGGATGAAACCGTATATGACGCCGGCAACCATGACATTGAACGTATAGCCAAAGAAAAAGGCGCCTCCGTCAGGTTTTAGGAAGTATTTCAGGATGTCAAGCACAGCCCCGAAGACTGCCCCGACAAACGGCCCAAACATATACTCGATTACGCGGTTCGGATAACCGGAGAAGCCGATGCGGATATTGGGCGTGATAAAGATGGAAGTGGTGTAGTTCAGGACAATGGCAAGCGCCGCCATCAGTCCGCAAAGGGTGAGATTTCGGGTGACCGTGAGCTCCTTCATAGAGTCCAGATAGTGTTTCTTCAATTTTTGCATAAAAAAACCTCCTTTATGCAGCAGCCTGAAACTACACAAATGAGACTTTCAAACAAGGCATTCGAAAAAGAACATTCGACACTGACCTTAAAGATATCAAATATGTAGCAGCGGGATGCGAACCTCGTACCGCAAAACAAACTGTTTTTTCGTCCCTGTGACAACTCCCTGTTCACAAGGCACTTAACGCACGCGATTCTACTCTGCAATGAATCAAAGTGAATTGTTACACGCGGCATAATCAATGCCGCTACTCGCACTATACACTATATGGCTGCATTTGTAAAGAAAAAATTTAATGGCAGCCGAAGACGGTACATTACGCTTGTGAAATAAGAACGGATTGTGTATACTAAAAATATCAATAAATTTTTTATGATACAAACAAAAGTTCTTGACAAACAGATGTTTGTAACGTATACTGCTTTTTATCAGCTGTCATTTTGGAAACACGACAAGGGAGAAAGCAGGAATGAATCAAAAGAATGCACAACAAGGGACGGAACAGACAATACCAATAAACAGAAAGGCAAAAGACACATTTTTTAAGAAGGTATATGAGTCAGAAGAACGGCAAAGGAAGCTAGCTGCTGACTTATTGGGACTGGAAAGCGAGAAAGTATCGGCTGCCAATGTGCGTCCGGTACTGTTTGGAAACAAGGAGAATGATCTTGCATTTTTATGTGATGATATTTTCTATATTATGATGGAGGAACAGTCCTCTGTATCACCTAATATTCCATACAGGATGCTGGAATATATTGTGGCGGGACTACGTTCCACAGTGGACAGCGAGCGGCTGCTGTACGGCAAAGGACGTGTATATTTTCCGGTGCCCAAACTGTATCTGTTGCAGATGGGGTTGGAACAGCAGGAAAACAGACTGCCCGCAATGCTGCAGTATGATATATCACTAAGCGAATCATACATTTCGTCATCCAGGAGAAATAAGGACAGGGCAGCAAGTCCGGATTTGGAAGTTGATGTACATGTATATGATTTCCGAATGACGCAAAAGGAAATTTTAGCATACATTGAACAGGAGTTAAAACCAGAACGGTTCATGCATTATGAAGGCGATATGCAAAACTATGCGCTGACAGCAAATGGGATAACGTATATGCAGAGATCTGAAAGAAATGAAAAATATATAAAACCTGTGAACATATCAAGCACAGAGGAGTATCTGGGATTACTGCTGGAACGAGGGATTTTTGTGGATTTATTATCGGATAAGGAGGTATGCGATATGACAATGGCACAGTTTTCAAGGGATGAAATATTAATATATCAGGGTCGGGAAGAAGGAATTGAGGCATTTATACTGGATAAGGTGGAAGACGGCATTGCCGAAGAGACTATTATAGACAAGCTTAAAAAGCGCTTTGCCCTGGACGATAAAACTGCGAGGCAGTATTATGAAACATATATGGGCACACACGAGCTATAAATAAGGAGCTGTCAAATAACGCAGGGATAAAATATGGAAAAAGGAAGCCGGAAATGAATTCATATATGAATACACAGTTATTGGTCATAACAGCAGTTGTGGCCGTCATTGCGCTGACTGCCGTGGCAGGCGTCCTGCTTTGCAGGCAGTTTCGCAGAAATGCCAGGACAAGGGAGCTGGACGAGATGGACGGCTTCGACTTTGAATATTACTGCGCGGACTTGCTTTCAGCCAATGGATTTGTTGATGTGCAGGTCACAAGGAGCAGCGGTGACTATGGAATTGACATTCTTGCGGAGAAGGATGGCGTCACCTATGCCATACAGTGCAAGCGCTACACGGGGCTTGTCGGCGTGAAGGCAGTGCAGGAGGCTTACGCGGGACGCGATTATTATGACAGGATGGTCGGTGCAGTGCTGACAAACCAGTATTTTACAAAACCCGCAGTGCAGGCGGCGCGCAAGCTGAAAATACTTTTGTGGGACAGGGATTACCTGCAGGCGATGGAAGAATAAGCCACAAGCCGGAAAGGGAAGGAATATGGATTCGGAAGATATTTTATGGAAAAAGCGGTTAGGGGAGCTTGCCGACAAGGCGTACAATAACAGCCAGTACCTGTTTACGGGATTTTTGTCTGCATCGGAGCTTGATATCTACTATCAGATGGAGCGCGAGCTTTCTTATGCCGCCGTCACGGTATTCGGGGGGACGGCGGACTGCGAGCGGGTGATGCTGCGCTTTGGCAGTGAGGAGCTATGCGGGTACGAGGAGGATTTTCCGATAGCGTGTATCGAGATTGCACCGCTGGTTGAAAAATTTGGCGAGGAGCTGAGCCACAGGGATTACCTTGGTGCGCTGATGAACCTTGGCATTGAGCGCAGTACGTTAGGCGACATTGTGATTGCAGGCAAACATGCATTCCTGTTCTGCGCGGAGAAAATGGCGCCCTATATCCTCGAAAACCTGGACAAGGTGCGTCATACCAATGTAAACTGCCGGATTGCGGAAACGGTACCGGAATCAACCATCACACATCTCGAACGAAGGACTGTACAGGTCAGCGCGGCGCGAGCCGACAGCATTATATCCAAAGTCTACAATCTGTCAAGAAGCGGCAGTGTCGACCTGTTCCGGGCAAAAAAGGTGCTGATTAACGGAAGGGTGAGTGAAAATAATGCGGGTCAGTTAAAGCCCGGGGAAACCGTTTCCGTGCGGGGATTCGGGCGCTTCCGTTTTGTGGAAATATCGGGTGAGACGCGCAAGGGAAAGCTGAATGCCGCGGTTGATGTTTTTTGTTAGATAAAATTTTTCTGAATATTAAAATTCTCCATTGATTTATTTTTCAATCGTGATATGATAGTGCTTCAAGAACAAAAAGACATCATATTGCGGAGGAGTAAATTATGGAAAAACAGGCAGTTTTCAGTATGACAGAGGGAAGCCCGGTAAAGCTTCTTATCAAATTCACAATTCCAATGCTGATTGGAAATCTTTTCCAGCAGTTTTACAACATGGTAGACTCAATTGTGGTCGGGCGCTTTGTCGGACCAAACGCGCTGGCGGCAGTCGGCGCAACCGGCTCCCTGAACTTCCTGTTTTTTGCGATGAGTTTTGGCATTGCGGCAGGCGTGGGTGTCGTAGTGTCCCAGTACTTTGGCGCGGACAGGATGGACATGGTTGAGAAAAGCATTATCAATGGCATGTATCTGCTGGCGGTAGTTTCGCTTTTTATGGGTATCATAGGCGTTGCCACGGCGCGGTGGGTGCTTGTGGCACTCAACACGCCGGGTGTGATTCTTGATGATGCGGTTATCTATATGCGGGTATCCTGCGCGGGTATTCTGGCAATCGCGGCATACAATGGCGTGGCATCGGTGCTGCGTGCACTGGGCGATTCCAAGACACCGCTGTATTTTATGGTGCTGTCGTGTTTTATCAACATTGGTCTGGATCTTCTGTTTGTCATTGTGTATGGGTGGTCTGTTTTCGGGGTGGCGCTTGCGACGGTCATTGCACAGCTCGTGGCAGCCACCGGCGCATTTATCTATGCCCTGCGCAAAATTTCATGCTTCCGCGTGAAAAAGGAGAACAGGCCTGTACGCGGTGACATTATACGGCGGTGTTTTGTGCTCGGGATGCCGATTGCGTTCCAGAATGCACTGATTGCGTTTTCATGCATTTTCCTTCAGCGGATTGTCAACGGATTCGGGGAGAGCGTGGTTGCAGCCAACACCGCGCTCGGACGCATTGAGCAGCTGGTGCAGCAGCCGTACAATTCCCTGGGTACAGCGCTTACGACATATACGGGGCAGAATATCGGCGCTGGAAAGATAGACAGGGTAAAACAGGGGTACAAGGCTGGATTTAAGAGCGTTGTGGTGGTCAGCATCGTCATGCTGATACCCTGCCAGCTGTTCGGGGAAACCATTGTCAGCATTTTTGTGACAGACCCCGAGGTCATTGCCATCGGTGCGAAAGGGCTTTCGATTACGAGCTTTTTCTATTTCTTCCTCGGCATGATTTATGTTGCAAGGAGCGTGCTTAACGGCGTGGGAGACGCTGCGTTTGCCATGGTTAACGGGCTGATGGAAGTGGCAGGGCGCGTCGGGTTTGCCGTCCCGCTCACAAAGATTCCGTTTATCGGTGTGTGGGGTATCTTTTTTACCACCGGGTTTACCTGGGCGCTGACCGGGCTTGTCACCATGGCACGCTACCACAAGGGCAGATGGGAGTTTAAGGTGACGACAACAAAATACTAAAATAGTTTAGAAATGAGTAAACAAAATCTTGCAATATCCCGTTTTGGTGTTATACTTATAGATATAGGAATAAGGGACTTTTCATGAGTATACTTGAAGATGCTGTATTAGGAGGTATAACAAATGGGACTTGACGGGAAAAACGCTATTGAAAGCGGCAGGACGGCACTTGGCATTGAGTTTGGCTCGACCAGAATCAAGGCGGTACTGATTGACGAAGACCATGGGGTGCTTGCCATTGGCAACCATGACTGGGAAAACCAGCTGGTGAACAATATCTGGACCTACAGCCTTGATGCAATCTGGAATGGCTTGCAGGATTGCTACCAGGATCTGGCGGCGCAGGTAAAAAAGCAGTACGGAACGGAAATCAGGACACTTGGCTCCATCGGCTTCAGCGCCATGATGCATGGCTACATGGCATTTGACAAAAATGGGGAGCTTCTGGTGCCTTTCCGGACATGGCGGAATACGATAACACAGGAGGCGAGTGAGAAGCTCACGGCGCTTTTTGACTATCATATCCCGCAGAGATGGAGCATTGCACATCTGTACCAGGCAATTCTGAATGGGGAAGAACACGTAGGAAATGTGGACTTTTTTACGACCCTTGCAGGCTATATCCACTGGCAGTTAAGCGGTGAGAAGGTGCTCGGCGTGGGCGAGGCGTCAGGCATGTTCCCCATCGACATTGAAACCAAGGACTTTAACAGGCGGATGACTGCCCAGTTTGACGAGCTCGTGGCGGATAAGAATTTTGCGTGGAAGCTTGGGGACATTATGCCGAAGGTGCTGGTTTCCGGCGACAGGGGCGGCACGCTCACGGAGGCGGGTGCGAAGCTCCTTGATGTGACAGGCACATTGCAGGCAGGGATTCCGATGTGTCCGCCCGAGGGTGATGCGGGTACCGGCATGGTGGCGACAAACAGTGTGGCGCAGCGCACGGGCAATATCTCTGCGGGCACTTCTGTGTTTGCCATGGCAGTTCTCGAGAAGGATTTGTCAAAATCCTATGACGCGCTTGACCTGGTGACGACACCGGACGGAAGCCTTGTGGCAATGGTGCACTGCAACAACTGTACTTCCGACTTGAACGCATGGGTCAATATATTTAAGGAATTCCAGGAGTCCATGGGGCAGAAGGTGGACATGAACGAACTCTACGGAACGCTTTACAGGAAGGCGCTCGAGGGCGATGCCGACTGTGGCGGGCTGCTGGCATACGGCTATTTTTCCGGCGAGCATGTGACCGGCTTCGAGGAAGGCAGGCCGCTTTTTGTGCGCACGCCGGATGCGAAGTTTAACCTTGCCAACTTTATGCGCGTCAACCTTTTCACGGCGCTTGGCGCGATTAAAATCGGTATGGACATTCTGTTCAAGCAGGAGCATGTCACGCTGGATGAGCTTCTCGGACACGGCGGGCTGTTTAAGACAGAGGGTGTCGGGCAGAAGGTGGTTGCCGCTGCCGTTAACGTGCCGGTTTCTGTCATGAAGACAGCGGGCGAGGGCGGTGCATGGGGCATCGCGGTGCTTGCAAACTACATGATGAAAAAAGGTGCGGACGAGTCCTTGAGCGATTACCTTGGCAACAGGGTATTTGCCGGTGAGGAGTCCGTGCGCATGGAGCCGGATGCAAAGGACGTGGAAGGCTTTGAAGCCTTTATCGAGCGGTATAAGAAAGGACTGGCAATCGAGCGCGCAGCAGTGGATATACTGGCGGTCGAAAAGACTGACCGCGCAGTATAAAGTTATGCACACAAGCCACAATCTGAAAAATCTTATA
>DKUL01000038.1 GCA_002490665.1 Lachnospiraceae bacterium UBA7205 | reverse complement strand
CCGGCGTGGAAGCATACCGCCGCTATGGCATTATGGGTTTTGGCTCATGTTTTGGTGATTTTTTAGGCGCATATATATTAGATTATGGAAATTCTGTATTCCTTTTCTTTCTTTTTTGATGTACGAAGTGCTGTATTTTTTTGTTATACTGAATGTAAATGTGGTGTGCGGAGCAGACATTGACATTTCAAAGGCTTTTTATTTATGCTGTAAGGATTGCTGTAAAGCTCGTTCCATGCTTTCCATGCACTCACGTGCCTTGTCAATTGTGACATGGCTGTAAATGTTCATTGTAATTTTGATGTCTTTATGTCCCATGATTTCCTGAATTACCCTTACGTTTGTCTCATTTTCGCAGAAACGGGTACAAAATGTATGCCGCATGATATGAGGGGTAAGGTGCGGGAGCAGAAGCGGTTCCCGGTTTTCGATGGCAGCGGTTTTGGTTTCTTCATCATTGTATGACTTGACAATGCGCGTCAGCATTTGACCTATTGTATTTGGCATATATAGGCGGCGCCTTTTCAGGGTCAGGAAAATGAAATCATGGTAACCGTCCACGGTGAAATCACCGCTGCTGCCAAGCCGCAGATTTGTTTGCCGGATTGTGAGGAATGCTTTTTTCACTTCCTTTATCATGGGAATGGTACGTTTTCCGCTTTCTGTCTTTGGTTCCGATATGTGAAATTTGTTTCCGTCGCCATAATTATCATAACGCAATGTATGCGTTATATAAATCAGGTTGTTTTCAAAGTCAACATCCTGCCATGTGAGTCCGAGACATTCCCCGATTCTCATTCCCGTTCCCAGAAGTATGGTAAAAAGTGGGAGATAAGTATGGAACCGTTCACTTTTGGACAAAAAGTTGAGAAACTGTCTCTGTTCATCCAGGGTCATTGCCTTTCTGGGAGTTTTTTCTGTTTTTACCAGCTTTGACATGATTCCGCTGCAAGGGTTTTTCCGGATAAGGTCATCATCAACTGCCATTTCAAAGGCAGGACATAGAAAAGCATTCATGATGTGCAGATATCCGCTTGACAGTCCCTGGTCAAGAAGACTGTTAAAAAAACGCAGGATATCACTGCTTTTAATGTCGCAGATTGGTTTTTTGCCAATTGCACTGTCCTTGATATGCACTTGGAAAATTTTGCGATAAGATGACTCAGTGGCCTGCCGGATACTTCTATGGTTTGCCAGATACATTTCAATCAGGTCGTTTAGGGTAATTTTTCGGGAATCTCCGCTGCGAATTCCATCTTCTGTGTCCTTTAATATTTTTCGCTTCTTTTCGCGCAGCCCGGTTAGGCTTGTGTCATAAATACAATGCCGTTTTCCGGTGGAATCCGTGTACTGAAACTGATACCGCCCATCCTTTCGTTGAATTTCACCGGTTTTTAAAATTCTGCCCCGGCTGTCTGTTCTTTTGCGTTCTGCCATAATAACCTCCGCCTTTCTAATTTTTTCATTTGTATTTTATGGGGACATGCCTATTATATCGCAGATATAATATCGTACAAAGGAAAATATTGTATTGGTGTATACCTTGAAAATCAGCATAAAATTGATATAATATTGATGTGTATCATATAGAATATTAATAGTTAATAGGAGAAGCGGGATGTATCATAGGATAAGGAAAATGATTGCAGCCATTTTGTGTGCCATAATCTGCCTGTCGACAGTTGCGGATGTGTATGCTGAAGAACCTGATTCTGCCATGCCAGCGTTGACGGCCGCGGATGAGTATGCCGAAGAATCTGATTCTGCCTCGCCGGAGTTGACGGCTGCGGAGTCAGATTCCATGGAGACGGAGTCATCGATACCGGAGACGGATTTCCCGGAGTCCGAGCCAATGATTTCAGGATCGGATTTTGAGGAGCAAGATTCCGATATGGGGGAGTCGGATATGACTGCCTCTACAGAGCCGGAAACAGAATCGGCGGAAACTGGCACGGAGGAAACTGAGGAACAGATGTCTGAGACGTTGGAGGAGAATGCTTCAGCGGAAACAACTGTAGAAAGTGAGACGGAACTGGAGTGTTCGACGGAGGAGGAAGCGGACAAATTAATCAAGACAGAGATGGCATTGAAGGACGAGCTGAATCAAAGGCTGGAAGCAGATGGGTTTATTGCGTCGGGATATCTCGACAGCGGGATGGAGGCAGAACCGCTGGGAAGCAGGGGAACCAGGGTGTTTTCAGTGACGGATGGAGCTGTTCCGTCGCGGTATTCGGCGCTGGATAATGGACAGGGGACTGCTGTAAAGGATCAGGGAAAATGGGGCTCCTGCTGGTCGTTTGCCGCAGTTGCTCCTGCTGAGAGCATATACAGGCGGATTACAGGAACGGAGGTGGACATGTCGGAAAGCCACCTGGTCAATTTCTTTTATAATGATGATATAGCGGGACCAGACGGCGGACTTGAGGGGGACGCTGTCATACCACTTGTGACAACAAAAGTGAACAATGGGGGAAACAATATGTTTACCACATTCGCTATGGCAAGGTGGACAGGCATAGCGGATGAAAAAACACATACAAGCCTTGTATATCCGAGTGCGGAAGAAACCGGCAGGACAAAGGAACTCGACATTCCGCAGGAATATGCGCATTCGGATGTTGTGCATATGCAGAATGCCTATTGGATTCACAAAAGTGATGTAGATGCTGTTAAACAGGCGATTATGGACAAAGGTGCGGTTGCTACATATTACAAGCATGACGAGAACCACAGCAGCAATTATGTTGACAAATCGGAGTACAGCGGTCCGACAGTTTATTATAACACGGTAAATGATGGTGATAACCATGCCATTGCAATTGTTGGCTGGGATGATGATTTTGATAGAAACAATTTCAAGTATACCGCATTGAATAATCTGGTGACAGAAAAAGAGATTCCCATGAACAATGGTGCGTGGCTCATTAAAAATAGCCGGGGTTCAGGTTATGGGGATGATGGGTATTTTTGGATGTCATATGAGGAAGCGTCTCTTTCGGACACAATGCTTGCCTTTGACTTTGAGAAAGCAGACAATTATGACCATATTTATCAGTATGATGGATCTGCAGGAGTACGTTATCAAAGTGCCGGGACAATCACTGCCGCTGCAGTTTACAAAGGTACAGGGTATCAGCTGGTCAAGGCTGTGGGCGTTGGCATTGCGTCTGCCGGAACCGATTATACCATAGAGGTATACACTGATTTGACGGATATGGATAATCCGCAGTCTGGGGTACTAGGTTCGCGGACGAGCGGGACTGTAACATTTCAAGGCTACCATACGATTCAGCTTGAAAAATGGGTGCCGGTTTCGGAAGGGACGGCATTTAGTGTCGTTGTTACTTTGTCAGGTGGAAAGATAGATGATGCCCGGGGGGCAGCAATCTTTGTTGACCAGTCATATGACAATGGAAGGTCGGTTCGCTTTGTCGCAAAGACAAATCCCGGCGAGACTTTTGTCAAGGAAGGGGAAGTCTGGAAGGATGCCGCTGGTGCTGACGCGACAGAAAAGGTTACGTACCGCATTAAGGCATACACATCGGACGGACAGTTTGACATGCCGCAGGAAAACATCCCATTGACCCCGGAGATGGTCAGGGAGATAGACGCGCAGGAATTTAACGGTACTTATCATGAGCCGCCCATTGAGATTCGCTATATGGGTGAGCCGCTTGTCAGGGATGTGGACTTTCAGGTCGCATATTCCAATAATGACATGGTGGCAGACAGGGAGAGTGAAAAAGCGCCGAAAGCGGTCATAACAGGGATTGGAAAATATGTCGGGACTGTAGAGCAGACCTTTACCATCCTGCAAAAAGAGATAACCGAGGAGATGGCGGCACCTGTCACGATCTCATACAATGGACAGGTGCAGGATGACCTGCCAGTGCAGAACGGTGAGACGCGGCTTGCCAAAGGAACTGACTACACGATAACCTTTAATAAGGAACCCCGCAATGCAGGAACGTACACGGCAACCATCGCGGGAACCAATAATTATACTGGTGAGGTGCGTGTTCCACTTACCATAACGAAGACCACGCTGACGGAAGATATGGTGGTTGTGTCCGGTGCATCAGACATCATTCCGGCACAGGAGTATACAGGAACGGCAGTGAAACCGACGATCAGGGTGCTGGTGGACGGTGCCGAGCTGCCTGCTGCGAACTATTCCGTTTCTTATAAAAACAATACGAATGCGGGGGCAGATGCAACAATTACCATTTCGGGAAAGGGGCAGTGCCAGGGAAAAGTGACAAAGACTTTTTCGATTGTGCCAAGGAGTATTGAGCAGGACTGTACGGTTACCGTCGCAAAGGCAGTGTACTCCGGCAAGGCGCTGACGCCTGCCGTCACGGTAAAATGGGGTGGAAAAACATTAAAAAAGGGAAAGGATTACACTGTTTCCTATGAAAAGAACATTCAGGCAGCTGATTTGTCGGCACAGGATGCACCATGTGTAACCGTATCAGGCATCGGTAATTATGCGGGCAAACTCACACAGCCTTTCACAATCCAGCCCAAGGAAATAGCCGAGAGCAGTATCAGCGTGCAGATTGCATATGATGAGACTGGGAGCAGGCTGCGGGTTGCTTCGGGCAAAACGGAACTTGATGAGACGCAGTACAGAAAAGATAGTGTTGTGATTTACAAGGCCGGAACAAGTACGCGCGTGGGGATGGACGAGCTGGCGCTTGGTGAAAAATATGACATAGAAATTATGCTCTGCGGAAATTACAGGGTAAAGAACAAGGATTCTGCATTCAAAAAAAATATTATGAGCAAGAGGGACATCAATGCCCTCAGCATCCGTTTTGCTGATGAGGACGCAGTATATACTTATAATGCAAAGGCACAGAAACCTAAGCTTGTGATACAGGACGCAAATGGAAACGTGATATCTTCTTCCAGTTATACGCTTACATATGGCAATAATGTCAATGCCGGAAAGGATACGGCAAGTGTGACGATTACCGGAAAAGGCGCATATGCGGGGACGCGCAGGCTGATGTTCACAATCGAAAAGAAAAAGCTGGACGGCACGGCAATACAGCCGATAAAAGACCAGACCTACACACAGAAGGAAATATGCCCTGCGGTGAAGGTGCTTGACGGCAAAAAGGTATTGAAGCCTGGAGCGGGTAAGGACTATACGCTGGTATATGGAAACAATGTCAATGTGGCATATGATGAAGATGGAAATGTAATGGCAGGGGCATATGTGCGAATACAGTTGTCCGATAACTATGAGCTGGAGGAGACAGCGACGGTCAAGTATTATAAGATTATCCCCGCCGCCATTTCGTCCGTGACACTTTCTGGTGCATGGTATACAGGTCAGCCGGTATTGCCTGATAAAGTGACAGTCAAAGCCGGAAAGCTCGAAGTACCAGCAGACTGTTATGTGCTTACAGCGGGGAATAACACGGCAGCCTCGACCCGCGCAGAGATTACAGTGACGGCAAGGGAGGGCACGAATTTTAAGGGAACCAGGACAAAAAAATTCCGCATTGCCAAGAGGGAATTAAAAAAACTTGTGCTTCCGGTCATACCTGACCAGCCATACCTGAACCAGCCGGTGGCGGTTGACGAGTATTTTATCAGGGATCTGGATGGGAATGCCATTGGGACAGACCAGTACGATATTACGATAAAAAGCAACAATAAGCCTGGAAAGGCCTCGGTCACGTATAAGGCAAAGAGCGATGGGCTGTACAAGGGGAGTGCAACTGTCAAATTTAATATAACAAAGGCGACGATGGCGCAGGCGATTGACTATGACGCGGCGCAGAACATCGAAAAGCAGTATACAGGGAGTGAAATCACCCTGACCGATGAGGAGCTTAGGCGGCTTGCGCCCATAAAGGGTACAGCAGAGGGATATCCGCTTCCATATACGGTGACTTACAGCAAAAATATCAGTGCGGGGACAGCGGTTGTGCACCTGGCGGGAACTGATTATCTGCAAGGCAGCAAAAACATGTATTTTACCATTGCGCCAAAATCGGTGGGGGCGCTTCAGGTTACGACGGGTACGAAACAGCTGAATTATAATGACGGACAGCCGGTGTATCTTGAACTGAAGGAGGTGTGTGACAATGGCACCGTGCTCAGGCAGGGAAAGGATTATATCTGCTCTTATGCCAACACTACCGGAAGGGGCATTGCATGCCTGACGATTACCGGAGTCGGGAGCTATACTGGGACGCGGTATATTTATTACAGTATTATCTGATGAAAGGAGAATGTATGTACGATACATTAAAGAAGCCACAGAAAAATATGAAACGTACAGCAAAAAATTTCTAAGGAATTGTCATTCAAGGCCGCGACGACACATGGAAAACACTGCCTCGTCTGTTTTCGACAGATTGGGCAGTGTTTTTCATATGGCGATATACGATAGCGGTGGTCAGTGTTTTTGACCGACAGTACATTATTTCATGCCGGCAATTTCATACAATGTGGCAATGCCCGATTTCAGTCTGCTGTATGCTGTCAGCAGTTCTGCGTTGTTCATTGCGTCAAAGTCCGCATTCTTATACTGGTAGTAGCATTTCTTTAACGCCTGATACTGGTCATAGGAGCTGTACTCATAATACAATCCAAGAACCGTGTTGGTGTTTGCGATGACAGAACGCATCGTGCCTGGTGTAACGTTTGCGTCCTTGTACAACTTAACCGGTTTTGCAGCCTGTTTCTGTGCAGAGGTCTTGCCGTCGATAATGTAGCAGTAAGATGGGTATATCTTCTGATCACAGATATTTGCGCCGTTAAAGAGGATTGCATCCTTGAAGGTCTGTACGTAATAACCCTGTGACAGATTCTCGTTAAAGGTATAATCCAGTGCGCCGTCAGTTACATGCGTCGGGTTTCCGACGGACGGGTTGTGAATCATGCTGCACGCCGTGCCGTTGTTGTCCGTGAAGTTATACCCCAGCTCAAATGCCTCATGCGAGTGGCCGGAAATCCAGACAACATCCTTATACTTCTCAAGTAAGCCGATAAAACGCTGTGCGGACGGCAGGCTCATGTCGATGGCACCGCCATAATACGGATTTGTCAAATCGTCGCCAGGTCCGTATCCCTTGATAAGCGCGTGCTGGACAATGTAGATGTTCTTGCCCTTTCCGTAATGGTTCTTCAGGAGATTTTCTAACCAGTTGAGCTGCTCATCCGAAAACTCATCATATTTTGCCGGACGATAGCCGCCTTCCAGCGCCATGAAGATGAACAGGTCGCCTGTTTTGGACTCCGTAAAAGAATAGTAAGGCTTTGCGGCTGCCATCGTGCCCGCCGAGCCGTCAAGACCGGTTCCGTTGATAAAAGTCTGCAGCTCATAGGAAACAGCATCATCCTGACGGACTTCGTGATTGCCGCCAGACTCGTAAACCGGATTGACATAATCAGACTGTGATAAAATCAGCTGGTAAGCTTTCCACTCTTTGTCGAGGTTGGCAAGTTTTGCGTTGGTAACCTGGTCGCCGGAAGAGACAATGAAGTCCGTATTGAGACTTGTGGCGTAGCTGAGCGCCTGTGCCCAGTGGTTTTCGGAGTACTCCCACCAGTATGCGGGCGTATCGCCGAAATGTTCCTCGTCAATATGGATATCGGAGAATGAATTGAATGTATAAAGGGCGTCGCCTGAGGAGTACCCGAGACGCTTGCCGGCAGGGATGTCAAATACTGCGGCAGCTGTCTCCACAGAAGGGTAATCCGTCAGGGATGCATTCACTGCGATAACTTTTGTGGCGTCTGCCGGAATTGCCGTGTGATAGCCAAAGGAAAAGGATTCCGTTTTGCCTGCGCCGACACTGAGTGTTGCAATCGGGTAGTAGCCGCCAAGTGCGCCTGCATTGTTGCTCCAGTACAGGTTGTAGGTGGTATCCGTGGCGGAAGAAAGGGATAATGTTCCCTCTGCATACCCTGCCTTGCCTGCGTCCGCGCCTGTAAATTCATATGCCAGACTGGCTCCTGGCACCGCTGAAATCGGGACGGGTGCGGCTTCCGCGGCAAATGCGGTACCTCCGGATGAGAGCATGAGCAGTGCGGCACATGACAGTGCGATTGGTTTTGTTCTTTTTTTCTGCATAAAAGATTTCTGCATAAAAATTTCTCCTTTCGTAAAAAATAGCCTCCCGGACTTTACCTGTTCCCGGCTTCGGGCTGCAGGGGACGCTGGGAGTCTATTAAAATAATTACGCATTTATTGTAGCATATTTCCAAAAGAAAAACCATATTTCGCAAAAATTCGTTAAGAATTAACAAATTACCATATCCGTTTTGTGCAGTTTGCATATTGCTATGATTGCGACTGCTCTTTTTGTCAAAGAATTTTATGGGCTGCCTTGCTGTATGAGTTGTGATTGAAAAATGCAAGAGGGTCTTGCAAATACAAGGCTGCTGGCATTTTTTATGCACAGCCCCATGCAGAGGAAATATGCCGCCGAAGCGGCGCATGGGGCGCGCAGCGAGTAGGGAAAGTCATTCCTGCTCGATTCATTCCATCAATAATATTTCCTGACATCCTCTCTGGAGAGGCTGGAATATTCTGCATTTTTAATGATGGCTTTATAGACAGACTCAAAATCAGGCAGGAAATCCCTCAGGCTGTAGATAAGTGCCCTAAGTCCTTCCTCGCGTCCCTCCTCGCGACCTTCCTCGCGAATGCCTTCGATAAATACTTTTTCATCAAATTCAGTAATACACACGTTCATCACCTCCGCTTTGTGTCTGAGTAAAAAGTCTTTCATGATACCATCCGCAATGCAGCTGTCGACAGCTGCGTTTACGGCATCTTTTGTGTCCATTCCGCAGTTCTGGTTCTGGCGGATTCGGTAAATTAGCTCCATGTACTCGGCAAGTGGTTTGCACTTCTGGAGCAGCGCGTCATTTTTTCCGCTGTTTAGGTTATAGACGGTGGCAGTCCACTCAAAATCACCGCTGTCGTTTCTGTTGATAAAGGCATCAGACAGCCTTAGCCTTGTAATAGGCGCATAGTCATCGGTTCCGTTATAGAATACAACGTACTGCGGTGTCGGGATTTTCTGGAGCTTTCTGCCATAGATGTTCAGCTTGCTGACCTTGATATACTGGCTGTAAAGGCTACCAAAGGTAACAATTCAGCCTTCGGCTTCTTGTTACGAGCATCAAGCCATGCAAAACCACTTCGTGGTGGCTTGATGCATCCCAGCCGCTACGCTATTTCACGGACTTTGCAGCAAGTGCAAAGTCCTGGGCTGAACTGTTATTGCCAAGGTACATTAGCCCGCGAATGGGCATATTGGGGTTAATGGAGCTCTGCTGTTCCCAGAGGGGCATGTTGCCGTCCAGAAGGAGTGACACGTCATTTTTCATTCTGATATAGATGACGTCATCAATGGTCGTGATGGAAAGGTCGTCCACGTCGTGGTATGAAGTGCCGTTCAGGGCATTGTAGAGCGACAGGATGTCTTCCCTGTATTCGCTGGAACTGAACCGGAGCCGGAAAAGTCGGTCCTTGTATTTTGTGTTTACCACTGGGTCTGCCATGTGTTGTCTCCTTTTTCAGTTTTTTAAGACGTCATCTATTGAGATGCTGGATTGTTTTAAGTATATTATATCAATTTCATGAGCTATAATCAATTCTCTTTTGAAGGATTGGAGTATACCTATTAATTAGTTGTTACTGTTCACTCCGTTCCAGTAACAGGTAAAAATCCATGCAAAATTTGCTTTGCAAATGGATTTTTACTTGCAGGCGAAACGTTTTCTCACGGACTTAGCAGTAAATGCTAAGTCCTGGTCTGAACAGTAACAATTAGTTCTTTTATCCTGTGTAGAGAAATGCATGGTAAACGTGCAATATATGCTGCGGAATATGGCAATTGACTGACAAAATAATAATAAACAAAAATGACGTCAGTATTTTGTGAATAAGTAAATATAAATTATAGAAAAAAAGGGTTACCAAAAAAGAAAATGTTAAGTATAATTAGTTTATGTAACGATGTCAACACAGTTCGTCATGCTGGCATAAACAACCATTATTTTTACAGCGAGGAGGATGCGGATGAAACGACTGGAAAGGGAAATCAGGCGGTTGTTGTCACTTTTGATGGTGGCAGCAGTGATTGTCGTCTCGGTTCCACAGGAATATCTGACTGTGCGCGCGGCTGAGGAAAGGGAAGCTGGCGAAAGCAACGAGACGGAGGAGAAGACACAGCAGGAAGGTGATGTGCCAGAGCAGAAAGGCGTGGAGACGACCGAAACGAAACAGGCTGATCAGACGCCGGAAACAGGGGCGGCAGAGTCGGTGCCTGAAAAGCCGGAATTACAGGAGACGGAGGGACAGACAGCGCCGGAATCTCTGACGGCAGAGGAGACAGCGCCGGAAAGCGAGTCCGAGACAAGGACAGAGACAGCAGAGGAAGGAGCGGAAACCGAGGAACGGACCGATTGTTCGCAGACAGCCACGGAGGAACAGACAGACCCTGCGGAGACAGGAACCGAGGAACAGACAACGACCGAGGGGCAGACGGAAACAGAAGAACAGTCAGAGACCGAGGAGCAGACAACGACCGAGGAGACAGGCAGACTGGCTGAGGACAGACTGAAGCTGCATGAAGGGTTTGGTTATAACAGTGAAACCGGACAGTTTGACAATCAGAACGTAAAGTGGACAATTTATGATGACAATGAGCTTGTTGTGGAAGGGACAGGGGAGATTGTTGGACCGCGTAACCCATGGAGCAGTTATACAGACAAAATTAAAACGGCGACGGTAAATGTTGCGGGAGCCACAAATGCCCATGATATGTTTGGGAACTGTTCAAAACTACAAAAGGTGGATTTGACTGGATTTGATACAGGTAATATTACGGACATGAGTGAAATGTTTAGGGGGTGTGAGGCTCTTACAGATTTGGATATCAGTCGTTTTGACACCAGTAACGTCACAGATATGAGTCGGATGTTTTATAATTGTACCAGTCTTGTGAGTGTGGATGTGGGCAAATTTGATACCTCTAAAGTTACGAATATGTATGGGATGTTCTATAACTGTTCAAAGCTGATGACATTGGATGTAAGTCACTTTGACACTGCTGCTGTCACAAGTATGTATCTTATGTTTAACGGTTGTTCTAGTCTGACCAGCTTGGATGTAAGCGGATTTCATACAGAAAATGTTGAGTTGTTGGAGAGTATGTTTAACGATTGTTCGAATATAACAGCTCTTGATGTGAGCGGATTTGACACCAGCAAAACGAGAAGTATGTATAGTATGTTCCGGAACTGTGCATCTCTCACAAGCCTTGACCTGACAAGTTTTACGATTAAGGATGGCACGGATGTTAGCAGTATGCTTTATGGCTGCAATGGGTTGAAGACAATCGAGAACCCGGCACATATCGGGAGTGCTGTAACGATAGAGCTGCCACTGCCTTCCACAAGCGATGAAGCCTACAGGACATATTCATGGAGACTTCCAAGCGGCAAGAAGACAAAAGAATTGTACAGACTTCTGGAAGAGCCGCTCACATTAAGCACCGACAAGAAATTCGGCATCGATTTCAGGGGAGAAAATTTTAAACTGACCGAGTATCCGGATGCGGAGTTCGATGAGGACGATGCCAGGACAGAGCCGATCGTGGTTGACAAGGGCGCCAAAGACACCTACACATTCACGGTCACCCCCAACGAGGGCTACATCCTCAAAAGCGTGACATCCCGGGCAGGAGACAAGTCAAAAATCAAACTGACCAAGGGAGAAGCCCCTGACCAGTATGTCGTGTCGCCGCTCAATGAGGAGGAGGGCTACACCCGCGACGAAATCATAGACGTGACAGTCGTGCAGGCGGCGGACTATGTGATGGACATTACCTCGTACAATCACCATAGTGACATTGATAACGTCATTGTTGTGAATGGGGACAAAAAGACGGAGGGAAAACCTGAATTCAGGGCAGATGTTTCGAACAGGTATGAGACGACAGTTTATGTCCGGTTTCTGAATGACAAAGACGGCAGAATTTTAATTCCAAAGCTTTACAATCAGAATGAGGGTAAATACATACTGCGCGAGCAGGACAGCAGCGCCATGAGCGACGAGGAAAAGGAATATGTCCGAAACGGTTATTCCGTATTCCGCATGGGCAGGATTGACACATATACTTATATTAATATCGAAGGGATAAGTGCATACCGCCTGAAGTTTACCACGGAGAATTTCCCGGGGGAGGTGCACATTATCCGGTGTGCCGAGACGGATATGGGCAAAGCTGCGGATGACAGCAGTATCAGCCAGCCGTCTGTGGAATATCCCATTGGCGAGGAAATAATCACGGAAAGCGAGCGCTTTTTTATTCAGGTCAAATGGACGGATACACCCGAGAAAACAAACAAATGGTGTAAACCGCAGGTTGCGTTCAAATATGCAGGGAACGACTATGAGGAGCTGCGCGAGCCGACGACTCTGACAGGCGTGGACGGCGATGTATGGGAGATTTATCCCAACCAGAATATGGAGATTGTAGTCAGGCTGCAGCCACAAACAATAGAGCTTGCAAACTATGACAAAAGCTGTATTCTGGATTTGGCGATAGACAATCCTTGTGCCCGCTATTATGAAGTGGAGAAAGAGGAAATCAATGACTATGGCTATCTGGAAAAGGTGCTGAAAAAATATATTGAGGTATCCGGCGGCGACAGCCTGGCGATTTCGTTCCGGCTGGACAGCGGAATAGAGCCGTCCTGGCCAACGGACGACAGCCTGACCTACACAAAGGGGGATGACGGCAGATATACGATAGCGGTCAAGGATATGTCCAAACTGTGGAATCTCGAAAGGATTGACCTGACGACATACGATTCGGTTGGCAGGACTGCGCTGTCTGACCCGCAAGCAAACTGCCAGATTACAAACATCAAGTTCCGGATCGGCAACAGACTTACCCTGGACCCATATTACACAGGGGAGCCGATTGAGGCGGATTCCATGACAGTGACGGCAAGCTTTGTGGGAAATAACGGCGCAAAGCCGAGGAAGATGAAACTTCGGAAAGACGTCGATTTTACGGTGTCGTACGTCAATAATACCAATGCGGGAACGGCGACGCTCATCATTACAGCAGTGCCGGATTCCAGATATTTCAGGGGCAGTTATGAGCATTTGTTCACAATTAAAAAGGCGGATGCGCCCGAAGGACAGCAGCGGACACTTCAGGTTGAGAGTGTCGATAACCAGTATACGCACCAGGCAAATCTTTCGGAGCTGTTTCCGATAAAACAGAAGGATGGAAAAGAACTGAAACCGACATCATACAGGCTGGTGACGCCATGTGATAAGGGTGAGGTACTGGTTGCGGACGAGGAGCCTGTGATTGATGCCAGTATACTGACATTTACAATGCGCAGCGATGCCACTAAGAACTCCCAGATGGCACAACTAACCATTTATGCCGTGTTTGACAACTATCAGGACTGCGAGCTGCAAATGTCTATCCGCGCAGTTAAGAAACAAAGGCTGGTACTTGGCGGAAGCGTGACCGTGGCGGACAAAGAATACGATGGCAGGGGCGTTGATCCCGATGCAGGCGGACTGCAGATTTTATCTGTCGAAGGAGCAGACGGCGCAGTGACTGCAGAACTGCTGAAAGAAATTAAGGGTTCGCTTTCTTACCAGTATACAGGCGTGGAAGGCACTGTATATCAGTCCGGTTTGTCGCCGACTGACATTGGTACATACAGCGTGCAGGTAAAAGTTTCGGAAGAAAACGTGGATTACAAATCGGAATACATGGATGTCGGCGTGTTCCGGATAACACAGCGGACAGTCCGGGTTATTGCAGATGATGTGAAGCTTTACCTCGATGATACGATGCCGACACAGTACAGTTATCACACGGACGGTCTTGCCGACGGCGACATGATAAGCACAAAGTCGTTTGTGAGCTGTGGCATACAGAGCACGGCCGTTTTGGCGGAGTATCCTGTGACAGTGAATACTGCAGCCGTAAAAATAGCAAATCCATCCGGAAAAGATGTGACATTCAATTACATCGTCATCGGGCAGGAAGGAAAACTGGTGGTACGCGAGCCGGAGCCGGGAAGCTATACGGTTACATACAGGCTGTCAGACCCGCTGAATCCGCAAAAGCTGATAAAGCGTTCAGGAAATGAGGCAGGAAAGCTGATTGAACGACCGGTTGACCCGCAGGCGGACGGATTCGTATTCTTAGGATGGTACACGGATGAGACGGGCGCCAGGGAATGGAATTTTAACACAGACATAATACAGGGCGACATGGCATTGTATGCGGGCTGGTCAAAGCGTGCTGTTGAAAGCGGCGGCATGACATTGTGCGTACAGGAAATCCTGGCGCAGTCCTATACAGGGAAAGCCATAAAACCGGCAGTCACGGTATATGCGGCGGACGGAAAGACCCGCCTAAAGCTTAAGAAGGATTACACAGTCACTTACAAGAACAATATCAACGCGGACGTCCGTCGGGAAGAAGAGACGCCGCAGGGAGGAATTGGCGAGAGCCTGGCTGACACGTCGCAGGGATTTGACAGCGCGCTGCCTTACGTCATTATTCAGGGAAAAGGTAATTACACGGGCACGGTATATGTCAATTTCCATATTACCCCCGTGGACATTTCGGCAGCGGAGATGACTTCCGACTTTGTTCTGAAATACACGGACCAGCTGGACGAAAAACCGGGCAAGTATGCGGCGGCTGTCACAAAGTTCCAGTACAAAAAGAAAGGACTGACATACAACAAGGATTACACCCTTACAGTCAGAAAAACGGATGGGAACGGCGATGTTACGCTCAATGCCAAAGGACAGATACCGCTGACATCAGGGGTATATGAAGTAGTCATTGCCGGAAAAGACAATTTTACAGGCGAGATACACAAGACACTGCAAATCGCGGATAAGACAAAACTGTTCAAGAATGCAAAGGTGAGCTGCAAGGGAACGGTATCAGGAGCCACGAAAGAAAACCTTGCCGCCGGAATCCAGCCGGAAAACCTCGTCGTGAAAATGAACGGTACTGAGCTTACGGCGGGAAAGGACTACACGGTTGAATGTGCGGGCAACCATGCCATCGGCACCGCGACAGTGACGGTAAAACCAGCCACGGACAGCGGGTATGTCGGCGCAAAGAGCGTTACCTTCAAAATTCAGGGAACTGCGTTCAAGGCAAATGCAGTCCAGCTGACCGGCTGGCAGGACGAGATGCGGTATACCGGAAAAGCGCTGACGCAGAATGGCGTTGCGGTACAGGCAGGCGGCAGGGAGCTGACATATGGCGTTGACTATACCGTCAGCTACAAGAACAATATCAAAAAAGGCACGGCGTCAATGACCTTTACGGCGAATCCTTCCTCAGGCTACAGCGGCAGCTTCAGCAAAAAGTTCAAGATACTGCCGGTTGATATCCAGACGGCAGTAAACGAGGGGCAGATTCAGGTCAGCGGCGCGGAGAAGACGGCATCCACATGGAAGCTTACCGAGAGCGTAATGTACCAAAAGGGCGCTGCCAAGCCTGCGGACAAAATTTCCCTGCGGTCGGTGTCGACAGGTGCGCTGCTGGCAGCAGGAAAAGGCGGCGATTACAGCGTGGCATATAAAAATAACAAAAATGTGTCGAACGGCACTGCATACATGACCTTAAAGGGTACGGGAAATTTTACGGGCAGCATGGATATTTACTTTGACATCACAAAAGCGTCCCTTGCCCAGCTTGTCAGGGATGGCAGGGCAGTGATCACAACAGCGTCCGTAAAGGTAAGCTACCCCTATTCCAAACACTATGAAGATTATGGTGACGGAGAAGGGGAGTGGGTTGAGGATGAACTCAAAGACCCTGACCGCAGGTTTGAACCCGCAGTCACGATAAAGGACGGAACGGCAGCGCTCAAAAAGGGCGTGGACTATACTGTCGAATACAGCGAAAATACGAGAAGCGAGCTTGAGGGCAGCGATGCGCTCAAGGCGGTCATCAAGGGCATCGGGGACTATGGTGCCGACGATGAGGCGATAGAGTTGAGTGTGACGGTGAACAGAAGGACGCTTTCCGCCGCGAAAGTCGAGGTGTCATATGAAAATGAGTTCACATACACCGGTGCGGAGATTATGCCGGATGTTACCCAGGTTCGATACAAGGTGTTCAATGGGCGCGGAAAAGAGGATGACGAGGACTATGAACCGCCCGAGTGGATAGACCTCACGCAGGGAGAGGACTACAGGGTCGAGTATACGAAGAATGTTGCCAGGGGAACCGGGACGATGAAGATTGTCGGTATCGGCGGCTACACAGGCAGCGTGTCCAAGACATTTAAAATCCAGTCGCGGGCGATCTACGATAAGCCCGCGCAGTCAGATGACAGCGGCAAATAGAATGCTAAAAAAGATTTCATGGAGTCAAATCCATGAAATCTTTTTTGCATTGTATCAATTTGTTTTCTCGTTTAGAGCTTTTTTTAATTTTCGGATTTCCGCTTGTTGCTGTGCAATTACGGAATCCTTTTCGGCGAGCTGGTTCTGGATGGTACGCATTATTCGCAGTCCGTCCTCGCGTGCCTCACACCAGTAGCGGGTGACTTCGTCCTGATTGAGGTTGTACATAGTTTCACAGGTCTGTTCCAAAATATCATCATCGTGAGCAATCATCCTTAAATCCTCCCAAGTCCTAGCTTTAAAAAGGCGAGCCCAGTAATCAAGCTTATATGCCTTATCCTCGTCGGTTGCCATGTCTATCTGTCTTAAGTCTAACACATTCAGTGTGAACTTGTCATTATAAACATAATGTTTTCTGACATTCATCATCTTGTTCGTGGCATAAAATTCGGGCTGCTCCGGAAACGGTGTGAAATCGAGAATCCCAATGTGGCAGGCGGGCATGACATGACATGGGAGTAATCATCACCGCTTTTTAGATTATTAAATATATTGCAGAGGTAAATCAGCGAGCGGTCATTCCAGAAGTCCTGCCCTGCCACCTGCATTCTTGAAAGTATTCATTCTAATCTTCCTGTAATTTTCGTAATGTGTGAATCACAATTTTCATTATACTATCGCGCAAATATGCGGACAAGGTGCTAATTTTTACACTTCGCAGAATGCACGTTCGACACATGACAATGTTTTCCCGGATGAATTTCCACAAAATCCCATGGCAAAATACACACTAAATTTTACGAAACATATAAATAAAGACGAAAAAACCATTCATGGTGCACAATTAGTGTGCAAAGTGCAGACAGAAATATAAAAACGTACAGAATTGACAAGGATTTCCACAAAATTGTAAAAAAGTTTGTGGAAATGAGAATGTGAATTAAAGAAAAAAAGACTTATCAAAAGGCTAAATGTTAAGTATAATGAAAGATGTGGTATCATCGGTGGTATCATTATGCCCACCGGAACATATTATTAACGGTGCGTTATCGACGCATCCACCAAACAAAGAAGGGAGATCATGAGGAATGTTTAAACGAAAACTGTTTAAACGGGCACTACCGATTATCCTGAGTGTCGCGATGGTATTTCAATCAATGCCGGCGACGGCTCTGGCGGCAGAAGACCCGGCGGTGGTTGAGACAGGCGTGGAAGATACTGACACGGCGGATTCCGGTACGACGGACTCTGACGCGGCAGACTCTGCGGATGAAACAACTGCCGACGAAGTGCAGGAACCGGCAAGCGAGGCGCAGCAGCCCGATGCGGACACAACTGCCGACGGTGAAGGACAGACCAGTACAGACATGCCCACGGACAATGAGGGACAGCCTGAAACAGAAACGGCGGCAGACAGTGAGACACAGCCTGGCACGGAGACACCGGCTGTCACGCCTGATTTAAGACCGAATCAGGAAGGTGAGCAGACCGAGACGACAAGCGAGGAGCTGCAGGAGGCAGGCGATGGAAAGGCTGCTATTGACAGCACAGAAATAAAGGTTGAAAGCCTTTCCCTTGACGAGCAGTTTGAGAAACAAAATGACAAGAGCGAGCCTACATATAATGTAAGTTATAGTGAGGACGGTAACTTCGATGGTGTTGGAGATACTGTGAAAGACGCAGCAAAAATCTACATCAATGGTGAGGACCGTACAGGTGCGCTCAAGGACGATTATCTTTCCTATGAGTGGAGAACCGCAGGCTCTGAGAGCGCAATGCAGGGACTTCCCAAGGAAGTTGGCAGCTATGTCCTGCACCTGAAGATGACAGCTGTAGATGGTGTCTGCGGCGACGCCGGATATGACATCTATTTCAACATCGAAAAGGCACAGCTGACATTAGAACTGAAAAATGACATTAATAAGAATGTAGCGACCGGAAGCAAGGTAAGTGACTTTAAGGCAGCTGTACTGGAAAACTATGTTTTAAAATCAGCTGACGACAGCGAGTACGACAGCAATAAGGCACTTCATGAAGTAAAGGCAGAGGACATCGTGCTCTACAAGGCAGGCAGTGACGGCGTGTTTGCGGCAACTGATGACGTGTACTTCAACAGTGAAGAAAAGTATACGTTCACGGTGAAGGTAACGCTTGTCGATTCCGTTGCTTCCAGTTACGAAGTGGATTCCAACAACGAGACAGATAAGAAGTATTATGGAATCGAGTTTGCCGGACTTACAGAGACAAAGGTGCAGATTGCACTGAAAAATCCGGGAACAGAGATTATCAAGACATATGACGAGCAGAAAGCGCTTACCGCGGCGGGGATAGCAGAGGAGTATGTTACCAGCTATGAGGTAGTGACCAAAGAGGACGACAAGGCGCTTGATGAGCAGGAGGGCGCAAAGAAGCTTGTCAGCCCCCGGTGGTACACGAAGGAGAGACAGATAAACAGTGTTGCTTTCCCTGAACTGGATGAGGAAACCCAGTTTGAGGTTGGTACAGAACGGTACACACTGATGCCTGAGGATCCCAAGGATGCAGGCGAGTACTATCTTGTGTACGTATATTCCGGTGAAAACGGAAAGTACAAAAAGGGCTACAGCGACCCGGTGAAAGTCACAATCGAACCGGTATCTCTCGTGCTGAAGCCGAGTAAGGCTGTACTGGTTGAGGGCATGGATGGCAATGCCGTGGCAAGGGCGCTTGCAGAGGCAGAGTATGAACTCTGGAATGGCGAGGCTTCCTATATCAAGTCTTCCGACATTGTAGGCGAGAATGCAAAGAGGGCTGATTTCTTCGGCGTATCTTACAATGATAATGGCAAGACACAGTATTATAGTCCGGTATTCAAGCTGGAAACACGTCAGAAAAAGCCGGCAGCCAGCATAATAGAAGGCGCGACCGAGGAAGAAAAATGGGGCGCGTGGACAGCATATACAGGCGCTGTGCTGACAAAGGGAACCGAGGAAAGACCGATTGAGTACCGTGTAAAATTCAGCGGACAGAAAACGGTGTATAATGATGAGGGTAATCCTGCAGAGCTGGTAGATGTGACAGACACAACGACCAATTCCGCAGAGCAAAACTACTGCGTAAAGGCAGATGAGGATACCCTCAAAAACAATACGCTCCTCGTGGAGCTTGGCACTGCCGCAGCCACAGAAATTAAAGTGGACAGGATTGTCAAGTCATTTATTGATGCGGGCAGGGGCGATGGCACCATTGCCAGTCCGGCATGGAAGATCTATGACGAGGACAGACTGTTTGCAGACAGAGAATCATATAAGCTTGCAGACGTTGCCGGCGACATCAAGGATGCACATGAGGATATCACATACACATGGCAGACAGGTAACATGAGTCTGTATGAGACATATATCCATACGGATGCGGAAGCAAACGAAGGCGCGGACAAGAAACTTGCGGAAGAGAACCTGATAAAGAGCTTTGGCGCCGGCAGCATTGGCATTCCGATGGATGCAGGCATTTACCGGCTGCATATCGAATATAAGGACAGCTCGATTCCGCTCAAGAACCAGCCGGCATCAAAGGATGTATACTTCCTGATTAAGCAGCAGGAACTTCTTGTAGTGGCTGACCCGCAGTATGCAAGCTATGGAGATGATGCAGCAGATTACAGAGGACACGGATATAGCATCTATATGCTTGACAATAACAGCGATAAGGGCGAGGAGCTTGACTGGAATGCTGATTCTTGGATGGAATGGAATGCCCTGAGCCTGGGAAAGAATCCGGACGGCACAAACAAGGAGGATGTAAGGGCAAATTACATCCATGCATCAGAGTTTATAAATGATACCGCAAATCCATATGTATATAAGGCAGAAGCTTTCTTTGACGGTGCGACTGGAAATGTTCACGACAGGGATGGTTATACCTTATTGGATAAAAACGGCTATCGGTTAAAGTGGTCAAACTATACAAACAAGAATAAGTCAGCATGGGACGCAGAGAAGAAACGCTATGACTACCATACAGAGTGGAGCGACTTTGTTTTCAGCGCAGGCGAGCTTGCACTTTCTATAAACATGCCTGCGGACAGGGTCTACAATGGGATGCCGGTAGCAGCTGACTTACCAGAAAATTTTATCACACTGACTGATAAGGCAACAGGAGCTCCGGTAACAGATGTACCATTGAACATCGGCGCAGAGGAAGTTGCAGGCGCTGTCAATGTAGAATGGCGCTGGAGTACAGGCGATAGGCTCAGATATGTGTCAAGTACAGAAGCAAGATATGGTGGTGCTTACACACTTTATGTTTCTTTTGCAGGAAATGAGAACTATAAGGCAATTGAAAGTCAGGCGATTTACGACAAAGATGGCAATCCATTTACGTTCACAATTAAACCGCTCGATGTAATTGTCACACCGATACTGAATGAAGTGACAGCAGGTCAGACCGCAGATGAACTGGTGGATATATACGGTATTGATGTCAAGGCTGCGAATGAGGCAAATCCGATACCGGAAAGCGATTTAGGTCTGTTTGAGAACATTAGTGGAGAGAGACGCAATGCTTTCACGGGTGCTTGGGAAGATTTTGACGGTTATGCAATTCTGAAGGGCTTTGAGGATGAGGAGAGTGATATGACATATTGCTACTTTGGCAGCAATATCTTCAGAGACAATACCTACATTGACGATCCATGGTCATCATTTATCAGATATGGCAAGAAATACACTGTAAGGTTTAGTGAAAGCAACGTATTATTCGCACAGTATGCGGCATCTTACAACGTTGAATACAGACCGGCGACAGCAGACAAGATTAGCCGCGGGGAAGCAGAAGTATGGGATGCCCCATTCCTTACATATGCGGATAGCAGTGAAGACGAAGGATGGGTTAACCTCTATACAGAAAGAGATGACCAGGGCGTATACACAATCCTTCCGCGTGAAGGAATTCCATTTGCGTACAAGGATTATTACAACCAGCTGACAGACGCAGATGGCAATAAGATTCCGATGGATAAAAACTACGTTGCTGTTGGCATCCTTTCGCCGATTGAATTTTCGGAGATGCTTGACAGTGCAGCATCTGGAAAACAGCAGTTCCTGTACAGAAAGAGCATTAAGGGTGCAGGCGGATATGTGTTAGAGGAAGAAGTCGTAGGCTATGAAGTACGTGAAGACCTCACGGCGGACAGATATTATATCAAGGCATTATTCCCGGTAGAGCTTGATGAGGAAGGCAAGGAGATTGCCGACCCTGTCAAGGAGTTTAAGATTACATGGGAAGAAGGATACACAGAGACATTTAAGCTTGACGTGACAAAGGCAAGGCTTGAGTCAAACCTCAGGGAGGCAGTGGCACCGAAGTCGCTTGCATTTAACGGTGTTCAGGCAAAGATGGCAGTCGGCGAGACACAGCAGCTGGATGTGAAGATTACAAAGGCACAGCTCGGCGACGTGATTCAGATTAACTACCGACTTTACAAAGACGGTGATGTGAATGTCACGCATAATGAGTATGCGAGCATTGACCCTGAGACCGGACGTCTGACAGCGCTTGCCACAAACAACAAGAAAGCGACACCAGTCGCATTTGAGGCATATCCGGTACGCCTTTCCGCAGACGGCAAGACTTTTGTGGAAATCGAAGGCAAGGGCGTGAAGGTAGCAAAAGGCAAAGTGACTGTATCCGAAGTGACAGCGCCTGCAATCAAGAAAGTGATCATGGGCGACACAACGGCAGAGGTACAGTTTACACATGTAGATGACGGATACCGCAAAGAAATTTATGTGGCAGACGCCAGTGTAGATGCCAGCAGGAAGAAATGGAAGCAGGCAGACTTTGAGAAAGAAATTGCAAAAATGACGAACGGACAGTGGGAAGGCATCTTTGCAATTGCACCAATTTACGTACAGTCTTATTATGACAACGAGGATGGCGACTACTTCAAGTATGATAAGAAGTCGAAATTGGATCTGAAAAGTATTCTTGACTTAGACGCAAAGGGTTCCTATGTCGTATATGTCAGAAATGTCAGTGCAGCAAGGACACTTGCTGACGGTTCGAAGGTTGCGCTCTCTGCGGCTGGTACCACAAAGGCATTTGAAACGACAAAGGTACAGGTAAACAGCTTAGATCCTTGGTTTAATGTGGAGGATGCGAAAAATCCTGTAAAATATTATGCTGATGCAGATGGTTATATATATGATGACAGAATGTATACAGTAAGCCTGTTTGACAAGACGGCACAGGTTTCCCTGATGGGAAGATTTCCGCAGAAGCCATATAATGAAGCAGCAGAGAATGCTGATGGGTTATGGGTTGACCTTCCGTTAAAGGCGGCAGAAAAGGCATTAAATATCAAACTGTCAGACACATACCTTGACCCGAAGATTACGTATTATATTACAGATGGGGCGGAGCCCAGGATTGTGAATAAAAAGCAGACAAATCCGTCGGCGTATGCCACAATTGCCAAGAATGGCAAGATTACCCTGAAAGGTGTCGGACGCAATGGTGCATCATGGGTAAAAATATGGGCAGTGGCAGATAACGAGGTTATGGGTGACTGTGACCTTCTGATTACAGCAAGTCCTGACACAATTATAGCAAAGAAGGTAAAACCGATGAAGATCGGTGACGGAATCAGGCTTGCAGATTACCTTGAGTATAAGAATGGCAAGAACAAGATTCCAAATTACTGGTCAAATCTCATTGTAATCAGTGAGGAGGAGATACAGAAAGCCTATGAGGCAGGATACGAGCTCCACCGTGTAAATTACAGTGATTATAATGAGGATAAGGGCAGCTACACATATCCGTCAGTGGATGGTGCACTGCGTTTCGGTGAGTGGATTATCACGGCAGTTAAAGTTACGGAAAATAGTCAGAAGTATAAACTGAACTTTACAGACTATAAGATTGACGAAGAGGGCCTGAGCAGTGTGGAGTCTTCCATTGAACTGTCATCGGCACAGATGGATCCGGTCAAGGGCTTAAAGGTAGCTTATGTGGACGATAAGTTCATCACGCTGAACTTTGCGTATGCAGGACATCCCGATGCATTTGACATTGAAGTGACGGATGCAAGAGGAAGCGTCGTATATAAGAAGCTCGCATGGAGACAGGATGCGCTCAACAATACGGTTCCGAATGACGCGGACAGACCATGGATACAGGAAGAGCAGCGTTCCATCGTAGGCGATTGTCCGTTTGATCAGAGTGAGTGGCAGAACTTCAAGTATTTTGCAAAGACAAAGACTTATGCATATACGATTCATACGGATAAGCTTATGAGACTCTCTGCATATACCATTTCCGTGAAACCGGTATACAATGGGGAGAGTGCGGCAAAGGCAGCGACAGCAAAGACAAAGACTACGAACATACCGGCATCCTATGAGAATCTAAATATGGAGCGTCCAGACTCTTATGGTGGTAGTGCGATAAGCGGTATATATGATGCAATTGGCAATTATATTTATTTTACATCAGGCAACACATATACACTGGAAGCTGAGCTTGATGGCTACTGTGATAATGACCTGGCGAGAACCAGGGGGACAGATACCCTGACCTGGAAGAGCAGCAATACAAAGGTTGCGTCCATAAAGGCAAATCCGGGTTCCTACACAGCGACCTTAAAGGCGGTACAGCAGGGTACTACGACAATTACAGTGACATCAAAGATTACGAAGAAGGTAATTGCAAGATATCTAATTGCTGTAAAGGCTGTAGGAAAAGGCGCACCGGGATATGGTGGTGATTATGAAAGCAGTGGAAATAATTTCTACGATGAAATAATTGCAAAATATGATCCATTGTATGAAGGAAGGCTTGAAGTACTCACTTTGTCAAATCCTGTAACAGTTAATGAGAATTATCTGGTTGATAACAGATATAATGATAGGACATGGGTACAGTTTACCGCGCCGACATATGGTGAGTACACATTCTCATGTAACAGCAGCTATCAGGTATATACAGACAGAAATGGAATGGGTAACAACAGTTCTCTTGGGGATACAACACTCAAACTTGAGGCAGGTCAGAAGATTTACTTCCGCGTATCTGGAGCGTTTACATTAAGGGTATCAGCGTATACAGACTTTACAAGACTGACCACTGCAAATACAAAGGATATGCCGCTCAAGGTGAATAAGAAAAATGATTCATGGATTTCATTCACGGCACCAGAGGATAACTACTACACATTTAACAGCAACTTGTCAATTAGCACATATTCATTGAACAATGTGGATAACTACGTGAACAGAACTGAGTTTTCATTAGGCTTGAAGGAAGGTCAGACCGTATTTATCAAGGCAGCAAAGAGCAGCAGTCTGTGGGTTTCCTGCAGGGATATGTCCAAGAACACTCAGCTCGAGGTAAATGACACGGGTGTTACAGTGAAGTTCACAAAGGATGCCCTGAAGCAGTATGTGAAGTTTACGGCATCCGCTACAGGTGATTATACATTTGAGACACCGGAAGATGACGTTACTGTAAGATATCTGTCATTAACAGATACTACAGAGTATTATGATGGCGATGCAGTATTGAGCAAGGCAGGCGAAGGTACAGGCGAAGCGGATACAACAACACCGAATATCAGAAAAGATACACTCTTTATTGAAAGCGGTGAGACAATTGTAATTGAGCTGACATTGAAAGATGCGAAGGCAGTATTCACAGCGGAGAAGCCGGAGATTGAGGCAGTTATCAAGGTAACCTCGTCCGCAGCAAAAGAGCTGACAGTAGGTGCAGATGCACAGCCTGTGACGAAGGAGACAACTGCGACATTCTCATTCAAGGTACCTGAGGAGAGTGGCACGAACAAGTATGTCATCAATGTTACAGATGGAAGCGTAGATGAATGGTATAACAGCAAACATGAATGCATTACCTATGGATACACGGAACTGACCGTAAACGGCGATAAGACGACGAGTCTTGCTGGCGTTCAGGCGGGAGATACCGTATACATCAAAGTTACGGCGACAGATACAACAAAGGATGCGTCTGTCAGTGTGACAAAGGTAGATGGCACTAAGACGCTTACTGTAGGTGATTCACTTGCGCTGACACTGAAAAACGGTTTTGAAGACTGGTATACATTTACTGTCAAGAAGACCGGATACTATCAGTTCAGCACAACAGTAGCGGAAAATCCTGCGCATACATTATATGTTGAGAGCAGGGCAGATGTATTTAGTTCTGAGACAGACAGGAACTATATTAGCCTGACAAACAAAGATAGTTCAAGCCTCATGAAGCTGGATGCGGGCACGAGGATTGCATTCAAGGTTTGGACTGATGATGCGGCTGCGGATGCCACAACAGGAGCGACATTCACCGTAACCGAGATAGGCGCAACAGCTCTTGGAGAGGGAGAAACACCAGTATCGTTCAATAATGAGGGCAACGCATTATGCTACTCATTTACTGGAAAAGTAAATGAGGCCTATACAATCAGCTGGACAGCAGGCGAAAATAGTGGTGCGGCAGATGTGCGTTATGGCACAGAGCTGACATCATGCAATCGTTCCCTGCCGCTGACAGTAAGGGGCACAGACACTTATTACATTACGGTGACACAAAGCAGCGCGACAGCAGTAAGCGGAACGCTCACCGTAACGAAAAACAAAGAAGCAGAACCGCTTGTAAGCGGAAAGACAGAAAGCTTTAGCCTGAAAGGCGGATCCGTATCGTATAAGTTTACCATACCGGAAGACAGCGAGCTAGGATATGCCGTTATCGTGGAGAACACGACAGCATTGAAGGAAGGCGAGACAACACGACCGGCAATATCAGTAGATGTTTTGGATGACAGTGGTTCAACAAGCGATGTATATTATTATGAGGCATCCAGCTGGACCAAGGCTTACGAAGGCGGAACAAAGAACATAACAATTAACGGTGGCAGTGCAGATGCGGAAGTGACAGGTAACATTACGGTGAAACCTATTACCGCAGAAGTACTGGATGGAAACAAGGATGATGTCAAGGTAACAAAGGCAGCGCCTGTATGGTACCGCTATGAGGTGACAAGTGCAGACAGATATGTTCTGGAAGGCGCGGCAAATACAGATAAGACAGCTTCCGTTCGGTGGTACAAGAAGAATGGAGCAAACAAAACGGTTGTATCATCCCAGAGCTTCCCGGTATACCTTGAAAAAGATGATGTAATCTATGTAAAGGTATCAACAACCGAGGTTGCAGAGCAGAGTGCGGCACTGAAGCTTCCTGTAGTAGTAACAACAACAGCGTTAACACTTGGTGAAGACGGCATTACAGGAACTGCAGAGGTGACACTGGCAGAAAACCAGACAGCGGCATATTACAAATTTACGGCGCCAGCGTTTGCAACTTATACTTTTGAAGGCTATGGCGACATAAAGAAATATGTTCCTTCTAAGAAGAGCAATAGCGATGACTGGTATTCTGGAAACACGCTCGAAAAGGACGAGGTTGTATTAATCAAAGTGACAGCTGCCGGTACACTTAAGGTTACAAAGGGTGAAATTACTGAGCTGAAGCTTGATACACCGTCAAAGGAGATAACACTCCAGAAAAACGAATCAGCCCGGTTTGTACTCAATACATATGTGCGTGGCATGTATGATTTCAGGACAACAGATGTAAAGGGACTTAGCGTTTCAGGTAATTGTGATGATATTATTGACAGCGAGAACAGGCTTTACTTTACGTACGCTACTGAGGAGAGCAATGGGCGTATTACCTTTAGCATAACCAACGATGGCGAAGCCGAAGCCAAATTTACAGTGACAGCAGGGCATGTCGTTCCTGTTGAACTGACACTTGATAAGCCGGAGTCTGTTACTGTTCAAAAGGGCAGAAGGAGCATTCTGAGATTTAAGGCGCCAGAGACAGGCAGATACACCGTTTCCTGCGAGGGCAGTGATGTGACATTAAACAATGAGTATGGGGATGACTTGTATTGGGTATATGATTCAGAGGACGGAAATGCTTATACTTACACATTGAATTATAACGGCACAGCCGACAGCGGAACTGCAACAGTAACCGTGACAGCACTTAAGGCAAATGACGTATCCGGTGAGGAATTTACGGCATCCCTTGGAAAGGATGAAGCGAAGTGGTATGCATACAGGGTATCAAAGACCGGTGAGTATGCATTTACAACTGAGGCGGCAGGTGTTACGCTACAGGCATATTATAGTCTGGCATCAGAAAGCCCATATACTGGTTCTGCCATCATTGCGGAAGGTACTGTCATATACATCAGGGCAGAGAATGCAGGAGAGGCGCAGGATGCAGTCATTAAGGCGGCAGTCACTGCAATTGACGGACTAAACCTGGGAACTCAGGATGTTACTTTTGAAGAGGCAGGAATGAAGTATATGACATTCAAGGCTGGTGCAGATGGATTTTATACTTTCAGGGCACCAAATGCTGCGATTGAGTATTATGGAAATGATGTCTCAAAGAATGGTTGTGTATGTGGTCCTGATGGACAGTATTTCATTATGAAAGATGAGATAGTGTTCCTGCGCATTTCAGCATATAGTGCTAAGACCATAACAGCTACTGTTATAAAAGGTGAAGAACTGGATGTTGAGCCGTTAAGCATGGGAAATAGTGTCCATGTTGAAAGTGAATCAGGTGAGAGTAAATGGATTACTTTCACGGCACCCAAGGCGGGAGAATATGTATTTTATTCAACCGACTTAGATCGAAAAGGTTATGGTGATCCTTATGCATATTTGTATGCAGGAGGATACACGTACTCACAGAATAATAGATACTATGATGCATATAATGACAATGGTGGTGAGTTGCTGCCGGAAGGTGAGCATAACTATAATTTTGCCATAAAGATTTCTTTAAGGGCAAACCAGACGATATACTTGGAAGCGGCGGAACGGAATTCTGATAATGCGGTGTCATATAATGTAAATGTTAGGCGTGCATAATTGGAATGGATTCAGATGCAGATAATACCAGTATATGATGGAAAGTGACGGTAAAACTGCCAGAAGACAAAACAGGCGGGGCGCCACACGAAATAATTCGTGTGGCGTCCCGCTTTCATGTAAATAGGCTTTACGCCCATGGAATAATCTGTTATGATTAAATTGTAACAGCCAGTACAAGTTTTTATTGAAAGCAGGTGATTGTATGACGGAAACAGAAATGTTGAAAATATCCGTGGAAGAGTTTTCCCGGCTGCAGGACTATATGATAGATACAGATAAAGAGTCGGCAGCCTACAAAAAGATGAAGCGCCGCTATATTGAATTAAAGGTGATACTGACAGCTTCAGGCATCAACCTCACAGAACTGGATATGATCAAGGAATAACAGTGCAGTAAACAGCGATATAAAACCGGAGCAGACCCATAATTGTCATATCGGTCTGCCCCGGCTGTTTTAGATTTCCTCTGGCCCAAAATCGTCATCTTCCAGTGCGTTTTCAAATTCCAGCATCAGTTCCTTGTTCGGGATGCGGAGTTCGCCGTCATAATAAGACAATTTATCGTGAACCAGCATGTCAAAATCAATGTACGCAGATTTTGTATTCAGACAAACAGCCATGGACAGCCCTCCCTACTGGTTTATACAGATTTTTCCTGTGTAACAGCCATGATATGCTTTCCTTTCATGGCTGTTACAACAAAAGGAGCGCTGCCGGCAGGCAGCACTCCTTTTAAAATCTACGTTATCTTTATGCCTGCTCAATAGCGCCTGTAGGGCATGCACCTGCGCAAGAACCGCAGTCAATGCACTTGTCTGCATCAATCTCAAACTTGCCGTCTCCCATGCTGATAGCGCCTACCGGGCACTGAGCCTCGCATGCACCACATGCAACACATGCATCTTTAATCTGGAATGCCATAATACAATTTCCTCCTTATATCGTTTATTGCACTGCCCTTTACGCAGGCAGTATAAGTATTGTAGCAAAACGCCACGAAATATAGCTGCAGGGCAAGCGTTTCCGAAATACTTGCCAACATAGATATTTTAATATATATTGATATGAAATACAAGGGAAAAGGACAAAAAACTGATGACTTATTTTTCGGGAAGACCGCGGCGCTGCCGGATTCCGTTGAGTATGTGCTGCTTTAATTCGGGCACCTTGCTTTTATCCATTTCAGGCACGCCTTCCAGACGGTATTCCATGCCGAGCTCGTCATACTTTTTCTTTCCCATCGTATGGTAGGGGAGGACATCGAGCGCCTTGACATTTTTCAGGCCGCCGATAAAGTAGCCAAGCCTGTGCAGGTCCTCCGGGTCGTCCGTGATGCCGGGGACGACAACATGGCGAATCCAGACTTCTACATTTTTGGCGTCAAGGTATTCTGCAAAGGCGAGGATTCCGTCGTTGGGCTGTTTGACAAGCTCCATGTGCTTTTGGGGGTCAATATGCTTGATGTCAAGCATGACAAGGTCTGTCACCTCGCATAATTTGTCCAGCTTGGCGAGCCATTCAGGATTGCCGTCAGGTCTGTATGCAATACCGGAGCTGTCAAGGCATGTGTGGATGCCGCGCGAATGGAACAGGGTGAACAGCTCCAGCAGAAAGTCAATCTGCATCAGGGGCTCGCCGCCAGTGACGGTGATGCCGCCGCCGTTATAAAATGGCTCGTTGCGCTCATAATTCTCGAGGATTTCCTCCGGCGTCATCAGCGTGCCTGCATTCATCTCCCATGTGTCGGGATTGTGGCAGTAGGCACACCGCATCGGGCAGCCCTGGACAAAGACAACATAGCGGACGCCTGGTCCGTCGACAGTGCCAAAAGATTCTAAAGAATGGATTCTTCCTTTCATTGTATCAACCTTCCTTTGTTTTGTGTTTTAGACAGAGGCATAGATAGCTGTGCCCTTATAAATAGTATACCCTATTTTGGGTCAGGAGTGGAATAATAATTTAAAAAATGATATGTGGCTGGGACGTTTTTGGCTTCATGGGCGTCTAATGGGTATACAGGATGATGCATAATCCTTCTATGAGAAAAAAGCCAGAAAGGAGTGGAAACCGGTGTGGTAAATTTAGTAAAGCGCGCCCAGAAAGGGGATGCGGATGCTTTCGCGCAGTTGGTGCAGTCCCAGATGCAGAATATGTATAAGGCTGCAAGGGCAATTGTAAGAAATGACGAAGATGCAGCGGACGCGATATCCGAAACGATTCTTGCGTGTTGGGAAAAGATCGGACAGCTGAGGAAAACAGAGTATTTCCGGACATGGATGACGAAAATACTGATTAACAACTGTAATGACATCCTTAGGAAAAGGAAGATGCTCTGCTACGGTGATGAGATGCAGGAGCCGTCTGTAAAGTCAGAAGAGTATAACAATGTGGAGTGGATGGAAGTATTGCAGGGGATGGACGAGCGATACAGGCTGGTAATGGTTTTGTATTATGTAAATGGGCTGAATACTGTCCAGATAAGTGACGTGCTGCAAATGCCCGCAAGTACCGTGCGCACAAGACTGGCAAGGGGACGTGAGCAGATTGCTTCTGTGTATGGGGATTTTGGGAAACGCAGCCACGAAGTGGATATGGGAATAGGAGAAAATGGAGGCAGATATGAAAATATTTAGGGAAAAAAGTACTGCAATCAAAATATTGCAGCAGGACATTGCAATTCCGGCAGTTGTCCAGAACAAGGCGGATATTGCACTGCGGCGGATAGAGGGAAAGAGCAGGGAAACCGTTGTGCATATGGACAGCGGATTCCGTAAGGGCATATGGGCAGCGGCGGCTGCGCTGGTGACGCTGGGGACAGTGGCATGCGCGGCGGCAGTGATACATTGGAGCAGTGGCATGGAGGCAAAACTGAATGTGACACAGGAACAGAAAGCTTTTCTGGAAAAGCAGGGGATAACTACATCTGTCGGTAAAAGTGTTTCGCGGGAAGGCGTTACCGTTACGGCGCAGCAGAGTATTGTGGATGCGCGCTTTGCCCACCTTTCCTTTCGCGTGGACGGTTACGAGGTAAGGGAGGGGAGCATCCTGCGGCCCGATTTTGAGCATGCGATGGTATCGGTGGATGGCGTGGTTTGTGACGTATTGTCCGGTGGATTTTATCATAATATGCACATTACGGACAAGGAGCGCGTCTATACGGATGGGACGCCGATAGCAGAGCGCAGCGACGGAAGCCTGGTTGAACGATACATGAATGAAGACGGAAGCATGGAATATGTCATTTCCCTGATGATTGACAACAAGGACAATAGCCTTGTGGGGAAGCCGATTCGTGTAACCCTTCAGAATCTCGGGACGTATGTCCGTTATTCCAGTGCATTCCGAAAAGATGTCGAGGCTTCATGGATGCTGGATTTTACATTGGAGGGTTCTGACAAGGCAAGAAGCTTTGTGCTGTCCGAACCGCTTGGGGACAGTGGTGCGACTGTGACTAAGGCAGAGATATCCCCGATTTCCATTTATGTGGAGTATGATTTTCCAATGCAGACAATTGAAAGGGAGGGGATTGACGAGAACGGAAACTGGGGAATGACTGCTTCGTATGCGAATGCGCCATGCCTTACCGGGGTGCGGCTAAAGGATGGAACGTACTTGCCGAGAATTGTGGGAGGTAGTACGGAGGGATATATGAGTGACGACACGGACACGTATACAGCATATGGCGCAACCAACCATGTCATTCACCCTGAGGAGGTCGATGCACTTTTGTTTGTCAAGTATATCCCCGATTCTTTGGACGAAATAGTGGAAATTCCGCCGGAAGAGCAATATTACATTGTGACCCTAAAATGATGTTTTAATGAAGTCGCATTTCCGAGAACGCCGGCACAAAAATTCCATCAAATTTTGACATTATTTTGTAATACCTACTTGTATTTAATGTAAAAATACTATATACTAATAGTATCTGATGAATTTATTAATGAAAGAGAGGAAGATGCTATGGAAGGTAAGATTAATTTTGGGTTGTCAGATTCGGAAGCGCTAATTATGGAATATTTGTGGGATGCCGACGGCGGAAGATGCTTCAGGGAAATTACGAAACATTTGAATGAGGAAGTTGGAAAAGAGTGGAAGAAACAGACGATGAACACATTTCTGAGCCGTCTGTCAAACAAGGGTCTTATCAGTGCGGAGGTGCAGCGCGGTGGCAGGGTATATTCCCCCACGGTGACAAGGACGGAATTTGCCACAGGAAGGGCAAAACAGTTCCTGGATAAGTTTTATGATGGTTCGCTTGAAAAATTCCTGACGATACTCAATGGCGGAAAGCAGATTGACGCGCAGCAAGTGAAAAAGATAATGGGATAGGACGAAATAAAAAAACCTGAGCGAAGCTCAGGTTTTTTGTTTTCATTCATTGATTAGATAGCCTCATGGAATGTACGTGAGATTACATCTGCCTGCTGTTCCGGTGTCAACTTGATAAAGTTAACAGCATATCCGGATACGCGGATTGTCAGCTGCGGATAGTTCTCAGGATGCTTCTGTGCGTCCAGTAATGTGTCCCTGTTAAGTACGTTTACGTTGAGATGGTGGCCACCCTTTGTAGCATATCCATCCAATAAAGATACTAAGTTATCAACCTGTGCTGCGTTATCAACTGCCATAGTTTTATACCTCCTAACAAAACTTGTCATAAAATCTTATTTATCATCCAATCCCTCATGGAGTGTCGGAACACTGCATGCCATGGGATTGCTCGAACAGTCTGTACATCCAAGAGTCTGAACTTCTTTTGTGGAAGCGTCCTCACTGACATCTACATTGAAATGTCCCACCGCCTTATCTGCTGAAAATCCGGCATCAAGCTGCGATACAAGGTCGTCAATCATTGATTTTTCATCCATAATATACGTCTGTCCTTTCTTATTTCAGAGCAGCCACAGGATTTGTCCCTGCGGCTGCCTGTAACAGGAATCTGTCACAATTAGTTATTTAAATCAAGCTCAAGGTCTCCTGAGAATACCTTTGCTTCCTTGCCGAGTGCGTTCGGAATGATTGTGAAGGTATTGGAGATACCATCCTGTGCGTCCTTGAACGGAAGCTTTGATACAGAAGCAAGTGATGCGACTGCACCGTGTGTATCGCGTCCGTGCATTGGGTTTGCACCAGGAGCAAACGGCTGTCCTTTCTTACGTCCGTCAGGTGTGTTGCCTGTTGCCTTACCATATGTTACATTGGATGTAATGGTGAGGATGGATGTTGTAGGAACACCGTTTCTGTAGGTATGATGTCTTCTGATTGCTGTCATGAACTTGTGGACGATATCCTGTGCGATAAGGTCAACACGGTCATCATCATTACCATACTTAGGGAATTCGCCGGTTGTCTCGAAGTCAACAATGATGCCGTCCTCGTCACGGATTGCCTTTACCTGTGCATACTTGATTGCTGATAAGGAGTCAGCAACGATGGAAAGACCCGCAACACCTGTAGCGAAATATCTCTTAACGTCCCTGTCATGAAGAGCCATCTCTGCTCTCTCATAGCAGTACTTGTCATGCATATAGTGGATAATGTTGAGTGTATTTACATACACGTCTGCCTGCCACTCAAGCATATCCATGAACTTGCTGTATACATCATCATAGTCGAGGATGTCACCCTCAACAGGACGGTACTTCGGACCAACCTGCTTCTTGGTAACTTCGTCCACACCACCGTTTAAAGCGTAGAGCAGGCACTTTGCAACGTTTGCACGCGCGCCGAAGAACTGCATTTCCTTACCGATAACCATGGATGATACGCAGCATGCGATACCGTAGTCGTCGCCATGTGTCACTCTCATCAGGTCGTCGTTCTCATACTGGATGGAAGAAGTCTGGATGGACATCTTTGCGCAGTATCTCTTCCAGTTTTCAGGAAGCCTTGTAGACCAGAGAACTGTCAGGTTCGGCTCCGGGCTGGGTCCAAGGTTTGTCAGTGTGTTCAGGTAACGGAAGGACATCTTTGTGACAAGAGGACGTCCGTCTACGCCGACACCGCCGAGGGACTCTGTAACCCATACAGGGTCACCGGCAAAAATCTGGTTGTACTCCGGTGTACGTGCGAACTTAATGCAGCGAAGCTTCATAATAAAGTGGTCAACGAACTCCTGAATCTGCTCCTCTGTAAATGTTCCGTTCTTTAAGTCTCTCTGTGCAAAGCAGTCAAGGAATGTGGAGGTACGTCCAAGTGACATTGCCGCACCGTTCTGCTCCTTAACAGCGCAGAGGTATCCGAAATATGTAGCCTGGATTGCTTCCTGTACATTGGTAGCCGGCTTGGAAATGTCACAGCCGTAGGAAGCAGCCATTTCTTTCATCATTTTAAGAGCGATCATCTGCTCTGAGAGCTCCTCGCGAAGACGGATAACGTCGTCTGTCATCACGCGTCCGGTGGAATCCTTCTGTGCCTGCTTATCCTCGATCAGTCTGTCAATACCATAAAGGGCAACCCTTCTGTAGTCGCCGATGATACGTCCACGTCCGTAAGCATCGGGAAGACCTGTGATGATATGAGAAGAACGGCACGCTCTCATTTCCTGGTTGTAAGCATCAAAACATCCTGCATTGTGTGTTTTTCTGTGTGTAGAGAAGAACTCACTGACCTCAGGATCTACTTCGTATCCGTTGTCTGAGCAAGCTTTCTCTGCCATTCTGATACCGCCGTATGGCTGCAATGAACGCTTGAAAGGCTTGTCAGTCTGGAAACCAACGATAGTCTCCTTGCTCTTGTCAAGGTATCCTGGACCATGAGAAGTGATAGTGGAGATTACCTTTGTGTCCATGTCGAGAACACCGCCTGCTTCTCTCTCCTTCTTCTGAAGGTCAAGAACCATGTCCCATAAATCCTTTGTGTTCTGTGTAGGTCCTGCCAAGAAAGACTCATCTCCGTCGTACGGTGTGAAATTCTTCTGGATGAAGTCACGCACGTTAATTTCGCTTTCCCATTTGCCACCTACAAAATCTTTCCATTCTGGTCTCATTTTGCAAAGCCTCCTAAAAATATAAATTTAAATTGATATGCGGCATGACACCGCTAGTTACTTATGCTAGAATGTTATTTGTTACGAAAGTGTGAAATCATGTCTAACATTCATATCTGTATTATATCCTCAATATTGTATACACGTCAACACTATTCTTTGTACTTTTTTGTGTACAGACGGCGAAAAATTATAAAAAATTTGTTAATTATACCATAAAGGACAAAAGCTTCTAAATACAATCGCCGTTAAAATGTAAAAAGGACAGACCACAGTCCGAAAGGAAGCAGCTGGACATAAAAAGAACCCCTCCCCCCGCTTACGAAAAAGAATTGCATGGGATATAATTGGGAAAGAATTGTTTGGTGAAAAGGGGACATTATAATGAAGAAAATTCAGGATGCAGTCAAGGCGGGGGAGTTCTTCCGCCGGCTGTCCGTTACCATGATAACAGTGTGCATGATTTCCGGATGCGCCTCGCGGCATCACATGGCGCCGATGGAGACTTCCGGCAGCGATGCACTGGGGGAGCAGGTGGTTGTCGCGGTTTCCACAGAGCCGTCCACATTGGACCCGTGTCAGGGCTGGGGGCACGGAAATACCCCGCTGATACAGAGCACACTGATTAAATACAATGAGGAAATGCAGTTTGAGAACGACATTGCAGAGACCTACAGCCTGGACGAAACGGGACGGATTTGGACATTTCGGCTGCGCGATGATGCGCGGTTTACGGACGGGGAGGCAGTCACGGCAGAGGATGTTGTGTTTACCTTTGAGACAGCCAAGGCGGCACAGGCGTCCGTTGACCTGACCTTTCTGGAAAAAGCGGAGGCAGTAAATGACACAACTGTCACTTTTTTGCTGTCCAGGCCAACCTCGGTGTTTCTGAATACGGCTGCGTCGGTGGGGATTATTCCGGCGCATGCATATGGCGCGGACTATGGGACAAATCCAGTCGGTTCGGGACCATGGAAGCTTGTCCAGTGGAATCCGCAGGAGCAGTTGATTCTGGAGGCGAACGAGGATTATTATGGAACGGTTCCTTCCATTAAAAAAGTGACAATTGTCTTTATGGCGGAGGATGCTGCCTTTGCCGCGGTGCAGGCGGGGCAGGTCGATGTGGCGCTGACGGCGGCAACGCTTGCGGACAGGGAGATTGACGGCTACCATCTGGCGCGGGTCAGCTCCGTGGACAACCGGGGGTTCACACTGCCGGTATTGCCAAATGCGGGGAGGGTTACGCAGAGCGGTTATCCGATTGGGAATAACGTGACCTGCAATCTGGAAATCCGCAAGGCGATTGCCTATGCAATTGACCGTGAATTTGTCGCGGAGGCGGCGCTGGATGGATTTGCGGCGCCCTGCTATTCGGAGAATGACGGGATGCCGTGGAATAATCCTGAAGTGGTGATTGACACGGATGTGGATTATGCCAAAAAACTGCTTGCCGATGCTGGCTGGGCAGATACCGATGGGGACGGCATTGTGGAAAAGGATGGGACTGCGGCGGCATTTACTGTCCTATATCCCAGCGGCGATTCTGTCCGCCAGGCGGTGGCGTTGGCTGCCGCGGAGCAGGTGGAACAAATCGGCATCCGGATTACGGTGGAGGGAACCAGCTGGGATGATTTGGCGAAGCGCATGTTTTCCGACGGCGTCATGATGGGCTGGGGCGCGGCGAATCCTTATGAGAGTTACTGCCTGTATCAGAGCGGCGGTGCATTCCGGGATGATTTTTACAATCCTGAAGGGTACCAGTCGGAGAAAACGGACAATTATCTTTCGGCGGCAATGGAGTCGCTGACGACAGAGGATGCATATGGAAACTGGCGCCTTGCACAGTGGGACGGCGAGACGGGAACCTGCATGAAGGGCATGTGTCCGTGGGTGTGGATTGTCAATGTAGACCATCTGTATTATGTGCGGGACGGGCTGGATATCGGCAGGCAGCAGCTTCACCCGCACGGCGCCTCCATGCCGCTGTTACAGAACCTGAATGAGTGGCGGTGGAATCCGCAATAAATGACACATGTGTCAGAAATGGGGAGATTGGCATGAAAAACGCGGCTGGGCGGGCTGCCTTACGGTTCCTGAAAAACTGCATACGAATCCTTTCACTGCTCCTTGCGGTCAGCATCATTTCATTTGCCCTGGTGAGCGCCTCGCCAGTAGACCCGGTACAGCAGTATATCATGAAAATCGGACCGGTGTCGGCGGAGCAGCGCGCAGCGATTGAGGCGTACTGGGGGATGGATAAGCCGCCCACAGTGCGGTACATCAGCTGGCTGGATGCCCTTGTTCACGGCGACTTTGGCATTTCACTGCTGTACCGCAGACCTGTGATTGACATTATCGCGGAGCGTTTTGGGAATTCGCTTGCCCTGATGCTCTGCGCGTGGGTATTTTCGGGAATCATTGGCTTTTCACTCGGCTGCGTCATGGGCATGCACCGTGGCAAGTGGCAGGATAAAATCATCCGGAGGATATGTTATCTGTTGAGCAGTGTGCCGGCATTCTGGCTTGGGCTTATACTGCTGCTGTTGTTTTCCGTGAAGCTGGGCTGGTTTCCGGTCGGGTTTTCGACGCCAATCGGTATGCTGGACAGCGAGGTCGGCATCTGGCAGCGGCTGTATCATCTGGCGCTTCCGGCGCTGACACTGACGCTGGTGTCTTTTTCCAATATCGCCCTTCACACAAGACAGAAGATGATTGATGTGATGAACAGCGCGTACGTCCTCTTTGCGCGCGCACGCGGGGAGGGCGGGTGGACACTGTTTGTCCGTCACGGGCTGCGCAACACCATCCTGCCCGCGCTGACCTTGCAGTTTGCTTCGTTTGCGGAGCTCTTCGGCGGCTCGGTGCTGGCGGAGAATGTCTTTTCTTATCCGGGTCTTGGCTCGGCAGTGTCGGCGGCGGGTCTTGGCTCGGATGTTCCGCTTCTGCTGGGCATCACGCTGTTTTCGACGCTGTTTGTCTGCGCAGGGAATATGATTGCAAATCTGCTGTACGGCATCATTGACCCCAAAATGCATTAGAATGAGGAGGTGTGGTAATGGGACGATGGAATCCGTTTCGGCTTAACGGACGGATAAGGGCGCTTATGCTGGCAGTTGTTTTGGGGGTGGTGATTCTTGCTGTTTACGCGGCTGGTATCCTGATTCCGCAGGATGCCGTCGGGACAGACTTCATCCAGGCAAAACAGCCGCCGTCATGGCAGCATCTGTTCGGCACGGACAATCTGGGGCGCGATATCCTGATGCGTACCTTGAAGGGGATGTCCGTCAGTGTCACGGTAGGGATTGCGGCATCCTGCATCAGTGCGGTGGCAGGCATTCTGATTGGCATTGCGGCGGCGGCAGGCTCCCGGTTTTTGGACGGAGCAGTCAGCTGGCTGATTGATTTGATGATGGGGATTCCGCACACAGTTTTAATTATACTGATATCCTTTGCGATGGGAAGGGGACTGCGCGGACTGTTAGCCGGGATTGCGGCAACGCACTGGACAAGCCTTGCAAGGCTAATCAGGGGAGAGGTGATGCAGCTTCGCGGCCAGCAGTACGTCATGATCTCGCGCCGCATGGGCAAATCGGGCGGCTGGATTTTGCGGCATCATTTGCTGCCGCATCTGGCGCCGCAGTTTCTGACAGGGCTGATCCTGATGTTTCCCCATGCCATCCTGCACGAGGCATCCATTTCCTTTCTTGGATATGGACTGCCGCCCGAACAGCCGGCAGTCGGCATCATACTGGCAGAGAGTATGACGTACCTTTCCTCGGGCATGTGGTGGATGGCGGTGTTTCCGGGAATGGTTCTGGTGCTGATGGTCTGGCTGATTGACCGCCTGGGGGAGAACCTGCGGCGGGTGATAGACCCATATAGTGCGCAGGAGTAGGCAGGCAGATGGAGGCCTGAATAAATGGAGAAAAAAGAGGTGCATATGGACAAAAATCGGGATATCCCGGTTCTGGCGGTCAGCGGGCTGTCCGTTTCCTTTCTGATGTATGACGGAATTTTTGGGCAAAAGGAGCTGCGGGCGATTTCAGATTTGAGCATGCAGGTTCATGCCGGAGAAATTCTCGCGATTGCAGGATCGTCGGGTTCGGGAAAAAGCCTGCTGGCATCGGCAATTCTGGGAATCCTGCCGGAAAATGCCGTCACAGCCGGAGAACTGCGCTATCATGGCAGGCTGCTGACCCCGGAGCTGCAAAGGCGGCTTCGGGGAACGGAGATTGCGCTAGTGCCCCAGTCGGTTGATTTCCTCGACCCGCTGATGAAGGCGGGGGCGCAGGCGGACGGACACAGAAAACCCTGCCCGACGCAGGAGAGGCGCAGGATTTTCCATAGGCTTGGTCTGCCCGGGGAGACAGAGAAACGTTATCCCTTTCAGCTTTCCGGCGGCATGGCGCGGCGTGTGCTGGTCTCTACCGCCCTGATTGCGGACGCGCAGCTGATAATCGCTGACGAGCCGACACCGGGGATGAGCCTGCAACAGGCGCTGGAGGCACTCAGGATGTTTCGGGAAATGGCAGACGGCGGGAAGGCAGTAATCCTGATTACGCACGATATTGACCTTGCCGTTTCATTTGCGGACAGGATAGCAGTCTTTTACGCAGGAACGACTGTGGAGACTGCCCGGGCAGCGGATTTTCAGGAGGGCGGGGCTGCGCTGCGCCATCCATACAGCAAGGCGCTCTGGCGTGCGCTGCCGCAGAATGGTTTCGAGCCGACTGCAGGATTTCAGCCCTACGCCGGAAATCTTCCAAAAGGGTGCCTGTTTGCACCGAGATGCAGCCGCAGAACGGCAAAATGTATGCAGGAAGTGCCGTGTATGCGCGTGCTGCGCGGCGGGGAGGTGCGATGCTTTTATGCGGAGTGATTTCCCAAATGGACAGATGCATTGGAAGCATAAATTTTTCATGGGCTCTGCCATGCCCGGGTAGGCGGAGGAGTATATTCAAAAAATGGAGGAATGTAATATGTGGTTTTTATTTGCAATACTTTCTGCGCTGTTTGCGGCGTTCACGTCAATACTGGCTAAAATCGGTATTGAGGGTGTTAATTCAAACCTTGCCACGGCAATACGGACAGTTGTGGTTGTCATCATGTCATGGGGAATGGTATTTTTGACAAATGCACAAAGCGGCATACCGGAGATTAGTAAAAAAAGCTGGATTTTTTTGGTTCTTTCCGGACTCGCAACCGGCGCGTCATGGCTCTGCTATTACCGGGCATTGCAGATAGGGGAGGCTTCCAAGGTGGTTCCGGTTGATAAGCTGAGTGTTGTGATTACGCTTATACTGGCGTTTATTCTGCTCCATGAACAATTTACCGCAAAGTCGCTGGTTGGATGTGTGCTGATTGGCGCAGGAACATTGATTATGGTGATATGATTCCCGATACAGTCATGAAGGCTGTTTCCGGTAATTGATTTTTCAATTTTTATTTGCTACAATTGTTCCATATGGAATTGTTCCAACAGGAATCGGGGTGATATATTTGGAGACAAAGGGTGGATTTTATATTACACAGATTAAACAACTTCAGGATAGGATTTTTGAACGGTTACTACTTGAAAATGGCATTGAAATAAGTGGCGGGCAGGGACGGATACTATTTATTCTATGGAAAACAGATAATCTTACGATTAGTGAAATAAGTGAAAAAACCTCTCTTGCAAAAAATACCGTATCTGTTGTAATAAATGGAATGGTAAATAAGGGGATTGTGGAAAGAAATATTAATCCGCACAATCGCCGCCAGACGATTGTATCACTCACTGCGTATGCAAAATCTTTACAGGAAAAGTATGAAGTAGTATCCCAGCAGATGAATGTATTGTTTTATCAGGGCTTTACAGAAAAAGAGCAAAGACAATTTGAGCAGTATCTTGCCCGGATACTTGAAACCTTGATTCAAAATCTGCATACAACCTGAGAAACTCCTTAGAGTTTCTCAGGTTCGGGATAGTCCACGCCGAACGTGTCAACGGTAACGGTCTGCATCACCTGATCTTCCAGCGGTCTGTCGGAATAATCGGTATTGGTCTCGGCGATGCGGTTCACCACTTCCATACCTTCAATCACCTTCCCAAACGCCGCATAAGCGCCGTCTAAATGGGGGCTTGTCTTGTGCATGATGAAGAACTGGCTTCCTGCGGAGTCCGGCATCATGCTTCTTGCCATGGAGAGTACGCCGGGCGTGTGCTTTAATTCGTTCTCAAAACCATTCTGTGCAAATTCCCCGGCAATCGAGTATCCCGGCCCGCCCATTCCGGTGCCGTCGGGACAGCCGCCCTGTATCATAAAGCCGTTGATGACCCTGTGGAAAATCAGCCCATTATAGTACCCCTTAAGAATCAGGCTGATAAAATTATTGACCGTATTTGGTGCGACCTCGGGATAAAGCTCTGCCTTGATAATCTCTCCGTCTTTCATTTGAATGGTAACAACTGGATTTTGTGCCATATGGTTTCGTCTCCTTTTTCTATTATTTATGGAATTTATTTAGCTTTTGTATGGCATGCTGCCCGTAACAGAAAGCCAAAGGCTGAACTGTCACGAATTAATTATACAATGAAAAGAACAGAATGAAAAGCCTTTTCACATGGATTTTTACCTGTTACCGGAACGGAAGTTACTGCCTGGACAGATTACTTTGTCACGATAATTCCCTGCCTGTAGGCAGTCAAAAGCAGCTCCAGATCACGGATGGTATCCTGAATCTCTTTTCCGTTATCTGTATCCCGGACCATTACGCGCTCGGATTCTGTCTCAAAAAAATTGGAGGAGGACTCAATATCCTTATTTTCTGACAAAACTTTTGCAATACTCTCAAATGGCTGGTGTGCCTTGAGCCGCATGCCATGGGAATTATAAATCAGAGTGTAGCCCGCGATGCCTGTTGTTTTCTGGTATGCACGGCAGAAACCGCCGTCTATCACAATCAGGCGGTTATTTGCCTTTAATGGGGATTCCCCTTTTGACACCCTGATCGGAGTGTGGCCATTGATAATATGTGATATGGAAGCATCCAGTCCAAATTCGTGGAGGATTTTCAGGCAGTACTTTTCCTGCTGGTAATAGCGGTAATAAGGGTTCTTTGGTTCGTCGTAGGTGCTTGCATCCACCACGAAAGTCCGCTCAAAGGTTTTCATAATCCTGCCTGCCAGCGGGGATTTTTTTCCGCACCACAGGTACCACATAAAGTCATTGTCTGACTGGCTGAAATTTCCGAAAAATGCACGCCTTGCGACTTTTGCGGCATAGTCCATGTATTCCTTTCCCTTATAATCCCTGCCGTCAAGCCTCATGCCTGCAAATTCTCCGTCCTCCGTCATTGGAATGCAGCCGTGGAACAGGAGATTGCCGTTATAGCACATATATGTATTGCCTTTCTCGTACAGAAATTTCACATGCTTCCTGAGCATATGGCTGTTTATAAAAGCCGCCCTGAGTTCATCCATGATTTGCTGTTCCTCCGCCGAGAGGGCGTATGGTTCATCTTCCTTTAAGGTTGGGAAATAGCAGTCGTTCAGTTCATATTCCTGATTGTTGATTCTGACAACACCACGCTGCCTGTCAATCTTGTCAAGCAGGAGCCTGTCTGTCATATCGTACTCTGGATGGCGCATGATAATCTGCCCTTCGAGTTTGAACAGAATGACTGAGATTGCCTTAAGGGCAGCATCCATGGGCGTCATGCCCGGATATGTCTGTTCTGCAAACAGTGTCAGTGAGCGCAGGCTGACCGCGTACGTGTTTTCGAGGATTTCAATATTATCATATTTGATATTATTTCGGAGGACATTTGCGATGCATGCCTCATTTCCGCACGCGGCGCCCATCCACAGAATGTCGTGGTTTCCCCATTCGATATCCACGGAATGGTGGGTAATCAGCAGATCCATGATTTTATCGGCATTTGGCCCCCTGTCATAGATGTCACCCACAATATGGAGATGGTCTACCGCAAGCCGCTTGATCAGCCTGCTCAGCGCTTCAATAAATGCATCGGCGCTGTCAATGTCAATAATCGTGTCAAGTATCTTTTCATGGTACACATACTGGTTGTTGTCTTCGTCCTGCTGCGCGTGCAAAAGCTCGTCGATAATATAACTGAACGCTGGCGGCAGTGCCTTTCTGACCTTGGAGCGCGTGTACTTTGAAGACAGGAATTTTGCAAGCTCTGTCAGGTTCTTCAGATTCATCTTGTACCAGTACGGTGTTACCGTATTCTGTTTTTTCAGAAGCTTCAGCTTCTCTTCGGGATAGTACACCAGCGTACAGATTTCCTGCCGTTCCCTGGGTGTCATGCGTTCGGAAAAGATCATGTCCACCTTTTCCTTGATGACACCTGCGGCATTGTTCATGATATGGTAAAAAGCCTCATATTCGCCGTGGATATCACTCATAAAGTGTTCGGTTCCTTTCGGCAGGTTTAAGATTGCCTTCAGATTGATGATTTCTCGGCACACGGATGGTATGGACGGATATTCTGCCGCCAGCAGCTTAAGGTATTTTAACTTCTCGTCAGTCAGATTCATATCGTATTTTTCCTTTACTGGATTTATGGAAGTGATTACGTGTCATGTTTATTATATAGCAGATATCCCATACGAATCAAGCGATATCGTTTCCGAACGGTTGACGAACCTTGTATTTTCCTATATAATAAAAAAAATTGTATGAAAATAAATACAAGGATGCGAGGTGGCGGATGGATAAATTATTATTGAAGGCAAGGGCAAAAGTCAACCTGGCGCTCGATGTCTGCAGGCGTCTTGAAAACGGATACCACGAAGTAAGGATGGTCATGCAGACAGTGGACATCTATGACGAACTGGAATTCAAAAAGAGGGACGCCCCGGACATCATATTGTCGGTAAACAGCAGGGATTACCTGGGTGATCTGGAAAACAACCTGATTTTCCGTGCCGCAAAGCTGATGCGGCAGCGGTATGGCATACAGCAGGGAATCGAGATTAAGCTGAAGAAAAATATCCCGGTGGCAGCAGGCATGGCAGGGGGAAGCACGGACGCGGCATCTACCATGACGGCAATGAACGAGATGTTTGACTTGGGACTGACAAGGCAGCAGCTTATGGACACCGCGCTGGAGCTGGGGGCAGACATTCCGTTTTGCATTCTGGGCGGGACAGCCCTTGCGGAAGGAATCGGCGAGAAGCTGACACCGCTTCCGCCGCCGCCGGAAGTTTCACTTCTGATTGTGAAGCCGCCGATTATGGTGTCCACAAAGCATGTGTACGAAAGCCTTCACGTTGACACGCTTGGAAAGCATCCGGATATTGACGGCATGGTGGCGGCACTGCGGCAGGGGGATATAAAAGGAATTGCCAGCCGCATGGAAAATGTCATGGAGACCGTGACGGAAAAGGATTATCCGATTATTACGGATATTAAAAGGATGATGCTTGGAAACGAGGCCGTAAATGCCGTGATGAGCGGGAGCGGGCCAAGTATCTTTGGCATTTTTCTTGAGGAGAGCGCGGCGAGGGCGGCAGCAGTCTATATTGACCAGACACTCGGGACAAAAGGGGTCAGGGCGCAGGTGAATGTTACAGGATTCTATAATGAGAGTTGATTGGAGAGATGAGCATGATAAAAGACGATGAATATTTGCCGCTCAGGGATGTGGTGTTCAAGACGCTGCGACAGGAAATCCTTACCGGAAAACTAAAGCCCGGGGAACGCCTGATGGAAATACAGCTTGCCAATAAGCTGGGCGTGAGCAGGACACCCATCCGGGAGGCAATCCGCAAGCTGGAACTCGACGGGCTCGTGATTATGATACCGCGCCGGGGCGCCGAGGTGGCACAGATTACGCTAAAGGACCTTAAGGACGTGATGGAGGTACGGTGTGCGCTGGATGTGCTCGCGATAGAGCTTGCCTGTGAGCGGATGGGGCGCGAGGGGCTGAACAGTCTTTATCAGGCATGTGAAAATTTCCGGGAGGCGGTCAAGACAAAGGATACCAGAAAGCTTGCGGAAGCGGACGTGGTGTTTCATGATGCCATCGTGATGTCGACAGGAAATAACAGGCTCATCCAGCTTGTCAGCAACCTGTCAGAGCAGATGTACCGGTACCGGTTTGAGTATCTCAAGGATGCCACGTCACACGAAATGCTGCAGCGGGAACATATGGAGATGTATCAGAATATCCTGAAAAAGGACAAGGCGGCGGCGGCCAGTGTGGTGAGGAAGCACATCAATAATCAGGAGGAAGCAATCATCAAACAGCTTCAGCTTGAAAAATGTAAAAAAGTGCAGCCTTGATGCCCGCTACAAAAAAGTAAACATGCGGGAAATGTATAAATGCGATAAATGATGTCCATACTTACGGATAGAAGCAATACGGAGGTATGGACATATGTTTTGTTTGAAGAACCAGTTTCTGAAAAATGTGCTGGCGGCGCTCGGGGTCGTGCTCTGGGTCGGGGCGCTCAGTCCCGAAATACTTGTAAATCCGGGAATCGGCTGTATCCTTGACGCGGACGGCAGGGAGCTTACAGTGGAGGACGCGGAGGATTTCATGGAGGCATATTTTTATGGAGATGCCGGCAGTGACGAAGGGACAAAAGTGGAGATAAAATACAAACTTGCATTTCTGGAACTGCTGGAATGACAAGGGGCTGCTGACCACATTGGATGCGTGCCGGCAGTTCCGCAAATAGCGCAAAGGAGAATCGTCAATGACAAGAGATGTACTGATTTCAATACAGGGGCTTCAGTTCGATGACAGTGGGATAAACCATGTGGAATCGGATGACGAGCTCGACATGATAGAGACAATCTGCCCGGGGAAATATTACTATAAGAATGGCGCACATTATCTGCTGTATGAGGAGATAATGGAAGAATTTTTCGAGTCTGCCCGCGGCATGTTGAAGCTTAAGGACAAAGAGTTTATGGTGATAAAAAAGGGAGCTGTCAATGCGCAGATGGTATTTTCCGAGGGGAAAAAGACCTTGACGGACTATCACACCCCTCTCGGAAATATACTGATTGCACTTGACACCAAAAAGATAGAAGTGCAAGAGGATGAAGACTGTATGGAGATACATATATCCTATGGGCTGGAGGCAAACTACCAGTTCATATCGGACTGTAACATTTCAATCAGCGTAAAAAGTCTTCAATAAAGCTACTGTATCGGCTCCTGTGGATTATCCTTGCGGATTTCGTTGAGCAGGTGCTTCATGCGCCGTTCCATTTCGGAGAGCTCTATCGAGTAGTTCAGGAATGCGTCGGCAGTTTCGTCGGGTGTCTCCCCCTTGTAGCAGATGCGGTGCTCCATGCTTGCCCACAGGTCCATTGCAAGCGTCCGAAATTGTATTTCTACAGGGTAATACTGCATGCCCTCAAGGCGGTACACCGGAATGCCAAGCACCATATGGTAGCTCTTGTATCCGCTTTCCTTTGGATAGTGGATATAGTCGCTTTCCTTCAGGATAAGCAGGTCAGTCTGTGCCTTTACAAGGGAAAGGATGCTGAAAATATCCTCGACAAAATAACATATGACACGGATGCCTGCAATATCAGTCAGGTTATCTTTTGCAGTGTAAGCAGTTATCGGGAGATTCTTGCTCGCAAGTTTTTTCTCGATGCTTTTCCGGCTCTTGATGCGTGCCTGTATGTTGTGGATTGGGTAGTCCCTGTATTTTTTTCTATAGTCCTCGTTCAGACCGTTCATACGAACCTCAAGCCGTGTCATTGCCTCGCGGTACGGCTCTACCAGCTGGTCATATTCCTCCTGTGGAATGCGCTCGGTCTTGGAAGGAGATATAAATGAAATTGTCTTTGGTGGTTCATATACTCCTTCGCTGTTCATTTCTTTTAAAATATCGTTCTGTAGTTCATTTCTTTTCGCGATCAATACTTCCGCCCCCTGTTGTATATTAGGAGATTTAAGAAACAGTAAAGAGACAGCCCGGCCTTTCCTGGGGCGCTGTTTCTCCACGATTTCTAAGGCATATCCGTGAATACGAGATGCCTATAAAATAACTATAGCTCAAATAACGCATGAAAGCAATGAGAAATGTATAAAATTAACAAAAAAATTATAAAAATTGAAATCTTTTTGTTTAAAATAGGACAAAGCATGTTGTGAGGGCGCTTGAACATAAATCGAAATACTGGTATAATGAAAAAACAGGGCAACACCATAACTGATGGAAAGGATGGGAACATATGAAGATTGCATTGATTAATGAAAACAGCCAGGCGGCGAAAAATGCCATGGTTTGCGAGACGCTCAGGAAAGTCGTGGAGCCGATGGGACATGAGGTGTTTAATTACGGAATGTACACCGCGGAGGACACGCAGCAGCTGACCTATGTGCAGAATGGGATTCTTGCGGCAGTGCTTCTCAATTCCGGCGCGGCAGACTTTGTCATCACGGGCTGCGGCACGGGCGAGGGCGCGATGCTTGCATGCAACGCATTTCCAAAGGTACTCTGCGGGCATATCGAGTCACCGCTTGACGCATACCTGTTTTCACAGGTAAATGACGGAAACTGTGTGGCGCTCCCGTTTGCGGAGAATTTTGGCTGGGGCGGTGAGCTGAACCTGGAATATATTTTTGAAAAATTGTTCTGCGCGCCGGGCGGGGGCGGATATCCCAAGGAGCGCGTCGTGCCAGAGCAGCGGAACAAGAAAATACTTGACGAGGTAAAGGCTGTCACGCATGCCGACCTGTGCGATATCCTGCCGAAGCTTGACAGGGAGCTCTGCAAGGGGGCACTGAGCGGCGAGAAGTTTCGGGAATATTTTTTTGCAAACTGCAAGTGCGACAAAATTGCGGCAGCCGTAAAGGAAATAATCGGGGAGTAAAAAGGATGCTGCTGGATAAGATTTATTATACGGTTGACAGCCTTGGGGGCGACTATGCATATCTGAGGAAGGAGGACGACGCGCAGGCGGAGCCAAAGTGTGTCGCGCGTGCCCTGCTTCCGGCAGAAATCATAGAAGGCTCACGGCTGGTCTATGAAATGATGGAATATAGTATTTGTGAATAATGGTATCCGGATTGCCTACGCTTTTCCGTCCCGGAGGGCGTTGTGCAGTCCGGAGAACACTTCATCGTAACGGTTGCAGTCCTTTAAGCGCACGGTTGTCACGTGGAGGGTCAGCGGGATTTCCTGTTTTTCATAGGAAAATGTCTGTCCGTTCATGCCGCGGATTGCCGCCGCAGTCTGTTCTGCGTATGCCGGGTCGCTGCTGTCCGTCAGGACACAGAACTCGTCGCCGCCGATGCGGAATACAATGTCTTTCTCGCCGGACGCCGCAGTCATGCGCCGCATCTGCTCCAAAATCGCCAAATCGCCTGCTTTTCTGGAAATTTCATTGATTCCTATCATATGCTTGATGTCACAAAGGACGAAAAAGCAGTCTTTTCTCTCCTGGAACAAGTCGTATAATTCACTGATGTCTACATGTCGTCTCTGCATGATATAATAGTCTCCTTTCACCGAGGGTACAATAAACCTCGGAAACAGCTCCGTGAATTTCGCATTGCGGAATTCAGAAGGTTTGCAGTTCCATACCTGTTCAAATGCACGTGCAAAGGATTCGTGTGTACTGTACCCATACTCGACGGCAATGTCCAGAATGGACAGTTGCGGCTGTTCGGACAGCTTTTTTGCCGCCAGCATCATCCGCCTGCGGACAATGTATCCGTGGACGGAAATACTATATACACTGCGAAACAGTTTTTCGAGCGTGGAGCGTGAGCAGAAGCATGCGCCCGCAATATCCTCGGTCTTCATGTCATCACACAGATGCACCTCGATATATTCAAGCACCGTCAGTAAGAGTTCGATATGCTTCATTGTCCACCCTCCTTCTGCTGCGGCATGGGAACAGGCAACACTTCGCCCGGCAGCAGCTTTTTCCGATATCGTAAGTTTATTATAGCAGAGAGACGGATGGGGGACTTGATATTTTGAGTAAAAAGATGGCGGAGGAGCGACGCAATATGGACTTATTTTATGCGCTATAACGGTTCTTTCCTTATTTTCGAGAAAAATTGTTGACAAATGCTTTATCTGGTGTAAACTAATACCTATAATCGTTGTTTGAACAAAGGCGTTCTGCGTTGGGCAGGGCGCCTTTTTGCGCGCGGGTGCTGAAACCTTTCCTGCCTGGCAAAAAACCATACAAAGAAAGGTGCGTGAGCGTATGTATGAGATGGATTTACTTGACAACACGGAAGACGTGAACCGACTGTTAGCCAGATACGGCGTGAAATTTGGCATTTACAAAAACAATACCTTTAAGGAGCAGCTGTTTCCGTTTGATGCCATACCGAGGGTGATTCAGAAGGAGGAGTTTGACTATCTCGAGAGAGGCTTAAAGCAGCGTGTCATGGCGCTCAACATCTTTCTCGATGATATTTACCATGATAAAAAAATCGTGCGGGATCAGGTGATACCCGAGGATTTCATTTTTGCGTCGAGTGGTTATATGCCGGCGTGTGAGGGCGTGACCCCGGTCAAAAAGATTTATGCCCATATTTCGGGAATCGACCTTGTGAAGGGCAAGGATGGGGAATGGTATATCCTGGAGGATAATCTGCGGGTGCCGTCCGGTGCATCGTATCCGATGATTGCGCGGGAGCTGTGCAGGCGCAGCAGCCCGAAAACATTCCGCGACAACCAGCTTGAGGACAACAGGAATTACGCACAGCTCCTGCGGAGGGCGATGGACACGGTCAATGTCGAGGGGCATACGGTGATTCTGACGCCGGGACGCTACAATGCCGCCTATTTTGAGCATTCGTATCTTGCGGAAAAGACGGGGGCGCATCTGGTCAACGGCAGTGAGCTGACGGTGGAGAATGACAGGCTTTTCTACGTGGATTACAAGGGGAAAAAGGAGCGTGTCGGGGCGGTGTACCGCAGGATTTCCGATGAGTACCTCGACCCGATGCACTTTAACCCGGAGTCGGTGATTGGCATACCGCATATTTTTGACGCGTACAGAAAAGGGAATGTCGCGCTGCTCAATGCGCCCGGAAACGGTATTGCGGACGATAAGGGCATCTACTATTTCGTGCCGAAGATGATTCGCTATTATCTCGGTGAGGAGCCGGTGCTCTCCAACGCGCCGACGTATCTGCCGTTTTATGAGGAGGACATGGCGTACGTGCTTGCGCATTTTGACAGTCTCGTGCTTAAGGACGTGGCGGAGGCAGGCGGCTATGGCGTTGTTTTTGGCAGCAGCATGACGAAGGCGCAGAAGGCGGATTTTATCGCGCTGTTACAGCGGGAGCCGCGGCGGTTTATCGCGCAGGAAGTGATTGACTTTCAGGATCTGGAGATACAGGATGCCGGTTCGGTGGTGGAGCGGAAGGCAGACCTGCGTGCCTTTGTGCTGATGGCGGACGAACCGCAGGTATGGAAGAGCGGGCTGACCCGGTTTTCGCGCAATCCGGATTCATTTATCGTGAACTCATCACAGGGAGGGGGATTTAAGGACACATGGGTATTATCTCATTAGAACAGACCAACAGGCTGTACTGGCTTGGCAGATATTCGGAGCGGGTCTATACGACAATCCGGCTGTATTCAAAGTGCTATGATGACATGATTGACGATATTGGGGACAATTACGCGGATTTTTGCAGGATGCTGGAAATTCCGAATATTTACAGGGACAAGGAGGACTTCAACCAGCGATATGGATTTGACGAGACAGACCCAAATTCCATTTTGAGCAATCTCATGCGGGCATACGACAATGCGGTTGTGCTCCGGGAGGAGATTGGGAGCGAGACGCTCTCGTACATACAGCTTGCCATCTATGCCATCAACAAGGCAAAGATTTCGCGGGCGCCGCTGCTGGAGTTACAGAATGTGGAGGACAATATCCTTGCATTCTGGGGCATTGCGGATGACTTTATCGAGAGCGAGACCATCAGGAATATTATCAGGACAGGAAAAAGGGTCGAGCGCATTGACCTGTACGCGCGTCTGAAGCTTGGCGTGAAGGAACTCAAAAGCGAGCTTCGCCGGATGCATACCCGCCTTGTCAGCAGCGGTATGTCCTATAACAGAGTATGTCTTGACAGCCTGACTGTGTTGATTGAGCATATTGATGAGACGGCGGAGGTGGATTACGCCGGAATTGTCAGAAATGTGGAAAACCTGGTGCTGGTATAAGGGAGAAGTAAGGGGCGGAAAAAATGATGCAGGAGAGCAGGAGGTTTAGGTTTTCTTACCGCATGGCGCTTGATTTTTCGGAGCCGGTTCAAAAGCACCAGTTTGCGCTGCGCATGATACCGCAGTCGGATGAAAGGCAGCAGATTACGGCGTGCAGTGTAAAGCTGGAACCAGAGTGTGCGCTGACGGAGGAGACGGATACGTTCGGCAACCGGTATGTCTATGGTGAAATTGCGCATCTGCACAGGGTATTTTGCGTGGAGGTTTGTGGGATGGCAGAAGTCAGCAGTACGGCGCTGCTTTTGTGTGACAGGCCGCGGATGGAGCTTGCGCCTTTCCGCTTTCCGTCACAGTACACAAAGGCAGGGGACTGCCTGAAAGCGTATCATGAGAAGTATGGGCAGAAGGAGGATGAGCAGGCGTATGTGTACTGTGTAAGGCTGCTGCACCAGATTTATCAGGATATGGCCTATGTGCAGGGCGTGACAGACATACACACCACGGCGGAGGAAGCATTGGCGGGCAGGGAGGGCGTGTGCCAGGACTACGCCCATATTATGATTGCGCTATGCAGGATGGCAGGGATTCCGAGCAGATACGTGGTGGGAATGATGCAGGGGGAAGGCTGTTCCCATGCGTGGGTCGAGGTGTGCGCGGACGGTGCGTGGCACGGAATGGATCCGACAAACGACCGGGTAACAGATGACAGCTACATCAAGATATCGCATGGACGCGATTATCAGGACTGTATCGTCAACCGCGGCACCTTTCTGGGAAATGGGACACAGACGCAGACCGTCTGTGTGCGTGTTGACAGCGACGGTTAGGGGACTGTTGGCAGAAACAGCGGCTGGCGGGAAAGGGAGAAAATATGTCACAGGAAATACGTTCGGAAATCAGTTCAATCTGTCAGGTGAAGCTGCCTGTCGGGGAGACATTGAATATAAAGAGAAACAGGCTGACGCCTTTGGGAAAAGCCGGAGATTGTAAAAGGAGAATCGGGATTGTCACGGGAATCCATGGCGATGAGCTGGAAGGGCAGTATGTCTGTTATGAAGTCGTCCGGCGCATCCGGGAACGGCCAGAGTGCCTTGTGGGAACGGTGGATGTGTACCCGGCAATGAATCCGATGGGGATTGACTCGGTGACGAGGGGCATTCCGGGATTTGACCTTGACATGAACCGGATTTTTCCGGGGAGCAGGGACGGCGCCATGACAGAGTATGTGGCACACAAAATCATAGAGGACCTGGCAGGCGCGGACTTGATTGTGGACATTCATGCCAGCAATATTTATCTGACAGAGATACCCCAGATTCGCATCAATGAACTGCACAAGGATACGCTTGTGCCGCTTGCACGCCATATGAATGTGGACTTTGTCTGGGTGCACGCGTCGAGCACCGTGTTGGAATCCACACTCGCATACAGCCTTAACAGCACAGGCACGCCGACGCTTGTCGTCGAGGCGGGTGTGGGGATGCGCATCACAAAGGGCTATTGCCAGCAGCTTGCGGACGGGCTGATGAATACCATGCGGGCGCTTGGCATCTGGCAGGGGGAGGCTTTGTCCGTCCGGGAGCCGATTGTGGCGGACAGGGCTGACAGCGTCGTGTTTTTCAACGCGCCGGCGGCAGGCATCTTTGTGCCGGAAGCAGGGCATTGGACAATGCTTGAAAAAGGAGACAAGGTCGGGGACATCGTCAATCCGCTGACCGGAGAAATCCTTTCTGAGATTACGACGCCTGAAAAAGGGATTCTCTTTACAATCAGGGAGTATCCTGTCGTTGACGAAGGTTCCCTTGTGGGCAGACTGTTGAAGAGATGAGGAAGTACGATGAAAAAGAAGATAATCTATGAGCTGAATGCGTTGTACAGGGAGCCGATGCAGGTGATGGGTTATGTGTTCGGCGAGGGTGAGAAATCCGTGTGCGTGGTTGGCAGTATGCGTGGAAACGAGGTGCAGCAGATGTTTTCATGCAGCTGTCTGATACGTCGCCTGAAAAAATTGGAAGAAAGGCAGGAGCTTGCTGCAGGAAAAAGCATTCTGGTGATTCCGTGCATCAACTCATATTCCATGAATATTGGCAAGCGGTTCTGGTCAACGGACAACACTGATATCAACCGCATGTTTCCCGGCTATCAGGAGGGCGAGACGACACAGCGCATCGCGGCGGGCGTGTTTGACGCGGTAAAGGATTATAGTATCGGAATCCAGTTTGCATCGAACTATATGTCCGGGCGCTTCCTGCCGCACATCCGGATGATGCGGACGGGATTTGAGGACATCGAGGCGGCGAAAAATTTTGCGTTTCCCTATGTCATGGTTCGGGACACGCGTCCGTTTGACACCACCACGCTGAACTACAACTGGCAGATTTGGGAGACAAAGGCATACAGTGTATACACGACAGACACGGAGGAAATTGACCGCCAGAGTGCAGCGGATGCAGTGAAGGGAATCGAGAAGATGCTCAACGCGGCGGGCATTTTAAACAGCAGGGTCAGCGGCGGATACCACTACTATTCCCAGGTGCTCTGCGATGGCAGTCTGCTGTCTGTGCGGTGCAGGGAGGCGGGCATCTACGAAAATAAGGTGTATGTCGGTGAGGAAGTGCATGAAGGACAGCTGCTCGCCGAGATTACAGACCCTTACGAGGGGACTGTGCTGGAGCAGCTGACGGCACCCGCGGATGCAACCGTGTTTTTCCAGCACAAGGCACCGCTGATTTATGCGGATACGACAGCACTGAAGCTTGTGTAAAAATCGGGCGGTTATAGAGCAGGGTAACAGTTCCGCCCAGGACTTTGCATTTACTGCAAAGTCCGTAAGAAAACGTAGTGGCAGAGATGCATCAAGCCACGGAACGTGACTTTGACACCACGAAGTGGTTTTGCATGGCTTGATGCTTGTAACAGGAAGCCGAAGGCTGAACTGTTACAGAGCAGGGTGGATTACAGGGGAAACAGCTTGTTTTTTTGTGTATTACACTTTTCCGTAAGGCAAATTATTGGTATGTTGCAGGAATATGATTCGGACTATCATACCGGGATGGATGTACAGTCCGTTGCAGAGGAAATTTATGCATATACATCAGGCTATCCGGTTCTCGTATCAGCCATATGCAAATATATAGACGAGGATCTTCCCAGTGACGAGGAGTTTGACGGCCGGGAACAGCCCTGGTCAGAGCAGGGAGTCGCACAGGCTGTCAGGAAAATATTGGTTGAAGATATTCCGTTGTTTGAAAGCATGATACGCCATCTTGACGACTACCCGGAAATGAAGAGGATGTTTCAGGCGATTTTGTTTCAGGGAAGGGAGTTTACGTATAATCTGAATGTGAAGGGGATTTATTCGGAGGAGGAACTCTCCAACGCAATCATCCAGGCGGCGAAGCAGGATAAGAGCTTTTTTATCCATGATGGCAGGCTTGACATGGATACCGTTATACGAAAATTTGTGACAGCCTTTGGGGATATATATGGGCAGAACAGCGAAAGGTTCATAGAGGATAACGGACGCAAATTTTTCCTGTTATACCTGAGGCTGATTATCAACGGGACAGGAAATTATTATGTCGAAGCGCAGGCAAGGGATGAGAAGCGCACGGATATCATTGTCGATTCTCTCGGGGAGCAGTTTATCATCGAGCTGAAAATCTGGCATGGGAATGAGTGCAATGAAAGAGGGGAAAAACAGCTCGCGGCGTACCTCGACTACTACCATAAGGATAAGGGATATCTGCTCAGTTTTAATTTTAACCAGAAAAAAGAGACTGGCGTGAAGGAAATCAGGATTGGAGAGAGGATTATTGTGGAGGCGGTCATGTAGGGGCAAATTACAGCAATTGGAACCGCAGCACATCCTCATGCGGATTTACTTTTGCCAGCCCAAGTTCTGTAACCTGTGCCTCAAAAACAGAAAATTTATCCTGCACGACGGCAAAAGCCGTGCGCATCTGTTCCTTTGACAGGGTCTTGCCAAGTGTGACATGCGGCAGCCATGAGTGGTGCTGATAGAATCTGCTTATGGTCGTGTCGGGAATGTCCGAGATTGCATGATTGACCTGAAGTGCCATTTCCTGTAGATACTGGTTCAGTACAGGCATTGTGTAAAGGACATATGGAAACAGCTGTCCGATTGTGACAAACGATACTGTTCCCCGCCGCAGTCTGCCCTCAAGCTGTTTTACGGCAGGAATCAGGACATCTGCGCTGCGGGCTTCGATGGCGGAAAGTGTCATGTGCGGCGGAACCTGTTTTTCTGTCATATAGAGATTACCGGATGCGTCGGCAATCTGTTCGATTAATGTCTGCACCTTTCGGGTGGCGGCGCTGTCAAAATAGACGGATATGAGATACATAATTTTTATTATTCCCTTAAAATTCAATTTTACTTTTCAGAGCCCATGGCATCAGCCAGTAAAGCCCTGAGCCGTGCGATTTCATCGTGGCTCTTGGCAAGCTCATCGTGGCTCTTGGCAAGCTCGGAGTCTTTTGTGGCAATTTCATCGCGACTTTGTGGCAAGCTCATCGTGTTTTTGCGCAAGCAGTTTCCTTTGCTCGGCAATCAGAGCGTCCTTTCTGGCGTGTTCGCTGGCATTGTGCCGTTCATGAGCCTCAAATTCAGCGCGCCTGCG
>DKUL01000048.1:7456-9592 GCA_002490665.1 Lachnospiraceae bacterium UBA7205 | reverse complement strand
AGGGTAGCAAACTTGACACTACCAGTTTAGATAAGGAGGAAAAACAATGAATCCAATCATTAAAGTAGAACATTTTTCAAAGACATACGGAGATTTTAAGGCAGTAGACGATATTTCATTTACGGTGGATGAGGGAAGTATCTTTGCGTTTCTTGGCCCCAATGGCGCAGGCAAGAGCACCACAATCAATACCTTATGCACAATTTTGGATAAAACGGAAGGAAGTATCCTGATTAATGGGCATGATGTTTCCAAAGAAAAGGGGGCAGTCAGAAAGGATATCGGCATTGTATTCCAGGATTCCACGCTGGATGTCAAAATGACGGTGGAAGAAAACCTGAAATACCATTGCAGTTTTTATAAGGTCCCGAAAAATGAGGTTACAGAGCGGATTAATTTTGCCCTTGACTTGGTGGAGCTTACAGATTGGAAAAAGGCGGTTGTCGGTAGTCTTTCCGGCGGGATGAAACGCCGCGTGGAGATTGCGAGAGGGCTTGTGCATTTTCCAAAGGTGTTGTTTTTGGATGAACCGACAACCGGACTTGACCCGCAGACAAGGGCAAATGTATGGGAATATATCCAGAAAATGCAAAAGCAGAAAAACATGACGATTTTCTTGACCACGCACTATATGGATGAAGCGGAGGTATGCTCCAAAGTTGTGATTATGGATCATGGAAAGATTGTTGCCCATGACACGCCAGAGAATTTAAAACACCAGTATACCGGAACCGAGGTGGATGTAAGCTGTACGCATACAGAACCGTTGGAAAATACATTGAAGGAGCAAAAAATTCCTTATAAGAAAGCAGGGAACAGGGTTGTTTTCCACACAAAAAAAGCATCGGATGCACTTCCTGTTTTGTCAGGGTGCCAAGATACGATTCTTGATTTTGAGGCAAAAAACGGAACATTGAACGAGGTTTTTCTCGCAATCACAGGAAAGGAGATCAGACAGTCATGAATCCAGTTACAGCAATTATACAGAGGAATTTGTTAAATTATACGAGAAACAGGGGGAGGTTAATCGGGAGCATCGTGATGTCCATGTTCATGCTGGTGATGTTTTCCTTTATGATGAAATCTTCCATGAGCGGTTTTGGTGAACCCATGAATTATTTGATTGCAGGCGTCATTATTATGACTGTTTTTCAGACGAGTATCAATAATTCGTCGGATATCCTGTCGGATATTTCGGACGGATATATGAAAGAGGTTATGGTTGCGCCGATTGCACGTTCCCAGATTTCTATCGGAAATATCCTGTCGGGGGCCGTCGTTTCTACGATACAGGGAATGCTTACCATGATTATCAGCCTGTTCATTGGATTTAGAATCAATGTGATTCAGGTTTTACTGCTGATTGTGGTCATGCTGGTTTCAGCGATGACCTTCAGCGCAGTCGGCTTATTTTTGGCGACTGTGTCACGCAACTCCCCTTCGTTCCAGACCATCAGCTCCATGATTATGATGCCGCTGACGTTTGTTTCCGGCGCATATATACCGACTACGATGATGCCCGGTTTTCTTCTGCCAGTCGTATATCTGAATCCGCTTACCTATGTGACGTCCATTTTCCGGTATATTGCGCTCGGGGCATACAAAATGAGTTCTGCCGAACTCGTGCGGGAGGGAATGGCATTTGATATTTATGGCTTTGTCATAACGCCGGTCATGGGGCTTATGATTACGGTTCTTATCGGAACGGTTTTCTTTGCATTGAGTGTTGGAAAATTTAGTCAGGCAGATTTTTCCACTGTTAAAGTGGCAAGGACAATGCGGGGAGGCGGTGCGCCAAGATAAGTATGGGAGAGAAGTATGAAATAGAAGGGAAACATTTATGGAATTGCAATTTGAAAATATAGAAAAAAGCTATCAGGATAAGAAGGTTCTGAAAGGCATTTCTACCACGATGGGAACAGGGGTTTATGGGCTGCTTGGACCCAATGGCGCAGGAAAGACGACGCTGATTCGGATTATGGCGGATGTGCTGCGCCCGGACAAGGGACGGATTTTATATAATGGCAGGGATATTCAGGATGTGGGCGATGAATACAGGGCGAAAATAGGGTATCTGCCGCAGGATGTGGGTTTTTATAGTGATTTTACCGGCAGGGATTATCTGGAATATTCCGC
>DKUL01000048.1:6746-7113 GCA_002490665.1 Lachnospiraceae bacterium UBA7205 | reverse complement strand
TGCAGGAAGATTTAAAGCGGCATTGCTCCACTTATTCAGGCGGGATGCAGCGCAGGCTTGGCATTGCGCAGGCGCTTCTTGACAATCCCGAGATTTTAATTCTGGATGAACCGACTTCCGGGCTTGACCCTTTTGAGCGTATCAAATTCCGAAATATCATATCCGCCTATTCAAAAGACCGTCTGGTACTGCTTTCCACGCATATCGTATCTGATGTGGAGCAGATTGCCGCACAGATTATGATGATGGAGTATGGCGTAATTCATCATATGCACAGCAGCGGGGAATATGTCAAAATGATGGCTGGCAAAGTCTGGCTTGTGGAAATGCCTGCGGAAGAACTTGTGGAGTACCAGAAGCAGGCGGT
>DKUL01000048.1:0-6380 GCA_002490665.1 Lachnospiraceae bacterium UBA7205 | reverse complement strand
AATCAAGACCTGCGGACAGTGCAGTGCAGGCTGTACCGAATCTGGAAGATGCGTATCTGTATATATTTAATTTTCGCGGGCAATGAGCCAAGTGGGCGAAATCCTGATTTGTACGCCCGCCGAAGTGGGCAGATGGGAGGCGGTGTAATGTCATTATTTTATTTTGAATTTCGAAAGCTGTTACTCAATAAAAAAACAATAAGTCTGCTCGTTGGTCTGTTTATCCTTTACAGTCTGATGGGTTTCGTGACTTCTCTGTTTTTGATTGGAAGCGGCAAAAGTTATCGTGCTTATGAGGAGCTGGCAGCCGACTATGAGGGAACGATTGATGAAGGGAAGGCTGCCTGGGCGAAAAAAGTATATGAAGAAGTAAGCGCCCGTTATGGCACAGACTCCCGGATGATTGCCAGAAGCATCAAAGACCAGCCAGAAACAATGCTGGCAATAAAATACAATGAATTTACGGAAAGGGTAGACGAATATTGGAATGGGACGCCGCCGGAAAGCGCCGAGGAGCCATATGGGATTGCACTTTTAGAGGCGGAGTTATCCGAACTTGAAATGCAGGGGAAACAGAATACATTTGCGTACACAAAACTTTCCAATTCTTTAAAAAGGCTGACTGCGCTTGGTGAACCAGAATTTGCCAATATCCTGCTGTGGGAGAATCTGTTTGTCAACTGGGGCGAACATACAATGCAGTTCCTGCTGTTTATCCCGCTGACGTTTATCATTGCCCCAGTATTTGCCGTGGAACGCTCAACTGGCATGGATCACCTGATTTTAAGCTCCAGAAGCGGCAGATGCAAAATTGTCACGGCAAAGCTGCTCAGCATATTGGCTGCATCTGTCATTGTGACGCTGATTTATGTAGCGGCTACCTTTATTTTCGGCTTCCTTCCACATGCAAGCTTGCATGGCTGGAACGCCGCAATTCAATCGATTCCAACGTATGCAAAATCCATGTTTGGATTTCGGACGTGGCAGCTTGCTGTAGTCGGAGCAGTATGGATTATTTTCACAGGGATAATTTACAGCCTTATCATTGGCTTTGTTTCATCACGAATGAAAAGCCAGATGGGCACGGTGGGGGTAAGCCTTGCCATTCTGTTTATTAACGTAGGTCTGGCGGCAATGGGTGATGCTGTCACACAGAGGTTCTGGCCTCTGATTGACTTTGGACTGGCAAATGTCACGCTGATCAAGGAAGTATTTGGGGGATATAAAATGTTTCATGTGTTGGGTATGTGTGTCAGCTATCCGGTTATGGCGATTTTCGTTTTGAGCCTGGTCGCTGTCCTCGCAGATGTTGGCATTTACCGTGGACAAAAAAACAGGACGGTGGCATAGGAGGCAAAATGAATGTTATTTTTATGATTGATTTCTTATCTGCGCAAATGGCGTCTATGTGCTTTTGGGCGGTTATGGCAAAGTCTATAACAAAGCGATTAAAAGGGAAAAGGATGGATGCCATACTGATGAAGCTGCATAGACCAGCAGGGTATTTGACTGTTCTCTTTGCAACGGTACATATGGCTTGTTCGTTAAAGGCAATGGGAGAAACAGCTATTTGGGCATATTTATTTGGAATGCTGTCATTCTTCTCCATGATTCTTGCTATTATTATGTTTAAGAAAAAGAGCAGAAATCCAAAGAGCTGGCTATTATGGCATCGTGTGTTTTCGGTGATTGCGATGATTGCCATAGGACTGCATCTGGTGTGTAGGTAGTTGGAAATTGCACACAGGGGCACGCATGCGTTTTGCTTAATGATATGTTTATATTGTGAAAAAGAGTTCTGCTGTGTATAATGATAACAAGGTCATTGATTTGTTTGGGGGTGAAGGAATGGATAACAATATTTTAGTAAATATAGGGGTACAACGTTTTGACAGAATAAGGGAGCAGAAAGCCTTTTATATTGATAAGACAGATTTTATCAGAGAATGGTGGGATAGTGGTACAGATGTTATGCTGATTACGCGCCCGCGCAGATTTGGCAAGACTCTGAATATGAGTATGCTTGAGTGCTTTTTTTCAAACAGGTTTGAGGGCAGAAGTGATTTATTTGAGGGGCTTTCCATTTGGAACGAGGAAAATTACAGGCAGTTGCAAGGTACATTTCCGGTAATTTTCCTGAGCTTTGCGAATATCAAGGCGGCAAAATATGAAGACATGGCGTATAAAATCGCTGAGGTAATTGCAGAATTGTATGAACAGAACCATTATCTGCTGGATGGAAATTTATTAAGTAAACAGGAGAGGGACTATTACGAAAGCATATGTCCTCAAATGGGAGAAGCTGTGGCGTCAGGTGCAGTCCATTCATTGGCTGGTTTTATGCAGCGTTATTATGACAAGGATGTCATTATCATTCTTGACGAGTATGATACGCCGATGCAGGAGGCATGGCTTTCAGGATATTGGGACGAGGCAGTCACTTTTTTCAGGGGATTTTTTAACAGTACATTCAAGACAAATCCCCACCTTTGCCGCGGTTTGATTACAGGCATTACAAGAATTTCCAAAGAAAGCATTTTTTCAGACCTGAATAATCTGAAAGTGATAACCACAACTTCGAGCCAGTATGCCACGGCGTTTGGGTTTACCGAGGAAGAGGTGTTTAAGGCACTTGACGATACAGGGCTTGGTGAGGAAAAACAGGGTGTCAAGGCATGGTATGACGGCTTTACATTTGGCTCCTGTTCCGATATCTATAATCCTTGGTCGATAGCATCTTTTATAGATAATGGTGGTGAGTATGATACTTACTGGGCAGACACAAGTGGAAACGGGCTTGTCAATTCCTTGATACGGCAGGGAAATACTACAGTGAAAAGTGCAATGGAGGATTTACTTGCAGGCAGGACGCTGATGACAGAATTAAATGAGCAGATTGTTTTTAATCAATTGGACGGAAGTACAGGCGCAGTCTGGAGTTTATTGCTTGCAACGGGGTACTTAAAGGTGGTAAAGCTTGAGCGCGTTGGGGAGCGGAAGAAGAAGGTATATACACTGGCACTCACCAATATGGAAGTGACAAGTATGTTTGAGGATATGGTTAAGAGGTGGTTTGGCGGAAATACGGAGACAGCATACAATAATTTTATAAAGGCATTGCTTATAAATGATGTGGATGCAATGAATGAGTTTATGAATAAGATTGCGCTGCACAGCTTTTCAAGTTTTGATATTGCCAAAAATGCGTCAGATGATGATGCGCCAGAGAGGTTTTATCATGGATTTGTATTGGGTCTGATGGTGGAGCTTGACGGAAGGTTTGAGATTTCGTCAAACAGGGAGAGGGGCAAATACGAGCTTTGCTCGTATGGGCGGTATGATATCATGCTTGTTCCCAAGGACAGGGAGAAGGACTGTGCCTATATCATAGAGTTTAAGGTGCATAAGCCCATGAAAGAAAAAGACCTTGCAGAAACGGTTGCAAATGCCCTGAACCAGATAGAAGAAAAACAGTATGAGGCAAAGCTTGTTGCAGATGGGTTTGTTTCAGAGAATATCAGAAAGTATGGTTTTGCTTTTAAGGGGAAGGAGTGTCGGATTGGGTAATAGTGATGTGTAAAAAGGGGTAGCCACTGCATTCAGAGATTCTCCTAAATAAAAAGATTATATCTATAGGCAGTATGTTGTGAAAACACCAGTTCGTCACAAAAGGCGCACTGGCAGGAACATTTCATGAGAGTTTTATCTTGACATTTGAATAGAAGCGCCTAAGTTATGTGATGATATCCAGACGATGTTGACAGAGGAAACAGGTTATCAAAATTATGATGTTTCTGATATAAAAGATATTGTATCTGCGAAGTTAGATGTTAAGTCTATGTTTACTGGCGGCAAACTGTATAGTCAGACCATTACAGATGCCAAGACTCTGCAAAAGTTTGAAGCGTGGTTTCGTAATGCGGAATATATGTATGGCGGGACAGAGTGCGGAACACAATGCGCCTGTTTGGAATTGATATTGGCAAACGGGGATGTAGTGAAGCTGTCTATGGCTACAGACAGTTGTCCGAATTTTCATATAGGTGGAGTTGCCTATGATTATCGTCCGGTGACCGATTGGAATAATAGCGAGTTTTACAAATGTTTCAATGAAATACCGTGGGAATATGAGTAGGTAGTGATAGAATCTGCAAAGGGTTTGGCATCAGTCTGAGCGTGTTTTTTGAGTATGATGAAAACCCGATCCGAATTGAAAGCCTGTCGGATACGGAGCAGGATATTATCAATTCGTATCGGGTATTGTCGGCAAAGGACAAGGAGCTATTTTTACTTGAATATTTTTACGCTGCTGCCAGTTTCACCTACAAAAGCGATATAGCCGTCTGCAGGAAGGTCGATGGTGTTCACTGCGTCCCTGATGTGGGTGCTGTACAGCAGCTCACGGAACTTGTTGTAGACAAATACAGCGGAGTTGTCAGGTCGTTCGACAGCGATACTCTTTCCGTCCATATCGCTCCCGATACGATACCATACGGCTTCACCGCTGTGAAGGGATATCTCGGTGGTATCAGTGGTAAACTCTGGGAGACTGTCCACACTGCGGCATCGCGTCCCGTCGCTCAGATTAAGGGAGATTGCCGACGTTTTGTCCGCATAGGTTTGCTGGGTGATCTCTATGTCATACAAATCCCTGTTTGCAGTGCTCGGTATGGAAGTAAAGAAATCGGCATGCTCTTCATCGGTCATTTTTTCCGCTCTTGTGACAGTGACACCTCTGTTGCTTTTTGCCAGAATATAACCGGGGAATGCCTCATCTGTCACAAGCTGGTAAAACGGCGTTTCATAGTTCTGGGAAGTCCATTTTTCGTTATATGTGACGAATACTGTCTGCGAAAGCTCGTCCCAGCTTTGCTGTACACTGGGAGAAACAGGATTTTCTTCCATTTTTTCCCCTGTGTACGTACTGTCTGCCTTATTTCCAAGTCCCGGGTATACGGCGAACAGCTCCGTTCTGATGAATATTTTGCCGTCCTTTTCCTCGAAATAAACGATTTCCCTGTCTGAAGTCATTTTGCCGCTGTCATTTACCTTGACAAAACCTCCGCCCTCGGTAATCTTAAATCTTTCGGGCGATGCGTTGTCTGTGCCCAAGTCCTCCTTGTACATAATGGTATCGTCAAATGTAATTCTGCATATTTCGGCGATTCCGAATGTGCCGCAGCAGTATAAACCCTCATATTTTTGATAATGATCGGGGATGGTGTCCGTTATTTCCGGCTCGGGAGGAGTCAGATCACTTACCGCCTTTCCTTGTTCTGCAAGCGCCACGTCCATCAGCGCAGACGCCATAAGTCCTGCATATTGGCTGCTGCCATTTCCGGCGGTCAGTACCGCTATGCTGATCTGTTCATCGGGAGCGACAAGGAGGCTCGAGGTCATGTACGGTACATCTCCGCCCTTGCCCATGACCTTTATGTTTTCTTTCTCGTACTTGACTTGTTCCACAAAGTCCCATCCCAGACCGTAGCTCTCGTATTTTTTGTCATCATTCCAACGGGTGGACATCTGTGTTTTGGCATCATCGGAAAGCAGGATATCATTTCCTGTAAAGAAAGCACTGCCGAAATTTGCCACGTCAGAAGCGGTGGCATAAATGCCGCCCGAACCCGCCGTCATTTCATAAGGATATTCGATTGGCAGAGAGCCGCGGTAGAGAGATACCTGTGTATCGCCCAAATCGCCCGCATACAGGCTCCATGCCGTTCCCGTATGATCTGCGCCGATCTTTGCGGCGATGTTCTTTCTTACATAATCTGTAAAGCTCATACCACTGACATTTTCTACGATATGCTCCATAAGACTAAAGCCCATATTATCATAGCAGGCATATTCCCCGGGGTCGGCTTTGAAACGTAACCCCGACACGATATCAAGTGTATTGTCATGAACGAAACTGTCAACATCTTCATAAAGATAATGGTTTGTCGGCAGACCCAAAGGGATGCCCGATGTGTGATTCATAAGCATACGCACGGTGATGTCTTTGTACCGCTCGTCATTCATCTTGAAATCGGGGAGATACTTTGTGACAGGAGCGTCAAGTTCGACCTTTCCTTCATCAACAAGCTGCATGACCGCCAATGTGGAATACATTTTGCTTACAGACGCAATGCAATATATCCTTTCCTGCAAAGCGGTTGTTTCGTCTGTAAATTCCGATTGTGCGGATTCAGCATACACCGCATTTCCAACAGATGCGTATACAGTTCCTGCCATACACAAGGCGGATACTGCCGCAATCATCTTTTTCTTCATCATTCATTTCCTCCATTCCTGCGCATTTTTTATTTCAGCTTTGCTGAGATTCGCATAACCGAGTTTGTGTCAAGCAATGCGCAGACACAAATCTCGCGATTGAA
>DKUL01000083.1:6090-14594 GCA_002490665.1 Lachnospiraceae bacterium UBA7205 | reverse complement strand
TGCTGGCATCATGCAGCAGATACCGTGCGGCATTAAATCAGGAAGACCCCCAAAAATGCATCACGGCAATCAAGAATGGCGGTTACGCTACCAGTCCCACATACATCAGCACGATAATGAACATAGTCAGAAGCTATAGCCTGACCCGGTTTGACAGCGTAGTAACAAAAGGGTACGATGTATCCGTATCGCCCATCCATAACCCATACACAGAACCAGTAAAGAACGTCAGACGCGGTACAATCGGAAATGACGCGAAATGGGTGCAGTGGTGCCTGTGGCGTTTCGGACTGCTGGAAGAAAGCGGAATCGACGGCATAATCGGCGCAAAATCGGAACAGGCAGTCAGGACGGCACAGGCACGGCTGGAACTGACCGAAGACGGAATCGTAGGAAAAAACACCCGGAAGATCTTCAAAGACGTTTTAAAAGAAAAATAGTCCGGAAGTGATGCCGAAAAGCATGGTTAAAAAGACCACAGAAATCCAGAAACTGAAAAATATTTTTGTGGTCTTTTTAACTTAACGACGGAATTATCTTACAAAATTAATTGTAATAAATCCGTTATAGTTTTAAATGGAAATATACATATAATATACAAAAGATGTCCCAAGCCCCGAAAATAAAACATTTCTGCTTAAGGATTCCTTAATTTTTAATAAAGTGGGAATGCAGTTTTGCGGGCTTGGGATGTGTTAATTAGAAATTATTCCTACTTGATCTGGCGGCGGTGTTGAACTAATTGTTTTGAATGATTGAACAAACTTTTTTAATACATTCATTCAGCTTGTCATTGGTCAGATGTCCGGCCTTATATAAAATAAGGCTCTTGTCTAAAGTAAATATTTTATTTGGTCGTATATTGCTGTCCTGACGAAGGGTTCCGGAGGAAAAGTCTGATTGTATTAATGGGATTGCATAGCTGTCCTTGACATTTTGGGAAGTAATCTGTAGCATAATGTAATCATCACCCCGAAGGTCAGAGAGGATAATGGCGGGGCGTTTCTTTGAGGCTGTCAGGTCGGTAAATGGAAATGGCAATACTACAACATCACCTTTTATAAATCTTGCCATGCTGCATCCTCCTCCTCGCGCATCCAGTCCTTTGATAAACTTGGTTCGCTTAAAAGAGCGCTATCAGGTTCTTTGTTATCGCGTAAAATAAATGTGATGAAAGCAAGAATAATATCTAACTTGTTATCTGGAGCAGTGGAAATTAAATTCTCAATCATTTGCTGCTTAGACATTGTAAAACTCCTTTCATGCTGGTTGCAATGTCGCAACTAGGTTATATTGATGATATCACAGATTATAATGTGAAGTCTACCTCTGTTTTATCATTTTTAAAATTTAGCGTACCCCGCATTTGTTGACAGGTATGGTGAAATGTGGTACAATCGGCGAAAAAGAAAGGGGTAACACAGATGAAAAGAAGCAGGTTGTCCTATGACGAGTGGAAGTGCATTACTGCAAAAAAGTTATCCGGCAGACAGGTTCAGTCAGACTTTTTCAAAGGCTATATCGGGCTTATGGAAATCCAGCAGGTCAGCGAAGCGCAAAAATGGAAGTTCAATGGTAATGAGTTTGTGGTATGCGATGCCGGGTTAAAATGGCTGTCCATTTTGCCGAAAGATGATTTTTACTGCATTACAGCCATGATGAACCAGGATAACACTGTTCTTGTGTGGTACATAGACATGATTGCGGCACAGGGGACGGACGAAGACGGAATTCCTTACTTTGATGACTTGTATCTGGATCTGGTAGTCTATCCAAATGGCGAAATCATGGTGGATGATATGGATGAACTGGAGGAGGCGCTGCGCCAGGCAGATATTACACAGGAACAGTTTGACCTTGCGGTTCATACGGCAGATACATTAAAAAATGGGCTGCTAAAGGATATTCATTCGTTTCAGAATTACACCATCCAGTGTTACAAAATGGCAGCAGATAAGATATAGCACACAATATTATATACTCGCGCCGACCGCAGCCGCAAAGCGGCATATTTCCTTATGCGGTTGTGCGCATCAACTAATACTGAGCGGTCAGTCTTTTCGACCGCTAGAGCAAACACGCTCTAGTATAACAGGAGGCAGATAACAATGAGCAATGTGACAGAAGTGATTAAAAAAAGGAGTTCGACAAGGGGCTACACAGATGAGCCGCTGACGGACGAGGAACTCAACACCCTGATTCATGCCGGCTTGCAGGCACCGACAGCCGCAAATAAACAGGAGATTCATTTTACAGTACTAAAAGGAGACAATCCAATCCTTGCAGAACTGGAGGAGGAAAAGAACCGGCTTCGCGACATTTCAGAGCCGCCGCATAATTTTTACTACGAGGCGCCCACTGTCGTGATACTGAGTGCTGACAGTGAATTCCGTTGGAGTGCACTGGATGCCGGAATTGCCGTTGAGAACATGGCGCTTGCAGCGGAGGAGCTTGGGCTCGGTAATTTAATTATCGGCTGCATTTATGATGCCATGCGGGGAGAGAAGAAAGCATATTTTTCAAAGGCGCTGAAATTCCCCGAAAATTATGAGTACGAAATTGCGATTGCATTTGGACACAAGGCAGTTTCCAAGGAACCGCACATCTATGACGCCGATGCACAGGTTACTTTTTTATGACATGGGCGTCCCAATGAAATATGCCAGCTGAAAGGAGGAGGTATGCTTACGCATCCTCCTCTTTCAGATATTCCTTGCTGGACACCTTTGCGGTGTTGTCGTAGCACTTGAAAATCCGGGTCAGAAGCCCGCTGTCCAGCTTGGGCGTCACCAGGCTTACAACCGGCGTCACAATCAGCCCGACAATCATTGCCGCCGCGCCCGCGTTGATGGGCGAGGAGATAAACTTTAAGAACATGTTCGAGACCGTGATGCCGACACCGCAGACAAAGCTTGCCCACACGCCTGCCCTGGTCACGCCCTTCCAGTATAACCCATATAAAAACGGAGCGAGGAACGCACCCGCGAGGGCACCCCACGAAATACCCATCAGCTGCGCGATAAAGGTCGGCGGATTGAGCGCCAGCACAACAGAAACCACAATAAAGAATACAATCAGCACACGTATGTAAATCAGCTGTTTCTTATCATCCATATCCTTCACAATGTTTCCCTTAATAAAGTCCAGCGTCAGCGTCGAAGCCGAGGTCAGCACCAGCGACGAAAGGGTTGACATGGAGGCCGAAAGCACCAGGATAATCACGACGCCAATCAGGATATCCGGCAGCGTGGACAGCATGGACGGAACAATCGCATCGTACATTACAGACCCATCCGCCTTGTACAGCGCAGGCGAGTCAAACAGCCGCCCGAAGCCGCCAAGGAAATAGCAGCCGCCTGACACAATCACCGCAAAAAAGGTAGACACAATCGTTCCGGTCTTAATCGCCTTCTCGCTCTTGATGGCATAAAACTTGTGGACCATCTGCGGAAGCCCCCATGTGCCAAGCGATGTCAGAATGATGACGCCCAGCAGATTCAGCGGGTCTGTCCCGAAAAAAGAAGCAAAAGCGCCCTGCTGTCCCAGTGTGACCGGTACGTCGGACGGAAGCTCCGAAAGCTTTCTGACCGCCTCGATAAAGCCCCCCTGACCAGAGAGCACCGCGCCGATTACAGCCACAATGCCAAACAGCATAATGATACCCTGGATAAAGTCATTGATGGCAGTTGCCATATAACCGCCGAGGATGACATACACCCCGGTCAGAACCGCCATCGTGATGACACAGACGGTATAAGGAATGTCAAACGCCATGCCAAACAGGCGTGAAAGTCCGTTATAGACAGATGCCGTATACGGAATCATAAACACGAACGCAATCGCCGAGGCAACAATTTTTATGACATTACTGTCATAACGACGCCCGAAAAAGTCCGGCATTGTCGCCACTTCAAGATGGTGCGTCATGACCCTTGTGCGCCTGCCCATCAAAACCCATGCAAGCAGCGAGCCAATCACCGCATTTCCCAGACCAATCCAGGTGGAAGCAAGACCATACTTCCAGCCAAACTGCCCCGCATACCCCACAAACACAACCGCGGAAAAGTAAGATGTCCCATAGGCAAAAGCCGAAAGCCACGGGCCGACACTGCGCCCGCCAAGCACGAAATCCGTCATGCTGTTCGCGCTCTTGCGCGCATACAGCCCGACTGCAATCATACATCCAAAAAACAAAAGCAGTAAAATAATTTTAACCAGCATAATCAATGCCCCTTCCTCAGTAAAAAATAGTCACCACACAAACACTTTAGGACTTCAACGCTTTTGCGTGATAAAGTGAAACCATTATAACGCAGCCGGAGGAGCATGTCAATAGTTACCTGTCCCCCTATTGCAAGGCATGGAAAATGCTGTTATCATAAAGACAGTAGAAAGGCAGGAACGGAGGAGGAACATATGTCAAAATACATTATGGCGCTGGATGCGGGAACAACAAGCAACAGATGCATTTTATTTAATAAAAAAGGCGACCAGTGCAGCATGGCGCAGCGGGAATTTACCCAGTATTTCCCGCAGCCGGGCTGGGTAGAGCATGACGCGGATGAAATCTGGGCAAGCCAGCTTGGCGTCGCGGTAGAGGCGATGAACATGATAGGGGCGACGGCAAAGGACATTGCGGCAATCGGCATCACCAACCAGAGGGAGACGGCGATAGTCTGGGACAGGCATACGGGCGAGCCGGTTCATCGCGCCATCGTGTGGCAGTGCAGGCGGACTTCCGACATATGCGATGCCCTGAAGGCAAAGGGACTGACAGAAACATTTAAGAAAAAAACGGGGCTTGTCATTGACGCTTACTTTTCGGCGACAAAGGTGAAATGGATACTGGATAATGTTCCCGGGGCGCGGCAGAAAGCCGAGAACGGCGACCTTTTATTCGGCACGGTTGAGACATGGCTGATCTGGAAGCTGACAAAAGGCGCAGTCCATGTCACGGACTATTCCAATGCCTCGCGGACAATGCTGTTTAACATTAATACGCTTGCGTGGGATGATGAAATCCTCGCAGAGCTGGGCATCCCAAAGTGTATGCTTCCCGAAGTGAAGCCGTCAAGCTGCATTTATGGGGAGGCAGACCCATCCTATCTCGGCGGCGCAATCCCCATTGCAGGGGCGGCAGGAGACCAGCAGGCGGCGTTGTTCGGACAGACCTGTTTCACGGCAGGCGAGGCAAAAAATACATATGGTACCGGGTGCTTCCTGCTGATGAACACCGGGGAAAAGCCTGTCTTTTCCGAGAACGGGCTTGTGACCACAATTGCGTGGGGGCTTGACGGAAAAGTAAACTATGCGCTGGAAGGCTCCATTTTTGTCGCGGGCGCGGCAATCCAGTGGCTGCGTGACGAACTGCGGATTATCGACTCCTCCGAGGACTCCGAGTACATGGCGAAAAAAGTCGAGGACACAAACGGCTGTTATGTCGTACCGGCATTTACCGGGCTTGGCGCCCCATACTGGGATCAGTACGCGCGGGGAACCATTGTCGGAATCACGCGCGGCGTAAACAAGTGCCATATCATCCGCGCCACGCTCGAGTCCATCGCATATCAGGTAAATGATGTCCTTGCGGCGATGGAGGCAGATTCCGGGATGGCACTCACCACGCTCAAGGTCGACGGCGGGGCAAGCGCAAACAATTTCCTCATGCAGGCACAGGCAGATATCGTCAATGTCCCCGTCATACGCCCGCAGTGCGTGGAGACCACCGCCATGGGAGCCGCATACCTGGCAGGGCTTGCGACAGGCTACTGGGCAGACAAGGAAGAAGTCATGCAAAACTGGGAAAGCGACCAGACCTTTGCACCGGCGGCAACAGACGCCGACCGGAAAAAAGGAATCGCCGGCTGGCACAAGGCAGTCAAGTACGCCTACGGCTGGGCGAAATAGGAATAGAATGAGAATAGAAGTAACGCTATTCTTTTTCCAAAGATTGGGTTATAATAAAGACATCGGTAAAAAATATAAAGGAGGTTTTACGGATATGGGATTTTTAACTGGAAAAACAGCAATTATCACAGGGGCAGGCAGGGCAGTCTTAAGTGACGGAAGATGCGGCTCCATCGGTTACGGCATCGCGACAGCGTATGCCAAGGAGGGGGCAAACCTTGTCATTACAGGACGAAACGTGAAAAAGCTCGAGGATGCCAAGGAGGAGCTTGAGCGGCTGTATGGCATTAAGGTGCTGATTGTCCAGGCGGATGTGAACGCCGGTGCGGACAATGAGGCAGTGGTGGCGAATGTCGTGCAGCAGACCATCGATACATTCGGAAGCATCGACGTGCTGATTAACAACGCGCAGGCATCGGCATCAGGCGTTCCGCTTGCAGAACATACCACAGACCAGTTTAACCTTGCACTGTACTCCGGACTGTATGCTGCATTTTACTATATGAAGGCCTGCTACCCGCACCTTGCAAAGGCAAAAGGCTCCGTCATCAATTTTGCTTCCGGGGCCGGGCTTTTTGGCAATTTCGGGCAGTGTGCGTATGCGGCGGCAAAGGAAGGCATCCGCGGACTGACCCGTGTGGCGGCGACCGAGTGGGCAAAGGATGGCATCAATGTCAATATTGTGTGCCCGCTTGCATGGACGGCACAGCTCGAACAGTTCGAGAAGGCGTATCCGGATGCATTTAAGGAAAATGTCAAGATGCCTCCGGCAGGGCACTACGGCGATGCCGAGCTGGAAATCGGACGCGTGTGCGTACAGCTGGCATCACCGGACTTCAAGTACATGACAGGCGAAACGCTTACGCTCGAGGGCGGCATGGGACAGAGACCGTAACGCATGACAGATATGCGTCTGCCTGCATCAGATTGCCAGCATGAGGGAGGACAACATGTCATACACCGCATTATACAGAAAATTCCGTCCTGATGTGTTCGAGGACGTAAAAGGCCAGGACCACATTGTCACGACACTCAGAAACCAGATAAAGGCGGATCGCATCGGGCACGCCTATCTTTTCACAGGCACGCGGGGAACCGGAAAGACGACAATTGCCAAGCTTTTTGCCAAGTCCGTCAACTGCGAGAATCCCGTGGACGGCAGCCCCTGCGGAACATGCAGGAGCTGCCAGACCATCGCCTCAGGGGCGAGCGTCAATGTGATAGAAATCGATGCTGCCTCCAACAACGGCGTTGACAATATTCGGGAAATCATAGACGAGGTATCGTATTCCCCGGTCGAGGGAAAGTTCAAGGTTTATATCATAGACGAGGTGCATATGCTCTCAATAGGAGCCTTTAACGCACTGCTCAAAACGCTGGAGGAGCCGCCTTCCTATGTAATATTTATACTGGCGACAACCGAAGTGCACAAAATCCCGATAACAATACTGTCGCGCTGCCAGCGCTATGACTTCAAGCGCATCACAATCGACACAATTGCAGACCGTCTCCGAGACCTCATGCAGAAGGAGCAGGTTCCGGTCGAGGAGCGCGCGCTGAAATACATTGCCAAGACAGCGGACGGCTCCATGCGTGACGCGCTGAGCCTGCTCGACCAGTGCATTGCGTTTCATTTTGGGGAAGAACTCACCTACGACAAGGTGCTCGATGTGCTTGGCGCAGTGGACACGGAGGTTTTTGCCAGGCTTTTGGATTTGATACTGGCAAGGGATGTCACAGGATGCATCTCCCTCCTGGAGGAGGTTGTCATACAGGGACGCGAACTGACACAGTTTGTCACGGACATCACATGGTATCTCAGAAACCTGCTGCTGGCAAAGACATCGGACAACAATATTGAGGATGTCATCGATGTTTCCAGCGACAACCTCGCACGGCTCAAGGCAGAGGCAGAAACGATGGACGCAGAGGAAATTATGCGGTATATCCGCATTTTTTCCGAGCTTTCCGGGCAAATCAAATATGCCACGCAGAAACGCATCCTCATAGAAATGACGCTCATCAAGCTCTGCAGGCCTGCCATGGAGACTTCCAATGACGCGGTTGTGGCGCGCGTGAAGGATTTGGAGGAAAAAATCGAAAAAGGTATTGTGCAGGCAGCGCCGATTGCGGTACAATCAACAGAGACAGCACCGGAGGCAGCGCCGAAGCCGGAACTGCCCAGGGCGATTCCGGACGATATCAAACAGATTGTGTCAAACTGGCATGGAATCGTTGCAGAGACGAGCCAGCCGCTGAAAACACATCTCAAAAATGCGCATTTAAGCCTTGGCGGCGATAACAGGCTGCTGATAGTCGTGGAGGACGGCGTGGCATATGATTACCTGACCGACGAGGGAAACCACAGGCACGTAGAAGACATGATATCCAATTTTCTGCAAAAAGAGGTAACCGTTCAGGTACACAATCTCGCGCCGGGAAGACATTTTGACGAAAGCTATGTTGACCTTGAAAAAGTAATCAACATGGAAATAGAAATTGAAGATTAAGCCGTAACAGTTCAGTCCAGGACTTTGCACTTGCTGCAAAGTCCGTAAAAACAGTGTAGTGGTTGAGGTGCATCAAGCCACCACGAA
>DKUL01000083.1:0-5815 GCA_002490665.1 Lachnospiraceae bacterium UBA7205 | reverse complement strand
CCACGAAGTGGTTTTGCATGGCTTGATGCTTGTAACAGGAAGCCGAAGGCTGAACTGTTACATTAAGTCGGCATGGAATGTTGCGGACAATAGGTTATGGAAGGAGAATGGCAACATGGCAAAAAGAGGAGGATTTCCGGGAGGAATGCCTGGGAACATGAGCAATCTGATGAAGCAGGCACAGCGCATGCAGAGACAGATGGAGGAAGGGCAGAAGGAGCTTGAGACCAAGGAATTTTCGGCAAAGGCGGGCGGCGGCGCCGTGGAAGTGGTCGTGACAGGCAAGAAAGAAATCGTCAGGGTCACGCTTTCGGAGGAGGCAGTAGATCCTGATGACATTGAAACCCTCCAGGACATGATTATGGCGGCAGCAAACGAAGCGCTCCGCCAGGCAGAGGAGGCAAACAATGAAATGATGGGAAAAATGGCAGGCGGCTTCGGCGGACTTGGCGGAGGACTACCTTTCTGATGGAACTTTACAGCGGATATATCAACAAGCTCATTGAACAGTTTGCAAAGCTTCCCGGAGTGGGAAACAAATCGGCACAGCGGCTTGCGCTGCATGTCATCAATATGCCGTCAGAACACGTGGAGCGCTTTGCGCAGATTATGGTGGATGCGAAAAAAAACATCCACTACTGTAACACCTGTTATACCCTCACAGACAAAGAGACCTGTCCGATTTGCGCGAATGCGAACCGGGATCACAAGACAATAATGGTCGTCGAGAACATCAGGGATTTGGCGGCATATGAAAAGACCGGCAAGTATGACGGCGTGTACCATGTCCTGCATGGGGCGATTTCCCCCATGCTCGGAATCGGGCCAAATGACATCAGACTGAAAGAACTTGTAAAGCGTCTCGAGGAGGATGTCAGTGAGGTCATCATCGCAACCAACTCCAGCCTTGAGGGCGAAACGACGGCAATGTACATATCAAAACTGATAAAGCCGATTGGCGTCAGGGTGACACGCATTGCAAGCGGCGTGCCCGTGGGCGGGGATCTGGAGTGCATTGACGAGATGACCCTGCTGCGCGCTCTGGAGGGAAGGACAGAATTGTAGGTTAAAATGGAGGAAAACAAAAATGGCAATCACAACAGATAATTTTGGAAAGACAGCGGACGGGACGCCGGTGAGTCTCTACACCATCACGAACAATAACGGCTTTTCGGCATCCGTCACAAACTTCGGCGCAATTCTCGTAAAGCTTTTCGTGCCGGACAGGGAAGGAAAGACAGCAGATGTGGTACTGGGACATGACAGCGTTGAGGGGTATTTTAGAAATGGTTCCTTTTTCGGCGCGACAGTGGGACCGAGCGCGAACCGCGTGGACAACGCATCCTTTACCATTGACGGCGTAAAGTATCAGCTTGCGGTAAACGATGGCACAAACAATCTTCACAGTGACGCGGACAAGGGATACCATAAACGTGTGTGGAATGCGACGCCCGGGGAGAACAGCATCACCTTTTCCATTGATGACGAAGATGGGTGCATGGGGTTTCCGGGAAATAAGAAGGTGCAGGTGACCTATACGGTCACTGACGACAACGCGCTGAAAATAGACTATGACGTGACAAGCGACAAAAAAACACTCATAAATATGACAAACCACTCTTATTTCAATCTCGCAGGACATAATTCCGGCAATATCGAGGCACACAGGCTCAGCATCAACGCGTCACATTACACACCCGTATTTGAGCGTCTCATTCCCACAGGAGAGCTGGCGGATGTCACAGGAACACCGTTTGACTTCCGCACGATGAAAGCAGTCGGTGACGACATAGAGGCTGATGATGTCCAGTTAAAGTATGGGCAGGGATATGACCATAACTTTGCGCTGGACGGATTTGACGGTACGCTCCGGAAAGCTGCCAGCGTGGAAGAGCCGGTATCAGGAAGGAAGATGGACGTATATACAGACCAGCCCGGAATCCAGTTTTATGCGGGCAACTGCATTGCGCCGGAAAATGGCAAGGAGGGTGCGGCATACGGAAAAAGAAGCGGACTCTGCCTTGAGACACAGTGCTTCCCGGACGCAGTGAACCAGCCGCAGTTCCAGGATGTCATATACGGACCGGAAAGACCATACAGGACAACAACCATATACAAATTCGATACAATCGAGTAGAGAAGATTCATCTTTCCTGCTCGTGCACCGGATGCGGGCAGGGGAAAATCCATTCCCCTGCCCGATTTTTTTGTGTGCTGACGCGTTTCGACAAAATCTTTAAGACAGGAGTGGTATGATAACAGTGAAACGCAATATCATTGTGATACAGGAAAGGTGATGCCAAAATGGACAAGCAAATGAATATACTATTAAACACCAGCAAACAGGAAGAAAATCAGACTTCCGCCAGTGAAATACAGGGCGGCCCGGTCACCAGAATGCCAGCCAGGGCGTCCGCAATCCTGCCGGTGAATACGCGCACGATAGGAACACCCGAAGGGATTTACATACTGTACCTTGAGGACTACGTACATACATTCTTGAAAAAAGTGCTTGCAGAAAAAAGAAAGAAAAGTGCGTCCATGGAAGAAATTCTGGACAGCACACAGCCGGACATTGCGCTGTATGGGCGCTCCGTGGAAGAGCATGGCAGATATCGGATTGTTGTGTCAGGCGCGGCGCTTTTACAGGAAAACACGAATAAAGTGCAGCAGTACAATGACACCTATTTTCCGTCGTGCACCTACATCGGTTCCGCATATGTAAGCCTCAACAAGGATTCCAGTCTGCGCCTTGAACTGACGCTGCAGAACACAAAAGTAATCCTGGATGATTTTTACATATATTACGACCAGAACGAGGAGATGCAGAATTATCTCGTGGAGTGGAACAAGGTGCCCCTGTCGCCGACGGAGCATGAAGGATACGTCCGGAAAAATGCGGATGACGCGGCACGCCTGGGAAGGATCGCGCAGGCATACAACCGCGAGGAAGCGAAAGTAAGCTTTATGTGGAATGTCATGAACGTCCTCTGCCTGGGATTTGTCGTCGGGGTTATGGCATATGGCATTATCTCCATCAATAATTACAGCAAAATGCAGAGCATGCAGGAGAGCATTGACTACTGCATGGCATTTATCGAGGAGAATACCGCTTTCCTTTTGCCAGGCACAGGGAGCGATGCGGACAATACAGTTGCCGTAATCCAGCAAAATGTGCAGAAGGAAAATGAAAAAGCAGGCGGCGTGCGGACAGATGTTGAAGAAACAGACGTGAACAGGACAGAAAAGGAAGAAATACCGGAAACTGCGGATGGCGGACAACCACAGACAATGCCGGAAAATCCGTCAGAAACAAATGTGGACGAGCTTCCCCCGGAGACAATCGCGCAGCAGCCGGATGCAGTACAGCAGCCGGACGCAGTTCAGGCAGCGGACATGGGACAGCAGCCGGACGCCGGACAGGCATCCGTACCGCAGTACTATGTTGTGCGGCGCGGTGATACCCTCAGAACCATATGCTATGACATTTACGGGGACTATTCCCGCGTGGATGAAATATGCAGATGGAACAACATAGACGACCCCGACAATATTCTTTATGGACAAAAGCTTTTACTTCCCTCAAAATAATGGTATACTAATAAGGCACCGTGGAATGCAATCGTCTCAGTGCGCAGAACGGAATCGATAAATGAGGTATACGATGGCGGAAATAAAGGACTTTAACAGAAATCAATATTTGCTGAAAGGCGGAAAAAAGAAAGCAACTGAAAATAAGGAAGACGAAAGAGACAAAAAAACAATGGACAACAAGCTGGCAAGGCACCGTCAGATGAAATTTTACACAGTGCTTGTCGTGCTTGTCGTTGTTGCGGCAGCGTCAGCCGGCTCGTATGTCAGCTGGAAAAACAAGCTGTACATTGACTACGAGGTAATCCAGCAAAGCGAATGGTTCCGGGCATCCGAGTCGAAAAGCAGGAACCTGAAAGGAACCCTTTTCACGTACAGCAATGACGGAATGAGCTGTACCGACATAAAAGGAAAGACAATATGGAACCAGACATATGAAATGCAGAACCCGGTGGTAAGAACTTGCGGCAGGACAGTGGCAGTGGGTGATTACAATGGCAGGAAAATATACATAGCCGACACACAGGGGACACTCGGCGTAGTGGAAACCACAATGCCAATCAGGGACTTTTGCGTTTCGGCAAACGGAATTGTGGCAGCCGTTCTGGATGACTCGACAGTGACAGGCATCTACCTGTACAGCCCGAAAGGGGAACCGGGGAAGCCGCTTGCCTACTTTAAGACAACCATGAGCAATTCCGGGTATCCGGCAGCCATAGACATATCAAGCGACGGCAGCCTGGTGGCAGTGTCCTATCTGAAGGCAGAGAAGGGAAAAATAGAATCAAGCATCGGATTCTATAATTTTGCCTCGGTAGGACAAAATTACACGGATAACCTTGTGAGCGGCTACGGCTATCCGGAAGCGGTCGTCCCGATGATACAATTTATGGGAAACGACACGGTGTTTGCCGTTGCAGACAACCGGATTATGTTCTTTAAAGGAAGGCAGAAACCAGAAAGCCTTCTGGAAAACATGATATCAGAAGAAATACAAAGCGTATTCCATGACGAAGACCATGTCGGGCTTGTGTTTTACAATACGTCGGCAGAGACAACATACCGTGTTGAAATTTATGACACAAATGCGAAAATGGTCAGGGAAATTGCATTTAATCTGGAATATAAGGACATACTATTCAGTACGGCAGGAATTTTTATATATAATGAAAATGAATGCCTGATATACGACTGGGGCGGACGGCTGAAATACGAAGGAGCCTTTCAGGACAGGGTTGTCTGCCTGATACCGGGAGGGAATATTTCAAGGCACACAATTGTAACAGATGACACGATACAGACCATAGAGCTTCAATAACACTGGTCGCTTTCTGCTGTTTCTAAAGCACTGGAGGGAATATACTTGGATACAAATATACTAAACAGCGCAGGAAATCCTGCCAGCTGGGATATCAATATACTTTTCATTATAGTGGCATCCATACTGGTCATAGGGGCAGTGTGGGGATGGAAAAGAGGACTGCTGGAAAGTGTAATACGGATAATATCCTGCATTTTGGGGATTCTTGTCCTGGTAATTGCAGCAAAAGGCGTCGGAAATTTTATTCAGAAAAGCTATGTCAAAGTGATAATGGCAGTAATACTGCTTCTTGCCATCCGGATGATTCATAGGGCGGTCAAGTTCCTGACAGATACGTTTAAGCTTGTCAGGGCGGTACCGATAGGAAAACTCGCGGACAAGCTTGCCGGAACCATACTGGGACTGGCAGAAGCCGTCATAATCATCTGGCTCATGTTCCTGGTTGTCGGGGTTTTTGACATCATGGGATTAAAGGCATGGATGATGACCCAGGTAAACCAAAGCTCCTTTTTGACAATGCTGTATTATTCCAATTATCTGATAGAATTGCTAAAGACAGTGTTGTACTGATGAAAAAATGTAACAGCCCGGCCTTCGCTCTCCTGTTATAAAAAAGCTGCGAAACATAAGTTGTTTCCTGGCAATTTCAAACAGCCTGAAAAGGGTTTGGAAAAAAATGAAAAATCTGAAAAAAAGATGTTGACATCTGCATTATTGCGTGATAAGATAAAACACGTCGCTAAGGAAAGCAGAAATGCAAAACGCGACAGACAAAGAAAATAAAAAAATATAAAAAAGTGCTTGACATGATAAAATAGTTGTGATAGACTGAATAAGCTGTCGCAAACAAGACAAGCACAAAACAATGTACTTTGACAAATAAACAGTAATGCAACCCTGAAA
>DKUL01000061.1:12706-12888 GCA_002490665.1 Lachnospiraceae bacterium UBA7205 | reverse complement strand
TTATTTAATAAATTTATTAAATAATTTATATTATATAATATTCAATTGCAATTTAAATATGCCCATTTTTTCCCATTGCAAAAAGCATTTGGGTGCAAAAAAACCGTATTGTTGTCATTTTTTGGAAACAATACGGTTTTCTTTGTTCAATTTTCCATTAAGGAACTGCAGGAAAATAAGTG
>DKUL01000061.1:0-12429 GCA_002490665.1 Lachnospiraceae bacterium UBA7205 | reverse complement strand
TAAGGAACTGCAGGAAAATAAGTGATACAGATTGCGCAGGATATTTCTTCGAGGTTAAATTGCTAAAGCAATTGTCAAAAAACGTAGGCGTAGCGGGCTACGGCGAGGCTTTTTGGCATGCATAATCGGAGAAATAGCCAAGTCAAGATGTGTCAGTTATTTTTCTACAATTCCTAAACCCTGTTGTAATTAATCAGGCATCCCTTCAGGATAATCTGTCTTTCCTCATCCGTCAGTTCGCCAAGCGTCAGTTCAAACTCCGTTTTCCGGTCTTTTCCCACGACGTATGCCTTGATGGTGTCAGCCTTTTCTTCAACTGCCTTTCGAATGCCAGGTATATAGATATAATCAAGGTTTTTGAATGGGAGCTCGCCTTCCTTAATCAGGAATGGCAGCATTCCCCAGTTAATCAGGTTTGAGCGGTACCGCTTGGTCGCATACTCATTTGCGATATTCGCCCAGCCGCCAAGCACCTTCTGGCAGCTTGCCGCCTGTTCCCTTGCAGAGCCGTCACCCGGCTTCACTGCAAAGATGGTGCTTCCAATGCCGGTGTTGCTGCGGTCCGCATCCGGTGTGATGGTCTTCATCATGCTCCATGCATCCTCAAGCTCCGCAAATTTCTGAACCGGGCATGCCTTTTCCTCACGCGCCTTTTCGGCAGCCTGGATTTCCTTTGCAAGCCGCACATAGTTCGGATCCTTGCGGGACAATGTGAACTCCGCAAGCCCCAGCGGGTTTGACCGGTACGAGGATGTCTCCCCGGACGGAATCAGCTCGTCCGTCGTCGTCACGGGGTCATGTATCTCAGAAACAACCTTTAACATAAGGTTGTCCGTCAATTCCACCATTGCTGGCCAGTCCTTGATATTCGGGCCGAACTTAATCTCAACCGACTCGTCGGCAACGCCCTGGGAGTCAAATACACGATTCTCATAAATCTTCTTATCAAAGAAATATTTGTACTTCGTGAAGTCGCCGTCAAACGCGGTAGCCGGTGTCAGATATCCCTTGTTTGCAGCCGTTGCCGCAATCGAGCGCGCATCCATCAGCGCGACGGATGCAATCTGCCCGCTCTGGAGCTTGGAACCCTCGCGGTTCGGGAAGTTCCTTGTAGAATGGCGGATGGAAAACGCATTGTTTGCAGGCGTGTCCCCCGCGCCAAAGCATGGTCCGCAGAAGGCGGTCTTTAACACGGCGCCTGTCTGCATCAGCTTCGCAGCGCAGCCGTTTTTCACAAGCTCCATGTAGACCGGCATGGATGCCGGGTATACGCTCAGCGTAAATTCATCCGGCCCGATGCTTGCATTGTCAAGAATGTCGGCAGCTGCACAGATATTCTCAAATCCGCCGCCTGCACATCCTGCAATGATTCCCTGTTCCACGTACAGCTTGCCGTTCCTTACCTTATCCCTGAGTGTAAAGTCAACCGCGCCGTCCAGGCTGACAAGCGCTTTCTTCTCACAGTCGGCAAGAATATCCGTCAGGTTTGCATTCAGCTCGTCAATTGTATATGTGTTGCTCGGATGGAACGGCATGGCAATCATCGGCCGCACCTTACCCAAATCCACCCTGATGCATCCATCGTAGTATGCAATGTCTCCCGGATTCAGTTCGGCATAATCCTCACTTCTGCCATGAATCTCATAAAATTCCTTAATTGCATCGTCCGTCCGCCAGATGGAGGACAGACAGGTCGTCTCTGTCGTCATGACATCGACGCCGATCCTGAAATCAGCGGAAAGCGATGACACGCCGGGTCCCACAAACTCCATGACTTTGTTTTTCACATACCCATTTTTAAACACCGCGCCGATAATCGCAAGGGCAACGTCCTGCGGCCCTACCCCCTTCACCGGCTCTCCCTCAAGATATACCGCAACCACACCCGGCATGTTGATGTCATAGGTCTGGTTCAGGAGCTGCTTTACAAGCTCTGGTCCTCCCTCACCCATCGCCATCGTCCCAAGCGCCCCATAACGCGTATGCGAGTCTGATCCAAGAATCATCCTGCCCCCGCCTGCAAGCATTTCACGCGCAAACTGATGGATGACTGCCTGGTGGGGCGGCACATAGACACCGCCGTATTTCTTTGCGCAGGTAAGACCAAACATGTGGTCATCCTCATTGATCGTCCCGCCGACCGCACAGAGCGAATTATGGCAGTTTGTCAGCACATACGGCACCGGAAACTTTGTCAGCCCGGATGCGCGTGCCGTCTGGATAATACCCACAAACGTAATGTCATGTGACGTCAGTTTATCGAATTTTATTTTCAGTTTATCCATGTTGTCAGAGGTATTGTGTTTTTTCAGGATGCCATAGGCAATTGTCTCCTTCGCCGCCTGCCCCTTATCCACTTCCCTGCCCGTCTTTGCCCTGATGGCTGCGGCTGACTCCGCGTTATCGGCAACCAGCTCCGTGCCATTAACAAGATAAACGCCTGTTTCCATTAATTCAATCATTTTGTACACCAACCCTTTCCGTCAGGAGCATCTGCAAAGCTCCATCCTACGTCCGTTACAATACTTTATGTCTTTCTTTTGACTCCGTAATTAAATATACTATACCTTTCTGTACCAATGCAATAAAAAAATAGTAAAAATCCAAAAGGCAGCAAATACAAAGTACTGGCTTAAGCTATTACAAAAAACAACAATTGCTTGCAAAATTCGGCAGAATACTATATCATAATCATTGTCAGTACCCTTTGCAGATTGGTACATGGCAGATATTTTTTATGAGGTTTTGGTAACCGTCTGCACGCGCGGGCGATTACAACAAGGAGGAAACAGATGAAAAAAGAATGGAGCGTAACGGACAGCATGGGGAATTCGCACAAAATCGAATGCCGTGTCGGCGGACTTGGCGGAAGCAGCGTCGTTGTGGACAATGACAGATACAAGCTTAAGTCAAGCAACTGGTTTATTGTGGTAGTTGACTACCAGATTAACCTTCCTGGCGCAGTGTGCAACCTTGTTGTCATAGGAAACAATATCAGGCTCGCCGTAAACGGCGTATTCCTGGAGGACGGAAAGCCGTATGAGCCAGTGAACAACACACCTGTCTGGGTATGGGTCCTGGTAGCCATCAACTTTCTTGGCGGATGGTTCCTTGCCGGAATTGCCGGTATGTGTATCGGCATTATGATGAGCGCGTTCATGATTAAAAGCGCCATCGAAAAAAAGACCGGGCTTGCCATATTATTTTTTGTAATCGCCATGGCAATTGACCTTGTCCTGATGTACCTTGTATTCAACACCCTGCGCCTTGTACCTACTTCCACATGGTAAGAGTATACATTTTTGGAGGTTATCACTTATGGACGAAAATAAAGCTTACAGCTTAGACAAGCAGACATACAGCCAAAGCCAGGCATACGGCGGATCGAACGCACCGTCTGATCAGAGCCAGACATATCCTGCTAATGAACAGGGTGCCCCGCTTAACCAGGCCCAGGCATATCCGGCAAACGAGCAGGGTTCTCCACTTAGCCAGAACCAGCCATATCCTGCCAATGAACAGGGTATGCCATTCAGCCAGGGTCAGCCATATCCGGCAAACGGACAGGGTGCACCATTCAACCAGAACCAGCCATACGGCCAGCCATCACCGCCATATGCACAGCAAAATTATGGCCAGCCGGTAAGGGCGGTCGTATATGACACAATGCCCGCGAAAAACAATAACGTGGCAATTGCAGGACTGATTCTGGGCATTTTATCCATTCTGGGGTGCTGGATTCCCTTTTGGAATCTCATACTATCCATAGCCGGAATTATCTGCTCCGCAATCGGGCTAAGCCACAAAGGGCAGACAAACGGAATGGCAGTCGGCGGTTTAATCACTTCCATCGTCGGGCTTTTGCTGTCACTGTTTATGTGTTTTATTTATTTTATTGCCATGCTGGCATAGAGCATGAAATGGGCAGATTTCCATCCGCCCATTTTTGTTTCCATTATAATTCTATTACCCCCGCCCCAAGCGCAAGCGCTTCCTGCCTGTCATGTGTCACAACGACTACCGTCTTTCCAGCTGTCTTTTCCCTGACGTATGCCATAACCTGCATTTTCAGTTCCTGGTCAAGCCCCTGGAACGGTTCATCAAGAAAAAGGATATCATATGGGGCGAGCAGTGCACGCAATATACTGACACGTCTGCGCATTCCGCCCGAAAGCTCCGATACCGGCTGTCTGCCGTCTGCCCCAAGACCCAGCCTTTCCAGTTCCTTTCCAATCGTCTGCACGTCCAGCCCGGGGGTGACAAGCAGGACATTCTGCTCGGCCGACATCTGCTCACACAGCCGTTCCTCCTGAAAGACAGCGCTAAAACGCTTCCGGGAAAACCCCTTAACGCTCCCGCTGTCCGCATCCTCGAGTCCCATCAGTATCCTGAGAAGTGTCGTTTTTCCCGCCCCTGACGGTGCCATGATGCATGTTATCCGCCCTTCGGGTATCTCCATATCAAGATTCTTCAGAACCGTTTTTCCGTCAAAAGTCTTTGTAATATTTTTAATTTCCATACTGCAAAAAGCTCTCTTATCAAATTCAAAATGCCCCTTATTTCACATTGCCCAGCAGGCATGCCGCCTTGCGCACCAGAAACAGTACCAGCTGTTCAAATGCCAGGCTCAACGCCACGATGACGAGTGTCCATGCAAACAAGTCCGGCGTGTCGAGGTATACCTTTGCCTGCTGCAGGCACTCTCCGACTGACCCCCTTGGAATTCCGATTACCTCTGCCGCCACGCCCGCCTTCCAGCATAGTCCCAGCGAAACCCTGCACGCGGAATAAAAAAAGGGCATTATCTGCGGCAGGTAAATATACCTCACCACACGCATCCTTGGTATCCGAAATACCTGCGCCATCTCCAGAAGCTCCCTGTCCACACCGCCAATACCCCCGAGCACGTTGGTATATATAACAGGCAGCACCATCAGAAACGATATCAGGACAGACAGGTTCCTGGACGAAAACCATATCAGCGCCAGTATGATAAAGGAGGCAACCGGAACCGATTTCACAACTAGCATAACAGGAGCCAGAAGCTCCTGCATTTTGCGAAAATATGATGCTGCCGCCGCAAGTGCACAGCCTGCTGCCACTGCCGCAAAAAAACCTGCCGCAATGCGGGACAGCGTAAATACGATTGTTTTCCAAAATGATGCCGTCCCCATAAGAAATCCCAGCCTGCATACCACCCTGACAGGGGAAACCAGCAGAATGTCACTGTCCAGGCGCATACTGGCAAGCTGCCAGACCAACAGCCAGACCAGAACCGACCATATCCTGATTTCGTGTTTTCCTGCTTTCATCATGGCTTACTGGACATAATAAAAATCATCTGCCGGAAGCGCCCCGCCCACAGACTTCGGATTCTGGTCAAACAGCACTGCAAGATAGCCGGACAGCTTCTGTTTCATCTCGTCCCCCGCGACAAACGTAATGTTGCAGTGCGGGACTGCCTGAACCGCTACCGCCGCCGGTACAATGTCATATTTCTCGATGAGTGCAGCCGCATCCTCAACATTTTCATTTACATATGCCACCGACTCCTCATAATGCTCCATAAAAGCCTTGACTGCCGCGGGATTTGACTCCGCAAATTCCTTCCGTGCGACAACCACGCCCGTAAGGAAGGACGAATCCGTTCCCAGCCTGTCCCACTCCTCATTCAAGTCCAGCGCCACCCGGATCTGTTCACTTTTCGTCTGTGCCGTCGTCACAAAAGGCTGCGGCAGCATTGCAATTGCATTTTCCTCCGCCATCAGCGCGGCAAGGCACTCCGTATGCTCGCTTTTCCACTCAATATTCACATCCGTCTCCGGATTGATTCCGTTTTGTGTCAGGATATAATTCAGGGCATATTCAGGCGTTGCACCCTTTCCACTGGCATAGATTGTCTTTCCTTTCAGGTCATTGATGCCAGACACGGTCTCTCCGTTCTCCACGATATAAATAACCCCGAGCGTGTTGATTGCAAGCACATTGACGCCGCCGTCCGTATTGTTATAGAGCACTGAAGCGAGATTCGCTGGAACAGCCGCTATATCGACCTGCCCCTGGACAAGCTTGGGCGTCACCTCGTCGACTGCCGCCGCAATCTCGAAATGATAGCTGTTGTCTGCAATTTCACCCGCATCGGCCAAATCCATAAACGATACCAGCCCCATCGCGGTGGGCCCCTTCAAGGCAATCACGCGGACATCCGTCTGCCCTGATGGTTTTGATGCGTCCGCTGCATTTTTTGCCGCGCCGCACCCTGACATCAATACCATACCAAGCATCAATGCCATCAGCAATTTTACTGATTTTTTCATAATAGTCCTCCATTTATCCTCTAATTAGAGCGTATTAGCATATTACTCAAGCACTGCGATCTCCGTTCTTTTTACATATTTATCATAAAAATCATCAACGCAAAGAGGTTTGTCAAAATAATATCCCTGCAGCAGCTCGGCGCCTGCCCTGTTTACAATTCCAAGAATGGCAGGATTCTCGACCCCCTCCGCACAGACGATAATTCCGACATTGTTGCAAAATGAGATGATAAACTCTATCAGTTTTCTTTCCTTTTCTGTGCCGACAACGGACTTTATCATCGTATGGTCAAGCTTTACAATGTCTGTCGGTATGTCCTTGAGCACTGCAAGTGACGCATATCCCGTGCCGAAGTCATCAAGAGCAATGCTGATGCCATGATCCTTAAAATTCTGCAAACGTGCCGAAAGCTCATCCACCCGTCCAATCCGGCAGCTCTCTGTCAGCTCCAGCACAAGGCGTCCTGGTTCAATATTGTACTCCTTAAGCTTGTTCACTGTAAAATCGACAAGGTCGTCATCATGCAGCTGCACATAGGAGACATTGACATGCACTTTCTCAATCGGGCTGTTTCCCTTATCGTCCCACTCCCGCAGATAATGCAGCACCTGTTCAATAATCCATTTCCCGACAGAGATAATATAGCCGGTATCTTCCAGTATGGGAATAAATTCCATCGGCCCCACTCCCGAAAAACGTTCGTCACTCCAGCGCAGAAGCGTCTCACAGCTCGTCCCCTTGCCTGTCCTTGAATCAATAATCGGCTGCATGACAATCGAAAATCCCCTGAAATTGTCATTGACACACTCACGCATGGCATCCCGCAGCCGCAGCACCCTGGTCTTTTTCAGATGCATTTCTTCCGTATAAAAAACCACGTTGGCCCTGCCTGCACTCTTCGCATTTTCCAACGCAATCATCATATTGCTCATAATCTGGTCAATGTATTTCCCATTCTGCGGGAACAGCACCGCGCCCGCCCTAAAGTCGAGATGAATCTGGTTTCTCTCGATGTCGAGCATGGCAAACGCCTGCTGCATCTTCTCAACCTCGCGCTCCACATCACCCGGAGTCCCATCTTCCATGAGAAGCGCAAAATCGGAGCCGTCCATGCGGTACAAGCGGGTTCCGGGCGTCCTCACCGCAAGCATCCTGTGTGCAATCGCATAGAGTGTCTTATCCCCATAGGAATATCCAAACTCGTCATTGACCCGCTTAAAATTGCTAAGGCCGATAATCACTGCCGCACCGCCCTTGTTCTTGTACAACAGATCCTCCGTATCATTGCGGAATTCCTGGACTGTCCACATCCCCGTAACAGGGTCTATCTTGTTTTTGACCCCCATGTTGGTGACAAACCCGGCAAAAAAATCCATCTTTCCCTCATCATCGTAGGTCATGTATCCTTTGCAATTTACCCAGACATACTCCTGCTCAGCATTGAGCATCCTGTATTCCACGTCATGATACGCGCTGACATGGTTAGCCATATCCTCAAAATCCTTGAGATATGCTGCCTTGTCGTCCGGATGAATACGTTTTAACCATTCAATATCAGCAGGAAACAATATTTCACTTTCCAGCCCGAAGTACTCAACCGCGCCTTTTGACCATCTTGCAGTATTTTCCTTCATATTGCTTGCAAAGAAAAATGTCCTGTTTGATGACTGTGACAAAACGTCAAATAATTTTGAATCATACCCTCTCATTATGCTATCCAAATCCATAGCCCTCATCCTCTTTGTAGATAATAGAAAAATTTATAAATACAATTTCTATTATATCCCAATCCGCATCCAAACTCAACAAAAAGAATGTGTTGTGTGACTGTTTAATCTGTTTTTTCAAAATGCTGGTAGTCTTTGCTGCTGTTCCACGCGCCTCCCCAGCGAAATCCATGCTGTATAAATAATTTGTAGCACAAGTCATCCCTGTCTATTTTATGCGGGAAATCCGCGCTGCGGTCGGCATAAGGGGCAGCGTTGTCAGGCGAAATAAGCGTCTCTCCATCCTTTGTGCGCACATATGGATTATACAATGGGTTTATGTCTATGGCGCGGCCATAAGAATGGTTGGACAGTTTTGTTTTTCCCGGTACAGTACGGTAATTGAAGCAGGATGTGTTATTGTCCGCCATTGACGCCTCATCGTCCGCGTCGTACTCGTCAATCAGGCGTATCCGTTCTATGGGGTACTGGCTGTCATACAATTCGCTGAATATTTCCACCAGATCCTGGGCAATTGCCTTGTTGCATATCAGCTCCCCCTCCTGAATCTGCGCGTCAAAATCATAGTAAAGGACATGGACATACGCCAGGTCATCATAGGAAATCTGCAGGGGTTCCTCCGTGCCGGGGTAGGATTTTCCGGTGATGCGCTGTCTGATGTCTTCTGTCAGTGCCGTATAAAAGAATAATTCCTCCGCTTCCTGATGGCTTTCTGTCTCCGAAGGCAGCGCTTCATAATGCGCCGTATATTCTGCTTCACTTTCCACGCTGACAGGCTCCGTCACCTGGCTTTCCGCACACAAAGCCGCCGCATCGGAAGGCTCCGTATTCCCTTCTGCCATCGTCCCGCTGTCCGGTACCGGCTGGCGGCTGCCACGCGCCCCATAAAAATATAATGCAATCATCAGTGCCATGCACGAAAATAACAATATCCAAAAACGTTTTGCTTTCATTTTTCCTTCCCTGTCAGCTCTGTATTACCTTCATGCGGTAAAACTCGCCTTTGCGCTCCATCAGCTCCTCAAAGGTGCCATACTCCACACATTTTCCATCCGCTATCACTGCGATTTTATCGGCATCCCGAATTGTCGAGAGCCGGTGGGCGACAATAAATGTCGTCCTGCCTTTCACCAGGTTATTGATTGCCTCCTGGATCATCTTTTCCGAAATGCTGTCAAGCGCAGATGTCGCCTCATCCAGCACAATAATCTGGGGATTCCGGATGAGTGCCCTGGCGATGGCGATGCGCTGGCGCTGTCCGCCGGAAAGCTTGCCGCCATGTTCCCCGACCGTCGTGTCCAGCCCTTTCGGAAGGCTCTTTACCAAATCGGTCAGGTTTGCGGCACGCACGACCTCCGCAAGCTCCTCCTCGGTCACATGCTCACAGCCATACGTAATATTTTCCCGGATGGTACCCGAAAACAAGATGGAGGTCTGCGGCACCACCGCAAGATGCTTTCTGTATGTACGGAGGTCTATCTGGCTCATGTCATGTCCGTCAAGCAGGACACTGCCCTCACTTGCCATGTGGAAGCCGATGACCATGTTCAGTATTGTGGACTTTCCGGCTCCCGACTCACCGACAAACGCGATGGTCTGCCCCTGCTCCACATGCAGGTTCAGATGGTTCAAAACCTTATTTTCATTGTTGCTGTAGTGGAAACACACTTCCTTAAAATCAAACACGCCATTGACATCGGACAGCTTTTCCTTGCCCTCGTTGTTCTCCACGTCCTCGGAAAGCAGGACTTCCCCAATCGAATTGACTGACTCGATTCCTTTTGTGATAATCGGAAGCAGCGTGACAATCGCCGACACCTGATTCACCACCGTGGAAAAGTAGCTCTGGTAAAGTGTGATATCGCCGACCTGGATGCTTCCCTTTATCGCAAGGTAACCGGTAAATGCAAGGCATATGACCTGAAAAATCTGAAAAATAGCCCATCCCACCGAGCCAAAAAGCGCCTGCACGACATCAAGCTGGTAGCCCTTTTCCGCCACTGCAAAAAGCTGGCCGCTGATTTTCCTTACTTCCTCGTCCTCAAGCGCATGCGCCCTTGTCACCGGTACGAGCTCCACCATCTCCATGACACGCGCCGAAGTCTCCTCCATCTCTTTCCGAAACTCCTTGTTCCTGTTCTTCATGACATTCCGGAATGATACCATGGTAACTGCCGCAATGGGCGCCGCAAACACGAAGAACACCAGAACGGTCTTGCTTTTGGTGCCCGTGACAATCAGTGCCACCCCAATATTCAGCACAATATTCAGGATATTGAGGAACATCTGTGTCGAGAGCGTCTCCACCGCCTCAACGTCACGCATAATCTTTGACTGAAGTCTTCCCGACTGTGTCTCCACATGGTACGAGATGGAAAGCTGCTGGAGCTTGCGCACAAGCGCCTTGCGCAGCCCGGTTTCCACATAGCGCGTGGCAAGGCTTTTGTATGAGGTGTACAGATAGTTCATGGGGACATTTATTACAATCAGCGCACCCTCAAATACCGTGTAGAACACAATGTTTTTCAGCGTATCCGGGTTGCCCGTCGTGACGTCATTGATAATTGCAGCCGTCAGAATCGGCAGCACCCACACGCAGGCATGCTTAATAAAAAAACTGACGACTGCAAGCACAAACTTGTAATAATTTCCTTTATATAAGGAAATCAGTATCTTCATCGGATGTCCCTGATACCTGCGGTAACATTCGATAAACCAGCTTTCCGTGTCAATGTCGCGCCGTGGCGCCATTTTTTTCTCAAAATTTTTCATAATATCCCCCATGCCGCCTTGGGCGGCTCAAATAGATATGAAAAACGAAGTATTTTTCACACTAATCCTCCATGCCAAACGCTGCTTTCCAGTTCCTTATCCTTATGCGGGTACGCGAATTTGGCGCAGGCTCACTGGATGAATCCTGCAAAGAACGAGGCGCACGCGACGGTAAGCACGCCGGAAACCGCTATGGAGAGGCTGCTCATCGCACCCTCAACCTCGCCCATTTCCATGGCCTTTGCCGTCCCGATGGCATGTGCTGACGTCCCTAGCGCAAGGCCTTTTGCAATTGGTTCGTGAATGCCAAATACCTTGCACACCAGGTCGCCTAAAATATTTCCAAGCACCCCGGTTATCACGATGACAGCCACCGTGATTGTGACATAGCCGCCAAGCTCTTCCGACACGCCCATGCCGATTGCCGTCGTAATGGACTTTGGCAGCAGCGTGACATACTCCTGATGGTTCAGCCCAAAAAGCATGGCAAGCGCAAATACCGTCACCATGTTGGTCAGGACGCCTGACACAATTCCCGCTGCCACTGCTGCCCAGTTTTTCTTCAGAAGCTCCAGCTGCTCGTACAGCGGAATGGCAAGGCACACGGTTGCAGGCGTCAGAAACCAGCTTAGATATTTCGCTCCCGCATTGTATGCCTCATAATCAATATGCGCCGCCAAGAGTATCACAATGCTGGCTGCTATGGAAAGCAGCAGCGGATTGAGCAGCCCGCTTTGAAACCTTTTCTTTAAGTACATGCCAAGCATATAAGTCAGCAGGCTGATTGTCACCCCGGCAAAAGCAGAGTCCAGCACAAATTCGTTCATAATAATCCCCCATGCCGCCTTGGGCGGCTCAAATAGATATGAAAAACGCCGCCTTTTGCGTTTTTCCTGTGTGAAATTTTAATACTTCTTAGGTAGCGTCTTTTGCTGCCTTAGAAGTATTTTTCACACTAATCCCTTTCTTTTATTATATATCAAAAAAATATAATTTTCTTTCGTTTTTTTGTCGTTTCATTTTCCGTTTTTACAGTCTGATGTCATTTTGCGTCCTTTTTCCGGATGACTGCCTGCGACACCCTGCCCGTAACTGCCATGACTGCCACCAGCACCACAACCGTCACGACGCCCACAGGGAGAAGCATCGGCCTTAACACGCCCCACGACGACATCAGCCCGACGCCTGCCGGAATAAACATCACTGGCATAATCTCAATCAAAAACCTGCCTGTCTCCTTCACGGCGTCAAGCCGGATGACGCCTGTCACCAGACAGACAAACAGTATCACCATGCCATAGATGCTTGCCGGCACCGGAAGCGGCAAAAGTGCCTTCAATACCTCCCCGATAAAGGAAATCACCAGAATAATCAAAAACTGTTTTAAATATTTCATATGTCCCCCCATGCAATTCACGCTACTTCTGAAACATATTTATTATATTCCTTTTGCCTGCAATTTACAAAACGGAAACTGTCACATTTTTTGTTTTCTTTTTTGCCATCTTTTTGTCACCTTTACTATTGCGCCCCAAAAACGAATGTGATATGCTAAAATTATAAAAATAGGTATATATTTTTAAATGTATTTTATAGCCTCTCGGATTCATAA
>DKUL01000021.1:10068-13408 GCA_002490665.1 Lachnospiraceae bacterium UBA7205 | reverse complement strand
TCCATAGTGACGCTGGAAGATAAAACGGACTTGGAGCGCAAGGGGAAACAAAGCGAGCAGGGGTATTTATGCGTGAGGTTTATCTGCTTCGGGAATGGCAACCTCGGTTCGCTGTATGACCGTTCTTATGGCTTTTTCCGGCGGCAGATTGTCCTCACCGTCAAAGAGCGCAAGCCGGACAGGAAAGACGATCCGTTCCTCGGCGAGAAGCTGATTGCTGAAGCAGAGGGCATATTTTTATGGTGCCTTGAGGGGCTGCACCGCCTGATTGATAACGGATACCATTTCACCATAAGCCAGAGGGCGGAGGACAACCTTACAAAAGCCATGCAGGACGGAAATAACATTATCGTATTCATGCAGTCGGAAGGCTATATAAGGCTTGAGAAAGGCACACACGCCACATCAAAGCAGCTTTACAGCGCTTATAACCAGTGGTGCGAAGATAACCTCGAAAAGCCGTTAGGGGAGCGCAGTTTTTCTAATTTTTTAAGGCAGAACGAGAAGCAGTACGGACTTAGCTATACCCATAATATCGCCCTTGGCTCCGGCAAGACGGCAAGGGGTTTTAAGGGAATCCATGTAAAGGTGCGGACAGGGGAGAATGGGCATTAAGACGCAGAAGACGCAAAGACGGGCAAAATCCGAAATCCTTTTTTATATATACATACAGCCGTATAAGAGCCTGTATCTTATATATAATAATTTTTAATTTCTAACTTGAAAAATAAGTGTCTTAGCGTCTAAACATAGGAAATACAAGGCTTTGGGGGCATTTTGGAAGCGTCTTAATTGCGTCCTTTCAAAGCGTCTGATGCCAGGCAGGAGAATTTTAGTGCCTTGCCGGGCTTTTGTTTTGCAAGGCAGGACGCAGGAAGCGTCTGGAATTGAATTGATTGGAGGGAATATATTTGAATAAAACAAAACTGGTAGTGACAAGGGTATTTGACAGCAGGAGAACGCCGCAGGATGCGTTTGTAAGGGCGATATTAAATTCAGAAAATGCGGATAAAGCGGGAAAATGCTTGCAGGAGGGCGGCTGTGAAGGTATAATAGAAAACGAAGAACCACTTTGCAGTTTACCAGCTTCTTCCGGAAAAGGAGAAGCGAATGGGTAGGACTACATACAAAACAGCACCAAAAGGCGGGTTATATACCCGGTTGTCCGTTGATGACGGCATCACGGACAGGGAAAGCAATTCCATAACGAGCCAGAAGCAGATGCTCACGCAGTACGCACAGTACCACGGGATAGAGGTCGTGGAAACCTACGTTGACGACGGTTGGAGCGGTACGAATTTTGAAAGACCGGATTTTAAGCGTATGATTGAGGATATTGAAAGCGGGAAAATCAACACGGTCATTACAAAAGACCTCTCACGTCTTGGGCGTGACTACTTGCAGACGGGATATTATACCGAAGTATATTTCCCGGGCAAGAAGGTACGCTATATCGCAATCAGCGATGGGATTGACACCGCTACGGGGTACAATGAGATGGCTCCGTTCAAGAACCTGTTTAACGATTTTTACGCACGGGATATTTCAAAGAAAATTCGCAGCACCATGACCACGAAGGCAAGGGCGGGCATCTACCACAGCACCGTGCCGCCGTTCGGCTACCGGAAATCGCTGGAGGACAGCCACAAGTTGATACCGGATGCGGAAACCGCACCGATTGTACGGCGTATGTATGAGCTTGCCGTGCAGGGCAAAGGCTACAAGGCAATCGGCAACGTGCTGAAAAGGGAGCGCATACCGATACCGGCATACTGGCACCACATCAGAGGCGAACGGACGTGGGCGGGTTTTCAGGGCGAGGGGCATATCTCCAACTATATGTGGAACGAAACCACAATAAAATGGATACTCTCGCACGAGGTCTACATCGGGAGCCTTGTGGCGCAGAAGCAGTCAAAGCTGTTCAAGGTCGGCAAGAACTATGTGAAGCCCAAAGACGAGTGGGTGGTGGTAAAGGACATTTTTGAGCCGATTGTGGACTTGGAACTGTGGGAGCGTGTGCAGGAAGTCAATGGGAAGCGCAGGCGGATGTGCAAGGCAAAAAGGGAGCCGAGTATCTTTTCCGGCATTGCCTACTGCCCGGACTGCGGCAGGCGCATTTCATTCTTCCCGGAAAAGACGAGCAAGAGCAACCCGGAAAAGACCTATTTCGGCTCATGCCAGAACTACAAGGCGAACGGGCCGGACGGATGCACGCCGCACCGCATCAAGGAGCAGGACTTGTATGACATCGTTCTGAAGGATATCAGGGAATGGGCGGCAATGGCACTTGCGGACGAGCAGGCAGTCCTTGAAAAAGTTATGGAACAGCAACAGGTGAACAGTACTGTTGATTACGGTTTGGTTGAAGGGAAGAAGCGAACCATAGGGAAAAGGCTTGAGGAGATTGATAAAGTCATAAGCAGGCTGTATGAGGATTACGCACTCGGCAGGCTTGCAGGCACAAGCATAGACAATCTTCTGCCAAAGTACCAGAGGGAACAGGATGAACTCAAAAACCAGCTTTCCGCATTGCAGGAGCAGTCGGCAGAGCATGACGCCACAGAGCAGAATGCGGGGAAGTGGATAAGCCTGATCCGGCAGTACACTGACCTGAAGGAATTAAATTCTTGTATCATCAATGAACTTATCACAAAGATTTTAATAGGCGACAAACGCCGGGTAAATGGTGAGAAGGTTCAGTCTATCGAAATCCATTACCGTTTCATCGGAAATCTGACCGACAGCGGGAATGGGGAAACAATTCAATAAAAAATCCAGTTAAAAACAATTTAGCTGTAAAAACCTACTTTATTGGGTATTTACAGATGTCAATGACAAGGTTGGCACGATTGCGGGCGAGGTTGCCACCACGCCGAGTGCATGGAACTCCGGCATTTTCAACATGGTAAAAACGCTGTCGGAGAATGTGATAGTCCCCATAGCGGGAATGATTATCAGTTTCGTGCTGATTTATGAGCTGATAACAATGGTGATAGACAGGAACAATATGCACGATTTCGATACAAGCCTGTTCTTCCGTTTTCTGTTCAAGGCTTGCATCGCTGTGATGCTGCTCTCCAAGACCTTTGATATCGTCATGGCGGTATTTGACGTGGGAAGCCATGTTGTGGCACAGGCGGCGGCTTCCATATCAGGCTCGACAAGCCTTGATGTGGAGGCAGCGCTCAATTCTATGTTCAACAGCCAGATTGATAGCATGGGCATCGGGGAGCTTATCGGGCTTGGGCTGGAAACTATGGTCATCAGTTTATGCATGAAAATCATGTCCGTCCTCATCACCGTCATTTTATACGGGCGCATGATTGAAATATACCTT
>DKUL01000021.1:9446-9772 GCA_002490665.1 Lachnospiraceae bacterium UBA7205 | reverse complement strand
TGAAATATACCTTTATGTGTCAGTAGCGCCAATCCCGGCAGCGACAGTCACCAACCGGGAATGGGGCACAATCGGGACAAATTATTTAAAAGGGCTTGTCGCGCTTGCGTTTCAGGGGTTCTTCATCATGGTGTGCGTGGCGATTTATGCTGTGCTTGTGGCGAGCGTCGCAGTGGCGGGCAATTTACACAGCGCATTATGGTCGGTAGCGGCATATACCGTAATCCTCTGTTTCAGCTTATTCAAGACAGGCTCATTATCGAAGGCAGTTTTCAATGCCCACTGAGTACAAAAATAGTGTACTTGGCGGGCATTGCCCACGAAAG
>DKUL01000021.1:7362-9143 GCA_002490665.1 Lachnospiraceae bacterium UBA7205 | reverse complement strand
GCATTGCCCACGAAAGGAGCAGACTATGGCAATATCCGTACCAGTGCCGAAAGACCTGAGTGGAATTAAGACAAAAGTTGCGTTGAACCTCACCAAAAGGCAGATTATCTGCTTTTCCGGCGCTGCCCTTGCGGGCGTCCCCTTATACTTTTTCACAAAAGGATTACTGGGGACACAGGGGGCGGCGTTCATCATGGTGGGCGCGATGCTGCCATTCTTCTTTTTGGCAATGTATGAAAAAGACGGTTTTCCCGCAGAGAAAATCTTGTATTTCATGTTAAGGCAGAAAGTCCTGACGCCGGGAATCAGACCGTATAAATCGGAAAACCTCTACAGGAAGCTGGAGGAACGGGAAAGAATCAGGAAGGAGGTACGTTCCCTTGAAGAAAAAGCTATTAAAAAATCCACAACAAGAGGCGGAAGCAGAAAAGCGGAAGCCGCAGAAAAATAGACAGACACAGGAAAAGGCGGGGCTTACTTTTTCCGAGAAGAAGCGGCTGGCACAGCTTAGACGTATCCTTGCCGGAAACAGCAGAGAGCAGGCGAAGCCGGACACCGCACAGAAAACCATTACGTTCAAAAAAATGTACCGGGACGGCATCTGTCAGGTGACGGACACATTTTTTACAAAAATGGTGGAGTTTTTTGACATCAACTATGACCTGCTGGAAGTGGAGGATCAGGCGGATATTCTGGAGGAATACAGCAAGCTCATCAATTACTTTGATCCGTCCATAAAATTTGAGCTGTTCCTGTTCAACAGGCAGGTGAGCGAACAGGCGCTTGCGGAGCAGTTTGACGTTTCCATGCAGGACGATGATTTTGACGATATCCGGGAGGAATACACACAGATGTTAAAGCACCAGTCGGCAAAGGGAAACAACGGCATCATCAAGTCCAAGTATCTTATTTTCGGCGTGGAAAGCACAGGATTTAAGGAAGCGAAAAGCAAGCTGAGCAACATCGAGAAGGACGTGGTGCATAATTTAAACAATATCGGCACAAACGCAAGGGGGCTTGACGGGAAGGAAAGGCTGCGCATTTTACATGAGTATTTCAATCAGGGTACGATGGAGCCGTTTCGTTTTTCCTTTAAGGAGCTGTCAGAGTCCGGGAAGTCGGTCAAGGATTATATCGCGCCGCCGGGGTTTGACTTCCGCTATCCGGGCAGGTTCAAGTCCGGCAGCATCTATGGGAGCGTGTCATATCTTGACATGATTGCGCCGAGGTTTACGGACGAGATGCTCAAAAAGCTCTTGGACATTGACGATAACCTTACGCTTACCATGCATATGCAGACATTTGATCCTGTGGAAGCGATTAAGATGTTAAAGCGTGCGCTGACGGACATTCAGAAAAATAAGATTGAGGAACAGAAGAAGGCAGTCCGCAGCGGCTATGATATGGACATTCTGCTTACGGACATCGTGACATACGAGAAGGACACGCTGGAACTGCTTGACGATCTGAACACGAGCAACCAGAAACTTATCAAGATGACATTCCTGATTACCTGTTACGGGAGGACAAAGCGGGAACTTGAAAACCTCACGCAGAGGGTGTCCGGCATTATCCAGCAGGCTAACTGCAACCTGCGCTGCCTGCAGTATCTACAGGAACAGGGGCTGATGGCGAGTGCGCCGATTGGGTGCAACGATACGGGGATTGAGCGCAACCTCACGACAAAGAGTACCGCCGTCCTTGTGCCGTTCTGCACACAGGAGCTTTTCATGCCCGCGCCCGCCATTTATTACGGTCTGAACGCACTTTCCAACAACATG
>DKUL01000021.1:3886-7059 GCA_002490665.1 Lachnospiraceae bacterium UBA7205 | reverse complement strand
TATGGCAGACCGGAAAAGGCTGCGCACACCGAACGGGGTAATCTTGGGAACGCCGGGAAGCGGTAAATCATTCAGCGCAAAACGCGAGATTTTGTCCTGCTTCCTTATCACAAGGGACGATATCATTATCTGCGATCCGGAGGGAGAGTATTTCCCGCTGGTTCAGGCGCTTCATGGGCAGGTGGTGAGGCTTGCCACCAGTTCAAAGGACTTCCTTAACCCGATGGACATTCAGCTTTCCCATAAAGGGGACAAGGAAGCGCTGAAATTAAAGAGCGATTTCCTGATTACCTTATGTGATTTGATTGCCGGAGGGAAAAACGGGCTTGAAAATGACGAGAAAGGCATTATTGACACCTGCATCAAGCATATTTATGACAGGTATTTCGACGAACCGAAACCGGAGAATATGCCCATTCTGGAGGACTTGTACAATGCGCTGTTAAAGTACGAGCCGAAGGACGTAGCGCCGGATATGCAGCGGGAGGCAAAGCAGAAAGCAGTCAGGATTGCCAACAGCCTTGTTTTGTATGTGCATGGCTCGCAGAATTATTTCAACCACCGCACCAACGTGGACGCACAAAACCGTATCATGTGTTTTGACATTCGTGATTTGGGAAACCAGCTCAAGGAGCTTGGAATGTTAATCGTGCAGGATGCGGTCTGGAACAGGGTGTCGCAGAACCGGGAACGGAAGGTTGCCACAAGGTACTACTGTGATGAATTCCATATGCTTTTAAAGGAAAAGCAGACTGCAATTTATTCAGTCGAGATATGGAAGCGGTTCAGGAAATGGGGCGGAATCCCGACAGGTCTGACGCAGAACGTGGGCGATTTTCTGAAATCGGAGGAAATCGAGGGCATCTTGGGAAACAGCGATTTTGTGTACCTGTTAAACCAGAACGCCAAAGACCAGCAAATTTTGGCGGATAAACTGGGGCTGTCGGAGAAACAGCTCATGCACGTCACCAACTCCGAACCGGGAAGCGGTCTGATACTGTTTGACAACGTGGTAATCCCGTTCGTGGACAAGTACCCGACAAACACAAAAACCTATGCGATTATGAACACAAAATTAGAGGAAAGTGTCAGGGAAGAAGATGAGGTCAGCTAATGGCAGGAAAAAATGGAAAGAAAAAACAGGGCGCCGCCTGTCGTAACGGAGAAGATGCAGCGTTCCGTAAGGAAAATGACAGCGCTTTTACCAAAGGCGGGAATGCTGCTTATCAGCCGAGGAATGCGGATGACGCAAAAACAGGGAGAAGTGCAGACAGAAAAAAGCAGACCGCAGACACCATGCACGAGCAGCATCACACTTCTGGACAAAAAGTCCAAAAGTCCGAAAAACGGCAGCCAAAGGAGAATGACACTTTTGCGGGGAATAAAGTGGCAGATTTTCAGGACGGCGGAAATGAGAAACAGCGTGTGGCGAACCGTAAATCCAAGGCTTATGCAAAAAAGAAGATGTACCAGTCCGCTTCTAGACAAAAAGTCCAAAAGTCCGGCGAAATGCCGAAGCAGGAAGAAAAAAACAATTTTATAAAGGAAAATAATACGTTTACCGGACAGGAGCAGTCAGGGCAGGAGGATACAGACAAAAGACAGCCTGATACGGAGGACTACCACTGCAGGGACACTTACAGGCAGTCGCAGAAAAAGGGAAAATACCATAAAAAGCGGGTGCAGAAAGAGCATCGCGGCAGAAAAAGCGCAAAAGAAAATTCTTTTGAGGAAGGCGTTTTTACGCAAAATACGGGAAATGCCTTTCAGGAGGAAGGCGGTTCGGATTTTACCGGCAGTAAAAAGCTGCAAAGGAAACGGAAACAGGCGGAAAAAGCCGCAAGGAAGGTGCAGAAGGCAAGGGCGAAGCTGCCAAAGACGAGGGAATATACCTTACAGAGAGTTTTTGACGAGAAAACCGGGAAAGGGAAATATGTGGCTGTCCCTGTGGATAAGGAGAAGCCTTTTAGGCAGGAGGGCATATCCAAGTCCGCCATGCGCAGGGTACGGAATGGGAGCCGGAATTTCGTGCATGGAAAGATAGCGGAAACGGAGAAAGAAAATTCCGCTGTGGAGGGCGCTCATAAGACGGAACAGAAAAGCGAGGAGTTATTCGGTTTTGTCAGAAGGCAGATTAAGGGGAAAGGGCAGAAACAGAGGGCAAAAGTGGCGAAACTGGAAAATAGGCAGTTCCAAAAAGAAGTGAATTTCCAGTACCAGAAGTTTTTGGAGGAAAACCCGCAGATGCAGAAAAAACTTTTGCAGAAACGGTTACAGAAACAGCGCATCAGGCGGGAATACATCAAGGCAAGAAAGAAAGCGGCGGCAGGAAAGGCAGCGGAGCAGGCGTTTGAAAAGACGAAAAACGGGACGGTCGCTGTGGCAAGGAAGTTACAGGAGTTTGCAAGGAGAAACGCAGGACTTCTTGTGACGGTCGGAATCATGTTCCTGCTTCTTATGATGATTATGGTTTCCGTATCGTCCTGCGGGGCGATGTTTGCAGACACGCAGTCCACAATCTTAGCGGCGAGTTATTTAAGCAAGCCAAAAGAGATTGATGCCGCAGAACTGCATCTTACCCGTCTGGAGCTTGATTTGCAGAATGAGATTGACCGGATAGAAACGGACAATCCGGGATATGATGAATATTCCTACAACCTTGGGGCAATCGGGCATAACCCGTTTACCCTTATCAGCTACTTATCCGCTGTCCATACGGAGTTTACAGCAGATGGAGTGAAAAGCGAAATTCAGGCGCTTTTTGATGAAATGTACACGCTGACGCTCACGCCCGATACGGAAACGAGGACAAGGCAGGTGCAGTCCAAGGATGCGGAGGGCAATCCCCTGTATGATGAAAATGGGAATGCAGTCATGGAAGATGAGGAATATGAGGTCAGTATCTTAAGGGTGACGCTTACAGCCATACCGCTTGAAAGCCTTGCTGCCGGAAAGATGGATACGGAGCAGGCAGAGATTTTTGCCATGTACGGGGAAACGAACGGTCTGCTTCAGGAGTTTGCCCCGCCGCTTGACCTTTACTGGTATTATTATGTCAGCAGTTATTACGGATACCGGAAAAACCCGAATACGGGGAATGAGGAACTGCACAGGGGCGTTGACATAGCAGTGCCGACAGGCACAGCCGTATATGCGGCGCATGACGGTACGGT
>DKUL01000021.1:0-3549 GCA_002490665.1 Lachnospiraceae bacterium UBA7205 | reverse complement strand
TGACAGCCATTACGGGAATTATGTGGCGATTGAAAAGGACGGTTACACAACCAAGTATGCCCACATGGACAGCATCAGCGTGGGCGCTGGGCAGGAAATAACCAAAGGGACGGTCATCGGCACGACGGGAAATACCGGAAGCAGCACAGGAAGCCACCTGCATATCGAATGTTTATACAACGGGGAGTATTATAACCCGTTATTTTATTTTGACGTGGGCGAGGGTACGCTTTACGGGGAAACACCGGGCGGTATGCCGGGAAACGCAGTGCCGCCGGACGCATACGATGACGCATCGGTGCAGGCACTCATGGAGGAAGCCGCAAAATACCTCGGATACCCGTATGTATGGGGCGGTTCAAGCCCTTCCACGAGCTTTGACTGTTCCGGCTATGTGTGCTGGGTGTTTACCAACAGCGGCGTACACAATTTGCCGCGCACCACCGCACAGGGCATTTATGACCAGTGTACTCCCGTTCCGGCGTCGGACGCAAAGGCGGGGGACATTATTTTCTTTACCGGGACTTACAACTCGGCGGGCGCGGTCAGCCATGTGGGGATATACTGCGGAAACGGCGTGATGATACACTGCGGCGATCCGATCAGTTACGCAAACATCAGCTCATCATACTGGCAGAGCCATTTTTACAGTTTTGGAAGATTAAATTGAGGAGGATTTATGACAAAGGAACGCATTGAAAAGGAGCTTTCCAAAGTGCAGACGCAGCTCGAAGCATTGCAGGCGAAGCAGAAGGACTTGGAGGAACAGAAGCGCATGGCGGAAAGAGCCGAAAAAATGGATATTATCGAAAAGAATAAAATCTCGTCCGAAAAGCTGCAATTATTAATCAAACTGAGTGAGGACGAGATTTTGCAGTTATTGGCAGAAAAGGAAAAGAAAAAGGAGATGACGGGAAATGAAGAAAAAGTTATCAGTTAAGGCATTCATGTCGCTGTTTTTATCGGCGGCGCTGTTCCTCATGCCCATAGGGGCGTTCATGGCAAACAGCGGGAACGTGGTTGATGTCCATGCAGAGGATACGGGCACAGAAGTAAGCAGCGAAACATCAGCGGAAGAAAGCACAGCAACGGAAACAGAAGCAGTAACCGAAACGGAACCGGAAACCACCGGGGAAACAGAGTCCGAAGATGAAAGCGAAACAGAAAGTGAAACGGTATCGGGAAATGAAATCCCGGAGCCGGAATGTACCTGCGGGGAAAAATGCACACAGTATTCGTTTGATAAAAACTGTGAAGTCTGCAAGGGTGATTACACCCTCTGCGGATATATAAACCCGAATGTGAAAATCACAATCGCCGCACCGTCAGGGTGGCACAATGACACGACAAAGGTACATATCTCCGCAGAGGATGTGGCACATTCCGGCAATTTCACCATAAAGACCGTACAGGCGAAAATCGCGCAGAACGGGAGCTGGACGGACATCACAGAGGATATGTATGCGGAGATTTCAGAAAACGCTACCGTCTATGTGCTTGTGACAGACCAGAAGGGAAAGACCTATGAGAAAAACCGCCATATCAGGTGCTTTGATTTTACAAAACCTACCTTAAACGCTGCGGTCAGCGACGGACTGTTAAGCGTACAGGCGCATGATACCGATTCCGGCATCAAGGCGGTTTATGTGAACGGGTACGAGTTTACGGAGCTTACAAACGGCGTACTGAATCTCCGCCTGCAGCAGTTTGATGCAGGATATCAGTATTTTACCATTTCCGCTATGGACAATGCAGGCAATATGTCGGAGATTTATAAAACTGCCAATCCTTATTACACCGATCCTGAAAATAAGGACAGCAGTGAGAAGAACCCGGCAGAACAGCTTCCGGTCAGCGCAGAGGCAACAAAACCTTCTTCCGCTACCGCACAGGTAACGGAGCATACCAAAACGGACAGCGACGGCAACACCGTATCCGAATTAAGTCCGGCAGAACAGAAAAAACAGGCGATGGCGGAAGCGGCGGCATCGGAGAAAAAGGAAAGCTCCGGCGAAAGCAGAAAGAGTGAAAAGGGGAAAGAGTTTTATACCATACAGACCGCATCGGAAAAAATATTTTATCTCGTGATTGACAGGGACGGGGAGGACGAAGTGGTTTATTTCCTTACGGAAGTTACGGAAAATGACCTTCTGAACGTGACCGCGGACAACAGCGAAACCTTACCGAAAAATTCCGCTGCGCTGGAGTCCGCAATCCCTGTGACGGAGGGCGCACTGCCCAATAATAACGGGGAGGAACAGAAAAAGGAAGAACCAACAGAGGAAGCGACGGAGGACGGGGAAGAAGAAAGCACCGAAGAACCCGAACCGGAGCCTGTGGAGGAAAATCCGGCAGCGACTTACGTCATTCTTGGGATTGCGGCGGTTGCAGCCATTGGCGGCGGCTATTATTTCAAGGTAGTCAGAGGAAAGAAAGAAGAATTTCTTGACGAGGACGATGATGAAGATGACGGGGAAGATGAATACGACGATGATGATGAAGATAATGATAATGAAGATGATTTCTTTGGGGATGACAGGGAGGATTAACCGGCAGTATGCAAGAGAAGAAATATTCAGTTATTCTGGCTGATCCCCCTTGGCATTATAAAGTATATTCTAAAAAAGGAGCAGGAAGAAGCGCGGAGAGCCATTATCCGACTATGGACATAGAAGATATCAAGGCACTTCCGGTAGCGGACATTGCAGACAGGGACTGTGCCTTATTTTTATGGGTAACATTCCCCTGCCTTTTGGAAGGACTGGAAGTGATAAGGGCATGGGGTTTCACATACAAGACAGTGGCGTTTGTATGGGTAAAGCAGAATAAAAAGAGTGCATCGCTCTTTTGGGGCATGGGTTACTGGACGCGCAGCAACGTGGAACTTTGTATTCTTGCAACAAAGGGCAGACCGAGGCGTGTGAATGCGGGGGTACATCAGGTAGTGGTATCCCATATCGAGGAACACAGCAGGAAGCCGTCAGAGGTGCATCACAGGATTAACCAGCTTATGGGTGATGTGCCAAAGATAGAGCTGTTTGCCCGGAGAAAAGCAGACGGATTTGATGTATGGGGGAACGAAGTGGAATGTGATATTGAACTGACAGGAGGGAAAGAAAAATGCAGTTAGTGGTAACGGAAAAACCGAGCGTTGCGAGGAGCATCGCATCAATAATCGGCGCGGAGGAAAACAAAGACGGATACATGGAGGGGAACGGCTATCTTGTGAGCTGGTGCATTGGGCATCTGGTGGAGCCTGCACAGCCGGAAAGCTATGGGGAGAAGTGGAAGAAATGGACTTATGAAAGTCTTCCCATAAAACCGGAAAAATGGCGGTATGAAGTCAAGGCGGACACCAAGGCGCAGTATGACGTGCTTTTCCAGTTGATGCACAGGGAAGATGTGTCGGCTATAATTTGTGCTACCGATGTTGGATAGTGCGGAGGGGTGACAAAACAAATACAAATAAGAAAGGGACTTCCTCAATCCTTAAAAGGCTATGACAGCAACGGTTATAGTCTTTTTTCATGCGGTAATTACCGTATGAAA
>DKUL01000011.1:5117-5340 GCA_002490665.1 Lachnospiraceae bacterium UBA7205 | reverse complement strand
CGCACAGGAACTGAAGGATATTTTGGACAGCGATTATGTTTCCATCCATGAATTTGTAAACCCATATTAGAGGAGGAACTGTAAAATGGCACTTTATAAAAAGCTGGATCTGTGGTCCATATCAGACGGGCTGGATAAATTGATGGACTACTGCTACAACGGCAACGAGAAAAACAGCCCTTACTGGGACCATTACTGTGAGCAGATCAATGAATTATGCAAT
>DKUL01000011.1:2390-4814 GCA_002490665.1 Lachnospiraceae bacterium UBA7205 | reverse complement strand
GTTCAATACGGCGGCGGCTATGCTTTATGACACCGACATGACAGAGCTGCTGGAGCATGAGAACATCTATTACGCAAATGAATGGGAGGAAAAACAGAAACGAATTACCGCCCTGAACCGGCTGACCAAACAGCAGCAGATGCTCCTTTATACGGAAGTCATCGGATTCATCACCCGGTATCTGGAGCTGTCCGCAGCGTTTGAAACCATAGAGGCTATCATCACCGAGCTGGATTACCACCAGTCAGCTGTGAAGGGAAACGGAGGCGTCACACTTCCACAGTCGGCATATGTCTGAGAGGCATATAGAAATACAGCACTTACAAATACACAAGAAGGAGGCTTTTATGTATATTACTGCATCAACCTACGGGGGCATCGACTGGCATGACTCCCGCACCATTCTTGAACAATTAAAAAATAACGGCTCTTTCAATATCAAGGCGGATCAGGTTCCGGAAACCATTGCCGATGATATTGCAAAGGATTTCCCCTATGTGGAAAATATCCGAAATGAAGTCCTGCAGGCTCTCTCCGAAAAGTCCTGCTTTCAGTTTCTGATTAAATCTGAAGAAAAGGACGCCGCAGGAAATGTGACCTATAAGGACTGCGGAACCCATGAAACTGACGAGCGAACCTATTATGAGGATGAAGCCTATTTTGACGGTGAAAATCAGACGCTGACACGGGATTATGCTTTTGGGCAGGTTTCCTACATCACAACCTATTATGTCGAGGACATTCCGGACGACCGGCTCGGCTATATGGTGACGGAAGATTTCCTCGCCCCGGTCAAGGGTGTACCACTGGTACAGAGATTGTACCATGACATCTTTGACAATCTGGATGCTGCGCAGAATTACGCTGATAACCTCAAACTGCATGATCTCCGATACCCGAAGTCTATTGTGACTTTTCTCGTATGCAACAGACAGAAAATATCCGGACATCCGTGGTATCAGAATGAAAAAGAGGCTATGCGGCTGATGACGGAAAAAGGGCAGGCATATCTGGATGACAGCTTTTGCATTTTTACCAAAAACCATATTGAAAACTTAAAAAAATTACCCACAAAGGAGGCTGCTTAATGAAAAACCAAAAGCAAACCATTAAATGTTCCGAATGCGATTACTGCAGCGGATTGCGTCCTGTTGAAAACACACGGACAGAATTTACCTGCACCCATCCAGATCGGGATTATCTCAAAAACTATTTCCATGAAAAACGCATAAATAAAATGCTTGCTTTTATCGGATTTGGTGCCCGTTATTCGGATGCCGTCCCTATTAAAACGGCACCTGCATGGTGTCCAAAGAAAAAAAACTCTGAGAAAAATGAATCAGGGACTCGCTAGAAACAACCGGGAGATGCAGTAGATGCTGTATCTCCCTTTTTCATTCAAAAGCACAAGATATAGTATTTTGTATTTGACTTATCCTATATCTTGTGCTATCATAAATTTGTTATTGAATTTTGTGCAATTTCGGAACGGAAAGCACACGCTGTTTAAGTTTGTACGGAGTCAGAAAGTATAAAGTGCAGGTCACTTTACGCCTTCTGGCTCTTTTTATGTCTGTAACATCATTTAACAGACTATCATACAGCAGATCTGTACGCAGGCAGGAATGATCCGGCAGTTTGAGCCGCCTCATCTCCTGCTTTTTTCGTTCAGGAAAGGAGGGCAAAAGTGGAAATTCACAAATTCACTGGCAAAATCTAAAAGAAAAGAGGTAAAAACGAATGTCACAGACAACAGAACGCATCCACGAACTGGTGGATAAACTCAACCAGTACCGCGATGAGTATTACAACAAGAATGCCCCCAGTGTGTCAGATGCCGTCTACGACCATCTTTACGACGAACTGGAGCGTTTGGAGAAGGAATCGGGAATCATCCTGAGCAACTCCCCCACCCAGACCGTAGGCTACAAAGCCGTCAGCAGTCTGGAAAAGGTACGGCACCCCATCCCGTTGCTCTCACTGGGCAAGACCAAGATGGTGAGCGAGCTGGCTGCCTTCTTAAAGAAACACGCAGCCCTGCTCATGCTGAAGCTGGACGGTCTGACCGTAAAACTCGTTTACGAGGACGGGAAACTTGTGGAAGGCTCCACCAGAGGCGACGGAGATGAAGGGGAACTCATTACCCACAATGTCCCTGCTTTCCGGAATGTGCCGCTTTCCATTCCTTACAGGAAACGCCTTGTAATAACTGGCGAAGGGTTCATCCATAAAAGCGACTTTGAGCGCCTGAAGGATACCCTGACAGGCAGCGACGGCAAGCCCTACCGCAATGCAAGAAACCTTGCCGCCGGCTCTATCCGCTGTCTGGATGCAAATATCTGCAGGGAACGGGAAATCAGCTTTTTTGCCTTTAACATTCTTGAGGGCATGGACGAGTTTACCGACATCCGGGACAGCCGCAGC
>DKUL01000011.1:0-2067 GCA_002490665.1 Lachnospiraceae bacterium UBA7205 | reverse complement strand
CCCTTTCCTGACAGTTTCTCCTGATGAAACGGCTGAGAACCTTGCTGCAAAAATTAAGACGCTGACAGACCTTGCGGAAATTTCGGACATCCCTATCGACGGGATGGTGCTGCGCTTTGACAGCTTTTCCTATTCCGCAAGCCTCGGCAGGACCGGACACCATTACAACGACGGCATTGCCTTCAAATTTAAGGATGACACCTATGAAACAGTCTTCCGCTCTATTGAGTGGCAGACAGGACGCAGCGGCGAGATTGCCCCGGTCGCAGTATTTGACACAGTGGAAATCGACGGCTGTGAGGTATCAAGGGCGAGCCTCCATAACCTGACCTTTATCAAAGGACTGGAACTGCACCCCGGATGCCGTATTCTGGTTTCCAAGCGCAACATGATCATCCCCCATGTGGAGGAAAATCTGGACCGCGGGAACTATCAGGACATGACACCGCAGACCTGCCCCTGCTGTGGGCAGCCAACACGCACCCATTCCAGGGCAGGCGACAAGGGACGCATGGTGGAGACGCTCCGCTGTGACAATCCCGAGTGTGGCAGCCGCATCCTTCAGAGATTCGTGCATTTCGCAGAAAAGAAAGCCATGAACATCAGGGGGCTTTCCGAGGCAACACTGGACCAGCTTATCCGGCTCGGCGCCTTAAAGGGTTATCAGGATTTGTACCACCTTGACCGCTACCGGGATGAGATTATTGCACTGGATGGCTTCGGTGAAAAATCCTATGAAAACCTGATTGCTTCCATCAATGAAAGCCGCAGCACAACCTTTGTACGCTTTGTTGTGGCAATGGACATTCCCCTGATCGGCAGGACTGCCAGCAGAATACTGGACGGGCATTTCCACGGCAGTTTGCGGGAACTGGAGCTTGCCGCCCTGAACCGTTTCAATTTTACCTGCCTTGAGGGAATTGGCGATATTATGAGCAGCAACATCCATGAGTGGTTCCGCAATTCAGACCATCTCCTGTTATGGCGCGGCTTACAGAAAGAATTACACTTTGAAAATGGTTTGGATGCACAGACATCCGGAGAGGAGAACAATATGAACGAAACAACGAACAACAAATTTGCAGGATGCACCATCGTAGCGACAGGAAAACTTGAGAACTTCACCCGCGACGGGATCAACGCCAAAATCATCAGCCTCGGTGCCACGCCTGGCAGCTCCGTTACCAAAAAGACGGATTACCTGATATGCGGCGAGAAGGCAGGCAGCAAGCTGGCAAAGGCAGAGCAGCTCGGCGTTAAAATCCTGACTGAGCAGGAATTTTTGGATATGCTGTCGGCATAGGAGGGCATTATGGGAAAAAATGATGACTGGATCATACACTATATCCTAGACGATCCCGGCCCTTATCCTTACCTGTGCAATGCCCATACACACGGAATGGAAAAATACCGGCACCCGGATTTCCAGATGGTGCTGAACCTTCCCCAAGAACATATCTGCTATCTTCTGAACACAATGGGTATGCGGGTACAAGGCGGGGAGACCTTCCATGACGGCGATATGGTTTCCGGTATCTATGAGGACTGCAGCATACGGCTGAAAAAGGTCCGTGAAACCGGGCGGGACGTTCTGCGGCTCATCATTCCGGATAAACATAACCGCTTTCCGGAAGACGAAAACTGCATGGAACCCTACCGGCATCAGGAACTGGAAATGTTTGACAATTAGGAAATATACTATCTGAAAAAAGCTGTCTGAAAAACGGCAGCTTTTTTCAAGTATTCTGGCAGTCACAGGGTACTTATTCTATATACGGGTTCTGTTCGCAATCCATAAAACAATTCAAATCGCAACTGACAAAACGGCAGAATCATGCTATAATTTGAGAAAGAGAGGTATGCTATTTATGGCAAACAAAACGAACACTATTCAGGAACTGAACCTTGCAGACAGTTTTTTATTTGGGAAGGTAATGGGCGACACGGAAATATGCCGCACGGTACTGGAAAAAATATTAAATGTCCCCATTAAAAAGGTAGTGTTCCCTGTTACCAAAAAAATCACTGACATTGCACCTGACAGCGGGGACATCCGCTTAGATGCCT
>DKUL01000078.1 GCA_002490665.1 Lachnospiraceae bacterium UBA7205 | reverse complement strand
TCTCCCGGAACATTGTCCTCCGTGTTGGTTGTGTTTACGCGTCCCAGATTGGAAAGCCCTGCATCCAGCGGCCTCGTTCCGATTTCAATATCCTCCCCGATACTTGCCATAATATCCCCAATTGCCATGTCCTTAAATTCCGAAACGGCATACTTTAAAATACGCGCCAGTATCTGTTTGTCTGCAAGCAGGAATTTTATGTTTGTGTCATAGGAGCTTGCGGCATTTGCCGTCTCAACCGCCTATGCCAAATTCGTATCTGCCATTTTATCTTCCTTTCTTCTGTATATGCTCACAATCACAGGCTTTTCTTAAACCGCTAAAATCCCTGTTCCACTGTCCTTATTATACCTGACCTGCATAATAATAGCAATCTTTCCGCCCACAAAATACTCGGTAAATGAGGAATGTCCAGCATTAAAATGTTAAACCCTGTAACGATTACATTAAATCTTTATATTTATAGCAAACGACAAAAGTGCGTGTCGTTTACTATAAATATGCTTCTACTTACTGTTTGATAAGTACCACTACATTCCGCTGCATGAGCATTTACCATAAGACTGAAACTTATATAAAAATTTCTCCAAAAACATATTGACATCATATGCAGGGTTGTTATATTACAATTGTAAATTATTAAGGTCACATACGACCTCATTTATGAAAGGAGAAACTAAAAATGACAGAAAATATGAAAGATTTGTCAGGAAACATTAAATTACGTCTACCCAAATCCCTGCATGGCGCTTTGCTAAGACAATCCAAAGCGGAGAATGTCAGCCTTAATCAGTTGTGTCTCATGTACCTCAGTTCGGGAATTTCAAGCAGTAATCTGGGCACAGCTGAATTTGACCACAGGTTAGAACTGATTGCCAGAGAGTGTTTTAAAGACGAGAAAAAATTATTCGTAAAACTGGGAGAACTCAATAACGAGGTTGAAGCGCTTAAGCCACATCTTTTGCAGGAATTAAAGGCTGCCATTGATGAAAACAGACGTCAAATGAGGGATTATATCGAGATACTCAGGTATACATATCCCATTTATCATGGCGACCTATCCGGTGAGAAATTGCCCATGCTAAAAGTACCTTCTGCAAAGATTTCACTGCGCCCGGTCGGAAGAAACTTCTTAGACGCTAAGGAAATAGAACGGCTGGTACATGAAGCTTGTCCAGACACATTAGTAGCAGTAGCATATGGTGATTATGATTTTTATCTTCCGCTTGACTTACGGTTGTCAGACAGAACCAATGGGCAATCAATTGCAATAAATGTCTGCTGCAACTTTCAGGAATTACAGGAAAATATTGAAAAGATAAAGTTTATGCTGGAGCAGTCAAAACAGAAAGGTGATTTTGACACTTTAATCAAGCCTTGCTATCTTCAGGAAAGTACAAGTATTTTGTTAAAAGAGAAGTACGGAACGGTATAAAGTTAGCGACGAACCAGTGTTTCTAAGGCACTGGTTCTTTCATACCATTCTACACCTCCATGTTAAATCTGCAATTCCACAATCCATAAAAACAAATTTCTTAATTTATTTTTACTTTTAACTTCAGACAGATTAAGACCACCACAAATCTACATTTTTGTCTTTGCTACTCCGGTAACGTACCCCAATCCAGTCTACATAACATCTTCTGAATTATGTGCACTAACGCCTTTTGACATGCACAATCGAAAAAACAGACAAGCCAAGATGTGTCAGTTATTTTTCTACATTTGTATATTTTTAGCGGGATTCTATTGTAACATTTTGACTGATAATCGGGAGTTATCTGTCAGTTTATAATGCATTACAAAAATATGAAAAAGTCATGAAAATTCAGCAAGAAAAGGTATATATTTATGAATCCAAGTCAGCAAGAAATAAAGAAAGCTCTGGAAGAACTGAATAATAATTATCCAAGTTCTGATATGAACAATAAAATGTCTACTGGCGGGGCTGTAAAACAGCACATTACAAATCATACATATAAAAAATTAAGCATGAAAAGAAGCCGGTTTCAGAATACTATTTTTAAAGAATGCACTTTTGACAATGTTGCTTTTTCTGCATCCTCATATCAAAATGTCACATTTAAGGAAACAAAATTATTAGGTAGCAGTTTTGCATGCTGCAATTTTTTTAACAGTTTATTTGCCAATAAAAAAACAGATGATAATTTTTATATTGGCAATAATTTCAGCCAAAGTAGTTTTACGGCATGTAACTTTAATAAAGTAAAATTCATAAGTAGTGGATTCTTACAGTCACTTTTTTACAATTCAAAATTTAAAAAAGTTGAGTTTCAAAGCAGTACCCTTGAAGGAAGCTGCTTTAATGGCTGTTGCCTTGAGGGATTAAATGCTGGTCATACGAATGTGGAATTTATTGAATTACTAAATACCAGCCTGGATAACGTAACTTTTCCATTTTATCAGTTTGCATACATAATTGGGGCATCTGATTTTCTGAAAGAGTCCTCCGGAAAAATATCATTTGCCACAGGGGATAAGGAAGTTTCTTGTGAAGAGTATATCCGCCAAATAGATAACCTGATATATTACTATGATGATAAACAGGAATGTTTTCCGGTTTGTAATTTATTAATTGCCAAAGGAAAGATGCAGGAGGCACAGTCTGTTTTTTTAAATGGTATAAACCAATCTCTGGATACCTTGGATTTTCGTATGATCCGCCATCTTTGCAGACTCGCTAAACGGCACGACTTGCTAGATGAGGTTACCATACGCCGCGCAAGTAAAAAAATTGAAAATTATTTATATAATGACACCATTCCTCCCGAACGAATCAATGATTACATTGTCAATGCGGGTGAAATCAGGAAAACTTTGCTGAGCGGAAAAAGTGATAGCATTACATATAATTTTAACATCCGAACAAATATCTGTAAAAAGAACAAAGAAGGAGTTGCATATGTAAATTCATTATCAGCAGAGCTAAATGATGCGCTTTCCCGGTATGATTTTGGACAACTTGGATTTCAGGTCGCTGTTTCTAATCATTCTCCTTTTGAAATTATGGTTGATGTTATATGTTCCGCTGGTGCCTTAGCCACAATAGCACAACTGATATGGAGTATTGTTGAGAAAAAGCAATCTGGTACAAATTCTGGTAATCAGATTGTTCCTGACGACTATACTCCGGCAGATAATGCGCTCTATGCGAAATATGTTGATGATCGCATAGAACGCTGTAAGGAACAGTTGCTCAATATTAAAACAAAATATTCAGAAAAAAAAATGAATCAATACATTGAACAGATAACACAACAATTAAAAACGGATATTACCGACCTATATAACAAGGATGTAATGATATTTAAAAAAAATAATGCAGATAAAGACTAAAATTTTTTGTTACAATATAAGCATATTATTCCGACATGCCTTGCAGGATGGTCCCAATTCACGTATATTGCCGGACATGGATAGCAGCATTTCAGATGCGCGATTGTACACATTCAAGAGGTATTCATTTTCCGGACCCAAGTCATTTTCGTAAAGTGTTTTAGGGAGGGCGCGAAATGCAGACAGACATGGGATAACACCTATTTCTGCCAAGGTTATTATTTCGTTATAAATATCCTGCTCTTTATCAAGACCAACCAAAAGTGCAGAACGGACATTTCCTATGCCAAAAATGCGGACAGATTCCTGTAGGATTTCATAGTAAGAATCTTTTCCCATTCTGCGTTTGGCAGGCATCAACTGATATGCAAGTTTTTCGTCTGCAATTTCGAGATTAAAAGCCACCTCTTCAACTCCTGCATTTTTAAGCCGGGTTAACATATTTTTCGGTGGCAGCATTGTCATGATTGAAATTGGCTTTTCCGCATAGTCATTGTCATTTTTTAAATAACTACAGATTTCAATTATTTTATTCCACGAATCTGGAGCAAGACAGCTTCCGCCTCCAATCAGTATATGTCGAAAATCAATATTGAGATTTTTTAGACTTTGTAATGCCTGCTGAATCTGTGCAACGGAAAATTGATATTCAGAATGAGGTACATTACAAAATGCGCATCCTTTTCCCAGATTTTTATTTTCGCAGCCAGATACAAGTTTTATTCTCAAACGGTCTGTACTGATAAATAACATTTTCTGTTCCAAATCGTGTAATGATGAAAGGCGGTTTTTCTCAACACTGATGTCCGCTATTTTTTCATCGTAATAATATAGCTCCTCTGCACTTTCGGATAACTTAACCAGAAACGGACTATATTGTGACAGGTTGATTCCAAAAGCACAATTTATATTAATTGGGGGCTGTATATATGGACTTGCCATAACAGATATGTCAATTGATTCATATACCCCATTTTTTATATTATTACGTTTTCCTTCTACACGGACTCCCTGATTTAACAATGCTGTCTTGTATGAGATATTATTGCAGGGTCTTTGCTTTACTGTAATATTGTCATTAATCCATAATGTCATATCCGGTGAGACTTTACTGATGGGATGCGGGAACACGACACGGAACAGATAAGAATTATTATCTGTCTTGTTACTGTTCAAATAATATTCCATACCATCATCAAAAACGTCTATTCGTTTATTTTGCTTAAACAACCGACCTTTTTCTTTAAAATAGGAAGAAGGTATTCCGTCGCCATAGTAGAAGTAACAGCTATAATTTATTTCATCTTCATAAGAGAGTGTTGTCATCATGTTTCCGTGAAATGCCATCTCATTCAGTTCAAAACATGATGATGCCATCAAAGCGTCATGATTAATTTCCTGAAGATAACGGTCTAAAATGAATGTTGATGCTTGAAAACGAGGATTAATTTCGCAGCAGTATACCTGTTCATTCTGGGCAACAATATAATCAATACCAGCAATACCCCTGTACCCCTTTTTCCGTAGCAAATCCGCTATCTTTATGCTTAATTGCCTGATTTTTTCTTTAACAGAACTGGGTATTTTCTGGAATGCACAAAAATCCCCTCCACGATAACAAAGCTGCTGTTGTTTAAGCTCTATTATTTGTACTGACGCAGGAGACAATACAGTTTGTTTCTCCGAGATAAAAATATGTATATTCACAGAAACATTAGGGATATAAGGAGATACAATATAGCGCTGTAAGGGTTCTGCCCTATCCAGAATTTCTGCAAAGTGCTGACTTTCCGCATAATAAGTTCCAATCCCTCCGCCTCCATGGGCAGTTTGAATCACAAAAGCTGTATTTCCCTGAAAATATGAACAAATCTTTGAATAAAGAAGGTCTTTGCCCATAAATGTTGCATAAGGAGCTACTGGAATTAAATTTTGGGTAAACCATTCTTTTACTGAAAGTTTATTGTTTAGAAAATCTAACAAATCCTTTTCATTTATGCACCTACTTTTTTTCTGAATACTCTCATCATAATTATATGCTGTCCGTTGGTTGTAAAAATAAAATGACACATCCTTGTTATTATATTGCTGCACCTTATTTAAATAAAAGGGAAATATTTCTCTATGGTCAATGTTTTGGTTGTGTCTTATAGAGAATGATTCCTGACCAGGTGTATTGCTAAAAATACATACGGCATTATCAAAAAAATATTTAGAGTAATATATATCCGATTCCCGGATACCAATGTAACATTTATTTTTATTTTCCAATAATTGATTTTCTATTTTGGGCATTTTTCTCATCTCTCCGACTATTTTTACATAATTTTTAAACATATCTGGATTATTTGTTTTTATCTGTTTCTTTAAAATATATGGATATAATGAAGCAATTCTTTGATAAAACGCATATGAAACAAATGACTGGAATGATTTTTTGGTAAGCCGATGTTTTCTGGTGAAAGAAAAAAAGTTTTCTAATTCTGTAAGATAGTCTAAAATTGTTTCTTCCACAATATCCAATGCGACTATGCTATCATATTCATAATAAAATGGAATTTTCCAACAAGTCTCTGTTGTTTTGCCTAATTTAGATCGAAGTGCAAAAGTTTTTCTATAACATTCATTGAACATATCAAGAAAACGAACATTGTCATCATGTACTTTGGAATAATATATTGAAATAAAAGAAATTACGATGGCAGCAATTGAAATAAAATTACTTAAGCTAAAATGTCCCAAAATTCTTTCAATACAATTCAATTATTATATCCTCCAGTCAACAGATAACTCCCGATTATCAGTCGATTTTCCCCATTATTCCCCTTACAATACCATAATATTACCTTTCCTTCCCTTATACAAGGGACAGAATTGACCAACGCTCGCCTCGTCAACTCTGCCCCTTATCCATTTAAACTTTATATGCTGTTCATCCGCGTCCCACATCGTTTGACTTCTGCGGCACACAAAGCTTTAAATTCCTTTTAAATTCAGCATTCTTAAAAATATCGTAGATGTTCTGCCTAATAAAACATTTTGAACGAGATGTTAAAAGACATATTACATTTATACAGCACAAAAACCAACAGCATGACTTATTACATTCAATAAATCATGCTGCTTTTATACTCTTATTTTCAAATTTATACCATAATCTCCCGATATGGAACAATAGCATATTCCTCTACTGTAATTGTTGATGTTACAAACTCTTTACCGGAATAATAACTTTTTATAAAAAAATCCTTTACTTTATCGCTATACTGAGGATTCTTTTCCAAATAATAGATGTATGGAGATGTATCTATATAAATACGTTTACATTCTATCATTATTCCTTATTTCCTCCATATAATCTTCAACATGCCTTCCACGCTCTGTTTCCATTCCATATTTATCCCAGTTAATCTTTTTCCTGTCCGCTTTATACGGATGGTCAAGAATTGTGAGGATTACATCTTTCCCGTCATAATTCGTTATACTATCATTGTCGATAATTACTGTATTTCCCTGTATTGTTCCTGCCAATGCCAGCATATACGGTTCCTCCTTAATAAATTTTACATTTCCAAATTGATTCGCCTTTTCTCTCATCTGTTATACAGTATAACATACTGTGCAGATTATATCTATTATACTTTTACAACATTATTTATGCTTATCATTACTGAACAGCAGAATGCCCCATTTTATTGATTTTACTATGTTTTTTGATGTATCGCTCCGCATGGTCTTCTTCATCCAGCCGCTACGTCCCCGCCCCAATCAGGCACTCCTTGCCCTTAAATGCAAATCCGTATTTCCTTATCCGCGCGGGTTCTATGCCTGCTGCGGTGAGGTCTGCATCATACCTTTTTGCTTCAATCTGTGCAAGGGCATTTGCCAGCGTTTCCTGCAAGTCTTTTTCCTTTGCCGGTTTATGCACCTTAAATTCCATGATGTAGGCGTCATCCCTCTCCCTGTCAGCAGGGGTCAGCATTACGTCATATCGCCCGAATCCGCTCTCCCTGTTGGAGGTGATTTGGAACCTGCCTTCAAGCGCCACAATAAGCCCCAGCACAAAACCATGATAAAAGCGTTCCGGCGCGTCTTTTGGCGATGCGCTTTTGGCTGTATCAAAATTTGAGAAAACATGAAGCGTGATGTCATTCATGAATTCATTCATAGCGTCCACATCATTCATGAGCAGCGCCTTGATAAATTCATTGTATACTGCCGCGGTGCTATTTTCAAACCAGCCCTTTACCATGTTTCTGAACAATTTCTTTACTTCAAAGTTTGTCAGCGCCAGCGTGTACAGTGCATCGTGTTCGTCATCTGCATTGACGGGCTCCACGTGGAGCACCTTTAAATAGCCCGTGGCAAGAAGAAGGCTCCAGACTGCATTTGTACTGCCGTTTAGATGCTCAAACACAATCTGCTCGTCAATATGTGCCTCAAAGCTGCTGCCCTTCAGCAATTCCTCCGTGGTGCGTTTAATATCAGTATTTCCTCCCTGTATCAGTGTATTTACAAGTCCATTGCCGCTTGTATTTGACCAGTATGGCTTATATTTTCCATTTTCGCTGATAAACGATATGATTGACCATGGATTATAGATATCTGTCTGGCTGCCAAACGAAAAACCGTCATACCATTTTTTCACGCCCTGTTTTTCCTGTCCCAGTCCCATATCATCAAGCGCCTGAAATACTTCCTCCTCTGTGAAGCCAAAGGATGTGGCATATGCATCAGATGTGGTTGTCACTACTTTCAGATTGTTGAAATCAGAAAAAATGCTCTCTTTTGATATTCTGGTTATGCCTGTAATCAGCCCACGCTCCATGTGGGCATTTGTCTTGAATGTGGAATTGAAAAGCCCCCTGAAAAATGCCACTGCCTCATCCCAGTATCCTGATATCCACGCCTCCTGCATGGGCGTATCGTATTCATCGAGAATAATAATTACATTTTTTCCATAATAACGGTATATGAATTCAGATATTGCGTTGACTGCCCCCGAGGCAATTTCATCCCCCATTCCAGGCTGTATTTTATGAAAATATTTTTTTTCGTTATCGCTTAAGATATTGCAGTCAAGCAGATAACTGTTCTGTTCATACAGCCTTGCAAGCAGTTCGGTTATCTTGTATTCCATTTTCCTGCAGGTGGATGCCTTGACATTCGCAAAGCTCATGAATATCACCGGATATGTGCCTTGAAGCTGTCTGTACTTTTCTTCATTCCAAATGGAAAGTCCGGAAAACAAATCACCCCTGTCAGCGTATTTCCTTGAAAAAAAGCACTCGGTCATACTCATATTCAGTGTTTTGCCAAATCTGCGCGGACGGGTTATGAGCGTCACCTTGTCCGCGCATTCCCACCATTCCCTGATAAAATCTGTTTTGTCCACATAAAATATGCCCCCTGCCCTGACCTCTTCAAAATTCTGATAGCCAATGGCTGGCTTTCCCTTATACATACCCGCACCTCACCATCATCCGCCCTGACACGCATTCCCCCTGCCAAATGCGTTGTTCCAGACATTAACCAATTATAATGCTATTTTAGCATTCTATCCGTGAGATGTAAATATACTCACGACAACCGCAGCGCTTTTCACGTAACAGTTCAGCCTTCGGCTTCCTGTTACAGGCATCAAGCCATGCAAAACCACTTCGTGGTGGCTTGATGCATCCCAGCCACTACGCTATTCTACGGACTTTGCAGCAAGTGCAAAGTCCTGGGCTGAACTGTTACCTTTTCACTTTATCTGTTACATCCCTTACAGCCTGCTCATCCCCTAACTCCCTGTATATCGTTTCCGCTGCACGGTTAAACTGTTCCCGATACGAGTCCTGTGTCCGCCCCAAAATTTTCAGGACATCCGCGATTCCATGGAGGCAATTGTAATCCCGGTAAATCCTGTATGCCTTGTTCAGGCACTCAAGATATTCCTTGTTTTCCTTATCGTTATTCTGGACATCCATGAGGTGTTTTACGTTCGCAAGGCGGAGCCAGGCATCTGCTTCCTGCAATTTATAGTGTGCTTTGTATTTCTGGTAAAATCTGAGCGCATCATTATATTTTTCGACTGCATCCTGATACGCTGCCATTTTTGTGTTCTGCGTGTCCTCCCCGTTTTCCCTGGGCAGCCGGCACTGCATTAGCTGGTAGTCTCCATATAGGCATTGAATCCCTGCCTTAAAAAAGGAATACCTCCCTCCCATCCTGTCAGTCCGTTCCTTTATGGATGTGTCCGCCATTTCAAGAAACGATTCCATTTTTTTAACCATCTCTGCCGATATTTTACCATCCATCGCGGCAGACAATCCATAAATTCTGGCTGCCAGCAGATTTAACTGTACTTTCAAGATAAATATGGATTCGTCCAGCAGATTATCTCCGTGCTTTTTCGTATAAAATGCTATTTTATCCTTTGCTTTCTCATACAGTTTCGATATGTTCTCCATTTCACAGCCATTGCATCGGCTCTCAACGATCATCTGCACCTGATACAGCATCAGATTTTTGCACAGCGCCTCTTTTTCGTCACGTTCCTTTTCGTCTATTTGTTTCCGCAGTTCCTCTATCCGCCCTATAAACCCTTGTGGATCCCTTGGCTGAACCTGACACTCCCGCAAGAGGTAGTATAGCAGCTCCGGCTCTTTCTCATAAGTTTCCAGTTCCTTGATTTTTTCCAGTATGATATGAAACTCTGTTTCCAGCAGCGCGTGCAGGGCGGCATAGCCGTCGCATTTATCGCGCAGAATTTCAACCATCCTGTCAAACATGCTGCCAAACGTCTTCTTCGGGTAAACCGCGTCTTCTACTATGTCAATGATGTCCATCCCCCCTGCGGCCGGATACAGATAACTGTCCACTTTCTGGCAGCCTTCTTCGCTGCCGGCAGAAATACCGGCTTTCCGAACCAGTGCATCCGCATACGCGGTTCGCCCATATACTTCTTTCCTGTTGCAGCTTACGACATAAGCCCCGCTGTTATCCAGCCTGATTACTGCCTTTTTCCACATATCCAGATCCGTTTCATCGCTGGCTGCCAGACGGAGGAATCCCACCGGAAATCCGTCCCCATAAAACCGGATCAGCCGGTGCAGCTGCCTGCTTGTACTGTCAATGCGCTGGTTTAAAATATTGCTTATCGTTTTGTCTATCTCCTTATCCAGCAGCATGACTTTCCACAAATCGATAAATTCCGCAAACCGGTTTGCGGCAAGCGCTATCCGAATGACCTCATCCCGGTTATACACGGCGGATTTTTCCTGACTCCCCTGTCCATCTACTTTCAAAATATGAGATTCCAGTATGTGCATTTCACGCTTTGAGATACGATGTCTCGGACGCCTGTTGTAATATTCCCAGAATACCTGCTCTACCGCATCCTTTGCCAGCGCTTCATCTTTGGAAGCTTTCCCTGACAGACCTTCTTTCGTTGTGGCTTTCTGCTCCGCTTTTACCCCTTCCGCATGGTCTCCCCCCGCGGAGTCCCTGATGCCTTCCTGCCCCACTGTGCAGCCAGGGATATGCGCCTCCATGGTTTCAGGATTATATACTATTGTTTCAATTCCCAGCTTTTCCCGGAGTTTCCTTTGGCTTTTAGGACTTCCCTCCTCCGTTTCCTCCACAAGCACATATCTGTGCAGTTTTGTCTTATCACCGGTCCCTTTTGAAACGTTTTTTTTGAGCAGGCTGGTGATTCCGGGTGCCAGCGCAGGATTTCTGTTTACTCCCGGCTTCTTTTTTGCCAAATCCATACCGATAAACAATAGTTTTTTACTCCCGAACAAACTTTCGATAATCTTCATGACAGGCAGGCTGTCTTCCTTCCAGGGATAGTACATATCCATATCCTTTCCGGAAAGCAGAAGCCCGGAGGACTCCGTACAGGTTCCATAAAGCTTTATCAGCATGCATTCATTATTGTCCAGCTGCTTCTTCCATCGCGACGATGTCGTCAGCGAATACGGCGTGTAAATCTTATCTTCAAATGTACTGCAACGCGCGTTTTCCAGTATTGCCTCTATCGTTTCGTCCTGGCAGGTGGTCAGAATGGTTCCGGAAAATTGTCCCAGCAGTTTGCATATGGCTTTTTTACTGTACTCTTCTATATTAATGTCTTTCCTGGCTGCAAGCTTATCCGCATATTCCTGCCTGCGTTTTTTCTGTTCATCTTCCTCTGTTTGCAGGAAATTCCATACATTGCCATACAGGGCCTCCCTGACCGCATTATGGTCATTTTCCTGTATTGCCTGACAGACCTTCTCTTTTATGTCCCCATCTTTATCCTTAAGCTGTTTCAGCTGCTCTATAAATTCCTCATCTGCCGCTTTCATATTGTCAAAGGAAACCCCGGTTCCCAGAAATAGCACCCAGTCATCGCTGTTTTTCCTTATGTCCTGTACGATTTCTTCTATATTTTTCATTCTGCCACCCCCTTCTTTACCTGGCTGCTTCCCTGACTTTTCTGCACAGTTTTGTCAGCCAGCGCATAGTTCCTGAGCCTTTCCTCCATCCCCTGGATGACCTTGTTTATCCTGTCCATTTTATCCCGGTTTCCCTGCTGTTCCCACACGCCCTTGCTCTCGCGCCACTTGCCAAGCGCCATGTATTTAAACACCACGTTCTCCGCGGTCACTTCTTTTCCTTTTATATCGCTGTAATAATAGCCAAAATAATCCAGCGTGTCCGCAAGCCCCCTGACATCACCCAGCCACCGGAAGCATTCCTCCGCCATATTGTAAATGTTTTCCACATCCCTGCGCCGGCTTTTTTCTTTTTCCCCATCCTTTCCACGCATACATGTTCCCATCGCCTGGACGACATTGACAAGCCCCTGCCAGTTAATATGGCTGCAATAGTCCATAAATGCCTGTAGGTAAAAGTCGGCAGCCGCATAAAACCATCCGACGCCCACAACATCGCACTTCCGCTCCTCGTCTGTTTTTTTGTCCGATGTGATTTCCAGAATTGCGCGTTCCATGTTATAGCTTACCATACTGCCCTTATCCCATATGTTTTCCCGGAATTCGACAATAAAGTCTCCAATGCATTTCAGCATATAGGCAACCTTGGTGCCGTCCTCGTCCCTGTTTTCGCCATTTTCCCATTCAAACTCTTTAAACAGCTTCAGCGCTTTCATATAATACGGCTTCATTTCCGCAAAGTGGCTTTTCGCGGTATCTGCACCGGGCTTTAATGCCCCGTATCTTTCCAGCTTCATCTCTGCCGTGCGCTGGTTAAAATACGCTAGTCCGGACTTATCATCAGGCGGATAAACCCGCCCTGCCTTTTCCTGCTGTTCATCGCGGTAGTCAAAGTAGTTGGCGGCAATCATCACCCCTGCTTTCATATGCAGGATATCCTGAAACGGCTCCGTATCTTTTTCCCGGAATTTTGAAAGAAGCAGCTCATCGCACAGCTTCAGCGCGTTCTGATAGCTTTGCAGAGCCTTTTCCTTCTTTCCAAAAAATCCATAAATATCACCCATTATTTTTGACAGGCGTACAATAGAAACATCCCATGCCTCACGCTCTTCATTTTTTTCCCTTTTCCGGTTTTCCATTTTCTCTATCAGCAGCCTGACAAGCGGATAGGCATGACTGGGCGCATACTGGTAATAAGTGTAAAAATCCGCACCAATTCCCAGAATACGTTTCTCGAGCCCATCCGGTCTTGTCCGCACAAACTCCTCATCTATCAGGCATGCATGCAGCAATTGAATGATTGTCTTTATCTCATAGTGCAGGATTACATCCAGCTTCGTATTTTGCGCCCTCACCTTGCTGTCTCTTACTTTTTCCCCAATCGTGCACAGCAAATCCAGAATATCCTCAACAGATTCCGCCACCGTTTTTTTGTCATCTCTTGTCCCTGCTATGTATTTCCCACCCGAAAATTCCCTGACGTATTCCAGCAGCGAGCTTTCATAGGTATGCATGGAATAGCCGCGAAACCACGTCATTCCTTCTCCTTTTCCATGAAAATTGTTCAAAAAGATGTCATATTTCTCCACCAGGCTTTTGCTCAGCCCGCTCACAAAATTATCCTTTACACATGTAATCAGGTTTTCCAGGATATTGTTGTGCCGTTCATCCACGTTTTCCTCGCATAAGCCATAGTTTTTCATATAGATTAATGTTTTTAACGAGAGCGTCCTGTCTTTATATGCACATTTAACCTTTTCACCTTTTTCCAGGACGCTTTCAAAAAACTGGTCCGGAAAGCTTCCGGGATATTTCCCCAGAATTTCCCAAATCCACAATATATTATGTTTAATCGCACTACATGCCTCCAGCTGTCCGCTTTCCTTTTTGTCAAAATAACCGTGGTCTGCCAGCAGATTTCTCCACAAAATCCGCGCCAGTGTCTTTCCCACCGGCTCACCGGACTTATGGTAAATATCCCACTCTTCCACAATCCCTGACAAGCCGCTCTTACTGTCCACATATTTTCCCAGCAGCCTAACCTCGGATGCCTTAAAATCATTTTTTTCAAACCATGCATTGACAGTCGCCCAGTCACGCCTGGACACCTCCTTGTTCTGCATGGACTGGCATGCGCTGAAAAATACCTTTCGCGCCTCGTCCTTCTGTAGCTGCTGTATGTGCCATGTGTAGCAGGAGATTCCATCCAGGTACGATGGGCACACGGCGATTACCCGGGTGTGTTTTTCCTTCCAGTACCGGAGCATATTCTTTATGGTCTCCCACAATTTCAGGTTATTCTTCGTACCGTCAGGCTCTTCCAGCTGGTCCAGTATCAGCACGCTTCTCCAGTATGCGCCGCAGCGCGTCGAAACCTGTTCTGCTATGTCCATCCACCGCTGTTCCTCCGGAATGTCTGTAATCATGAGATTCATGCTTTCGCACAGACGGATACAAAACGCTTCCCAGCTTCTGCACGCATCCATGGAAATATAGAAAAACTGCATCGGATCCCTGCTGTTTTCATTTAACTCCTGGATGCTTTTGCAGAGCATGCTTTTTCCCGTACCTACATCCCCCGTAATCGCAACCAGGGGACATTCCACGGACGTGTTGAGCAGATTCAATATCTGCCGTGCCTGCTCTATATGGACATACTGCGGAGCACCATCCTGCATCCACTCTTTCTTTTTCTTCTGGATCAGCTGTTCAATCTGTCGATTCTGCCTTTCCAGAATCTGATTTATTTCCCCATTTCCTTCCCCGAAATCCGGAACATCAAAGCTACAGAAGCGATCCGCATCCCACAGCTCCTCCAGCGTCTTAGGGTAAAACATCCGCCGCCGCGTCAGGTTTTCCAGCAGCAGCCCGAGGAAAAACTCATGATAGCTTTCCTCCCCCTGTATGCCGTCCGATGCCAGTCCCCTTAAAAGCTCCCTGTCATAATAGATTGGCGAAATTCCATATTGTTTCAGCAGATTTTTTTGTTTTTCGTCCTTGTTCTTCGGAAGAATCGCATACAGGTCTTTGTCTGCAATCCCTTCCAGCTGCCCCAGTATCCGGTCGTCGCGCATACCGCATCCAAGGAAAATCATGGTGCTGTTCTCCACAATTTCCCCAAACAGCTTTGGCATTTCCCCCGCATACGCCTGCTCGTAGCCTGACCAGGAAAGCGCGATGTCCTCTGCCTGCTCAATGCTTCCGTGAACCTTTAAGAGCATCGGCATTCCCGGAACAGTTATCTCTGGAAGGAGGTTCTCTTTCCCTTCCAGCCGCTGGCTGCTTATCCGCAGCTTTTCCTTGATGGCGCGGAACAGCCAGCTCTCTGAATCGGAACCTTTTTTCTCCAGATCCTTGTAGGAATAGCTCAGTATGGAGCTGTAGCAGCTCTCCAAAGCCTTATCATAGTTTGTTGTCACAAGGACATCCTGGAACAGTTTGCAGAAAAGGTTCTGGTATTCCGGCACCCTGCCCTTCTCTTTTAGTTTTTCCTCGCTGAATGCCATGTACAGCTCATTTACTGCTTCCACCTTTTTGTTGGATTCCCTTCCCACATTGCGCCGAAGCCTTTTGAGCAGCCAGTCTTCCTTGTCATTGCCCGACTGGCGGGGCTTAAACGTATTCTCATAGTTTTTGTACTTATCCATGTCCGTGTCAAAAATACATTCCGCAATCTCCTCCGTCCACCGGAATGTATGCCCTGTCCCGGCGATGTCCTCCAGCTTGGGATTGTTTTCACACAAAAGCGCCTCCTGCACGATTTCCGCGCACTCCGGGGAATATATTTTTTCCACGATGGTCTGTAACAGGGCATTCCATGTCGGGTAACACCACGCCGATATGCCTGCCCCCACATACGGGACAAGCGGGCGCCTTGAGCTGCACAGCTTCTCCCAGTTCTTCCTGTTATCCCCATCGTCAAGTAAGCTTTCAAATAAAATCTGCCGTACCTTTACGCCCGCATTCATCATCATGCCGCCCTCCTATTCTATGCTAATATTTTTATGCACAACCGCGCAAGGTATTTAGCCCTGCATATTGTCATACAGTTCCAGATATTCCCGCACCAGCTTGTTGTCCCACGAAAAGTCTATGGGAACTGTGCTGTTGACTGCCTTTCGCCATTTTCCGTCCTTCTCATCCCCGCTCAGCTTTTCACAGATTACCTTGATAATGTCCAGCAGTACCCAGCAGTCATCCTTGAACGTAAAGAATCCAATTCCCTTATCAATCTGTCCTTCCGGTTTCTCAACATACTCCTTTGCCTCTTCCTTCGTACTTTCGTGAACGCTGTTGTAATCGATTACGGTATCGTTGAAGGAATCTATTTTACTCACAATCGGAAGGACGCCGTACTTCATGGCAAGGATCTGTGTCGTGCCGCAGGCTTCGTCGCGCGATGGCATCAGGAGGACATCCGCCGCGGAATATGCCTTAAACTCCATCTCCTCCGAAAACGGACTGTAGAAAAACTTCCCCGGATTTTCCTCCATCTTTAAATTGAAAAAATCCGCATAGGGCGCAAAAACGTGCACATTGCCCCATTCATCCGTGCGGGAAGTGTTTCTGTCATCATCCCCGACAATCACCAGCTGCAAATCCATTTCCATCAGCCGCGCAAAAATATTTTTGACATCCTCTATTCCCTTTGTTGCATTCAGCCTTGACACCATGCAGAACATGGGCACATCAGGATTCACGTCCAGTCCGAATTCTTTCTGGAAGGCTTCCTTGTTATGCTGTTTCGCCGCCATCCAGTTTTCCTCTGTCTGTTTCATATATGTAATATCTTTTTTTCCGGAAGAAAATGTCCTGTATGTCACATCGATGCCGTTGCGGATGCCATGCACCTTTTTCGTCCGGAAATCCGGATAATTCTGTATCGTAGACGCATATCCCTTGCTGACTGTCGTCACGACGTCCGCATAGACAATCCCTGTTTTCATCAGGTTGATTTTGTCGTCCGGTATTCCCAGAATTTCCGTGTCCCTCGTGCTGTATGCGCTGACGCGGTTGAACAGGCAGTCCTCATTTTTCTCGCAGACCAGGCATAGCCCGCAGTCCTCCTCACGGATGCCAAGATAACCCAAAACCTTTCTCTTGGAGTAGATACCCTTATACCCATAAAAATGGATGGTGTACATTGTCCGCAGGGAAGGCCAGTAATTTCCATAGAGTATCTTGCGCACCATCGGAATGAGCGCCGTCTGGTTGTCATTGCAATGGATAATGGTGGGCATGAAATCCAGATAGTTTTTGATGGATTCCAACACCGCCAGGCTAAAGGCGGCACATTCCATGTCTATCTGGTCATTGTCAAACACATTCTCGCTCTCAAAACACCCCTCGATATTCATAAGATAATATGTCACACCGTCATAGCGGTACTTTTCAAGCCAGCAGTTACGTTCCTCGCCATTCAGGAGTATCCAGAACCCGCCGTCGTCCTTATTGTAATTGACAAGCTCGACTTCCTTTCCCATGTGCGTGTCCTCGTAATCCGAAAAAACCAGGTCACCGTCTTCCGTGTAGTTTACCTTGTAGCACACGCCGTCTATCTCCGCCTTGACATTGTATGCCTCCGCAAATGCCTTCATTTTCTTTTTGTATTTCGGCATGACAATGCCAGCCTTATTGACATACCGGCTCAGGGATTTGACATAGGAGTAGGCGACCTCCCCGGAACCGCCGGTCTTCAGGAACGGCTTTGCCTGAAACGTTGCGTACAGTACACTATTGACGTGAAGGCTTAAGACACGCTCCAGCCGGGGCATCGCCTTTCTCTGTACAAAATATGAGCACACCGTCCGTTCCAGCGCCCCATCAAACTCCCCATAATGCTTTTCGTTATATGTTGCCGCCAGAATACCCGCTATGTCCTGCTGCCGCACGTTTGTTCCATCAGCGCGGACAAATTCACAGCCCAGTAACTCTTTGTAATATTCGGCGGCAATGTCTGTCCTTACCGTCTCCCGCATCTGGAAATCATATGGATGGTCAATATAAAAAAGAACTTTGTCCGCCATTCCCAGCTTTATCGCTGTCTGTACCCCATAATACGCGGTCAGCACATGCATCGGATGCAGTATTCCAAGGGGAAGAAGAATAAATTTGTCACCCGCTGCCATCGAGACAAATTCCGAGACGGCTGCCTCCATGGTCTGTTCCAGTTTCTGCGTGTCATAACTGCCCTCCGTATAGTAGCGCACGAGCATGGAATAATCCGTTATTTCCGACGGATCCTTATGCTCCATTTTTTCATACATGAAATCATAAAGATAGTCTTCCAGCTGACATCTCACATGACGCACAACTGTTGTCTTTTTCCTTGTCGGCATCCCTTCCCTCTCATGGAGCATGGAAAGGTCCACATCATCGCGCCCGTCCCCGCTTTTTGCCATCGTGTACACCACCGTCCGGACACTGTCCCTGTCCGAATAAAGAATGCTGGACGCTGAACCCATAAAATCGTCATGGTGCGGCTCAAACACAAGGATTTTAACGGCTCTATTGTCCAATACCCGCTCCAGTATCAATTCTGACAATTTTACCTTATACTTTTCAATGTCTTCCTCGGTATACTCCTGTCTCTCCTGCGGAAAAAGATTTTCAACAGGCACCCTGCATAGAATGTCGCAGGCAACATAGTATGCGTTTGCATCATCCGGGGTGGTCGGATCTGAAATCATGTGGTATGCCTCATTGATTGCATTGATATCCTCGTACCACTTTGCGCCAATCCCAATGACTTCCTTCAGTCCCATATGCTCTGAAAGGCAGTCACCGTGCTGTTTTTTCTTTGCCTCAATTTCCTTATTAAATTGTGCCCGCATACGATTGTCCATATCAGTACCCCCTTTTTTGATTTTTCCGGATTGCTGCATCCTTCGTTTTGATGTCCATGTGTATAAAAAACCAGCATTATTTACAAAAACATAATACTATATACTCTCAAATTAACACTTTTAAACAAATAAAACAAGGGACAGAATTGACCAACAAAATCAATTCTGTCCCTTGCAAATATTGCATTCAGCCTAAAAATTCCCGGTTCCTGATGCGGTAAACCTGAAGCGTCATGCCCTCATAATCCTCATACGTGTAACAGTGCACAAGCGATTCTATCCGCCAGTCGCTATATTGGTTCCCGACACTCGCCCTTTTGTGATACTCATACTCTTCCGTCATCCGCGGCGCTGCACCCTGCCAGCATCCCAAAACCGACTGTGCAGGAAATGGCAAGCATCAGGATGCCGTTTTTCTTCCCGGTTTTTCGAAGAATATCCTGAAACCGTTTCCTCATCATCCGTTTTCCTCTTTTTTCCTTAAATCCCTTGTGCTTTTCTCCACCTGGCGCCTGGGAAGCATCACCTGATGGCCGCATCCCATACATTTCAGCCTGAAATCCGCGCCTACCCGCAGAAGCTCCCACTCCTGGCTGCCGCAGGGATGCTGTTTTTTCAGCTTTACAATATCGCCAACTTCATATTCATATCCCAATGTTCGAGCCCCATCCTTTCCGCAGCCAATATACCTTCAAAGTGCCGCCAAATCCTAAAGCCGGATCTGTGCGAACACCTCACCGATGCTTCCCGTGATAACAAGGTCTGCCATCGTGTCCCTCTGTGTGGGCGTTTTGTTAATCAGGACAAGACGGTTCCCCTGATAATAGTCAATCAGCCCTGCCGCAGGATATACCGCAAGCGAGGTGCCGCCGATAATCAGCATATCCGCCTCGCTGATGACGCGCACGGCTTCCTGCAATGTATACTGGTCAAGCCCCTCCTCATACAAAACCACGTCTGGCTTGATTCTGCCGCCGCAGGAACAGGTGGGAACCCCGGTACTGTTCACAATTTCCTCCACCGGATAAGACTTGCGGCACTTCTCGCAATAATTGCGCAGCACGCTGCCATGCAGCTCCAGGACTTTTTGGCTTCCGGCAGCCTGATGCAGGCCGTCGATATTCTGCGTCACGACTGCGGTCAATTTCCCCATCTGCTCAAGCCTCGCAAGAGCCTTGTGCGCAGTGTTCGGTTTCGCGTCAAGGCAGAGCATTTTGTCGCGGTAGAACCGGAAAAATTCTTCCGGCCTTTTCACATAAAATGTATGGCTCAGTATTGTCTCCGGCGGATAGTCATACTTTTGGTTATACAGTCCGTCCACGCTCCTGAAATCAGGGATTCCGCTCTCCGTGGACACACCCGCCCCGCCAAAAAATACAATTTTTCTGCTCTCGTCAATCATCCTCTGCAACGTTTCGATTTCCTTGCCCATATATCCATACACTCCTTTCAAATTATTTCATCCCTTATCCCTACCATGTCTTAAAAGAAATATTCAGGTCCACGTTGTTCGGAATGCCGTTCACGCGTCCCTTTTCCGTGTACTGCCAGCAGCTTACCTCGTACGGCATATACATATAGTCATCATAAAATGCATACCATTTGTCATAATCATTCAGCCTTGTCATGTCAAGCAATTGTGAAAAGCAGACGACATTTCCGTATATCATCGGTGTGTACCCTGCTGCCTTAACTGCCTCACAAAATGCAATCGTAATCTCCGTGCGCTCTTCCTTCGTAATCTCGTCAGCGCGTCCCTTGCCGCCTGAAATGCGCTCCACGTCGAATACAACGGGATACGGCACATCATAGTCTTTCAGGTGGTCTATCACGAATGCCGCCTCCTCCTGCGCCTCCTCGACAGTGACTGCCTGTGTAAAGAAATATACGCCTGCACTGACTCCGGCAGCATTTGCCCCTCTCATGTTTGCATCATAAAACTCGTCAAGCACAAGCTTCCCGGACTCATATCCCCGCAGCCCCAGCCGGATAAAGGCATACTCAATGCCTTCCTCTTTAACAGCTGCCCAGTCAATGTCACCCTGGTATTTGGACACGTCGATTCCCTTATGCGAGGTGACTGTGCCATTTTCCACATACTGCATCAGCCCCTCCTCCGTTTTCTGGAAATTTTCGTCAAGAAGCGTGTGTTTCCTGACGCCTTCCAGCACCGGTGCAAACACGTATTCATCCTCAAAGCTGTATATTAAATTTTCGGGGAAAAAGGAACGGAGCATCTTAAGCGGGCTGCCATCCTCCCCCGTCACAAGCGCCTTCATCCTGTCCTTTATGGACTGCTCCACCTCGCTCTCCTTTGCCTGCATAAGCGCCGCAATGTCCGCGGCATCCGCATCCCCTATGCTGTCCTGTCCTGCCGCCGCAATCTCGCTTGCCGACTCCGCATCCTGCTCTGTCATTCCGGGTTCCCCGTTCCCTGCCGTGTTATCCTCCACATCCACCGACAGCACCGGCATTGCCTGGTCTGCCAGCAGCTGTTCCTTTTCGCCCCGGAGGCGGTCAGCCTCCCCGGCCTCCCTGACATACAGGATACCCATTGTCCCTGCGCATGTGAGTGATATCATTGTCAGGATAACAAGAAAGACAATGATAATATGTAACGTCCTGATTCGCTTTGTCTGCATTCTTCTCCTCCAATAACCGGACTAATAATTCCTACCCTTACAGTCTACACTAAACAGGGCAGATATGCAAGAAAAGCGTCCCATGGTTTTTTTACCACTTTTTATAGGAACACACATTATTTTTTATGACCGCGCGCAGCTCCACGAAACACCCGCATGCCCTGCACATCCCTGCCTCAAGGTAATCACATGCCTTACATACAGACAGGCGCTCTTCATAGAGCGCCTGATCTGCCTTGATATCCTCATCTAGTCTCTGGATATAGTCATATAGATTATCCATGTAGGCTTCCTTGTCCATCTCGCGCAGGAGACACTTGCGGCAGTGCCTTTTACCGTGTTCCATCCCACTTTCCTTTTCCAAGGCCGTTCCCTCCATGTTTTCAACCATTCCTTACCTTACCCGGAACTGCACGACACTGCATGCCGGCATCGTAAATGTGATGCCCCTGTCCGTTACCTTAAAGTCCTTAAACGTCTCTTCCTTTACATTGTCAGGATTGTCAAACGTATTGTATGCATCCATCCTGTCTGTGACAATCGCTGCCGTCACGTCATCCGGACGAAGCTCCACAAAGCAGATTTCCATCTCCTCGCTGTCCGTGACAGACAGATTGTTGAGTGTAATCGTCACAATGCCATCCTTGTCGACAGACACCGACTCCTGGATATTGGGAACCATGTAATCCGCCTCTTCGCCAATCTCCCTTGTGCCTTCCATGTAGCTCTCCACAAGTTCCGCATCCTGATGGTACTTGTACATATGGAATACATGGTATGTCGGCGTAAGCAGCATCCTTGGCCCGTCTGTCAGGATAACAGCCTGTAGTACATTGACAAGCTGCGCAATATTTGCCATCCTGACGCGGTCGCAGTGCTTGTTGAATACATTCAGGGAAAGCCCTGCCACAAGCGCGTCGCGCATTGTGCTCTGCTGATATAAAAATCCAGGATTGGTGCCGGGTTCACATGCAAACCATGTCCCCCACTCGTCGCAGATTAACCCGATTTTCTTTTCCGGGTCATATTTATCCATGATTGCCGAATGCTTTTGAATCAGCGTCTCAATATAAAGTGCCTTATACAGGGTCTTGTACCATGCCTTCTCGTCAAATTCCGTGGCGCTTCCCTTCGTCTCCCAGCCTTCCGGGTGCACATAGTAATGCATTGACAGGCCGTCCATGAAACCATGGGCATTTTCCGGTGCATTCTCATAGCAGGTTCTTAGCACTTCCTCCGTCCAGTAAGTGTTGTCGACATTTGGTCCCCCGCATACTTTAAAAATGTGTTCGTCCGACTTGTAATCCCTCACATATGTCTGGTACCTTCTGTAAAGGTTGGCATAGTAACCCGGCGTCATATTGCCGCCGCATCCCCAGTTTTCATTTCCCACGCCAAAATAGTCAACCTTCCATGCTTTTTCATGGCCATTCTTTTTCCGCAGCTCCGCCATCGGGGAAACCCCGTCAAAAGTCATATACTCAACCCATTCTGACATTTCCTGAACAGTCCCGCTTCCGACATTGCCGTTAATATAGGTTTTACAGCCTATCTGCTCACACAGCTCAAAAAACTCATGCGTGCCAAAGCTGTTGTCCTCCGTTACACCGCCCCAGTGGGTATTAATCATTTTTTTCCTGTTTTCCTTCGGGCCTATTCCGTCCCTCCAGTGATACTCGTCCGCAAAGCAGCCCCCCGGCCACCGAAGAACCGGAAGCTTCATCTCCTTCAGCGCCGCCACGACATCATTTCTCATGCCGTTTGTATTTGGTATCTCGGAATTTTCCCCCACATAAAGGCCTTCATAAATACATCTCCCAAGATGCTCGGAAAAATTACCGTAGATTTCCGCATTGATATGTCCTTTTTTATTTCTTTCATTAATATACAGTTTTGCCATCTTACAAGTCCCCCATTTCATTTATAGTTATACTCACGCCAGCCGCAGCCGCAAAGCGGCATATTTCCTTATACTGAGCGGTCAGTCTTTTCGGCCGCCAGTGTAAATACTGGTCTGTTATTTTCCCACTTAATCTTCATCAGCATCGTGTGCCTGTTTGGATTGTAAAGCGGATTTCCCTCTATAACGCTCTCCTTGCGGGCATGGTACACAAGAATATCATTTCCTTCATCATCCACCGTAAACGAATTGTGTCCAGGTCCATATACTTCTATAGAAGGGTCTGAGGTCAGCACCGGATAGCGCTCCTTTTTCCATGATAACGGATCCAGCAAATCCGAATCACAATCTGCCGTAAGCATGCCCATACAGTAGAACTCCCCTGTCTCGCTTGCCGAATATGTAAGAAAGATTTTTCCGTTTCTTTTGATGACTGCCGGTCCTTCATTTACCCAGAATCCCACTCTCTCCCAGTCATAATCCGGCGTTGTCAGGAGCACCTGTACCGTTTTTAATTTGTTAGGTGATTCCATCTCGGCAATATACAGATTGGAAATCTGTTTCCCTACTCCAACCTTCTCCGCCCACACATAATAACGTTTTCCCTGATTTTCAAAAACAGTCCCGTCAAGGGAAAACGCCCTGAATGAAAATTCATCATCATCCGCGCACTGCATCATGCCAAGCTCTTTCCATGTGCCGGTCATCGGATCTTCATCCGCGCATTCCAGTACATACGGACGGATTTCCCATACATTCTCCTTTTCCCCGCCCGCAAAGTAAATATACCACATTCCATCAATATAATGCAATTCCGGCGCCCATATATGTTCACTCATAATTCCTGACGCGTGTTTCTGCCATATGGTCACTTCCTCTGCATCGGCAATTCCGGCAAGCGTGTCCGCGCACCGGAGTACTATCCTGTCATATGCCGGAACTGATGCCGTAAAATAATACTTCCCATTCCCCTGCCTGCATATGAACGGATCCGCCCTCTGCATTATCCAAGGCTCATTATACTTTATTTGTGTATCCAATTTTGTCATTCCTCCTTGTATTTTTGTTTTAATTTTTATTAAATATTTTAATAATACAACATCCCGACATTATTTAACAGTCATAAAAAGATATTGACGCAAATAAATTATTTGCTATATAATAATTATAAATTATTTTAAATATTTATAAAATATTTACCGTCAGCAAGTCCCACAAAATAACCGCCTTGCGGAAAGAAAGGTATGGTCAATTATGCTACATATTAAATCATTGGACGACGGTCTTCAGATATTTAAGGCTCTAGGTTCAGAAATCAGAATCGAAATCATCAAAATATTGCTGGAAAACCACAGCATGAGCATGAATGAGCTTGCCAGCCGTCTAAACATCACAAATGGCGCCCTGACAAACCACATCAAAAAGCTCGAGGACAGTGGCATCGTATCTATATCCAGCGAGTCCACCGGACACGGAAACCAGAAAAAATGCTCCGTATTTTTGGACAAAATCCTGATAGATATCAATGCGCCGGAAGATTACGATAACATCTACCAGACAAGCCTGCGGATAGGACATTTTACAGATTACAATGTATACCCTACCTGCGGCATTGCATCCAGCACGGCATTAATCGGCGAAGTGGATGATACCCGCTACTTCGCCCACCCCGGAAGGTATGAAGCAGATATTCTATGGTTTACAAGAGGCTACGTTGAATACATTGTTCCCAACTTCATCCCTTTCGGCCAGAAAATCGATCAGATTACAATTTCCATGGAACTTAGTTCCGAAGCGCCCGGCATCAATGATGTCTGGCCTTCAGATATCTCGTTCAAGCTTAATGGCAAAAAGATTGCCACGTGGACAAGTCCTGGTGATTTCGGCGCCGTACAGGGCATTTTTACACCGGACTGGTGGTATCCGAACTGGAACCAGTATGGTCTCCTGAAAATTCTGGTAATAAACAGAGTCGGAACTTTTATTGACGGACTACAGGTGTCTGATATCTCCATTGGCGAATTCGGCTTTGATTACCGCAGCACCATCAAGTTAAAGCTGGAAGTCGAAAAGGATGCAGAACATGTCGGAGGACTCACCATTTTCGGAAAAAGCTTTGGAAATTATAATCAGGATATTGATGTGCGGATTAATTACAGTCCCATTCCCGGACTCCTGCCAGCTGAAGAACCTTCCCCGGAAAATTAATCCGGGAAGGCTTTTCGCGCACGGCAAAATGTGTTTGAAAAAGAACCATCTTCCTTTATTTCGATGGTTCTTTTTTGTATTCTATTATTTATCCGGAAATGTGTTTTCCGGGTAGTCAAAGTCATCATACTTCTCGTCAATATGGTTCATAAACACGCGGTAGAAAAAGAATGACTGCACATAGAACAACACCGCAAAACCGATAAACAACATAATGCTATTGGCAACCAGGGAAACCAGGTTCGCGTATATTACGACTCCCGTAATGACTAATAAAATTGCTGTATACGGGAGATACCCAACCGCAAATGCCGCCGCATTTTTTGCAAGCTGCCCTGTCCTGCCATCCAGCTTTGCAAATACGGGAAACAGCCATAAAACCCATATCAGAAACAGGAAACAGACCACGCCGCTGACTATAAACATTCCTTTTCCGAAAGCATTTCCCTGCCGATACCAGAACAGCATATCAACCGCCATGATTACGCCGCACAGCAAAATGCCGATCCATACCGGCGTAACCTGCCAGAAATTTTTCCTGAAGCTGGAAAAAAATCTCCTTACCACATACCCGTCCCCGCAGCGGATGGACGTAATACTGACATAATATGCCGCAGTGGTAGCCGCCCCCGCCGTAACAATGGGGAGGCAGCACAGCAGCCATATGATATTTAACAGAATCAGGTCTGTCATCTTGTTCAAAAAAGCAATAACCGGTGAATCTGACATGATACATTCTCCATTTACTTGATGCCGCTGATTGCCACTGATTCAATAATAACCCTCTGAAAACAGAAGAATAACGTAATCGTGGGCAGCATGGCTATAACGGATGCCGCCATAATCAGCGCGTAATCGCTCTGAATCGAATAGTATGTATTAAACGACCGTATAACAACCTGTAAAGTCCAGTTTTTCTCGCTTCTAAGGAAAATCGTAGGCGCGAGGTAATCATTCCAAATTGCCATAAACCACAAGGTAAGCTGTGTTCCGACGGCGCCTTTCATCAGCGGGAAGAATATCTGCACAAATGTACGGAAGTATCCGCATCCGTCCAGCTTTGCAGCATCCATCAAATCATTCGGAATACTGGACAAATTCTGCCGGAGAAAAAACACCATACTGATGTTGCCAAAGCATGCCGGAATAATCAGCGGCAGCAGGGTATCTGTCCAGCCGAACTTTGTAAACATTACATACTGCGGTATCATAATAACCGCAAAAGGAATCATGATGGTTGCCAGAAGCCCCATAAAGATAGCGCCTTTTCCCCTGAAGTTCATCTTTGCAAACGCAAAAGCAGCAAGAGAAGAAGTAAATCCGCCAATCAGCAATACGGGAATCTCCACCTTAACCGTATTCATAATACCGGATATGAAATTACCCTTTGCCATAACTTCCGAATATTTTCCCCATACCCATGGATTCGGAATAATCCTTAGCTGTCCTGACAAATACTGGTTTTTCGTCATAAATGATGTCATAATCATGTAGATTAACGGAAAAATCATGATGACTGCGCCAAGCGCCAGCAGGATAAACACGATTAAATTAATCATTCTGTCTTTCTTGGATGTCACCTCGGATGACATGATATCTTTGTTCCTCATACTGCGCCTCCTAGTCCATGGTCTTAACCCATTTATTCTGTCCTATAAAGTTAATCAGCGTTATAATAAAGATGATAATCGCAAGAATAACCGCAATCGCGCTGGCATATCCAAGCTGGAAGCTCTCAAACGCTTTCTGATAAAGGTAAAATACGATTGTAGCTGCACTGTACCCGATACCGCCATTTCCGGAAGGCGTCATGACCTGTACCTCTACGAATACCTGGAATCCGCCAATTAACGTCGTTACTAATATGTAAAAAGTGACAGGTGACAGCAGGGGAAGCGTGATATTCCTGAACTTCTGCCACCCGCTCGCACCATCCACCATCGCCGCCTCATAGTATGAACGCGGTATGTTCTGTAAGCCGGCAAGGTACAGGATAATGGAAGTACCCAGGCCTTTCCATACCATGAATATAATCATTGACACTTTTATCAAAGCCTCATCGCCAAGCCAGTTTGGTCCATGCATGCCTGTCAGGGTCTTGATAATCGTATTTAATAAACCATAGTCATAATTATATACCCATGCCCACAAAATGGACACAGACACCAGCGATGAGATAACCGGAACATAATACATTGTACGCAGAACCCTAACGCCAGGAATTTTCCGGTTCATTCCCATTGCACAAAGCAAACCCAAAATCATGCCAATCGGAATGCCAAGCAGATAAATCGTAGTCGTAACAAGCGTCTGCCAGAACTTTTTATCCGCAAATAATTTCACATAATTGTCAAATCCGCAGAAGCGGTCCATCATTCCCTGAAATCCCTTTGCACCATTCCAAGTCGTAAGGCTTGTTAATACCGCAAAGATAATGGGATAAAGCATGAAAATAAGAAATCCTGCCGCCGGCGCTGCCACAAACAAAAGCCCCCACCGCTCTTCACGTTTCGCCATTGCAGACAGTTTATTGTTTTTTCTCTTCCCCTTATTACCTTCCATAATGCCGCCTTTCTTATCACACCATATTAATCAAACAGGAACACCCATGTGAACAAAGCAGGTGCGGACAGCCAAAACTGTTGCCGCACCCATTTCCTCATGTTACTGTCCGCTTGCCGCTGCCTTCATTTCATTTGCATTATCAAGTGCTGCCTGCATTGCCGGTTGTACTTCCGCGCAATACTCTGCCGCCGTTTTCTCACCAGTCAGAACATACTCATATCCGCCGCTAAGGAACTCGTTCCACCAGTCAGCATTATATGTATAGGTCGTCTCAACAAAAATACCCTCATATTTGTCTGTTCCTTCAATATAGTTGAAGATAACATCTACATTTTCGCCATATGGTATTGTACCATCAGCAATCCTGTCCTTAAAGTCGCCCTTTGCGTAGCTCATTGTATTTGGTATCTGTAAGGAGGCGCCTGTCGTCTCGCCGGAAAGCACCCTCTGCCCTTCCAGGTCTGTTGAGAACAATGTAATCAATGCCGCCGCTGCTTCCGGATACTCCGTATCCGCTGAAACTGCGAAACCAACCGAACCATTACGTGTCATGGAAACACCTGTTGAGCCTGTAGGCCATGCACATAATCCCCAATCATACGGGAACGTGTCCTCATCCATAAATGCCCCTACATCCCATGTTCCACATGCGTAGAAAGCAATCTGTCCATCCAGCCATCTCTGGTAGCCGCCAAGAGCCGTATCCTGTTCAACAGTCGGTGTCACGCCATGCTTGCATGTCAGGTCTGCAAAATACTGAAATGCATCGATAAATTCCTGCTGTCCGTCAATAACAACCTCTGTATAATCATCATTCAGGAAATGTCCGCCGTTTGTGTATATAAACGCATCCAATGCCCACTGAAGCGCATTCGCACATCCCCACTGGTCAATCTCTCCATCTCCGTCCCTGTCAATCGTCAGCTTTCCGCAGACCTCAAGGAATTCTTCCCATGTATATGGATTTTCCGGATCCGGATATTCTACTTCTGCTGCATCAAATAATGTTTTGTTGTATGCAAATGCAAATGTTGACAAGTCCTTAGGCAAACAATAGATAGGTCCCTTTCCTGCTTCCTTTCCATCATAGCGATAAGCAGTCGTGATAGCAGGCCATAAATCTGAAATCGTATCTTCCGAAACATACTCGTCAAGTGGAAGGATATATCCGTCATCCACATTTGCCGCAACCGTATCCGGTCCTACGTAAAAGATATCCGGCATATCCCCTGCCGCCTTATATGCAAGAATCTTCTGGCCATATTCGTCAGCCGTAGTAACCTCAAACGTTACGTTTGCTCCGGTTGTCTCCATAAACTTGTCAATCAATGACTGGTATACTGTTTTTTCATGATCCTGTGCATAGATGAAAACAGTAAGGTTCGCATTGCTGAAATCTCCTTCTACGCTGACGTTATCCGTCGCGGACTTATCAACCGTAATCTGTGCTCCGACCTTCTCGTTTGCGCTTTCCGATGCGCCTGTCGTGTCAGCACTTGCATCCGCCGCATTGTTGTTGCCATCCGACGTATTATCAGCAGGCGCGCTATTGCCGCCACATCCTGACAGGCAAGATGCCACAAGTACAGTTGCAAGTAAAACACTAACAATTTTCTTTTTCATATAAACCTCCCATATAAAATTGAATAAAATATGTTAATTGTTCATACAGAATACAAAACGGAATGCGCTTCTTGTCCAGTATGTACTTTCTGCACAAATGCTAAATGATGATTTGTGCAGATTGCTCGTTCCGCTTCATTTCTGCTTCTCCTGATATACATATCGTACAATGCAAGTAACGTTTTGTCAATAGGTTTCTTTAAAATATTTTAAAATTTATTAAAGTAATTTAATATATTTAAAATTCTAAACTAAATATACATCACTGCCCAGACTGTCTCGTTATTTTCCCCGACAGCCATCAGGCATCTTACGGCATTTCCAGCCTCATCTGTCATATCCAGCAGTACCCCGCTGTAAGTAATGTCATTCTGCACAAGCTTCATGTAGCAAGTTCCTTCTTCCAGTTCATATGTACCGCCAGCACTTCCGGATATTGTTCCGCCTTTTAGCGTAACTGCCTCTGCCTCATGAATGTCCGCACCAATATCCGTTCCATGATTGAGCAGATACCAGTTGCCCTCAACCTCCTTTTTCGCATAACCCGAAGCTTTCAGGCTCTCGCCATTTGTCGCAAAGGGCGCTGCCACAAGCCAGCCTTCCCTGTTTCGAAACATCTGATGAACCCGCGGTTCATGATACTCGCTTCCATTATCGAAACGCTGATGATAAACAAGGTACATTTTTCCGTCATCATCTGTCAGAGCGGAACAATGTCCCGGTGCCATGTAAGCAGTCTTAAGACTTGGCAGAAGATAATTTCCCATCATTTTTACGCCCAGCCCCGAATGCTCGGACACATAGCCAAACGAACTTCCCGAAGCGTCCAGGTATGGACCATCCACCTGCTCTGACCGGAAACACCGAATCTGGTATCCGCCTTCCCTGGTCAGTCCTCCATATGATACAAGCAGATAGTAATAGCCGCTTTCCGCATCATAGAAAATATACGGGCCTTCACACGAATTATGCAGACCGCCAATCAGATATTTTCCAAAGTATTTATCCACATGCGCCTCCTCATCTGCCTGAGGGTGGATTGGATATCCTGTCGCCTGGTCAATCTCCAGCATCCAGATTCCGCCGGACCATGAGCCGTATACCATCCACATTTTCCCATCCTTGTCATAGAACACGGTCGGATCTATGCAGTTGGGAAAATTCAGGTGGTTGTATTCTGCCGACTGAAGATAATCTGAAACCTTCACGTCTTCCCCCATTATTTCTGCAAGATTTGTCTTGTCCGCCGTCATGGAAGTAAAGCCGGAGTACAGAAGCGTATCTATATATGTATATGGCCCCGTAATCTCATCTGCAGTAGCAAAACAGATATTGGAGGTGCGCCAGTCATGGCTGGTGGAAAAATACATCACCCACTTCCCCATTGTCTCATTGTATATCACATCGGGCGCCCACACGGCATACCCGCCTTCCACATACTCACCAACATATTCAAAAGGCTTCATGCTTTCGTCAAAAAGATTGTCAAACAGCGGATTGGATGCGTTCACACCGCTTGCAAAAGACTTCCACTGCATCAGGTCCGTACTCTGCGCCGCTTCCATATGTGAACCGAAAATATAATAAGTGTCTTCTGATTTCACAATCGAGGGGTCGTGTACCGATATCCCTATGGCAGCATTTTTCTTCTCTATTTCATCTGCACCCTTACCCTGTGGTTTACTGCTGCATCCCGCAAGCGCAACAGCTGCCGCCAACGCCATCCCGCATATTTTTAAAACGCTTCCCTTCATAAATGATACCTCCATTCTCATGCAAAGTTCTCCCCATTCCATGGTGTCTCAAACCAGAATGTAAAAAATATGTTTCACATTACAGTAAATTATTTTAGCTTTCTTTCAATATTGTATACAATTTGTATAAATAATGCAAGTATATATTTGATTTTTTAGGAATTTCATACTTATAGTTGATATTTGATTTAATATATTTTATAATGGGTTCAATCAGAAACGTTAAAGAGTAGCGTGAAAAGTTTCACGCTGAAAAATGCAAAAGTAACATGATAATATTGTTTACATTAAGAGGAGGCATCACATGAGCCAGATTATTTATCCCCCAAAACCCCCAGCAGAACCGCCAAAACCTGCGCTTTTGCCACATACAGACCGCGACCTTCCGGGCCTGTGGATGACACACGACCCTGCTGTTTATCGCGATCCCATATCCGGAACCTACTATATCTACTGCACCGGCGCCATCTGCAGACGTTCGGCAGATCTTATTCACTGGGAAAGCCTTGGAAAAGTTGTCACAGCGCTTCCCGAAGAATCAGTCAGCTGGACAAAGAGCCAGGATATTTGGGCTCCAGATATTGTCAAGGTCGGAAACGAATACCGCTTGTACTGTTCCAACTCTTCCTGGGGCGTCCGGCAGTCATGTATTTTTCTTGCCGTATCAAGCTCCCCCGAAGGCCCTTTTATTCCCAGGGATTGTGTATTGAAAACTTCAGATAAGCTTCCAGTCAACGCTATTGATGCCAATATTATTGAAGATGCAGCGTCCGGAGAGCAATATCTTCTTTATGGTTCTTTCTGGGGTGGGTGTTATATTCTTTTACTAGACAAAAAAACAGGACTTGTCGCTGAAGACGGAATCGGGACCTGCCTTGCCAGACGTCCTGCCTGGATGGACTGCGCCATTGAGGGTCCTTACATGATTTATCATCCCGATACAAAATATTACTATCTTTTTGTATCTTACGGTTCCCTGAAAAATGATTATAATATCCGAATCGGGCGAAGCCGTACTGTCACGGGACCATTTTATGATTTCCACGGACATGATCTGGCCAATACAGAAGATTACGACAATACAACCGGTCTGATGATATCCTGCGGATACCGCTGGCTTGACGGCACACCATATATGGCTCCCGGCCATAATTCCGTCCTGAAAGATTCTGACAACAGGATGTTCCTAGTCTCCCACATCAGGGAAATGAATTTCAAGACAGAACATGAGCCCTCTACCCTGCAAATCCGCCAGCTCTATATGACACCTGACGAATGGCTTATTGCCGCCGCACAGCCTTATGCCGGCGAAATACTGCAGCCGCTCCCAGAAAGTGTCTTCATCGGCTGCTATGAACGTATTTCCTTAACGCCCTCTGTTCCTCAGGGAATCATGCACTCCCACCCTGTACAATTAATGAAGAATGGGCGCATGGAATGCTGTTCCATTATCGGAACATGGAAAAAAACCGGAGCCTGTACACTTGAATTTCATTATGGAAATACCACTGAAACAATTATTGCCTCCCCAGCATGGGATCATGAACTAGGCAAGCAGACATTGATGATGTCCGGTCTGTCCAATAAAGGTATTTGTACATGGTATAAAAAACAAGATATTGCCAATTAAAAATTTTAGTCCTAAAATAATAAAAACCCCATTTTTGGGGTTTTTATTAAAGGCGACTAACGGATTTGAACCGATGATCAGGGAGTTGCAGTCCCACGCCTTACCACTTGGCTAAGTCGCCATGTTTAATTATATTCAAAATATATCATATTATACCACGGTATCGAAAAATAAATAACAAACTCCCCGAGTAGGGCTCGA
>DKUL01000052.1:1143-71695 GCA_002490665.1 Lachnospiraceae bacterium UBA7205 | reverse complement strand
GGGTTCGAATCCCCCCTTCGCTATCTTTTTTTATTTTATATTTTCTTTTATATTGACTTTGTTATGTAAAAGTGATAGAATTTGATAGTATTCAATTAGAACTATGAGCTGACTTGTTCTGCAAATCATTCCATTTGAATTGCGGAACAAGTCAGTTTTTGACTTATGGAGAGTACACAAATATTTTTAATGGAGGTTCTAGAAATGAACAACGGAACAGTTAAGTGGTTTAATGCTCAGAAGGGTTATGGATTCATAACAAATGAAGGTACAGGAGAAGATGTCTTTGTACATTTCTCAGCTATTGTATCTGACGGATACAAGACACTTGAGGAGGGTCAGAAGGTGACTTTCGATATTGAGCAGGATCCTAAGAACAGCTCTAAGCTCAGAGCGGCAAATGTTACACTTGCATAATGAATGGAGTGTACATTTGAACATAAGATTTATTTTAACAGATTTCAGAGTACGTTAGTCCGGCCATTACAAATATTTGTAAAAATAAGTAATAGACCAGTCGGGATTTTGCGATATGTGGCAGATTCTTGAAAAATGTAGTTACTGAGATGTATCAAATGGCATTTTTGCCTGATTTGATGCTAAAATAGAGTCTTAATAAAACCCCTTTGGCAGATTAATCTGTCAAAGGGGTTTTATGTGCATACCGAATAGGAAAAGATAATCCTTTCCTACTCGATTATTGCGGTTTAGAACAGGCTGTTTATTCGCTCCATTGCTTCAATGGTATTTTCCCGGTTGCCAAATGAAGTAAGGCGGAAAAATTTCTGACCGTTTTTGCCGAAGCCTGCACCGGGAGTTCCGACAATCTGTGCGTTGGTCAGCAGATAATCAAAGAAGTCCCAGGAATCCATGTCATTTGGGCATTTGAACCATACATAAGGAGAATTGATACCGCCAAAGTATCGGATGTTTTTTCGTGCAAGTCCTTTAGAGATAATTTTGGCATTTTCCTGATAGTATTTAATATTATTTTTGCACTGTTCCATTCCTTCAATGGAGAATGCCGCTGCGGCTCCTTTTTGTACAATATAGGACACGCCATTAAACTTGGTGGTCTGGCGTCGGTTCCACATTGCATTAAGCGAAAGCACATCACCAGTGGAGGCTGTAAATTTTAAACTTTTCGGTACGATGGTATAACCACAGCGTGTTCCCGTAAAACCAGCTGTTTTGGATAAGGAACAAAATTCTATGGCACATTTTTTGGAGCCTTCGATGGCATAGATACTTCTGGGGAGCGAACCATCTGTTATAAAGCATTCATAGGCTGAGTCATATAGGATAATTGCATCATTTTCGAGTGCATAGTCTACCCAGACTTTTAATTGTTCTTTATTGTACGCGGCACCGGTTGGATTGTTTGGGGAACAGATATAAATGATGTCAGCGTGCAGGTCAAAGTCCGGCATGGGAAGAAAATCATTGTCCTCATTTGCGTCAATATAGGTGATGGTTCGGCCGTTCATGATATTGGTGTCAACATAGACTGGATAAACCGGGTCGGGGATAAGGATTGTATTCTCTTTTGCAAAGAGGTCTGTGATATTGCCGGTATCGCTTTTGGCACCGTCAGAGACAAATACTTCGTCAGGCTCGATTGATACGTCGTTCCTTTTGTAGTAATCAACAATGGCATTCCGGAGAAAATCGTATCCCTGTTCCGGGCCATATCCTTTAAATGTTTCCGCGTTTGCAAGGGCGTTAACACCTTCATGAAGCTCGGCAATCATTTTGGAACCAATTGGGAGTGTGACATCACCGATTCCAAGGCGGATTATTTTTTTGTCCGGGTTGGCGGCAGTATAAGTGCTGACACGGTGGCTAATCTCAGAAAACAAGTAGCTTTCTTTGAGATTTAGATAGTTTTCATTTAATTTTGGCATGGTAAGTCCTCCTTTTTTATGGATAAGTTCATGTTCGCAAGATAGTTGTTCTTTATAGAAACACTAAAACAATCATAACCGTGCTGTTCCAGTTTGTCAATATCTGCCTTATTGAAAAAATAAAGGAAGTGTGTTAGTATCTGTTCAGTATAGTAAAATATTTTTTATCAGAGCTGTATTTGGTTGGATATTGAAAGAAGCGTGTAAATAGGAAAGGTCTGAAATGGATACGGAAAAGGTTTCAGTGAAAAAGAGCGGTAAAAGGGAGATGCTTCCGGACATATTAAGGGGATTTTCTATTATACTTGTCGTATTGGGGCATTGTATACAGGAGGGGAGCGGCGAACCATACAGGGTGGAATCCAGTTATTTTCGTGACAGGCTGTATCAGTTTATATATAGCTTTCATATGCCGCTGTTTATGCTGATAAGCGGATATCTGGGCTGGTATAGTATGAAGAGATGCCAGAACCAGAAGGCTCGTCTGGAGGTACTCAGAAGCAGGGCTGCGACATTGCTTGTTCCCATATTTTTCTGGACGGCGCTGGATTACGCAAGAATATTGATTATCAACTGTGTGGAGAAAAATCCGCAGCCGGAAGCGCTGGTATTTGTTTATTTTTATAATGCACTGAATAATCTCTGGTTTTTGTGGGCAGTATGGTGGAGCTTTCTGGTGGTGTATGTAATGCACAACTTTTTGAGGGATAATATAATAATATATGTCCTGGGCTTCATGGCGCTTTTCATACTGCCGGACGGACTGGGCATGGGGGCATATAAGTACATGCTTCCATATTATCTTACCGGATATTATGTGCATGGATATATGGAGAATAAGGGAAAGCCTGCCCAAAAAAGTCCGCGTTTATGGATGATTGGGATAACAGGGCTTGCTTTTGCCGGATTATTCATATATTATAATGAGGATTCATTTATATATCTGACGGGCTATAAGCTGGTTGGGAAAAATGCGGCCCGGCAGCTTGGTATTGACATATACAGGCTGGTGATTGGTTTTGTCGGCAGCGTTTTTTTTATTCTGGTATGGCAATATATTTTGATGTGCGCTGACAAATTAAATCAGCAGGGAAATGGCAGGATTCAATTCGGGGGTCTTAGAAAGCTTGGGGCAGACAGCATGGGAATCTACATTGTATCGGGGTATTTGCTGATATTCGTGATACAGCGGTTTGATTTTATACAGCAGCCGTCATATATATTCAATATATTTGAAACAATAATAGTGCTTGCAATATCGTGGCTGATTGTAGGGATTATTGGGAAAATTCCTGTTTTAAAAAAAATAATAGGGAAAAAATAATAAGGGAGTGGGATAAAAGATGATGGATGAAAGATTTGAGAAGGAAGTGAATGATGCGAAAAGGGTTGTCAGGGAATTCCTGGGACAGGCAAAGCTGAGGGAAGGAAACCTTGTCGTGATAGGATGCTCCACAAGTGAGATTGCGGCAAAACACATTGGCTCCTATTCAAATGCGGAGCTTGGGGAGGCTGTATTTGCGGCCATGTATGGCGAGCTGAGGGCAGCGGGAGTTTCCGTTGCGGCACAGTGCTGTGAACATCTTAACCGGGCGCTTATCATGACACAGGCAGATGCGGAGCGTTTTGGCTATGAGGAGGTAAATGTGATGCCGCAGCTAAAAGCAGGCGGCTCGTTTGCCACGGCGGCATGGAAGGTGATGGAGCATCCGGTGGCGGTGGAGCGTATCCGGGCACATGCGGGAATTGATATCGGAGATACACTGATCGGCATGCATTTAAAGCCGGTTGCCGTTCCTGTCAGGATAGAGCATCCCGTGATTGGGGGGGCTCATATTGTTTGTGCGCGGACAAGGCCAAAATATGTCGGCGGAGAGCGTGCACATTATAATGAAGCGCTGGAATAGGGAAATGGTTGGGGAGTAACAGGATTTCATAAACTTTTGAATAAACTTTATAAAATCTCTTTTCTAATGTGGTTGTTTTATGTTATAATCGGTATGTCTATAAATTTGCTCAATGGCGATAAGGAATGATATTGCCATGGGGGACAGCAGCTTGGTATAGTTTGAAAGGGTAACAAATGTCACAGAATAATATGGAGACTGACAACAATGGGGAATCGGGCAATAAAATCAAAAGGGCAAAAAAACGAAGCTTTATTGAAATTTTGATTCCGGTGCTTACATTTATGACGATTGTCAATTGCATTGTGATACTTGTACTGGTGGTAAATATTGGTAAAAAGGTAAATGGGCTTGAGCAGAGACTGCTTGTGCTTCAGAACAATGATGCGGATGAACCGTATCAGGAAGCTTCCGTAATGATGAGTACGGATATCAACGGCAATACGGTAGATGAGTCGGAGGCTGTGGATATAGCGGAAGCAGCCGTATGTGAAAATAGTCATGTGTGGGATGACAGGGAGGACAGCAGTGCAGGCATTAAGAGAGTGTATCTCACCTTTGATGACGGACCAAGCGCCAATACGGACAGAATACTTGACATTCTGGATCAGTATGGCGTGAAGGCAACATTTTTTGTTGTTGCAAAGGATAAATATCCAGAACAGTATAAACGGATTGTGGCAGATGGCCATACACTGGGGATGCATTCTTATAGCCACAAATATAATGAAATTTATGAGTCGCTGGATGCGTACAAGCACGATTTGACACAGCTCCATGATTTCCTGTATGAACTGACTGGCGAGGACTGTAATATTGTAAGATTTCCGGGAGGAAGCAGCAACACAATCAGCAAAGCAGATATGTGGGAGCTGATTGATTATCTTGACGAGGAAGGAATGGTTTACTTTGACTGGAATGTGTCAAGCGGCGATGCTACGGGCGGACATAAAAGTGCCAGCCAGATTGCCAGAAATGTGCTTGACAATGTGGGCAAATACAATAACTCAGTGATTCTTTTTCACGATGCGGCGGGCAAGGATTCTACTGTCGATGCACTGCCGATGATTATAGAAGCGATACTTGAGTCTGATAATACAGTGATTTTACCGATATCTAAGGACACAGTGCGTGTACAGCATTTGCATAAATAACAAATGAAAGTTAATCAAGGCTAGTGTGCTTTATTAGCGAGATACAAAATAAAATTGGAGGATAGTTTAATATGGGTTTTTTTCAGGATTTAAAACAGGATTTGTCACAGACAGTAAATGATTTGGGAACAGAGGAGACCGTTGGCGATTTTGGGCTTGATGAGGAAGGGGTGACAGCGTCTGAGGATTTGTTTGGAGAATCTTCCGACACTGATTTTGCGGATCTTGAAGCTATGCTTGAAAAGGGAGTAGCTGCTCTTGGAGATGCACCGGTAGACGCTGATGCACAGCAGGAGGCCGGGGAGACGAAAGTGCCTGACCTGGCAACGATGCTGAGCGCTGTGGACGATGTGGCAGAGCCGGCAGGCAGTGATGAAACGGATATATTTGCCGGGCTTACGCAGGAAGCAGCAACAGAAGGTACTCCGGGGACAATGTCCGAAATGGGCGCTGAGGCATCGGCAGCAGAACAAAATAATATAAGTGAGGCAGACGCAGAAATGGAACAGTTATTAAATGAGGTAGAACAGAATATACAGGAACCTGCATATATGGATGCAGCTCCGGCAGCAGTACAGGATGATTTTACAGCGAGTGACGCGGCTTCGACGGACACGGCGGTTATCACGGCAGGAATGAGTATTACAGGTGATGTGACAAGCAGCGGCAACATGGATTTGATAGGAAGTATTACAGGCAATATAGAAATCCTTGGCAAGCTGAATGTGACAGGAAGCATTACGGGTAATTCCGCAGCGGCGGAAATCTATGCCGAGTCAGCACAGATTAACGGTGAGGTAAAAAGCAAGGGCAGCGTGAAGATTGGTCAGAGTTCTGTGGTTATAGGAAATATTTTTGCGACAAGTGCAGTGATTGCAGGCGCCGTGAAAGGTGACATCGATGTGCATGGTCCCGTGATTCTTGATACATCTGCAATTGTGATGGGCAATATTAAGTCGAAATCTGTACAGATTAACAATGGTGCGGTGATTGAGGGTATGTGTTCACAGTGCTATGCGGATGTTAGTCCTACAACCTTCTTCAATGATGTCAAGAAGAACAGGGGAAACAAAGAAAATAAGTAACAGGTAGAGCCGGGGATTGGATTGTTACAAAAATAAAGCGGGAGCTGTATGGATATGAACAGGATATTATTGAAACTGAGCGGGGAAGCGCTTGCCGGAGACAAGAAGACAGGGTTTGATGAGCCTACTGTAACAGCGGTGGCGAGGCAGGTAAAGGAAATCGTCGACAGCGGTGTACAGGTAGGGATTGTAATAGGCGGCGGCAATTTCTGGCGCGGAAGGACAAGTGAGACGATTGACCGCACAAAGGCAGACCAGATAGGTATGCTTGCCACTGTTATGAACTGTATCTATGTCTCTGAAATTTTCCGGTTTGTAGGCATGGACACGGAAATTTTCACGCCGTTTCAATGTGCGGCTTTTACGGAGCTTTTTTCAAAAGACAAGGCAGTGGCAGCACTTCAGGACGGGAAAGTGATTTTTTTGGCAGGCGGTATTGGCCATCCATATTTCTCAACGGATATGGGAACGGTGCTCAGGGCAATTGAGATTGAGGCGGATATGATATTGTCAGCGAGGGCTGTGGATGGCGTTTATGATGCGGATCCGAAGATTCATAAGGATGCAAAAAAATATGACACGATTCCAATCAAGGAGGTTGTTGATAAGCAGCTTGGCGTGATGGATCTTGCAGCGGCAGTGCTTTGCATGGAGAACCGGATGCCGATGACGATATTCGGATTAAATGAAGAAAACAGTATTATTAATACTGTAAAGGGAAAATCAAGCGGTACAGTGATTACGGTATGATTTACCAGAATAAAAAACAGGAGGACATAGAAATGGATGCAAGAGTAAAAACATATGATGATAAAATGCAGAAAGCACTTGATTTTCTTTTATCAGATTACCAGACGATACGTGCGGGACGTGCCAATCCGCATGTTCTTGACAAGCTGAAGGTGGATTATTATGGTACACCCACACCCATTCAGCAGGTTGGAAACATCACGGTTCCTGAAGCGCGAATGATCCAAATAGCTCCGTGGGAAAAGAGTCTTATCAAGGATATTGAGAAGGCAATCATGGCTTCGGACATTGGTATTACACCGAACAATGACGGGGCAGTCATCCGTCTTGTATTTCCTGAGCTTACAGAGGAGCGCAGAAAAGAACTGGTTAAGGATGTAAAGAAAAAAGGCGAGGAGTGCAAGGTTGCAATCCGTAACATCAGACGCGATGCAAATGATTCTTTTAAGAAGCTTGCAAAGACAGAAGTGTCTGAGGATGAGATTAAGGATTTGGAGGATTCTGTACAGAAGCTTACGGACAAATACATTAAGGATGTTGATAAGGCGGTTGATGAGAAGTCTAAGGAGATTCTTACGGTATAGTTTATCAGAGATGGCGAAAACATGGGGGCGTGCATGGAGGATGTAATGCCCTCATCTTTTTATGCACATGGGCGTCCGGATGAAATATGTCAGCAAGCTGACGGATGCCCGGCGCACGAGTAGGAAGGATAGACCTTCACGGTGCATTGGCGGGTGGCAGCAAAATTATGGAAATGGAGGATGTGTTATGAATGTACCAAACCATGTAGCAATCATACTTGATGGAAATGGACGCTGGGCAAAGGCGAAAGGGCTTCCACGTACTGCGGGTCATGTGCAGGGGGCGAAGGCGGTGGAACAGATATGTGAGGACGCCTATAACATGGGAATTCATTATTTGACAGTATATGCATTTTCGACAGAAAACTGGAGCAGACCGGACAGCGAAGTGGCAACATTGATGAACCTGCTCAGAAACTATATGAAAAACAGTATTAAGCGGGCGCAGAAGAACAATATGTGCGTTCGGGTTCTTGGTGACAAATCCGCTCTTGCGCCTGACCTGCGGGCGAGTATTGAGGAGCTGGAGCAGGCTACAAAAAATAATACAGGACTTCATTTTCAGATAGCGATTAATTATGGCGGACGTGATGAGCTTAGAAGGGCGATCGCCGGACTTGCTGGTAAAGTGGCAGCAGGAGCACTGAATCCGGACGAAATCGACGATGCCAAAATAGCGGCAGAGCTTGACACGGCAGGTCTTCCGGATCCGGACTTGCTGATAAGGACATCGGGTGAGCAGCGAATATCAAATTTTCTGTTATGGCAGATTGCTTATGCGGAACTTTATTTTACGTCCGTACCGTGGCCTGACTTTGACAAAAACGAGCTTGCCAAGGCGGTGGAGGCATATCAGAGCAGAGACCGGAGATATGGGCTCGTGAAGGAGGCGTAGGGAATGGCTTCAAATATTCTTAAAAAGATAAGCAGGGAGAGAACGATAAGCGCGGTTGTCATTGTGATTGTGGCGCTCGCAGCTATTCTTCCGGGAGGAATAATACTGGCAGCCGTCCTGTTTATCATATCTGTCATCGGTTTTTTGGAATTGACAAAGGCATGTGGTGTCAGGGAGAAAGACAATTGCGGACAGTATGGAAGAATAAATGGTCTTGAAATGATGGGATGTGCTGTCATTATGTGCTATTATGCCGCAGTATATTTTATCCAGGACACGTCATGGTGGGTGATGGTCATCATTATGGCGCTGATTGCAATGATGTTTGTGTATGTATTTGGTTTTCCGAGGTTCCATGCCAGCCAGGTAATGGACACCTACTTTTCTTTGATATATGCACCTGTGATGCTGTCCTTTGTGTTTCTGACAAGACAGCTTGAGCATGGCATTTATCTGGTGTGGATGATATTTATTAGTTCGTGGATATCAGACACGTTTGCCTATCTTACGGGAGTACTGTTTGGAAAGCATAAGCTTGCGCCTGTGCTTAGCCCGAAAAAATCAATCGAGGGTTCACTGGGCGGCATTGTCGGTGCGGCATTGTTTGGTGCTGCTTTTGGCCTGTACATGGAGCATACGGTCGGTGAGGAAAACTTTGCCGTGCTTCTTGCTGCCGTCGGCGGTGTAGGCTCAGTCATATCGCAGGTCGGTGACTTGGCTGCTTCTGCCATTAAGAGAAACCATGAGATAAAGGATTACGGCAATCTGATACCAGGACATGGGGGAATTATGGATCGTTTTGACAGCGTGATATTTACAGCACCAATTACGTATTTTTTCATTATGCTGTTTCGTTAGGAATGATGGTCTGCCATGTGCCTTTGTGAATGTTTCATTTGGCTGTATATTTTGAATAGTTATGTATTTTTACTAATATAATAAAACGGAGGTCGATTTCGTGAAAAGGATTGCAATACTTGGCTCTACCGGTTCAATAGGGACACAGACGCTGGAGATAGTCCGGGAAAATCCGGATTTGGAGGTAGTGGGTCTGGCAGCGGGCACTAATATTGATTTGTTTGAAAAGCAGGTGAGGGAGTTCCGGCCGAGGCTGGTGTCCCTTCGGGATGAAGCAGCATGCAGGGATTTGAAGGCTAGGCTTGCGGATTTGGAGGTGGAAGTTGTCTGCGGCATGGAAGGGCTGCTTGCGATTGCTGAGATGGAAGAATCAGAAGTTCTGGTTACGGCAATTGTCGGCATGATAGGAATCCGCCCTACCATTGCAGCCATCCATAAGGGTAAGGACATTGCGCTTGCGAATAAAGAGACACTTGTAACCGCAGGACACATTATCATGCCGCTTGCTGCTGAAAAGGGTGTTTCAATTCTTCCTGTTGACAGTGAGCACAGTGCTATTTTTCAGTCTATGCAGGGAGAAAACAGGGAGCGTGTCAGCAAACTGCTGATCACTGCATCTGGTGGGCCGTTTCGGGGAAGAAGCAGGAAACAGCTGGAAAATGTACAGCTTGAGGACGCCTTAAAGCATCCAAACTGGTCAATGGGGCACAAGATTACAATTGATTCTGCGACACTTGTAAACAAAGGGCTTGAGGTTATGGAGGCGAAGTGGCTTTTTGACATGGACTTGGATCGGATACAGGTTGTTGTGCATCCGCAGAGCATCATACATTCCATGGTGGAGTATGTGGATGGAGGAATTATGGCACAGCTTGGCACGCCGGATATGAAACTGCCGATACAGTATGCGCTGTTTTATCCGGACAGACGTCCAATGGCTGGGAAAAGGGTGGACTTTTACGAGCTGGGAAACATTACGTTTGAGAAGCCGGATATGGAGACCTTTGCGGGATTAAAGCTTGCGTTGCAGGCGGCGGCAGAAGGAGGCAGTGTGCCGACAGTGTTTAACGCTGCAAATGAGAAAGCGGTGAGCCTGTTTCTGGACAGGAAAATCAGCTTTTTGCAGATTCCTGAGATAATTGAGATGTGTATGGATGCCCATAGAAGAATTGAGCATCCTGATGTGGAGGAGATTTTAAGGACAGAACAGGAGACGTATGAGCTTATCTGCTCGAAATTTTAGGTTTCTTATCGTCTGAAGATAAATGGAAGGGCATCATGACAGATATAGGGAGGAAAAAATAAGGAATGGTTGTTACAATTATCGTTTTTGTGCTGGTATTTGGCGTGGTCGTGATAGCGCATGAGTTAGGCCATTTTTTGCTGGCAAAGTCAAATGGCATCAGGGTTTTGCAGTTTTCTATCGGCATGGGACCAGATATTATCAAGTTTACAAAGAACGGAACAAAGTACGTGTTAAAGCTCCTGCCAATCGGCGGGGCATGTATGTTTGACGGTGAGGATGGCATCTATACAAAAGACACTGACGGGGAAAAAACGGTATCCGGAAAGCCGGAGGGCTCGTTTAATGATGCAAATGTCTGGGCGAGAATAGCAACGGTTTTTGCAGGACCATTTTTTAATATTATTCTTGCATTTTTGCTGTCACTGATTGTGGTTGGTTTTTCCGGTGAGATTATTCCGACAATAAATTCACTGACAGAAGGCTATCCTGCAATGGAAGCGGGGCTTGAGGTGGGGGATATTATCACCAAAATGGATGGGGAACGCATTTATCTGCAGGGTGAGGTTACCTTTGTATCCGCATTTAGCAGAGGGGAACCGATTGAGATTGAGTATAAACGTGACGGTGAGAAGTATACGACAGTGCTTACCCCGAAGTTCAGCGAACAGGATAACCGGTATTATATAGGCTTTACGATTGGGGAAACCATAAAGTGCAAGGGACTGGATTTGATTAAGTACAGTGTATATGAGGTGCGCTACTGGCTCAAGACAACGATAAAGAGTTTGCTGATGCTGGTGCAGGGAAAGCTTTCGGCAAACGACCTTTCTGGGCCGGTTGGAATTGCAGTTACGATTGACGAGACTTTGGAGGTGGCAAAGCCGTATGGCGTACCGACTGTTGTCCTGACGATGATTAATTTTGCCGTGCTGCTCAGTGTGAACCTTGGCGTGATGAATCTGCTTCCGCTGCCGGCGCTTGACGGTGGCAGGCTTCTGTTTCTGTTTATCGAGGTGGTGCGCGGGAAACCTGTTTCACCTGACAAGGAAGGTCTGGTTCATTTTGTGGGATTTGTGGCACTGATGATATTGATGGTGTTTGTATTGTACAATGACATTGCAAGGATTTTGGCTTAGGAATAACAAAAGTTGTATTAGAGCGGAGGTAAATATGTACAGGAATAAGACAAAGGTGGTTCGGATTGGGGATGCGGTGATCGGCGGGGGAAACCCCATTTTAATACAGTCCATGACGAATACAAAGACACAGGATGCGGCAGCTACAATTGCGCAGATTAAGCGCCTTGAGGAGGCAGGGTGTGAAATTATCCGCTGCACAGTGCCGGATATGGAGGCTGCGCGGGCGATTGCAGCCATCAAAAAGGAGACAACGATTCCGCTGGTTGCAGACATTCATTTTGATTATAGGATGGCGATTGCCGCAATGGAAAACGGTGCGGATAAGATACGCATCAACCCCGGAAATATCGGAAGCAGGGAGAAGGTTGCCGAGGTTGTAAAAGTGGCAAGGGAGAGAGCGATTCCGATACGGGTGGGCGTAAACAGCGGTTCGCTTGAAAAGGAACTGGTAGAGCGGTATCATGGTGTCACTGCCGAGGGAATTGTGGAAAGTGCACTTGACAAGGTGCATATTATAGAGGATTTGGGATATGACAACATGGTTATCAGCATCAAGTCTTCCGATGTCATGATGTGTGTGAAAGCCCATGAGCTGCTGGCGGGCAGGACACCGTACCCGCTTCATGTGGGGATTACGGAATCCGGTACGGTCACAAGCGGCAATATCAAGTCAGCGGTCGGGCTTGGGATTATACTGAATCAGGGCATTGGTGATACAATCAGGGTTTCGCTTACGGGAGACCCGGTGGAGGAGATAAAATCTGCCAGACTGATACTGCGCACACTCGGGCTTAGGAAAGGAGGCATCGAAGTCGTGTCATGCCCTACCTGCGGAAGAACCAATATTGACCTGATTGGGCTGGCGAATCAGGTGGAAACGATGGTACAGGGGTATGACCTGGATATTAAGGTCGCAGTTATGGGATGCGCCGTAAACGGGCCCGGGGAAGCAAAGGAAGCAGATATTGGGATTGCTGGCGGGATTGATGAAGGACTTCTTATTAAAAAAGGAGAGATTATAAAGAAAGTCCCGGAGCGGGAGCTTTTAAACACGTTGAAGTATGAGCTGGACAATTGGAAGTAGGGTCGGATGGAAAAGAAATTTTTTGAAGCGTTTCCGAATCTCAAGCTCGAAGGGGTGCACAAGGATTTTTTTGAGCAGGTTGCTGTGGAAAAAATTACAGCGACAAAGCGCAAGGATTTGCTGCGCATCTATATTCGAAGCGAGCGGTTAATTGAGAAGGAAGTCATTTATGCCGTGGAAAATGAGATAAAAAGGCAGTTTTTTCCGCGGGAGTATCTTATTGTCAAAATATATGAAAAATTTGTTTTGTCGGAACAATATACGCCGGAGAAGCTGATGGGTGTGTATAAGGAAAGCATACTGATGGAGCTGAAGGAATGCGAACATATGCTCTATACCATGTTCCGGCAGGCAGATATCCGTTTTCCGGAAGATAACGTTATGGAGTTAATCCTTGAGGACAGTGTGATTGCAAAGTCAAAGGAGGAGGAGCTTGTCGGGATTCTGGACAAGGTTCTGAACGAGCGGTGCGGATTCCGGGTGAAATTTGAGACTTCCTACAAAGAAGCAAAGACCGGGAAATATAAAGAAGACGACGAACTGCGCATTAAAAAAATCGTTGCGAGTATCAGCAGCCGCCTGGAAGGAAAGGCAGGAGGAGAATATGGACAGGAGAATGGCGCGTCGCCGTCATCTGAAGCGACGGCAGGGGAAGTGAAGCCTTCAGGGGAGATGAAACCGCAGGCATTGGAGAAGAACGGCACACCGGTTTCTGCCGGGACGGAGAAAAAATCATACAACAGACCGGATAGGGCATCGGACAGAGGATTTCGTGACAGAGGAATGCAGAAAAGGGCGCTTAAGCGTTCCGATAACCCCAATGTCATTTTTGGACGTGACTTTGAGGATGAGAGCATCAATATAGAGGAAATCTGGGGCGAGATGGGTGAGGTTACCATCCGCGGCAAGGTGCGTGCCCTCGAGACACGCGAAATCCGAAACGAGCGGACAATCGTGAGCTTTGAGATAACGGATTTCACGGATACGATTAAGGTAAAAATGTTCGTGCACAATGAGCAGCTTTCCGAACTGACGGCAGATTTAAAGGTCGGGGCATTTTTAAGGCTGAAGGGTGTCACGGTCAACGATACATTTGACAGGGAACTGACGATTGGATCCGTGATTGGCGTGATGAAAATTCCTGACTTTACAACAGCCCGCATGGACAACAGCGCCAGAAAGCGCGTGGAGCTTCACTGCCATACGAAAATGAGTGACATGGATGGCGTCTCTGATGTAAAGGACATTATAAAGCGTGCAAAAAAATGGGGGCACAAGGCAATTGCCATTACAGACCATGGTTGTGTACAGGCATTCCCTGACGCGAACCATGCCCTGGACCATGGTGATGATTTCAAAGTCATCTATGGCGTGGAGGGATATCTGGTTGACGACCTGAAGGAGATTGTGACGGACGGCAGGGGGCAGACACTCGATGAGACATATGTGGTGTTTGACATCGAGACAACGGGATTTTCGCCGGTAACCAACCGTATTATAGAAATCGGTGCGGTAAAGGTGGTAAACGGACAGATTGTGGACCGGTTTTCTACCTTTGTAAACCCTGAGGTGCCCATTCCGTTTGAGATTGAAAAACTTACCAGCATCAGTGACAGCATGGTGATTGACGCGGAGACGATAGAGACGGTGCTGCCGAAGTTTCTGGCGTTTGTGGGCGATGCGGTTCTTGTCGCGCACAATGCGGGGTTTGATGTCGGCTTTATCAAGGAGAATGCGAAGCGGCAGAACATTTCCGCAGATTTTACATATGTTGACACAGTTGCAATTGCGAGGACGCTGCTGACAGGGCAGGCAAAGTATACACTCGATGCGGTTGCCAAGACGTTAAAGATATCCCTTGAAAACCACCATAGGGCGGTTGACGATGCAGAGTGTACGGCGGAAATCTTTGTCCGGTTCATAGAGATGCTCAAAAAGGAGCAGATCAATACGCTTGCGCAGCTCAACGACATGGGAAAGGCGAGTGTCGATGCGGTGCGAAAGCTGCATTCCTACCATATCATTATACTGGCGAAGAACCAGACAGGACGCATCAATTTATACAGGCTGATTTCCCAGTCGCATTTGAAGTATTTTTACAAAAGACCTTTGATACCAAAGAGCCTTATCGAAAAGTACAGGGAGGGACTGATTATCGGGAGCGCCTGCGAAGCAGGGGAACTGTTCCGTGCACTGCTTGACGGACAGGGTGAGGAACAGATTGCCCGCATCGTGAGTTTTTATGACTACCTGGAAATACAGCCGATTGGCAACAACAAATTCATGATTGCGTCGGAACGGCACCGGGATATTAACTCGGAAGACGACCTGATAGCCCTTAACAAAAGGGTTGTAAAGCTTGGGGAACAGTTCCATAAACCGGTTGTCGCAACCTGCGATGTCCATTTTTTAGACCCCGAGGATGAGGTTTACAGACGAATTATCATGACTGGAAAGGGATTTAAGGATGCGGATGACCAGGCGCCGCTGTACCTGCGTACTACAGAGGAAATGCTTGACGAGTTTGCGTATTATCTTGGCAGTGAAAAGGCAGAGGAAATTGTGATTACAAACACAAACAGGATTGCAGATATGTGTGACAGGATTGCGCCGGTACGTCCCGACAAATGTCCGCCGGTTATTGAAAACAGTGACCAGCAGCTCACGGATATCTGTTACAGGAAAGCGCACGAGATGTATGGTGACGAGCTTCCTGATATAGTGGAGGCGAGACTGAAAAGGGAACTGAATTCCATTATCAGCAATGGCTTTGCCGTCATGTACATCATCGCGCAAAAGCTTGTGTGGAAATCAGTGGAGGACGGTTATCTGGTAGGCTCAAGGGGGTCTGTCGGGTCTTCATTTGTGGCAACCATGGCGGGGATTACGGAAGTGAATCCGCTCAGTCCGCATTACTATTGCAAAAACCGCCATTACAGTGACTTCTATTCAGATGATGTGAAGAAGTTTGCCGGTATGGCAGGGTGTGACATGCCGGACAAGAACTGTCCGGTTTGTGGTGAAAAACTGGTGAAGGATGGATTTGACATTCCGTTCGAGACGTTTCTTGGATTCAAGGGAAACAAGGAGCCGGATATCGACTTGAACTTTTCGGGCGAATATCAGAGTAAGGCACATAAGTATACCGAAGTAATCTTTGGCTATGGGCAGACATTCCGTGCCGGGACAATTGGCACGCTTGCCGATAAGACTGCATTTGGTTATGTAAAGAATTATTACGAGGAGCGCGGGAAGCATAAGCGCACAAGTGAGATTAACAGGATTGTCGAGGGATGTGTCGGCGTCAGGCGGACGACGGGGCAGCATCCGGGCGGCATTGTCGTACTGCCCGTGGGGGAGGAGATTGACTCCTTTACACCGGTACAGCATCCGGCAAATGATATGACGACCGATACCGTGACGACGCATTTTGACTATCATTCCATTGACCACAACCTGTTAAAGCTGGATATCCTCGGGCACGACGATCCGACAATGATTCGTATGCTTCAGGATCTGACCGGGATAGACCCGACAGAGATACCGCTTGACGACAAGGAGGTTATGTCACTTTTCCAGAATACGTCTGCGCTGGGGATTACGCCGGAGGATATCGGGGGATGCAGGCTTGGATGCCTTGGAATTCCGGAATTTGGTACGGATTTTGCCATGCAGATGGTTATTGACGCCCAGCCAAAGTACTTTTCGGATCTGGTCAGGATATCAGGGCTTTCACACGGTACTGACGTATGGCTTGGCAATGCGCAGACGCTGATTCAGGAAGGAAAGGCGACGATTTCGACGGCAATCTGTACGCGTGACGACATTATGACTTACCTGATTGGCATGGGGCTTGACTCGGAGGAGTCGTTCAAGATTATGGAGGCAGTCCGGAAGGGAACCGTGGCAAAGGGAAAATGCGGGAACTGGGCAGAGTGGAAAAAGGATATGCTGGAACATAATGTGCCGGACTGGTACGTGTGGTCGTGTGAAAAGATACAGTATATGTTCCCGAAAGCACATGCGGCGGCTTATGTCATGATGGGGTGGCGCATCGCATACTGCAAGATAAATTATCCGCTGGCATACTACTGCGCATTTTTCAGTATCCGCGCGTCGGCATTTTCGTATGAGACCATGTGCCTTGGACGCGAGCACCTGGAACGTGTCATGGCAGATTATAAAAGGCGCAGCGACAGCCTGTCGAACAAGGAACAGGATGCGGTAAAGGATATGCGCATTGTGCAGGAGATGTACGCGAGGGGATTTGAATTTGAACCGATTGACATTTTCCGGGCACATTCAAGAAACTTCCAGATTGTAAACGGTAAAGTCATGCCCTCGCTGAACAGCATTGAAGGTCTCGGCGAGAAGGCGGCGGATGCGATTATGGAGGCGGCAAAGGACGGTCCGTTCCTGTCAAAGGATGATTTCAGGAGCAGGACAAAGGTGTCCAAGACGGTAATTGACCTGATGGCAGACCTGGGGCTTCTGGGCGATATACCGGAATCCAACCAGATCAGCCTGTTTGACCTTGTCGGATAATGCCCGTGGACAGCAATGATATGTAAAATGAAAGTGGAGGAAGTTCCCATTAGTTTACTGGTAAATTATATGGGAATGTCCGCCACTTTTTTTGTTGTGTTTAAATAAAGACTTGTACTTTCCATGGTTTTCATGTAAAATAGGTATCAAAGTGGTAGAAAGTGGAACAAAGTGGTTCGAAGTGGTAGGTGATTGCATGTTCATGGGTGAATACAATCATACGATTGACGCGAAGGGCAGGCTGATTATTCCCTCAAGGTTCCGCGAAGTTTTGGGAGATGATTTCGTGGTGACGAAGGGGCTGGATGGCTGCCTGTTTGTGTACGATAACACTGAATGGTCCGCTTTTGAAGAAAAGCTGAAGGCTTTACCGCTTATGAACAAGGAATCTCGTAAGTTTGTCCGTTTCTTTCTCGCAGGCGCTGCGAACGTGGAAGTGGACAAGCAGGGAAGAATACTGATACCGTCCGTGTTAAGGGAGTTTGCTGCCTTGGATAAGGAGGTTGTCCTCATAGGAGTAGGGGGACGCATCGAAATCTGGGGCAAGGAAAGGTGGGAGGAAGCTTCGGAGTACGACGATATGGATGATATCGCAGAGCATATGTCTGGGCTGGGACTCATGATATAGTGGGATCCGGTCTGCCGGATTACGGTCATATGTGCCAGATGGAATACTCCAGAAAGGAGACCATGTATGTCAGAAATAACGGAGTTTAATCACACATCAGTATTACTTGAAGAGACAATCGAGGCACTGCGCATAAAACCAGATGGCACCTACCTGGATGGAACCCTTGGGGGGGGCGGCCATGCATATGAGGTGTGCAGGCGGCTTGGTGACAAAGGGCGTTTTTATGGTATTGACCAGGATGAGGCAGCCATAGAGGCGGCGGGAAAGCGGTTGGAAGAGTTTGGAGACAAGGTTACAATAATCAGAAACAATTATTGTAATGCAAGGGAAGCACTGAAAGAAAAAGGTGTGGGTCACGTTGACGGCATTGTGCTGGACTTGGGCGTGTCATCATACCAGCTCGACACGGTGGAGAGGGGATTTACCTACAAATATGACACCCCGCTCGATATGCGCATGGACCAGCGGCAGAAGCTGACCGCACGGGATATTGTGAACGGATATGATGAACAGTCGCTGTACAGGGTCATAAGGGACTATGGGGAGGATCAGTTTGCCAAAAATATTGCGAAGCATATTGTGCAGGCAAGGGCAGAGAAAACAATAGAGACGACTTTTGAATTAAATGAGATTATCAAGGCGGCAATACCTGCAAAAATGCGGGCATCGGGCGGACATCCGTCCAAGCGGACGTTTCAGGCGATACGGATTGAGTGCAATCATGAGCTGGACGTACTCAAAAGCTCCCTGGAGGATTTTGTGAATATGCTCAATCCGCAGGGGAGACTGTGTATTATTACGTTTCACTCGCTTGAGGACAGGATTGTGAAGAATTTTTTCAGGGAGATGGAAAATCCATGTACATGCCCGCCGGAATTTCCGGTCTGTGTATGCGGGAAGATTCCATATGGGAAAATGGCGCCGCGGAAGCCGATATTACCATCAGAGGGGGAAATGGAGGTAAATACAAGGTCGAAAAGTGCAAAGCTTAGAGTTTTTGAGCGTATTTAGAGGGATATATTATGAAAAAGGAAGGGTATGAAAAATGAGACATGACAGTTCGCCTACGAGGACAGGCACGAACAGACAAAACAGGGGCAGTCATGGCAGGAGCGGAAGGTCTGGAAACAGAACGGACAGGATGTATGATAGCTATGTGGACGGAAGCGCGGTAAGAAAGCTGCAGCCCGCATCCGAAAAACGGCAGCATGCAAGGCCTGTAGCACAGAAACGTTCCGCGCGCAGAAATGTTGTGAAGGCTGTTCCAATGAACATGGGATATATAGCCGTTGCGGCCGCGGCCTTTGTTATTGTCTGCTGCGTGCTTATGAGCTATATTAAGCTGCAATCAGATATCACTAACCATATCAACAATATTTCAAGTCTGGAGAGCCAGCTCAATGAAATGAAGCTTGCAAATGATGAGACCTATACGAAAATCATGAGCAGCGTTGACCTGGAGGAGATCAAACGAATCGCCGTCAATGAGCTTGGGATGAAATATGCGAAGGAGGGACAGGTAGTGCAGTATACTGGCGAGGGAAATGATTATGTGCGCCAGTACAGCGAAATACCAAAATAGCGTAAGTGCCAGTAACGGTTCAGGGACAGGCATGCCATATTGCATGGCGCTGCCTCTGAACCGCTATGGAATGTTTATCAGAAGAGTGTAGTGTGAGAAGAACTTCTAATTGCTTTCAGCAATTTCCACTCACAGCAATGGCTGTTTTGCGGAGAAGTTCTATGTCTCACACAGGAGAATCCCCAAAATACGGGCATTCTCCGCACTGATTTGAGATTCCGCAAAGCGGAATCATGGAGTGTAGGGTGATACGATGGCAGTCAGAAATAAAAGTAACAATAGAGGTAACCACAATAAAAATAGCAGTAAACGCGTGAACAGAAAAAAAAGGAGACGCGAAAACATCAATATCAATAAGATAAAATCCATGAAGCTGGCTGTGATGATGATTGTCATTCTGCTGGCTTTTACGGGATTGGGGGGGAGACTTTACTGTATCGCGCGCGAGAACCAGAATGATTACCAGAAAAAAATATTGTCGCAGCAGCGGTATGATTCCAAGACGCTTCCGTTCAAACGGGGGAGTATACTGGATGTGAACGGGACAATCCTTGCAGCAAGCGAGAAAGTCTACAATGTCGTCCTTGACTGTAAGGTCATGCTGGACAAGGATATCAATGAGGAGCCGACACTCACGGCATTATCAGAGTGTTTCGGGCTGAATCTGTCCGACTTGAAAAAATACGTGAAGGAAAACCCCAATTCACAGTATTATGTGCTGAAAAAGCGAATCACATATGATGAAATGAGTCCTTTTTTAGACCGGAAAAATGAACACAATAAACAGGCATCCAAAAAAGGGAACGAGAAAATGGGGAGCATTGCCGGGGTGTGGTTTGAGGAGGAATATATCAGGCGTTATCCTAACGACACACTTGCATGTGATGTAATCGGTTTTACAGGAACGGACAATAATGGTACATATGGGCTGGAAGAATATTATAATGATGTACTCAATGGCACGAATGGAAGGGAGTATGGATATCTCAATGACGACGCGACACTAGAGCGCAACACGATTGCGGCGGTGGATGGAAATACCCTTGTGAGTACGATTGATGCCAATATACAGGCAATCTGTGAGAAATATCTGAAGCAGTTTAATGATGAGCATATGGATGAGCAACGTGAGGGACTTGGTGCGTTTAACAGTGCTGTTATTATTCAGAATTGTAATACCGGGGAGATTATGTCAATGGCGAGCTATCCCAATTTTGACCTCAATAATCCAAAGGATTTGTCGGCATACTACACTGAGGAAGAGATTGCACAGATGGAGACGGATGAGACATATTATGATACGCTGAACAATTTATGGAGAAATTTCTGTATATCAGATACATATGAGCCTGGCTCTACGGCAAAGGCACTTACACTGGCCGCCGGGCTGGAGACGGGAAGAGTTGTCGGAAATGAAACCTATGAGTGCAGCGGTGCGCTGGATGTGGCAGACCACCATATCCGGTGTAATGTCAGGACGGGACATAATACGCTGGATGTGAGCGGTGCGCTGGAACAGTCGTGCAATGTGGCATTCATGAAAATGGGAGAGGCGCTCGGTGTCAAGAATACGATAAAATTTGAACAGATTTTTAATATCGGGCTGAAAACAAACATTGACCTTGCGGGCGAGGCAAGGACGGCTTCGGTGGTGTTTAACGAACAGTCGATGGGACCGTCGGAGCTTGCGACGGCATCCTTCGGGCAGGGGTTTAATGTCACAATGATAGAGATGGTGACAGCTTTCTCTTCTATTATAAATGGCGGATATTACTATGAGCCGCATATGGTCAGCAAGATAACAAACGCAAACGGTGACACAGTCAAGAATATTGAGCCGAGGGTTTTGAAACAGACAATCTCATCAACGACCTCCGAACAGATGCGGCAGTATCTGTATGCGGCTGTTGCGGAGGGGACGGGCAAGTCCGCGCGTCCGGCAGGGTATGCAATCGGCGGCAAGACGGGTACTGCCGAGATGGTGCCGCGTGACCATACCAACTATGTTGTATCCTTTATCGGGTTTGCGCCGGTCGATAACCCGCAGATTGCAATTTACTGTGTGGTGGACAGACCGAACGTGGCAGACCAGCCGCATGCGACTTATGCAACAGGGATTGTCAAAAATATTCTAACGGAGGTGCTTCCCTATCTGCACATTGGAAAGACAGAGGAGATGACAATTGCGGAGCAGGAGGAGGTCGACAGGGTACTTGGGAATATCGTGCAGAATGAGAAGCCAGAAGGTGAAGGCGATAACGGTGAGCCTTCCGGTGAAAATGCCGGGGCTGCGGAAGGAGAGGCAGGGAACAACGGTGGCGAGGCTGGGAACGAAGACGGAAATGCAGACACGCAGGACAGCAACAAGCCAGCCTATATAGTTGACCCGGATACAGGTGAACTGATTGACGCAGTAACGGGGGAGAAAGCCCAGATGGATTACAACATGGATGGCGATGATGCTGCTTCCGGCGCGGAAACAGGAGACGGAACGGAGAATAAGGGTAATACTTGACAGAATAAAAACATATCTGTTTCTTTGTCATAATAAGATGGTAATAATAAAATAATTGACAGAGGGCAGGAATGATGGTTAAGAACAGCACTGGCAGACGAAACATGACTGTGCAGAAAAGGAAAACTTTTGTGCTGTGTGTGATGTCAATCATGGCGCTTTTGCTGCTGGAAGTGCGTGTGGGTTATTTGATGATAATGTGCTCTGAATATTATACGGAGCGTGCAACCGAGCTTCACGAGCGGGAGCGGGATATCAAGGCGGCAAGGGGCAGGATTATTGATTCGACGGGAACGGTTCTGGCAGATAACAAGACGGTGTGTACGATATCAGTAATACACAGTCAGGTGAAGGATCCGGAGAAGGTGATTGAGATACTCAGTCAGGAGCTGGAGCTTTCAGAGGAGTATGTACGCAAACGTGTGGAAAAATACAGTTCCCGGGAACGTATTAAGAGCAACGTCGAAAAAACGACTGGGGACAGGATACGAAATTATGACCTGGCAGGGGTGAAGGTGGATGAGGATTACAAGCGGTATTATCCATATGGTGAGCTTGCATCGAAGGTGTTAGGGTTTACTGGTGGGGACAATCAGGGCATAATCGGACTGGAAGTGGCATATGAGAAGTACCTGACAGGAAAGAAAGGGCAGATACTGACACTGACAGATGCCAAGGGAATCGAGCTTGACGGCATGGGGGAGCGCAGAAAAGAGCCGGTGGCAGGAAAGGATTTGTACATAAGCCTGGATGTCAACATACAAAAATATGCGACGCAGCTGGCAAGGCAGGCATATGAGACGAAGCAGGCGGCGGGGGTGTCCATAATTGTCATGAATGTCAATAATGGCGAGATTCTTGCGATGACGGACGTTCCGGAATTTAATCTGAACGAACCGTTTACGCTGATTGACGAATTTCAGGTGCAGAGGGTACAGCAGAATGACTCGGCACAGGAGGGACAGACAGAGGTAAAACAGGTAAGTGAACAGGATTTGCTGAATATGATGTGGAGAAATGGCTGTATCAATGACACATATGAACCGGGTTCGACATTCAAAATCATAACGGCTGCCGCTGGCCTTGAGAGCGGGGCAGTCCGCCTGGAGGATAATTTTTCGTGCCCGGGGTTTATCATTGTCGATGACAGAAAAATTCGATGCCACAAAATAGCAGGGCATGGTGCGGAAGACTTTACCCATGCAGTCATGAATTCCTGCAATCCGGTATTTATTACAGTGGGGCTCCGCATGGGGGCGGAGCGTTATTATAATTATTTTACAAGGTTTGGATTAAAGCAGAAAACGGGAATTGACCTTCCGGGTGAGGCGGGAACCATCATGCACCAGCCTGACAAAATCGGTGAGGTGGAACTTGCGACAATATCCTTTGGGCAGTCCTTCCAGATAACGCCGATTCGGCTGATGACAACCGTGGCTGGCCTTATTAATGGAGGAAAGCTGGTAACGCCGCATTTTGGCGTGAAGGCAGTGAATGAAGATGGAACCGTGGTAGATGAGTTTGTATATCCGGTGTCCGAGGAAATCGTTTCGGGGGATACGACAGAGAAACTGAGGTATGTGCTGGAACAGGTTGTGGAGAATGGGGGCGGCAAGAATGGTTATGTGGAGGGCTTCCGGGTAGGTGGTAAAACAGCTACAAGCCAGACGCTTCCAAGAGGAAGCGGAAGATATATTGCTTCGTTTCTGGGATTTGCGCCTGCCGATAACCCCCAGATTATGGCACTGGCAATTATTGACACGCCGCAGGGAACCTACTATGGAGGCCAGATTGCAGCGCCTGTCGTGAGACAGTTGTTTGAAAATATTCTTCCGTACCTGAAAGAGATAGGGTACAGTGAATGATTTAAGGTATCAGATAGTTCTGATAAAGAAAGGGTATGACAGTAAAATGAAGCGTTTTAAGGACAAAAAAGTAATTGTGGTCGGAACCGGAAAAAGCGGGATTGGCTCGGCTGCACTGCTTGAAAAAAATGGCGCCCTGCCGCTCATATATGATGGGAATGAGCAGACCGACAAAGCGGCGGTAAAAGAATCCATCAGGGAAAAACTTGGGCACGAAAGCAAGGCAGAATTGTATCTGGGAGAATTTCCAAAGGAAATCGTGAAGGATGTGGAGTTGGCGGTGCTAAGCCCCGGGGTTCCCGTGGATGCCGGCTTTGTGGTGTATATGAAGGAGCAGGGGATTCCGGTATGGGGTGAGATTGAACTTGCATACCACTTTGCAAAAGGCAGGGTCATCGCGATTACCGGAACAAATGGGAAGACAACGACAACATCACTCGTAGGACAAATCATGCAGGAATACTTTCCGAGCGTCTATATTGTCGGGAATATCGGAAACCCATATACGGATGCTGCGCCTGACATGACAGAAAATACAGTGTCCGTTGCGGAGATTTCGAGCTTCCAGCTCGAGACAATTGAGGATTTTCACCCACAGGTATCAGCGATACTGAACATTACGCCGGATCACCTGAACCGTCATCATACGATGGAAAATTATGTGGCGGCAAAGGAAGCCGTGACACAGAACCAGACAAGGGATGATTTCTGTATATTGAACTATGAAAATGAATATACAAGGGCGTTTGGCAGCAGATGCCCGGCTGCGGTTGTCTATTTCTCATCTGCGAGAAGGCTTGAGGATGGCCTGTATCTTGAGAATGATGAGATTTATCTGGCAGAGCACGGTGTGCCGCGCAGGCTCATGAACGTAAAGACTGACATGAACCTGGTAGGCATCTGTAACATTGAGAATGTGATGGCGGCGATAGGAATCAGCATGAGTGCCGGTGTGCCGATAGAAAACATACTAGCGACAATCAGACGGTTTGTCGCGGTGGAACACAGGATAGAGTACGTGGCGACAAAAAAAGGCGTTATGTACTACAATGATTCTAAGGCAACGAACACGGATGCCGCCATACAGGGGATTAAGGCGATGGACCGTCCGACAATACTGATAGGGGGCGGATATGATAAAGGCAGTGAATATGAAGACTGGATCCGCTGTTTCGACGGAAAGGTCAAAAAACTGGTTCTCATCGGACAGACAAGGGAAAAGATAGCAGCATGTGCGGTAAAATGTGGTTTTCCGGAAGAGGATATCATCTATGAGGACTCGTTTGCGGCTGCGCTGGATACATGCGTGCATGAAGCGTCATCCGGCGATGCAGTATTGCTGTCTCCGGCCTGTGCAAGCTGGGGAATGTTTCCGAATTACGAAGTGCGGGGCAATCAGTTTAAAGAATATGTAAAGCATATAGAGGGGTGATGTTGTGGCTAGACAGCTGGTTAAATTCCGGAGCAGCAAACACAATATGGACTATATCCTATTGACTGTTGTGCTGTTTCTGGTAGGATTCGGGCTTCTGATGATTTATTCCGCAAGCTCATACGAGGCCGGGATTGACTATAATGACTCGGGATTCTTCCTGAAAAAACAGGCGCAGTCAACAATCATAGGTTTTGTGGGACTGTTTGTGATGATTAAGTTCCCATATAAGGAATTGCAGCGGTTCGATGTGATTGCTATTGTGGTATCCGCAGTGCTGATTATGCTGGTTAAGACGCCGATTGGCATTACGAAAAACGGTGCGAGCCGCTGGATTAACGTGGGATTCACGACTTTGCAGCCCGCGGAGGTTGCCAAAATAGGTGTGATTGTGTATCTGGCAAGTATTATCCAGCGGCTGGAAAGCCTGGGGAAAAATATTGTCAGGACACCGAAGGGGCTTGCAATCGTACTGGTGCCGCCCACGATTATAGCAGGGCTGATTTACGTGCTGACAAATAACTTAAGCTCGGCAGTCATCGTAATGGGGATTGCCGTGGCGATGCTGTTTGTGGCAGTGCCCGATTACAAATGGTTTGTCATCATAGGGGCATCGGGAATTGCAGCGGTGGCGGCGCTTGTGCTGTATGTGTCGAGTGCTGATACGTCGGGTGCAACATTTCGTCTGGCGCGTGTAAAGGCATGGCTGGATCCGGAATCATTCAGCACGGATAAGGCATTCCAGACGCTTCAGGCACTATATGCAATTGGCTCGGGCGGCATATGGGGAAAAGGACTTGGCCAGAGCATGCAGAAAAGAAACTTCCTGCCAGAAGCGCAGAATGACATGATATTTTCCATCCTGTGCGAGGAGCTTGGGCTATTTGGCGCCATGACAATTATCCTGTTGTTTATTGTACTGATATGGAGCTGCATGGTGATAGCCAACAAGACAATGGACAGATTTGGCTCGCTTCTTGTGGTAGGGGTCATGGCGCATTATGCCATACAGGTAATACTGAACATTGCCGTTGTGACAAACACCATTCCAAATACAGGCATCACGCTTCCGTTCATAAGCTATGGCGGCACATCATCATTGTTTCTGCTGATGGAGATTGGAATTGTGCTCAATGTCAGTAAACACTGTCGTTAGGATGCAATTTTGAGCAGGCTTTTGCATATAATAAGATAATTCAATTGATTATGTGGTGAAGCCTATGACCCATTTTGGCAGAAATAATGAGTCTATACGGATGGAGGGAAAAAGAGCGCTTGACGGCAGGATACAGATACAGGGGTCGAAAAATGCAGCACTTCCGATATTGGCGGCATGTATGCTGATACCCGGAACGTGTACGCTGAAGGGCTGCCCGGATATAACGGACATAGGATACATGTGCGGTATTCTGAAAAGCGCCGGCGCAAGCGTAAGCGGCTCCGTTACAGACACAAAACTACAGCTGGCGGTTGACACCAGGAATGTAAGGGAATACAGGCTGCCGGAAAAATATGTGTCAGCCATGCGTTCGTCGGTCGTCATGATGGGCGCCATGCTTGGAAGACTCGGGGAGGTACATGTCAACTATCCAGGGGGGTGCGTAATCGGGGAAAGACCGATTGACCTGCATCTGTATGGGCTGGAAAAGCTTGGGGCACAGATATGGACAGAGGGAAATCATATCCGTGCGTATGCCGATGAGCTGAAAGGCGCTGTGGTTGAGTTTCCGTTTTCCAGTGTGGGTGCCACACAGAATGTCATACTGGCGGCTGTGACTGCAAAGGGAACGACTGTTATTAAAAATGCCGCGGGGGAGCCGGAAGTTACCGAGCTGTGTAGATTTCTGAACCAGGCAGGGGCGGATATTGATTTTTCAAAGGTTTTCATGCCCGGGGGAAAGATTGTGGTACACGGCGTGGAACTTTCAAGACTTCACGGTGTGGACTATCATATAATATCAGACAGGATTGTCGCAGGAACATATATGTTCGCGGCGCTTGCCGCCGGAGGAACAGTGACACTGGAAAATGTTCCCATCAGACAACTGGGGAGTGTCTGTGATATAATAACAAAGATGGGTGCCATGATTACGGCAGATGCAGATAAAGGTGAGATTACGGTTGCCGCTGCTGACAGGGAGCGCATTGTGAACATTCCATACATAGAGACAGATATTTATCCGGCGTTTCCGACAGATTTACAGTCGCCCCTGCTGGTAGCCGCCTGCATGGCAAAAGGGACACTTGAGGTAAGGGAAAAGATATTCTCAAGCAGGTTCCGGATCGTGGAGGAGCTGCAGCGGATGGGAGCCAGGATTGATGTGGATGGTGACAGGGCTGTCGTGACAGGCGGCAGGGAGCTGGAGGGAAGAAACGTCATAGCAAGGGAGCTGCGAGGCGGTGCGGCCCTGGTGATAGCCGGATTGTGTGCATCGGGCATTACGACAGTGGCAGATTCAGGATATATCAGAAGGGGCTACCAGGATATCGTGGGGGATCTTGCGGGGCTTGGTGCACGGATTCGTTATGTGGATTAGCCGTGGGGCTGACGAGTTGCAGATACGGAGAAAGTCATTATGTGGACAGATAGAAAGATGAAAAAAAAGGACAGTGTCATAACAAAAATGCCCGATACGCGAGGGAAGGTACGTGTTATCATAGCGTTGGGGATTATAAACATACTTCTTGCAGCCTCGTACTTTGTGCTGACGTATTATGCAGTCAAGAATGTCCAGGTGGACGGAAACAAACACTATTCCGCAGAAGAGATAAAGTCCATGATCATGACCGGGTATTTTGGCGATAATTCCCTCTATCTGTCCATGAAGTACAAAAACAAAGATATAGAGGGAATTCCTTTTGTGGAGACAATGGATGTGGTAGTCCAGTCCAATGATACCATCCGCATTAACGTATATGAGAAGGCGCTTGCAGGATATGTGCAGTATCTTGGAAGATACATGTACTTTGATAATGAAGGGGTTGTGGTCGAGGCATCGAAGGTCGCGACGAAGGGAATTCCGCAGGTAGTCGGGCTTGATATAGACCATGTAGTACTGCATGAGAAGCTTCCGGTTGAGAATAATGCGGTGTTCCAGAATATTCTGACAATCACGAAACTTCTAAACAAATATAATGTTCTTTGTGATAAAATGCAGTTTGACAGCAACTTTAATGTCACATTGGGGTATGAAGGCGTCAAAGTCAACATAGGCGCACTCGAAAACCTGGATGAAAAGCTGATGCAGCTGCCCCAGATTCTGCCATCCCTGGAGGGCAGGAAGGGAACACTTGATTTGCAGAACTACACTTCTGACCGAAAAAGTATCACTTTTGAGGGCGAAAAATAAAAAAAGGTAACAATAAAGCAAAAAATAGGTTGATTAATTGGCAAAAAAATTATATGATAAGTTAGATGGAATTTAATAGGAATTGTGAAGGAGGAAGGAAACTTGCTCGAGATTAGATCAAATGAAACAGATGCAGCAGCAAGGATAATTGTAGTAGGAGTAGGCGGCGCAGGCAATAATGCCGTGAACCGAATGATAGATGAGACGATTACAGGTGTTGAGTTTATAGGAGTCAATACGGACAAGCAGGCTTTACAGCTCTGCAAGGCACCGAAACTTTTGCAGATAGGCGAGAAGCTTACAAAGGGACTCGGCGCGGGTGCCAAGCCCGAAGTAGGCGAGAAGGCAGCGGAGGAGAGCTCGGAGGATATCAAGGAGGCGTTAAAGGGCGCTGACATGGTATTTGTCACCTGCGGTATGGGTGGCGGCACCGGTACAGGTGCGGCGCCTATTGTGGCGGCGATTGCAAAGGAGATGGGTATCCTTACGGTCGGCGTTGTCACGAAACCGTTCAAGTTTGAGGCGCGCACACGTATGACAAATGCCCTGACTGGCATTGAGAAGCTAAAGGAGCATGTCGATACGCTGATTGTGATTCCGAATGACAAGCTTCTTGAAATTGTCGACAGGCGGACAACCATGCCTGACGCACTGAAGAAAGCGGATGAGGTGCTTCAGCAGTCCGTACAGGGTATTACAGACTTGATTAATGTTCCATCTGTTATCAACCTTGATTTTGCCGATGTTCAGACCGTCATGAAGGAGAAGGGTATCGCGCATATTGGTATCGGTTATGGCAAGGGCGAGGACAAAGCTGCCGAGGCGATTAAGATGGCGGTTGAGTCGCCGCTTCTTGAGACAACCCTCAGCGGAGCCACGGATGTCATTCTCAATATTTCGGGAGATATATCAATTTTTGACGCGAATGATGCGGCAAGTTATGTGCAGCAGCTCGCAGGAGAGGATATCAATGTCATTTTTGGCGCAATGTACAATGAGGATATGGCGGATTCATGTACCGTTACAGTTATTGCAACGGGTATTGTGGAGTCAAGCTATAATTCCCCGCTGAAGAACATGGGCAAGATTAACAGTAATTTCTCTGTAAAGCCCAGTAATGTGCCAAATACTCCGGTGCGGCCAAGACCGCAGGCACCGGCAGGGGTAAATGTGATACAGCCAAACAGCCAGCCGCAGAACCCGCAGCAAAGGCAAATGAATGGCATTAAGCCCCCTGCGGATTTGAGAAGCAATGTGAAGGAGCAGACCCTGAACATACCGAATTTCTTAAAGCGCTAGAAAGTGCCTGAAAGGAACATACCAAACTAAGAATAAAGTCGAAAAATAAACATAAAACAGTCCCATGCTTTGACAAAAAGCATGGGACTGTTTTGTTATAATGCCCATAGGCGCATAAGGAAATCAGCGAACAGTGATTTGAACAATGATTACCAGACTGATATAGCCTGCCGAAACGGAGGTGATACGGATTTATGAGGTATATATTGACATTTATTTTATACAAAATGTGATGACGGATATGCTTCTGCTCATTCTGATTCTGCTGCTTTTGAAGGAGAGAATACGGTGGAAGCGGGTGGCTGTGGCATCATTTGCCGGGGGTGCCGGTGCGGTGCTGATACTGGTGTCAGGAATCCGGTTTGGTGTGTCATATGTACTCAGCGTGCTTGTGCTTGATGCAGTGATGGTCCTGATATGCATCTGTCATCCGGCATCCCGCAATAAGATTCCCTTTTGGCGTCCCGCCGTGGGAATCATTTACCTGCATGGCATGATGTCTGCCTACGGAAAACTGATGGAATGCCTTGTAAGGCTTGTCGGGGTGCGCTATGTCTGGTTTATTGTCACGGTGGCAATCGCAGGCATTGTTGCATTTCTGGTGATGTATCGCAATATGGCGAACCGGAAACGGATTTTTGATGTGACATTGACGGAAAATGGTGAGGATATCGCGCTCCGGGCACTGTTTGACACGGGAAACTTATTGCATGACCCGGTGTCGGGAAAGCCGGTATCGGTGATGGAGGAGACAGACGAAATCAGGCAGTGGATGACTAAGTATCCGCAAAAATTCAGGATAATTCCCTACCAGAGTGTCGGAAACGAACATGGGGTCCTGGAAGGCATTGTCGTGGAGCGGATGATGATACAGCAGGAAGAGGGGGAGATAGTGAAAAAGGAGGCAGTTGTGGCTTTATATAAGGGAAAGCTTTCGAGGGACGGGACGTTCCAGATGATATTGAACCACAAGCTGATATCGGCATGAAGGACGTCTTTTATGCACACGGGCACCCAAAGGGAATATGTCAGCTAAGGCTGACGGGTGCCCGGCGCGCGAGCAGGGGAAAGGCTTTTCCCTGCTCAATTAAAAAGAATGGAGGAGTAATATTATGATAATCAAGTTGTACTTACCAGGTAAAATGAGGCTGTGTTTGGGCAAAAACAGCAGCAAAGGCACTGCCGGAAATGAGATTCATTATATTGGCGGTTCGGAAGTCCTGCCGCCGCCGCTGGAGGGTGAGGAAGAAAACAGGGCAATCAACGGGCTTGAGACAGAGTATGCAAACGAGGCGAGGGCGCTCCTGATAGAACACAATTTGCGGCTTGTCGTATATATTGCAAAAAAGTTCGATAACACCGGGGTGGGCGTGGAGGATTTGATTTCCATAGGAACGATAGGGCTGATAAAGGCAATCAATACATTTAACCGCAGCAAGAACATCAAGCTTGCAACCTATGCGTCAAGGTGCATAGAAAATGAAATCCTGATGTATTTAAGAAGAAACAATAAGACAAGGCTTGAGGTTTCCATTGATGAACCACTGAATGTGGACTGGGACGGAAACGAGCTGCTTCTGTCGGACATTCTCGGGACGGACGAGGACGTGATTTACAAGGACCTTGAGACCGAAGTGGAGCGCAGCCAGCTCAAGCATGCGATATCGAAGCTGGGTGAGCGTGAGCGGACCATTATTATGCTGCGGTTCGGGCTCAACAATCCCGATGACATGGAAATGACACAGAAGGAAGTGGCTGATTATCTGGGAATTTCACAGTCCTATATTTCACGGCTGGAAAAGAAGATTATGAAGCGCCTGAAAAAAGAAATGGTAAGCTAGTCCGGACTGGCGGCGAAAACGTATTTGCACCTCTTTACATATGTCCTGCGGGCAATGACTGTCCAATGGGCATAGAGATATAGGAGGATTAGGATATGGCACTTGGAAAAGTTGAGATATGTGGTGTAAATACGTCAAAGCTTCCCGTCTTGAAAAATGAGGAGAAGCAGGCACTTTTTGCCAGGATAGAGCAGGGGGATTTAACGGCAAGGGAGGAATATATCAGGGGGAACTTAAGGCTGGTACTGAGCGTGATAAAAAGATTTTCGCAGTCCAATGAAAATGTTGACGACCTGTTTCAGATAGGGTGCATTGGTCTGATTAAGGCGATAGATAACTTTGATTCCAGTCTGGATGTAAAATTTTCCACCTATGCGGTTCCAATGATTATCGGTGAAATCCGGCGGTTCCTGCGCGATTCGAGCAATCCGATAAGGGTGAGCCGTTCCCTGAAGGACACTGCTTACAAGGCAATCTATGCAAAGGAAAATCTTACCAAAAAGAATCTGCGGGAGCCGACTATCATGGAGATATCAGAGGAAATCGGCATACCAAAGGAAGATATTGTGTATGCGCTGGATGCAATACAAAATCCGATGAGCCTGTATGAACCTGTCTATACGGAAGGTGGAGACACGCTCTATGTGATGGACCAGATAAGCGATAAAAAATGCAAGGAGGACAACTGGGTTGAAAATATATCCCTGAGCGAGGCGATGAAAAAACTGGACGAGAGGGAGAATGAAATCATCCGCCTGCGCTTTTTCGAGGGAAAGACACAGATGGAAGTGGCGGAATATATTGGTATTTCCCAGGCGCAGGTGTCAAGACTTGAGAAGAATGCCCTGCGTACTATGAAAAAGTATCTGGCGTTCTGAGAGTGGATATTAAAAAAATACTGAAAAAAATTAAGTGACAGACAATATATACTATTGACTTAATCGTAGAAACAATTTAAAATAGAAATTAAGGAATTAAGGTTATCAGGATAATTGTGAATGATAGCCTTAAAATATGTTTTTATAGTATATTGTGTGAAAGGATGTTACTTATGAATGAACAAAACAAATTAGGACGCAGATTTAGTATTAAGTGGCTGGTGATTTCACTGGTATCACTGCCAATGATGTTGGCATGTATTGTTATTGTGACCGTTTCTACAATGACACTCAGGCAGGGGATGGAGTCAGAGACATTTAAGACATTGGAAGCATTGGCGAGAGGAACCATGCTTGCTCTCGATGGCGTGTCGTCAGGAGACTATTCCATGCAGGGAGATGACCTGTATAAGGGTGATATAAACCTCTCCCAGCAGATGGGGGCACTGGTTGATAATTATGCAACCGCAAACAACGGTGAGATTACTTTGTTTTTTGGAGATGTCAGGCGTGCGACAACAATTAAGGATGCACAGGGCAACCCGATTGTGGGCACGAAGGCAGACCCGAAGGTGGCAGCACAGGTTCTGAATGCCGGAAACGAGTATTCCAGAAATGATTTTGAAATTAACGGGGAGCTTTATTATGGCTTTTATGTTCCGGTGACAGACAGCTCCAACCAGATTGTCGGAATGATTTGTGCATCAAAGGAAAGGGAGACCATCAATAACTATATATCCGTCAGACAGACGTTTATTGTCGGAATGGCAGTTGTTATTTATGTTGTCTGCATTTTCTTTGCGACAGTAGTTACAAAGAAAAAGATTCAGTATCCGCTGACCACACTTTCAAACGTTGCAAGGAAGATGGCGCGTGGAGACATCAATGTACATATTGAGCGTACATCAAATGATGAATTTGGTGATTTGACGGATGATTTCAATCTGATGACAAAGACGATAGGGGAACAGGTTCGTGTTACAGAGCAGGTTGCGGAAGGTGACCTGACAGCGACTTATAAGAAAGCAAGCGAGGATGATGCACTTGGAACAGCGATTGTGAAGATGCTTCGCGACAACAACAGGAACCTGTCTACAATCCGCGACGCAGCAGCGAGAATGACATCCGGTGCAAACGAAGTTGCAAGCGCAAGTAATTCTTTGGCACAGGGTACAACACAGCAGGCAAGCGCCATCGAGGAGATTACGGTTTCTATCGAAGAGATAGCGAACGGTGCGAAGGTGAATGCAGATGATGCAAACAGGGCAAACGAGCTGGTACAGAATACAAAGGATGGGGCAATTCGTGGTAACGAGCAGATGAAACAGATGATTGCTGCTATGCAGGACATCAATGAGTCTTCTGAAAATATTTCAAAGATTATGAAGGTAATCGATGATATCTCATTCCAGACAAATATCCTTGCGTTGAATGCTTCTGTAGAGGCTGCAAGGGCAGGTGTGCATGGCAAGGGATTTGCAGTGGTTGCAGATGAAGTCAGAAGTCTCGCAAACAAGTCGGCTGAGGCGGCTAAAGATTCTGCAGTGATGATTGAGGATTCCATCAAGAAAGTGGAAGTTGGTTCTAAGCTTGCTGTAGAGACTGCGGCAGCACTTGAGGAAATCCTGTTGTCAGTTGAGAACATTGCTTCTATTGTGAGCAATATCGCAGAGGCTTCCGTAAATCAGGCAAGCTCTGTAGGACAGGTAAATGCAGGTATCACACAGATAGCGGATGTCGTTCAGACGAACTCTGCGACATCTGAGGAGTGTGCGGCTGCAAGTGCGGAGCTTTCAAGTCTTGCAGGACAGCTTCAGAATGCGGTCGGCAAATACAAACTTCTTGCCGGAAGAAATGTAAAGTCTGATTATGATGATATTTCGTCCAGCGCTGAGAGTGATTATGTTGACAATGAGAGCATCATTTCGCTTGATTCAGACTTTGGAAAATATTAAAGATAAAATATATGTTATCTACTACCCCGGCAGCAAAATGCCGGGGTAGTGTTGAAAGTAGCGTGAAAAGTAATGAGACAGGAATCAGGGTTGGGCATTTGATTGTCCGTCGAAACGGGCAGACGGAAGCTGGTGCGAAAATTGAAGTTATATGCGGCAAAGGCGAATGAGATACATGCGCAGGAGCGAGAGATGCTATGGACGCTCCTGGATCGGGACAGACAGGAGACGGTGCTGTCGCTCAGAAACAAAAAGGAGAAGGAGAGAAGTATCTGCGCGGGGCTGCTGCTCCGGCACGCATTTCTGGAAGCGGGATACGGCATAAAAGATTGGCAGCAGGTTCAGATAGAAAAAGGCGTATATGGGAAACCTTATATGAAGGGATATGATGATTTCCAGTACTCATTGTCCCATTCGGGGGAATGGACAGTATGTGCAGTGGATATAATGCCGATAGGAGCGGATATTCAGGAAATGAAAAGCTGGAAACTGCAGCTGGCGAAAAGATTTTATCATGCAGACGAATATGACAGGCTTCTTGCGATTAAGGAGAATGATTCAGATAGACGGACGAGGGAGTTTTACAGCATATGGACGGCAAAGGAAAGTGTCGTGAAATGGAACGGACGAGGAATCGGGGCTGGAATAAGCGGTTATGTAACTGCACAGGATTATAGTCAGGTGTATGATGTAAAGGAGAGGCAAATGGTTCATATAAGGCTGTATAATGAGCTCGAGGGATATATGACCTGTGTGTGCAGCAGGATGGGAGATTTTCCTGATAAACTGAAAATAGTTAACTTATGGTAACAGTTCAGCCCAGGACTTTGCACTTGCTGCAAAGTCCGTGAAACAGCGTAGTGGCAGAGATGCATCAAGACACCGCGAAGTGGTTTTGCATGGCTTGATGCTTTTTACAGGAAGCAGAAGGCTGAACTGATAAAACTTATGAGTATAGCCGAATGGAGGGAGACAGATGTTAAAGGTCAGCGGAAAAAATGTTGTAAAGAAAGGTGAAGTTATTTTTGGGAAGGGTGAGGAAATAACCCAGATAGGAATTATTCTTTCCGGCAAGGTGGTCGTGCAGAGTGAGTATGTAAAGATGATACGGTCTCAGGGAACTTATCTTGCACTGAACGGATATAGCAATCAGACATATCATGCGACTTACACTGCGCTGGAGGATTCTGTAATATATGCGCTTCCGACACAGGGGGAACAGACGATTAGAAATATTGTCTCGAAAAATGCGGACTACCGTGCGATTATGGTTTCCTCACAGTTCAGAATTGCAGTTGAGATTTACAGATTGAAATCAAGCCTGATTGAACGCGCAGAGCGACTGTGCTCATTTGTGCAGGGCAGTTATACGGAGTATAAAAATATTTGCAAGACATTTGAAGTTCCGGCGATTGGGATTGAAGAACTCGAGGAGCTTCAGCCATATGAGGATACGCAGGACATCAACGAGTACAGGATTGCATATTATGAGGAGGCGGCAAAAATTCCGCTGAGTGCCAACAAGGTATATTTTTCGTACCGCGAGGAGATGGCAAACTTTCAGGTGAATGAGATTATTGAGCTCTCATCGGCACTTCTTGAAGACTGTGCAGAGGTGACAGAGTATATCAAAAACCTGATAGAAGTGGTCTGCCTGCGTCCGAGAAACAGCCTGTTTGACTGTATCTGTGATACTGCGCAGGAGATAAAGGAGAAGGATGACATTCCGAATGAACTGATTGTGCTGCTGAATGGCATAGTGGAAGAAATGGCATTCCAGTATAAGGAGGTTAAGAATCAGGCAGAGAGCGTGTTTGACTTTGACGCGGCACACCTAAAGACCAGGATAGATGCATTGAATTCCGGTGAGACGCCTGTTGAGGAGCAGAAGTCCCAGGAAGAGAAGGAGGAGGACATCAAGCGGGATGTTGCCTCCCTGAAAGGATCGATGGAGCAGATTCTCAAGTTCGCAACGCTCAGCGATGAGGACAATGAGACACTCAGAAAGAATGTGAACCATCTGGTGGAGGTACCTGACAGGATGTCGGTGGAGGATGATGTCAAGAAAGCGAAAAAGACAATTACCTCGCTGGTATTCAAACTGTATTTGTCATGTTACCGCAAGATAAAAGAGGGACTGATGCATCCGCCCAAAGCAGTGGAGCTTTTTATGAATTACGGAATGCTTGACGAGCGGCTGCTTGACGAAGAACATTTAAGGTTTTTGTGCAGCATCGAGCCGGATAAAAATGAGGGACCTTGTAAGGTCGTTACAATGATGGAGTGGCTTGACATGATACATGCAGGCAAGCGTGACCCGTCAAAGAGTGAGTTTGACGAGGATTATGTGGAGAATCTCCGGTCGCTCAAAAAACAGGGTGAGATTACCGAGAAAGAACAAAAGGCATTGCTTCAGAATATGGATAAGCGCGTAGAGTATGAGGTTATGAACATGCAGATGAGTAATACACGTACTCTTTATGGACAGCCATCCTCCTATATGCCGATTTTGTATAAGGAAGCAATTTTTGGATATCTGGATAAAATACTGGTGACCAAAAAGAAAATTAATGAGAGCGTGCAGAAGCTTACGCAGATTGATTACTCTGTATTTTACAGGGAGGTTATTTACTCCAACACGGAATTGAAGATTATCAATGAGACAGTCATGCGAAATGTATATCCGGATGTGATTCTGTTTCCGCTGTTTGGAACCAATGCGTCCATGTGGCAGGAAATTGGCGGCAAAAACAAGGGAACACCGGGTCGCTTCTGTTTTCCGATTATGACAAACTCCAACATAGATGACATGATGGTGAAGCTGTTCGGGCGTTTCCGCTGGGAACTCTGCCGCTGTATACAGGGTATGGCATGGAACGATGTAAAAGTGAAGTCCCTGACTTCGGAATATATGGATTATATCCAGTTCTACAGGAAAAACAGGGATCTGTCGGAAGAAGCGCGCGACAAGGTCAAACTTCAGATTCAGAAGTCAAGAAATAACTCAAGGGAGACGTTCCTGATTGATTATGAAGCCTGGGTTAAGAACGAGGCGAACGGTTCCATGAAGATGAATAAGGTGGCAAGGGAGATTCTTGCGACGTATTGTCCGTTTGCAAAAGAGCTTAGAATGAAACTGAATGTGCAGAGACCATATGAACTGGCACAGGCGCGCAGTTTCCGGAATGCCCAGAAGAAGAAGCAGGAGTTTGAGCTGAAAATAAAGGCACTGCAGAAGGTTACGCCGGAGGTGCCGGATGAGATAATGAATACATATAAGTTTTATTCGGAAATGTAAAAAATTGAGTGCGAAAGCACTCAATTTTTTATGCACAGCCCCATGCAGAGGAAGTATGCTGTAGTTATTGCTGCTGTTCATCCTCGGAATCCGGTTTAACAGCGTCTTCTTCCGGCGGGGTTTCTGGTTCGGGCAGGAGGATTACGACAGTTTCAATGCGGTTGTTATCCACACTTTTTGCAGTGAGCGTGATGCCGTTATCCGTTGTGACAGACTCGCCCTCGGCTGGAAAGCGGTCTAAAAGCTCAATCATGATGCCGCCGATGGAATCATAGTCCTCAGAGTCAAATTTTGTGTCGAGCACATCATTGATATCGTCAAGCTTCATGCTTCCGCCGACTTCGTATGCATTGTCGTCAATTTTTTTCAACAGTTCCTCCTCGTCGGCATCAAATTCATCCCGGATTTCACCTACAATTTCCTCAAGCAAATCCTCGATGGTAATCATTCCGACTGTTGCACCGTACTCATTCAGCACAAGGGAGATATTGGTGGTGCTCAGCCGCATTTCCAAAAGCAAGTCGGCAGTCTTTTTATATTCATAGGTATAATACCCTTCGCGCATAATGTCCTGGATCTTGAAATGTTCCCTGTCCTCGACCAGAAGGAAGTCTTTTACGATCACGATACCGATAATGTTGTCCGTGTCATTTTCGTAGACGGGAATACGGGTGTACATTGATTCCCGGAACAGGGACAATAACTCGTCATAGGTGGCATTGACATCTATCGTAGTCATGTCAATACGCGGTATCATGATGTCCTTTGCCACAGAGTCGCCAAACTCGAACACATTGTAGATAAGCTTTTTTTCTTCCTGTTCAATCACACCGTCCTCATGGCTCACATCCACGTATGTCTTGAGTTCGGTTTCCGTCATCGCGACACGCGCCGATGAGTCAATATGCATAATGCCGAGGAAAAATCCTGAAATCTTGTCGATGATAAAGATAATGGGAGTCAGCAGCTGCATAAGGAAATAAATGACTCTGGCATAGGCAAGGGACAATTTTTCGTTGTTGCACATGGCCCATGTCTTGGGAACAATTTCGCCAAAAATAAGGACTACCAGTGTCAGTATGCCGGTACCGATACCGACAGCGGCATTTCCCCAGATACGTATGACAAGTGAAGTCATGAGAGAGGAGGCACTGATATTCACGACATTGTTTCCGATTAGAATCGCACTGATAAGTTTACTCCTGTTATCCAGAATTTTTTGAAGCGTGAGAACGCGTCCGGTGGGATTGGCGTCCACCATGGCACGCACCTTCACATCGCTCAGTGTGGTGAGTGCAGTCTCCGCTGACGAAAAGAAAGCTGACAGTACTATAAGCACTACAAGAATTACAAGTTGTATGGCACCAGGGGTATCCAAAAAAATCACTCCTTTTTAAAATGGTTATATGGGCTGCCGGCGATAAAACGACAACCTGGCAGCGCATATTATTAAATGTATCAGCATAGATTATAACAGTGTTAATGAAATAATACAAGATAATGTGAAAAAAACATTCATAAACACTTGGATATTTTAATGTGAAAAATGGAGGTAGAATGGCGTGAAAAGTACATGGGGGACAGAAAGGCTGATTGCACTGTTTAAGTGCCTTATGGCAGCATATCTGATAACGGGGGCACTGCTCTTGGCAGTGGCAGGGCTGCTGTACAAGTTTTCACTCGGGGAAAATGTGGTTGATATCAGCATTATTGTAATTTATTGTATCTCCTCCCTTTTGGCAGGACTTTTTTTCTCAAAAGGAGCGGCAAGCAGGAGATTTATCTGGGGCATGGCGGCGGGAGCGGCATATTTTGCAATTATCTGTGCGGTATCCATCTTTGCGGATCCGGGCTTTGCGCCGGTTAGCAATTCCAGTATTACAACACTCTTGATTTGCCTTGGCAGCGGAATGCTCGGCGGAATGCTCGGGTGAGTCCGTTAACAGGGTACAGCCGTGAGGTCATCGAAAAAACTGCGGACTATCGGTAATCTATTTTAAGCCAGTTCCTAACACAATATGGAAACATAAATATTTTGTAAAATAACTTTCTTTTTTGTCGGATTATGTTATACTAGAACTTGTTTGGAAACCGTCCTTATTTTCCAAACAAGTTCTGTTTTTATGCGCACGCCAATGCAGGGGAAACATGCCATCGGCGGCGCGGCGGGCAGGGAAAGATAAAGCTTTCCCGTTCGGTTGAAGCAAAATAGTTATGCAAAGCACAAGGAGAGGAGTATTATGAAAAACATATTACATAAGAGGGCAGCAAGGGTAAAGGCAGTACTGATGTCACTTATCATATTTTTATCCGCGTTTGTTCCGCAGATGACAGCGCAGGCAGCGCCAAACGAAGTCGCACAGGCGGCGCTGGGCGTTGACGTATCGCGTTATCAGGGACTGATAAACTGGGATCAGGTGGCAGCTTCCGGCGTACAGTTTGCGATAATCAGGGTCGGCTACCGCACACAGAGCACGGGTGTCCTGAATGAGGACCCATATGCACGGTATAACCTGCAGGAAGCACAGAGAGTCGGCTTAAAGGTTGGCGCATACTTTTTCTCTGCCGCAGTGAATGAGGCAGAGGCAGTCGAGGAGGCAATTTTCACCGCAAATATCATTGACAAGTACAAGATTACGTTTCCGGTAGCGTTTGACTGCGAGGGATTCAGGAACACCTCGAGCAGGCAGTATCTGCTTGGAAAGGACGTGCGGACGGCACTTGCCGTTAAATTCCTTGACACGATAGCGGCAAGAGGATATACGCCTATGTTTTATGCGTCGAGAAATGAGATGACGGACAGCAAGGACTGGAATATGGACATCCTGAATAAGTACAAGGTCTGGGTTTCCCAGTATCCGGCGGAGCCGTTTCCGATTACGCCGGCAAGCAGCTATGCGGGCGTGCAGGCGATGTGGCAGTATACAAGCAAGGCGGTCATTCCCGGAATTCCAGGAAGCGTGGATATGAATGTCTCCTATTTCAATTATGACGGGATTGCGGAGCCGAAAGACCCGAGCGGGGCAGCTCCGGTAAGCGCTGAAAATGCCGCAAATGTGCAGTATATTGATGTCAATGAAGTTGTGACTGCCACAACAACGGTGAATTTGCGGACTGTCCCAAGCACAGACAATCCGGCAACGATTGTTGTTCCGATAAATCCGGGGGACATGATATTCCGTACCGGTATTGGAAATAATGGGTGGTCAAAGGTCGTCCTAAATGGTCAGCCGTTGTATGCATACACGTCTTACCTCCAGAAAGTAATGTAAAAAAAGTCATTTTACAAAAAAACACTTTTCGGATATGAAAATATGTGATATACTACTTTAGACTAAAACAACATATAACAAAATAACATATTAAGGAGGCAATTGGTATGAAACACATTAAGACATTAACGACCAGGGACTATAAAGAGTCTGTAAAGAAAGGTGGATGCGGCGAGTGCCAGACATCCTGCCAGTCAGCATGTAAGACATCATGCACTGTTGGAAATCAGAGCTGTGAGCAGGCAAAATAAGGATAGATAAAGAGGCGGCATTTCATGATGCCAGAGGATTTCACAACAGAAGATTTATAACAGAACACTTATAAAGCAGACTTATAAGTAAGCAGCGGTTTTTACATTAATCGCTGCTTATTATGTGTGTGTAATCATTTGGTTAGAGGGATAACCGGGAATCCGGAACAGTTCGGCCGCCGGTTCTCTTTTGCAGGCATCAAGCCATATTGTCTGCGGATACGTTTATATGGATAGGAAGGAAAAGAAATTGATACACCAGTATAAAAACAATGGATACAATATTGTCTTAGATGTCAACAGCGGTTCTGTACATGTTGTTGATGACGTTGTCTATGACGTGATTGCCTGCATGGTTGAGAACCATCTTGAAAATGCGGACAAGGAAACGGTACTCGATAGATTGAAAAAGGAATTTGCGGATAAGGCGGAAGAATGGGACGAGCTTGTCGATGAGATATATGAACTGAAAGAGGATGGGATGCTTTTCGCGGAGGACATCTACGAAAAGAGTATAGATGCCTTCCGGAACCGCGAGACAGTCGTGAAGGCACTCTGCCTGCATATAGCGCATGACTGCAACCTCAAGTGCAGGTACTGCTTTGCGGAGGAGGGAGAGTACCATGGCAGAAGGGCGCTTATGAGCTATGAGGTCGGCAAAAAGGCACTGGACTTTCTTGTGGCAAACTCAGGCAGCCGCGTGAACCTGGAAGTGGATTTTTTTGGCGGGGAACCGCTGATGAACTGGCAGGTCGTGAAGGATTTGGTCGCGTATGGCAGGAGCCTTGAGGAGCCGAACCACAAGCGGTTCCGGTTTACGCTGACGACGAACGGTGTGCTGCTGAACGATGACATCATTGACTTTGCCAACAGGGAGATGGCAAATATCGTCCTGAGCGTGGACGGAAGGAAGGAAATCCACGACAAAATGCGTCCGCTTGCCGGGGGACAGGGCAGTTATGATTTGGTGATTCCGAAATTTAAAAAGGTGGCGGAGAGCAGGAATCAGACCAATTATTATGTGCGCGGGACGTTTACGCATTTCAATAAGGACTTTGCGGCAGATGTCTGCCATCTGGCTGATTTGGGCTTTGAGCAGATTTCGGTTGAGCCGGTTGTAGCGCCAGAGGGGGAGGACTATGCACTTGTTCCCGAGGACATTCCTGAGCTTCTTGCGGAGTATGACAAGCTGGCAGCCGAGATGATCCGGCGGCATAAGGAAGGAAAGGGTTTCAATTTCTTTCATTTTATGATAGACTTGAAAGGCGGGCCATGTGTCTACAAGAGACTGTCGGGATGTGGCTCGGGGACAGAGTATCTGGCTGTGACGCCGTGGGGTGATTTTTACCCATGCCACCAGTTTGTCGGACAGGAATCGTTCCTGATGGGAAATGTGGACGATGGGATTACCAATACAGATATTCGGGAACAATTCAAGGCATGCAATGTATATTCAAAGGAAAAATGCAGGAACTGTTTCGCAAAATTCTACTGCAGCGGAGGATGTGCGGCAAATTCCTACAATTTCCATGGAAACATCAATGACGCTTACGACTTGGGCTGTGAGCTTCAGAGGAAACGTGTTGAATGTGCAATCATGATAAAGGCTGCTCTTGCCGAAGAAACATGGGCATAGGCAAAAGAAAGTAAAGGAGTATACAGGTAATGAAAAAAAATAAAGGCATTATTACGTTAATCCTGACAGTGCTTATCACGGTAGCGTTGGGATATGTGGCAATCTGGGGGATTGGCACGGAAAAGGCGGGTGCCGCATCCGGTATTAAGCAAGGGCTTGACCTTGCCGGCGGTGTGAGCATCACCTATCAGGTAGTGGGGGACGAGGAGCCTTCCGCTGCGGACATGAGTGACACCATCTACAAGCTGCAGAAACGAGTGGAGGTATACAGCACGGAGGCACAGGTATATCAGGAAGGCGCTGACCGTATCAATATTGAGATTCCCGGTGTATCGGATGCCAATTCGATTCTTGAGGATCTGGGAAGACCGGGTGCGCTGTACTTTATTGCACAGTCGGATGATGACGGTAACCAGAATTATTCCTACACGGGTTCCGGCGCGACTGGATATTCCCTGGACAAGACGATTGACGAGCTTCTTGCTGACGGCGGTGTTGTGCTGGAAGGTACGGATGTCAGTGCGGCGCAGGGCGGCTCTGCAAGCGATGAACTGGGAAACAGCCAGTTTGTGGTAGACCTTACCTTTACGAGTGAGGGTACGACAAAGTTTGCCGATGCCACAACAAAGGCATTCTCAAAGGGCGAGACCATCGGTATCTATTATGACGGCGACTTCATCAGTGTGCCGAGGGTGCAGGCGGCACTCAAGGACGGTAAGGCGCAGATTACGGGGATGGCAAGCTTTGAGGAGGCAGAAAAGCTTGCAAGCCAGATTCGTATTGGCGGGCTGAAGCTTGAGCTTGAGGAGCTGCGCTCCAATGTGGTGGGCGCACAGCTTGGCGAGGAGGCTGTCAATACAAGCTTGCAGGCAGCCATTATCGGTCTGATTATCATTGCGCTGTTCATGATTATTGTATACCGTATTCCGGGACTTTCGTCTGTGCTTGCACTGATTATTTATACGTGCCTGATTGTATTGTGCCTGAATATGTTTGAGATTACCCTGACACTTCCGGGTATCGCAGGTATTATCCTTTCGATTGGTATGGCAGTTGATGCAAACGTTATCATTTTTGCACGTATCCGTGAAGAGCTTACGGCTGGCAAGACAGTCAGGAACGCAATTGACACGGGATTCCAGAAAGCGCTTTCTGCAATTATTGATGGCAATGTGACAACGCTGATTGCGGCTTTTGTGCTCGGCGTCAAGGGTTCCGGAACGGTCAAGGGATTTGCATATACACTTGGTCTTGGTATTGTGCTGTCCATGTTTACGGCGCTCTTTGTGACAAGGATGATTCTCAGGGCATTTTTTGCGGTTGGCCTGAAGGATGTCAAGTTTTATGGAACGAATAAGGAGAAAAGCACTGTCAATTTTCTCGGAAAGAAAAATATTTTCTTTGCATGTTCGATTGCAGTGATTGTTCTTGGATTTGTATTTATGGGTGTCAATAGTGCGTCGACAGGAAAGGTGCTAAATTACAGCCTTGACTTTGTAGGCGGTACATCGACGAATGTCACGTTTAACGAGGATATGGACCTTGCGGCAATTGATGCGAATGTCGTCCCGGTATTCAGCAGTGTGACGGGTGATGGCGCGATTCAGGTACAGAAGGTTGCAGGTTCCAATGAGGTCATCTTTAAGACGAGGGAACTCAATGTCGACGAGCGGCAGGCGCTGGAAACGGCACTGGTTGACCAGTTTGGTGTAAACAAGGAGCTTATCACGGCTGAGACGATTAGTTCCACCATCAGCTCGGAGATGAAGAGTGATGCGGTTGTCGCTGTCATTATCTCGACAATCTGTATGCTGATTTATATCTGGTTCCGGTTTAAGGATATCCGGTTTGCGGCAAGCTCTGTTGCGGCGCTGCTGCATGACGTGCTCGTGGTTCTTGCGTTTTATGCGGTTGCAAAGGTCTCTGTGGGCAGTACGTTCATTGCCTGCATGCTTACCATTGTCGGATATTCCATCAATGCGACCATCGTTATTTTCGACCGTATCAGGGAGAACCTTGGCTCGATGCTGAAAAAGGACACGCTTGACGAGCTTGTCAACAGAAGTATCAGCCAGACGCTTTCCAGAAGTATCTTTACTTCACTGACGACATTTATCATGGTTGCTGCGCTGTATGTACTGGGTGTTACCTCAATCAGGGAGTTTGCACTGCCGCTTATGGTAGGTATTGTATGCGGTACGTATTCTTCCGTATGTATTACGGGTGCATTGTGGTATGTGATGAAAACAAAGGTGAAAAAGAAATAATTGTATGGCAGGGCGGTATGCCCTGCCATTTGTATAGGGGAAGCAGGTTTGCAGGAGGGGCTGTATGAATGTGGCGGCACAGAAGAAGTCTGGGATTTCGGCGGCGGTACTCAAGTGGATAGCAGTCGTGACCATGGTGATAGACCACTTTGCGGCATCGGTTTACTGGCTGCTGCCACGGTACGATTTTGGTGTTTACAATATTATGAGAAAAATCGGAAGGATTGCTTTTCCGATTTATTGTTTTCTGCTTGTGGAGGGCTTTTTTCATACAAGGAGCCGGGCAAGGTACCTGAGAAACTGCTTTCTGTTTGCCTTGGTTTCAGAGATTCCGTTTGACATGGCGATTTTTGGGAAGGTGGTCTATCCGCGTGGGCAGAATGTGTATTTTACGCTGTGCATCGGGCTGTGTGCCCTGATGGTTCTGGACAGGTTCCGGTATCAATATGAAGAAAAATATGTCGTGCTCAGGGCTGCCGTCATTTTTCTGGCGGCATACGCGGGGGAAGTGACAGATGTGGATTACCACTGGAAGGGTGTCCTTTTTATCATTCTGTTTTACTATGTGAGGGATATGAAGGAGTGGATTCGCAACCTTGCAGGAATCTGTGCATTTGCATATGAAATTACGGCACCGCTCGCGTTTATCCCGATTCACTTTTATAATGGGGAGCGCGGCAGGCAGATGAAGTATTTGTTCTATGCGATTTACCCTGTCCATCTGCTGCTGTTTGGGCTGATAAGGTTTTATTTGGACAGGATGCCGGGGTAGGGAATTGTCCATAAAAAATAAGGATTGGAAAGAGGGATGGGATGTATACATATGAGATAAATGTGGGGTATAGTGTTGTGGATGCGGCGCTGCATATGACAGTGCCTGCCATACTGGACTGTTTTCAGGACGCGGCGATTTTTGAGGCGGAGAACGGCAGCATCACGGTTGACTATCTGTATGGCAGGAATATTGCGTGGCTTCTCAGCTCATGGCAGATTGTGATAGACAGACGGCCGGCACTGAATGAGAAAATCAGGATTACAACGTTTCCATATGATTTTAAGGGTTTTCTGGGCTATCGCAACTTTATGGTGACAGATACAAAGGGAAACAGGATTATCAGCGCATCTTCAATATGGACACTGATTGACACCGTCAAACGCCGTCCGGTGAAACCGCCTCAGGAGATGATAGACGGATATGAACTGGCAGAAAAACTGGATATGGACTATGCACCACGCAAGATTGCGCTGCTTGATGAAGCCTGCAGTACTGTAACCCAAAAAGAATTTCAGGTAAGAAGGTACCAGATTGATTCCAATCTGCATATGAATAATGTGCAGTATGTCAGGCTTGCGATGGAGATGCTTCCGGAAGACGCCGAAATCAGGGAGCTGCGGGCAGAGTACAGGAAACCAGCCGTCTATGGAGACCGGCTGATGGCTGTTGCCAGAAAGGCAGGACAGCGGCATCAGGCTGTGCTGGAGGATGGAAACGGTGATATATATGCGTTGGTTGAATTTACCCTTTCAATGACGGCGGAAAGGTTTGGTTTTGGATATGAGTAAGTGGATGGTAGCGGCAAAAAGGGCTGATTTTGATGCCATTTCCCAGAAATACCATATTGACCCCGTGCTTGCGCGCATTATCAGGAACAGGGATGTGGTGGAGGACAAGGACATTGACAGGTTTCTGAACGGCACCAGGGAACATTTGTATGCACCGGGGCTTTTGAAGGACATGGACAGGGCAGTGGATATCCTGCTGGAAAAGATGGCGCAGGGGAAACGCATCCGTATTATAGGGGACTATGATATTGACGGTATTTGTTCTACATATATTTTATTCCGCGGCCTGTCAAAGTGCGGCGCAGCTGTAGATACAGCCATTCCGCACAGGATACGCGATGGTTACGGACTGAACGAAAATCTGATTCAGGAGGCATATGATGCGGGTACGGACACGGTACTTACCTGTGACAACGGGATTGCGGCATACGAGCAGACTGCGTTTGCCAATTCCCTTGGAATGACGGTTATCGTGACGGATCACCATGAGGTGCCCTATGAGGAAAAGGACGGCGTAAGGCAGTACAGGGTGCCGGAGGCAAGGGCGGTTGTGGACCCCAAGCAGGAGGACTGCGGTTATCCGTTTCCGGAGATTTGCGGCGCAGTTGTGGCATACAAGCTTGTGCTTGCACTGCTGGCGAAGAAAGAAGAAACGGACTGGCGGGAGGCAATGGAGTCGGAACTTGGACTGGAGCTGCTCGAGCTTGCGGCTTTTGCGACAATCGGGGATGTGATGGAGCTGAGGGACGAAAACCGCATTATTGTAAAAAGCGGCATGGAGCTGATGAAGCACACGAGAAATATCGGCTTAAAGGCGCTGATGCAGGCGACAGGGACGGATGCAGCGCATATAAAACCATACACAATCGGTTTTGTCCTTGGACCCTGTCTCAATGCCACAGGGCGGCTTGACACGGCAGCCAACGCGCTTGAGCTTTTCAAGGCGCAAGACATGGAAGTGGCAGCAGTGCTTGCCGGGGATCTGAAGGCAATGAATGACAGCAGGAAGGAACTCACGTTAAAAGGCGTTGAGGAAGCCATAAGGCAGATTGAAGATGGCGGGCTTGACAAGGACAGGGTGCTTGTCGTGTATCTGCCCGAGGTACATGAAAGCCTTGCCGGGATTATTGCAGGAAGAATCCGGGAGAAATACTGCAAGCCCGTGTTCGTGCTCACGAGGGCGGAGGATGGCGTCAAGGGCTCGGGGCGGTCAATCGATGCATTTCATATGTATGACGAGATGACAAAATGCAAGGAGCTGTTTACCAAGTATGGAGGGCACAAGCTTGCGGCCGGTCTGTCCCTGCCGGAGGAGAATGTGGACGTGTTCCGGCGCAGGCTGAACGAAAACTGTACGCTTACGGATGCGGACTTTGAGGAGAAGGTGATGATTGACGTGCCGATGCCGATGGCGTATGCGAGCATTGGCTTTGTCAGGGAGATTGCAAGGCTTGAGCCTTTCGGGAACGGAAACCCGAAACCGCAGTTTGCGCAGAAGAATGTCCGTTTCGTGGGCGGAAGGGTGCTCGGCGCGAACCATAATGTGGGAAAATATACGGTGGCAGACGAAGGCGGAAAAAAATATGAAATGATATATTTTGGTGATATCGAGGCGTTTGATGCGTATGTGGCGGAAAAATATGGTGCGGCGGCAGTGGACAATTTGTATCACAGGGGAACACAGACGGCAGCAGTGGATATTGTTTTATCGGTGGTGTACTATCCGGATATCAATGAATACCGGGGGAATGTGTCCTTGCAGATGGTGATGAAGTATTATCAGTGAGAATGATGGATGGCTGTTTTTAAGGGGTTTAGGGCTTAAATTTTAACAGGATTTATTGTTTGTTAAGAAAAATTATTCTATTTTTATGATTTAAACACATTTTTGACACATTTAACGGGTATAGTAATATACAGATAGTTGAAGCACTCACTATCTCCCCCCTCATAAGAAAATATGCGGTAAGAGCCAGGTTTGTCCTGGCTCTTATTGTATTTGGACGTTACTGTTCGGCCTTATGATCGTTTTCTTTTCTTGATAATTGGGGGGGGATATGGTATTCTTTAGAATAGAGTTCATAGATTTATATAAAGCATAAGGTTGAACAGCCTGTGCGGCACGTACCTGTCTGGTAAAGCTCCTCAGAATGGAAGCGTGTCAGTACAGTCATGAAGGGGTGTGGATAAATATGTATCAGTGCAGGGAGTTATTGGGCGGTTTTGAATACCAGTGCATCAAGGGCAGTACGGATGTGGAAATATCTGAGGTGGTGAACGACTCCAGAAAAATTACAAAGGACTGTCTTTTTATATGTATAAAGGGTGCGAACTTTGACGGACACACGGCGGCAGCAGAGGCGGTGCGCCAGGGGGCTGCTGCGCTTGTAGTCAGCCATGCCGTGGAGCTTCCCGGCGACAGGGAGGTTACCGTGATTCAGGTCGAAGACACCAGATATGCCATGGCATTTATATCTGCCAATTATTTTGGCAATCCGGCTGACGGCATGAAAATTATCGGGGTGACAGGGACAAAGGGCAAGACCACAACGGCATATTTTGTCAAGTACATACTGGAAAGGGCAGGGTACAAGGTGGGACTTGTGGGGACAATCGAGATTATTACAGGAAAACGAGTGATTCCGGCTTCCAACACAACACCCGAGTCCTTTGTCCTGCAGAAGTACTTCCGCGAGATGAAGGATGCAGGATGTGACGCAGTGGTGATGGAAGCGTCGTCGCAGGGCTTCATGATGCACCGCACACAGGGATTTGTCTTTGATTATGGGATTTTTACCAACATTGAGCCGGATCATATCGGACCGAACGAGCATGCATCTTTTGAGGAATATCTCGCGTGCAAGGCGATGCTTTTCCGGCAGTGCAGGGTTGGCATTGTCAATTGTGATGACAAGCACTGGAAACAGGTGACAGAGGGGCATACCTGCACGCTTGAGACGTATGGATTTGACGCGTGTGCGGATTTGCGCGGAAGCGACTTGGAGCTGGTGACGGGAAAAGGATTCCTCGGGATTCGGTTTCAGGTGTCCGGGCTGCTCAACATGGAGATTGAGACGGACATTCCCGGAAAATTCAGCGCGTACAATGCACTGACGGCGATTGCGATATGCAGGCACTTTGGCGTGAAGGAGGAGGACATCAAGGCAGCGCTTGTGGGCGCGACGGTAAAGGGAAGGATTGAAATGGTCAGGGTATCGGATGACTTTACGCTGATGATTGACTATGCGCACAATGCCATGGCGCTGGAGAGCCTGCTTACCACGTTAAGGGAATATCATCCGAAACGACTTGTCTGCCTGTTCGGCTGTGGCGGGAACCGTTCCAGGCTCAGGCGGTACGAGATGGGTGAGGTCAGCGGAAGGCTTGCCGACCTTACCATCATCACTTCCGACAATCCGCGCGACGAGGAACCACTCGATATCATCGCGGACATCAAGACCGGAATCGGCAAAACAGATGGTAAGTATGTGGAGATATGTGACCGCAAGGAGGCAATCCGCTATGCCATCACGCATGGCAGGGAAGGAGATATCATCGTGCTTGCAGGAAAAGGGCATGAGGACTATCAGGAGATTAAGGGTGTGAAGTATCCGATGGATGAGAGGGTGCTCATTCAGGAAATATTAGATGAGATAGAAAACGGCAGATGACAGAGAGAGCAGAGGAAAATGACAGAAGGAAATGACGGACAAATGACATGCAGATTTGCAAATATTATTGTCGATATATCCCACGAGAAGGTTGACAGACCGTTCCAGTACCGAATACCTGACGGATTAATGGGGAAAATAGCTGTAGGGATGGCGGTGACAATCCCCTTTGGGCGGGGAAACAAACTGATTCATGGCTATGTGATGGAAATTACTGACAGCGCCTCGTATGAAGAGAGCCGGTTAAAGGAAATTCATTCTATCGTGAAGGACGGAGTCAGTGCGGAGGCTGATTCCATCCGGCTTGCGTGGTGGATGAAGCAAAACTACGGTTCCACCATGATTTCCGCGCTGAAAACAGTACTTCCCGTGAAGCAGAAGCGAAAGCAGCTTGTCAAAAAGACGATTGTCTGTATGGCAGACGAAGCGGTGGCAGCCGGAAAGGCAGAAGAATTTGGGCGCAAGCACCAGACAGCAAAGGCACGGCTGATGCAGGCGCTATCGATTCAGCCGTTACTGCCATATACGCTGGTCATGGGCAAACTCAATATTGCGGCGCAGACAATTCAGTCGTTGGAAAAGGCAGGGCTGATAGAAATTCGGTCAGAGAAAACATACCGGAATGCACTGCCTGGAAATGTTGCGCGGGGGTGGCAGAAAAAGACAAAAAGGCAGCTGTCTGAAAACCAGGAAAGGATTGTGGAAAGCATTGCTGCGGATTTCAGGGCGGGGATTCGTCAGACCTATCTGATTCACGGGGTGACAGGAAGCGGAAAGACGGAAGTATACATGGAACTGATTGACAGGGTGATTGCGGAGGGCAGGCAGGCGATTGTCCTGATACCGGAGATTGCGCTTACGTACCAGACGCTTGTGCGGTTTTACCAGCGCTTCGGTGAAAAGGTGTCTGTTATGAATTCGCGGCTTTCGGCTGGTGAGCGCTCGGATCAGTGCGTGCGCGCCGCAAAAGGGGAAATTGATATTATGATAGGCCCCCGTTCGGCACTGTTTACGCCGTTTGAAAGACTTGGGCTTGTGATTATGGACGAGGAGCACGAGGGCAGCTACAAAAGTGAGAATATGCCAAAATATCATGCAAGGGAGACGGCGGCGGAGCTCTGCCGCATGAAAGATGCCGTCCTTGTCCTGGGTTCGGCGACGCCGTCCCTTGAGTCGTATCATAAGGCAAAGAACGGTGAGATAAAGCTTTTTACATTGAAAGAGCGTCTTGCCGGCGGACAGCTTCCCAAGGTGTATGTGGAGGATTTAAGGCAGGAACTGAAATCCGGAAACCGTTCCATATTCAGCAGGAGACTGCATGCGCTCATAGGTGACCGGCTGGAAAAGGGCGAACAGATGATGCTTTTTATCAACCGCAGGGGATACGCCGGATTTGTGTCATGCAGGTCATGCGGGTATGTCATGAAATGCCCGCACTGTGATGTCTCGCTGTCAGAGCACACAGACCGCTCCCAAAAGGCAGGAAGACTGGTGTGCCATTACTGCGGCTATGAGACGCCGGGTGTGACTAGCTGCCCGCAGTGCGGCTCGAAGTACATTCTGGGCTTCAGGGCGGGAACACAGCAGATAGAGGAGCTTTTACATAAGGAGTTTCCGGCTGCGCGGGTACTCCGGATGGATGCGGACACGACCAGAAGCAAGGACAGCTATGAACAGATATTGTCGCAGTTTGCCAATGAGGAGGCGGATATCCTTGTGGGCACGCAGATGATTGTGAAAGGACATGATTTTGCAAGGGTGACGCTGGTGGGCATACTGGCGGCGGACATGTCGCTGCATGCAGGTGATTACAGGGCGGGTGAGCGCACGTTCCAGCTTCTCACGCAGGCGGCAGGCAGGGCAGGAAGAAGTGCACTGCCAGGCGAGGTGGTTATCCAGACCTACCAGCCGGAGCATTATACGATTGTCCATGCGGCAAACCAGGATTATGAGGGCTTCTATGAGGAGGAAATGACGTACCGTGACTTGATGATGTACCCACCGGCAGCGCATATGATGGCAGTGCTTGTCCTTTCGCCGGATGCGGTCACAGGGGCAGGGCATGCGGGGGAACTTGCAGAGCGGGCAAAGGCGGTGTCTGGTGACGCACTTGCATTGGTGATTGGACCGACGGAGGCGTCAATTGGAAGGATAAATGATGTATTCCGGTACATTTTTTATATCAAGCACAGGAATTATCAGGTGCTTACGGAAATTAAGGATGCACTTGAGGCGTACATTGACATGATGCAGTGGAACGCGGACAGTGTGCAGTTTGATTTCAATCCCATGAGGAATTATTAAATTGGAAAAATATTTTAGAGAAGGAAAGGTAAGGAAAGAATTATGGCAATCAGAACAATCAGAGAAATAGGAGATCCCGTTTTAAACAAGATTTCAAAAGAGGTGAAGGAGATAACACCGAGGGTTCAGGATCTGATAGATGACATGTTTGAGACGATGTATGAGGCAAACGGCGTCGGGCTTGCAGCTGTGCAGGTGGGCGTGCTCAAACGGATTGTCGTGATTGATGCGACAGGGGAAGACCCGATTCTGCTGATTAACCCGCGGATTGTGGAGATGAGCGGGGAGCAGGAAGGAAACGAGGCATGTCTTAGCGTGCCGGGAAAGACGGGGTCGGTGATACGGCCAAATTATGTGAAAGTGGTGGCACAGGATGAGGAGCTGAATGAATTTGAGATAGAGGGGGAAGAACTTCTTGCAAGGGCATTCTGCCACGAGATTGAGCATCTTGAAGGACATCTCTATGTGGAGAAGGTCGAGGGTGAGCTGATGGATGTCGAGCCGCCTGAGGACGAGGATTAAAGGAGCTGGATAAAGGATGAAAATTGTTTTTATGGGGACACCCGATTTTTCAGTGGGGGCGCTTGAGGCGCTGATTCAGGCAGGGCATGAAGTGACGGCGGTTGTGACGCAGCCCGACAAGCCAAAGGGAAGAAGCGGGCAGGTACAGTGCTCGCCAGTAAAGACATGTGCCTTAAAGTATCATATTCCGGTGCTTCAGCCTGTCAGGATAAAGACACCGGAGGCAATAGTAGAATTAAAGGGCTATGAGGCGGATGTCTATGTCGTGGCTGCTTTCGGACAGATTCTGTCAGAACAGATTCTGGAAATGCCAAGATTTGGGTGCGTCAATATCCACGCGTCCCTCCTGCCGAAATACAGGGGCGCCGCGCCGATAAACCAGTGTATCATTGATGGCGAGAAAGAAACCGGCGTCACAATCATGCAGATGGATGCGGGCGTTGATACGGGGGACATACTTACGCAGAAAAGGGTTACAATACAGGATAAGGAGACAGCAGAAAGTCTTTTTGACAAGCTTGCCAGGGCAGGGGCAGAGCTGATAGTGGAAACACTCCCGATGCTGGAGCGGGGTGAGGTTACGCCGGTAAAACAGGATGAACGTCTTGCGACCCATGTGAAAATGATGGATAAGTCCATGGGAAGAATAGACTGGAAGCAGGACGCAGTGGTCATTGAACGTCTTGTCAGGGGACTGAATTCGTGGCCCAGCGCCTACACGGCTTATCAGGGGAAAATCGTGAAAATCTGGGACAGTGATGTCGTTTCCGAAGATACAGGCACAAAAAGCACAGATACGCCGGGAACAATTGTGTCCGTTGCAAAGGATTCTTTTGATGTGGCATGCGGAAATGGGATTTTACGAATCAATGAATTGCAGTTAGAGGGGAAAAAACGCATGGACACAAAAACCTTTCTGCTTGGAAACCAGTGGAAGGCAGGAATGTGCCTTGGTGATTAGTAAATGTCTGTCTACAGACAGGAAAGGAGACGTATATGCCGTATTTTGGTTATTATTTTGACCCGACCTATATATTGGTACTAATCGGTGCGGTTCTCAGCATCATTGCGTCCGCAAGGGTGAATTCCACGTTTCAGAAATATGCAAGGGAGCGGAGCCTGTCAGGCATGACGGGTGCACAGGCTGCGGAAACGATTCTCAGGAGCAGGGGAATTCATGATGTGCGCGTGGAGCATATCAGGGGAAACCTGACAGACCATTATGATCCGTCAAGGAAAGTGGTGCGGCTGTCTGACAGCGTGTATTCTTCCAGTTCCGTAGCCGCAATCGGTGTGGCTGCGCACGAGTGCGGACATGTAATGCAGCACCACGAGGGATATGCCCCGCTGAATATCAGGACAGCGCTTGTCCCGGCGGCAAACATCGGTTCAAGGCTGGGTATCCCCATTATTATTGTGGGACTGATACTGGGCAGCAATCCGGTGCTTGTAAACATCGGCATCTGGGTATTTTCCATCGCGGTGCTTTTCCAGATTGTGACACTCCCGGTAGAGTTTGATGCGTCCAGGAGGGCGCTCGTCTGCATCGAACAGTACGGCATTGTGACAAGTGACGAGCGCAGGAAAAGCGCAAAGGTGTTAAAGGCGGCAGCATATACGTATGTGGCGGCGGCAGCGGCTTCCATATTACAGCTTCTGCGTCTAGTGATGCTGTTTGGGAAAAGGGATGACTGATGATGGATTGTAATGTGAACCTGCGCCTGCTCGTGATGGAGATGCTTTTGACGGAGAATGCCTATTCCCATGTGATTGTGCGGGATGTGCTCAATAAGTACAATTATCTTACACAGCAGGAAAAATCATTTATCAAGCGCCTGTATGAGGGAACGCTGGAGCGGCAGATTGAGCTTGACTATGTAATCAATGAATTTTCCAAGGTAAAGACCCAGAAAATGAAAAAGGTCATTCGGGTCATTATGCGGATGGGCGTTTACCAGATATTGTATATGGATGCAGTGCCGGATGCGGCGGCATGTAACGAGGCGGTGAAGCTTGCGCAGAAAAAGGGGTTTGCCACGCTGAAAGGGTTTGTGAACGGCGTGCTGAGAACCATCGCGCGCAACAAGGAAACGATTGCGTACACAAGCCTGTCCGTAAAATATTCCATGCCGGAATGGATTGTGGACATGTGGACGGCACAGCTTGGTTCGGAAAAGACGGAGCTTGTGCTGGCAGGGCTGCTCAGGGAAAGACCCGTGACGCTTCGGTTTCGTGACGTCCCTGAGATTACAGGGGTGGACTTTGACAGTGCGGTAAACGCCGTGCGGGAGGCGATTGTGCGCCAGGGAGGGAAGATGGAAGGGCACCCATACCTGCCGTGTGCATACAGGGTGTCCGGAACGGATGACATTACCAGGCTGCCCTATTATGAAAATGGGGCGTTTGTGATACAGGATGTCAGCTCGATGCTTGCGGTCACTGCTGTCGGAATCGAAAAAATTGCCCATGGAGCCGGTTCCAGTCCTTTGCGGGTGATCGACCTCTGTGCGGCGCCGGGAGGAAAATCAATGCTTGCCGCGGACTTGCTGGAAAAGTGTGATATCAACTATGCGGTTATATCAAGGGACATATCGGAGCATAAGATATTGCTGATGCAGGAAAATTTTGACCGGTGCGGACTGCATCATGCAAAGGCAGCTGTGGCAGACGCATGCATGATGCAGGATGAGCTGGCAGGCACGGCAGATATTGTCATTGCGGACGTGCCCTGCTCGGGGCTTGGCGTGATTGGAAGAAAAAGGGACATAAAGTACAATGTCACGCCGGAGGCAGTTGCGGGCATTATAGAACTTCAGAGAAAGATATTACAAGTGGCAGCATCCTATGTAAAACCAGGGGGCAGGCTGCTTTTTAGCACGTGTACGATAAACAGGGATGAGAATGAAAAGAACTTTATGTGGCTGAAAAACGATATGAAAATGACACCTGTGTCACTTGATGATGTGCTCCCGGAATGCTTACATACAGATACCACCAGGGACGGATACTTACAGCTTTTGCCGGGAATACATGACACAGACGGATTTTTTATCAGTGTATTTACATCAGAGGCATAGGATTGGAAAGGAATAAAGACGTGGATGTGAAATCGCTCACAATGGATGAACTAAAGCATGAGATGGAAAAGATCGGTGAGAAGGCGTTCCGCGCGAAGCAGCTGTATGAGTGGATGCATGTGAAACTGGCGCGCAGCTATGATGAGATGACAAATATACCGAAAAACCTGCGGGAAAGGCTGGTGCGAGATTATCCGTACACCGCGCTGGAGGAGGTTACCGTCCAGGTATCGAAGACTGACGGAACCAGGAAGTACCTTTTTGCGCTCCCGGACGGCAATTATGTGGAAAGCGTGTGGATGCAGTACCATCATGGCAACTCCGTCTGTATTTCCTCGCAGGTGGGCTGCCGTATGGGCTGCCGTTTCTGCGCATCGACGATTGGCGGGCTGGAAAGAAATCTGACAGCGTCAGAGATGCTGGACCAAATCTATGCCATAACAAAAAGCACGGGGGAACGTGTGTCGAACGTGGTTGTCATGGGAACGGGAGAGCCGCTCGACAACTATGACAACCTGCTCCGCTTTATCCATATGGTGACGGACGAGAACGGGCTGAATATCAGCCAGAGGAATGTTACTGTTTCGACATGCGGCATTGTGGAAAACATGCGGCGCCTTGCCGATGAAAAACTCCAGATTACGCTGGCGTTGTCACTGCATGGCGCCACGCAGGAGAAACGGCGTGAACTGATGCCGATAGCGGAAAAATATGATATCCGTGAGGTGATTGCTGCCTGCCGCTATTATTTTGAACAGACAGGCAGGCGGGTTACGTTTGAGTACAGCCTTGTCGGCGGAGTCAACGATACAGATGCGGACGCAGAAAATCTGTGCAGGCTTATTGGCGGACTCAACTGCCACGTCAACCTGATTCCTGTCAACCCGGTTCAGGAACGGGATTATACGGCTTCGGAGCACAGGGATGTCATCGGGTTTAAAAATAAACTGGAAAGAAAACATATCAATGCCACAGTCCGAAGAGAGATGGGAAGGGATATCGACGGTGCATGCGGACAGCTGCGCAGGCGGATGGCGGAAAAGATTGATTCTTGAATTAAGGTGTCATTTGTGCTAAGATATAAGGAATGTGGAAATTGCAGGGATTTGAACGGATTGCGGAATGCGTGGGTTTTCACTGATTGGAGGAGAAAAAGTGAAGTTATTTTCTATAACGGATGTTGGCAGGAGAAGGGAAATAAACGAGGACTATTTATTTACTTCAGATGAGCCGGTGGGCAATCTTCCCAACCTTTTTATTGTTGCGGATGGTATGGGGGGACACAATGCAGGTGATTATGCGTCAAAGCACGCCGTGGAAAGGGCAGTCATGTCAATTCGTGATTTCACGGATGAATATGATGCGGAAAATATTTTGCAGAAAGCGATTGATGATGCCAACACACATATCAACAGGGTTTCAAGACAGAACAGTAGTCTGAAAGGGATGGGTACGACATTTGTGGCGGCTACGTTTGAGGACAATCATGTGACGGTGGCAAATGTGGGCGACAGCAGACTGTATGTGGTCAATGACTTTATCACGCAGATTACCAAGGATCACTCCCTTGTCGAGGAAATGGTTGACATGGGCGGCATTGACCGCGAGGCTGCAAGAAAGCATCCGGACAAAAATATTATCACGAGGGCGGTTGGCGTAAAAGAGTATGTGCTTGTGGATTTTTTTGATGTACATATCGGACGGAAGGAAAAACTGCTGCTCTGCACAGACGGGCTTACAAATATGTTAAAGGATGAAGAAATACACAAGATTATCGTTGGAAGCAGCAGCCTTGAGGATGCTGGAAGACGCCTTATTGAGGCGGCCAATGAAAACGGCGGACGTGATAATATAGCTGTGGTTCTTGTGGAACCGTTTGGAGGTCAGGATGATTAAGTTAGGAATGCTGATAGGAGACCGCTACGAGATGCTTGAAAAAATCGGCACGGGCGGCATGTCAGATGTATATAAGGCAAAGGATCAGAAGCTGAACCGGTTTGTGGCGGTCAAGATATTAAAACAGGAATTTTCCGAAAACAAGAATTTTGTTTCCAAGTTTCGTGTGGAGGCACAGGCGGCTGCCGGCCTCATGCATCCCAATATCGTCAATGTGTATGATGTAGGCGAGGAAGACGGCATCCATTATATCGTAATGGAGCTTGTAGAAGGTATTACATTAAAGAAATATATCGAAAAAAAGGTCAGGCTGACAACCAAAGAAGCCATCAGCATCGCAATCCAGGTGGCAATGGGAATCGAGGCGGCACATAACAATCATATCATACATAGGGACATCAAACCGCAGAATATCATTATATCCAAAGAGGGAAAAGTAAAGGTAACGGATTTTGGCATCGCAAAGGCGGCATCGAGCAACACCATTACCTCCAATGTGATGGGGTCTGTCCACTACACGTCGCCGGAACAGGCAAGGGGAGGATTCTCGGACGAAAAAAGTGACATCTATTCGATGGGTATTACCATGTTTGAAATGCTGACGGGGCGCGTGCCGTATAACGGCGATACGACAGTCTCCATTGCCATCAGGCACATCCAGGACCCGATGCCGTCCATGAGGGAGTTTGTGCCGGAGATTCCGCTGAGTGTGGAAAACATTGTAATGAAATGCACACAGAAAAGTCCTGACAGAAGATACCAGAGCATGAGCGAGATGATAGCGGACCTGAAACATTCCCTGATTAATCCGGATGCCGTGATTGCGCAGGTAGATACGACGGATGAGGCTGGAAAGACGAAAATTGTGACGCCAATCGGCAGCCACGGAAATGCAGCGGGGAATCAGGTAACACCAGCCCCAGCCCCGATGCCGGCAGTACTTGACACAGTGTGGGAGGACAGGGTTCCGCGCAAGGAGACATATGCTGATGAGGAAGAACTTGAGGCGATACCGAATCAGGTAAAGCCAAGGAAAAGAAAAAACAATGCGTATCAGGATGATTATTATGGCGAGGATACGTACCAGGATGATTCTTATAATGAGCCGTATTATCCGGAGGATGCATATTATGGTGAGGTCGTCATGGAACAGCCTGCAAGGGGAGGCAAAAAGAACGCGGCAAAAGCATCTGGCAGGACCGGAAATGACAAGGCAAAAAATTCCGCAGGGAAAAAGACGGCAAACAAATCTGATAACAAGAAGAAACAGCAAACAAAAGGAAAACAAAAGAAAGATAAATATATACAGGAAGATTACGGGAAAGAGTATGATTACTATGAGGAGGACTACGCGCAGGAGACTGTAAACCGGAGGAATGTGCGTGCCGATGACCTTGGCTACGAAGACGATTACCAGGGCAGCTATGGCAGGAATGAATATGACTATAATCCGAAGGCAGAACGTTTTGCGACGGTACTGACCGTGATAGCGGCGGTGGTTATCGGCTGCATTCTATTATATTTTGCAGGTCAGGCAACTGGCATCTTTGAGCAGATTAGCGGGTCAGGCGCCGGGCTGACAAACAGCGAGGGCAGCACAGAGCGGGCTGTGATGCCGGAATTTGTGGGGCTGGACGTCAATGATGTCAAGGAATCCGTCAATTCTGTGGGGCTTGGATGTAAAACAACATTTGTGGAATCCACACAGTATGCGAAGAATCAAGTTATTTCGGCGGCACTGGAAGATGGCCAGACGGTTCTTCCAAATGATAAGATTCTTTTGAATACGACAATCGTTCTTACAGTCAGCGCGGGTGCAGACGGAATTGATGTGCCGCCAGTGGAAGGCATGACGGAGGCAGAGGGGACAGCGACACTGACAGCGGCAGGGTTCAAGGTTGTCAAGTCCGATGCATATTCGGCGGAGTATGCCAAGGGGACGATTATATCGCAGTCGCCCGAAGGAAACAGTATCGCGCCGATTGAGTCGGAGATTACAATTGTCATCAGCAAGGGCAGCGACAATGTTGAGGTACGTATGCCAGAGGTCGTGGGAAATTCCAGGGACGCTGCGGTCAGTGTCCTGGAGGCAGCAGGACTCGTGGTTGGTTCCGTGGAGGACTCCTATAGCGCGGACTATCCCGAGGGACAGGTATGTTACCAGAGTTACGAGGCTGGAACAACGGTCAGCGCAGGCACAACAGTCGACCTGAAAATAAGCATCGGAAGTGAAGTTACAACGTACAACTGCAGCCTGCTGGTGCAGGCACCGGGGGATTACATTGGCGGAAATGCGGAGGTCATACTTGTCACGGCAGATGGGGGCAGGCAGCTGTGGGCTTCCTCCAACGTCACTGCATTTCCGGTATCCATTAACTTAAATAATTTTGAGAGTCCGTCAGCGTATGGCATTGTCATTATCACATATTTGAAAAACGAGGAAGTGCCCGTGACGGATGCGGATGGAAACCAGACAACACAGGTAAGCCCGGTTCCGGCACAGATAAAACAGAATGTTCAGTTTACAAGGAATTAGCAATGGAAGGAAAAATTGTAAAAGGAATAGCCGGATTTTACTATGTGCACACCGGTGAGGGGATATATGCATGTAAGGCAAAGGGCATATTCCGCAAAGAAAACAGGAAACCGCTTGTGGGCGACAATGTGGAAATTGAAATCACGCACGAAAAGGATTCGGAGGGCAGCATCGTCCGTATCTTTCCCAGGAAAAGTGAACTGATTCGTCCCGCCGTTGCCAATATCGACCAGGCGCTGCTGATATTTGCCATGACAAAGCCTGAACCCAATTATAATCTGCTTGACCGTTTTCTTATTATGATGCGCCAGCAGGGACTTGATTGCATTCTCTGCTTTAACAAAAGGGATCTTTCAACTGGGACAGAACGGGCAGCTGTTGAACAAATATACCGAAACAGCGGATGCAAAATACTGTTTGTAAGCGCGGTTACAAAGGAAGGCATGGATTCGCTTGCAGAAATACTTCGCGGCAGAACTACAGCGGTCGCAGGACCAAGCGGAGTCGGCAAATCTTCGATTGTAAACAGCCTCCAAAATGGGAAAAAAATGGAGACAGGGGATATCAGTGAAAGGATTGCACGCGGAAAGCATACGACCAGGCATTCCGAACTGATTGCCATTTCCGGTGATACGTATATCATGGACACGCCGGGATTTAGTTCGCTATCGCTATTTGACATGGAGAAAGAAAGCTTAAAGACATATTATCCAGAGTTTGCGCCATATGAACCGCAGTGCAGGTTTATGACGTGCGCCCATATCCATGAACCTGTCTGTGGAATAAAGAAAGCTTTGGAGGAAGGTCAAATCAGTCAAACCAGATATGACAATTACACGATGTTCTACGAGGAACTGCGGGAAAAGGAAAAGAGGAAATACTAATATGAATTATTTATGCCCTTCAATACTGGCGGCGGATTTTTGGGAACTTGGAAAAGAGATTGAACTTGTGGAAAAGGCAGGTGCGCCATATCTGCATATCGATGTTATGGATGGAATGTTTGTTCCGTCCATATCGTTCGGAATGCCAGTGCTTGCCAGCGTCAGAAAGCGCTCAGCCCTTTTTATGGATGTACACATGATGGTGGAGCAGCCACAGCGGTATGTCGATGAACTGATTCGGCTTGGCGCAGACGGGGTGACCATCCATGTCGAGGCGTGTGACTGCATACCGGAAACGCTGGCAAAAATCAGGCAGTCAGGGATAAAGTGCGGCCTGGCAATCAATCCGGAAACTCCTGTAAGTGCGGTAATGCCATATATTGCGATGGTGGACATGGTGCTTGTGATGACCGTCCGTCCCGGATTTGGAGGCCAGAAATACATTCCGGAGTGCATGGACAAAATCAAGTGGCTGCGCGGAGTGGTTGACGAGCGCTATCCGGATGTGAAAATTGAGATTGACGGCGGTGTGACACTTGGGAACCTTGAAGAGAACCTTGACGCAGGAGCAAACGTGATTGTCGCCGGCTCCGCCATATTCCATGGCGACATCACGGCAAATGTCAAGGAATTTTTGCGCAGGATGTAAGGGCATTGTATCAGTTCAGCTCAGGACTTTGCACTTGTTGCAAATTATGGCTTGATGCTTGTAACAGGAAGCCGAAGACTGGACTGTTACATGGTATTTTCATGAAGGAGGATAATATATATTATGAAATTAGGAATCGTAGGACTCCCAAACGTAGGTAAGAGTACATTGTTTAATTCCCTGACAAAGGCAGGCGCGGAGTCGGCAAACTATCCGTTCTGTACAATTGACCCGAATGTAGGGGTTGTAACGGTGCCGGATGAGAGAATCCGGCTTCTCGGCGAGCTTTATCACACAAAAAAGGTGACGCCTGCAGTGATTGAGTTTGTCGATATTGCAGGGCTGGTAAAGGGCGCGTCCAAGGGAGAGGGACTTGGAAACCAGTTTCTTGCCAACATCCGCGAGGTGGATGCGATTGTCCATGTTGTAAGGTGCTTTGAGGATTCCAATATTGTCCATGTGGACGGAAGCATCAATCCGCTGCGGGATATTGAAACGATAAATCTGGAGCTTATTTTCTCGGATATCGAGATTCTTGAGCGGCGCATTGCAAAGGTTGCAAGGGGCACTAAAAATGACAAGACACAGGCAAAGGAGCTTGCGCTCGCAGAGCGCATTAAGGCGCATCTTGAAGAAGGAAAAATGGCAAAAAGCTTTGTGACAGAAGATGATGAGGAAGTTTTGTGGAGAAATGGGTATAATCTATTGACAGACAAGCCTGTTATCTTTGCGGCAAATGTAGCGGAGGATGACCTTGCAAATGACGGCGCTGACAATGCGGGCGTCAGGGCAGTCCGTGAGTATGCGGCAGGAGAAGGATTTGAGGTATTTGTCATCTGCGCCCAGATTGAGCAGGAAATTGCAGAGCTTGACGACGATGAGAAAACAATGTTCCTTGAGGATCTGGGATTAAAGGAATCCGGACTGGACAAGCTGATATCCGCGAGCTACAGGCTGCTGGGCTTAATCAGCTTCCTCACTGCGGGAGAGGATGAATGCCGTGCGTGGACAATCAGGGTCGGCACAAAGGCACCGCAGGCGGCAGGAAAGATTCATACGGATTTCGAGCGCGGGTTTATCCGCGCAGAGGTTGTGAATTATAAGGATTTACTGGAAAATGGCTCTCTTGCAGCAGCGAGGGACAAGGGACTTGTCGGTCTTGAGGGCAAGGAGTATGTGGTAAAAGACGGGGATGTGATTTTGTTCCGATTTAACGTCTGATACAATTCCCTATCGGGAAAATGTTGTAAACGCTGGGAGTTACCGCTTATGGGCGGTAGCTCCTTTTGCTGTTTAACCCCTACCTTACCCCTACCCGATATTTTTGCTCAATAGTTTACTGCGTTATCCAGTTTTAGAATTTCATTCTGTTTCAAGTCGTCCAATACGTGCGTATAAGTATCGGCTGTTTCCTTTATGGTTGCATGACCTAAAAATTTCTGCATTACCCGAACGTCCACATTATTTTCAGCCCCTCTGGTGGTGAAGGTATGACGCAGACAATGAGGGTGGAAGTTGCTCACGCCGATTTTCTCACAGATAGAATAACAGGTACGCCGTATATTGTTCGGGTCAAGCGGTCTGCCTAGCTGGGTGCAGAAAACAAGGTCGTTATCCTCGTATGCGGTACTGGCTTTTTCCTTGTTTTTCTCCTGTTGCTCCCAGACATCAGCAAGCACTTTGATAGCCGTTTCGTTGAGGGGGATTATCCTGTCACTGGACGGCGTTTTTGGTGTGCCAAATTCTAAGTGCCAATGTTCGTCTGCGTTGTCAGGGTCTTTCACCTTTCGGAGGATTCTCTTGATGTGCAACTGGTTCTGCTCAAAGTCTATGTCGTGCCATTTCAGCCCCAATAATTCCCCAAGCCGCATACCTGTGCAGAGGTCGAAAATATAGACAACTCCCATGTAAGTTACTTTCGCCTGTTCCACAAATGCGTTCTGCTGTTCCTGTGTTAAAACATTGATTTGTGGCTTTTGGGTTTTAGGAAGTTTTACCCTGTTAGCGGTGTTACGGACAATCAAGCCGTCATCTACCGCCGTTTCTAAGGCGTTGCTTAACAGCTTGTAAACATCTATCACCGTAGATGGCGCTAACCCTTTATCAGACAGGCTGTTGACAAATTTCTGAATGATGTCCTGTCGGAGTGCCTTTAGCTTATAGTGACCGATAGCTGGCTTGATGTGGTTTTTTACCTTTACCGTATAATTGATGTAGGTGGTAGGCTTTACATACCGCTTTTTGTATTCGAGCATATAATAGTCAAGCCATTCGGCAAGGGTCATTTCTGTAGGATTGGTGATAATGCCCTTTTGCAGATTATTCAGCAGGTCGGTCATTTTGGCGGATACTTCCTGTCTGGTCTTTCCGTACAAGGATTTACGCTGTTGCTTTCCGTCTGCTGATATGCCAATCGTTACACGGGCTTCCCATGTGCCGTCTTTGCGCTTGCGGATAGAGCCTTCATTTTGTCCTCGTTTTGCCATAGATTATTCATCCCCTTTGCATTGTTCAATCATTTCATTACTGATAACGTCTATGGTGTTTAATTCACTCCTCAAAGTAAGAATTGTGGAGAAACGCTTGCTTCTATATGATGAAGCAATTTCCTCAGAGTAACAATCATCTGCCTTTTTTTCCTCTGCTTCAAGGCAATAGCCAGCCAGTTCTGTAAGAGCGTTAAAGAAAACAACTGCTGAAAAGTTCAAGCGTGCATTAGTGTTTAAGTCCTTACCTAGCCATTGAGCCGTACCTGCTAATACATCAAGCCACTTATTCCTAAATGGTTCTGGAATTGAGCATAAAGCCTTAGACAGTATAGACAGGCTTTCGTCAAATTCTACATTAGTTTCATAGTTTTTATGCTCTGTCAACCCCAATAGGTAATCTACGCTACACCCAAGGCATTCTGCCATTCTTTTAAGAACCTCGACATCAGGACAGTGTTTTCCGCTTTCGTAGTTACTCATGGATTGCCTTACAATTCCTATCTTATCCGCAAATTGTCCCTGCTTGATATGGCTTTGTTCTCTAAGAGCCTTTAGGCGGCTTCCAAATTCTGCAAATTTATATTCTTCCATAATGTCAAAACCTCCTTGACATTTATTATAAACCGAAACAGAGGAAAAGTAAATATATTTTTATAAAAAATTATTTTGAATTTTTCGGTTAAAAAGTCTTGACACTTAATGAAATGTGTTGTATCATAATAGACGTAACAGGACATAGTGGGAGTTTGAGAGGAAGGTGCAACAGAAAAACTTAGTACGCATTGACTAACCTGCGATATAAAGCAGTACCCATATAAAAACTTTGGATTTTCCAAACAAGGAAACGGCTATAGAGGAATTTTCAGTCTTTTCCGACTAATTTATCTGAAAAGATAAAAGTAACAATCAAACTTACAAAATAGCAGATTGGAGGGCATGACTATGGACAATTACAGTTCATGGGAGTCACTTCCGCTGGTACTCCAAGCAAAGGATGTTCAGATGATTTTGGGAATTTCAAAGGGTAAGACATACGAGATTATGAACTCCGCAGATTTTCCGACAATTCATTTGAATAAGCGTATGGTGGTATCAAAGGACAAGTTTTTTGAATGGCTGAACCAAGATAAACGTAAAATCAAAAGGAGGGCAATTTATGTATCAAGAAAAGGTTGAAGCAATGAATCATAAAGAAAGTTTTAAGGCTGCGTTTGATGGCTCATGTATGGATGAGAACACAGGTCGGAGAGTAGTTTTTCAAGGATTTCGTGAAGAAGGGAGGCAATTAGTGAAAGCTATATGTGTAACAGATGCCTTAAAAGAACGAGCAGTTCAGGGGCAGAAAGTACAACAATTTCTTGATGCAGTTCGGTCTATACTCAAGGATTGCGAATATCTATATCTGTTTCCAACCCATGAGCAGAGGGAACAGAATGTAAGATTATCATGCAAAATCAGAAGAAATGACGATGAAATTGGTTATGTGGAGGATATGGACTATTTACTGGACTGTGAATATATTTACAAACTGATTTTTGGACTTCCTATTGAACCTAACTCTGGTATGAACATTGCTTTCTGCGTACCAAATGAATTGGCGTATTATTCGGAGTTGTTCCAGTTGGGAGTGCTGAAGCCTTATGATAAAAACTCTCAAGAGCCATTCTGTAGGATTGATGAATCTGGCAAATTGTATATTCGTATTTCCAATGCGTTCATAAATCTTGATATTTCTGAAATTCAGTAAATAAGGCAATAGCCATAGGAACTACAATAGTTCCTATGGCTATCATATTACCTTTTTTTCAAAATTCCAGATGGACAGACATTTTTATTCCCCCTCCCCATCAGTGCCTATATCAGGAAGTTGGATATATGTGCCGTCATATCTCCAAGGTTCTGTAGAAGTGATGATTAGTTCATTATCTTGAAGAACGGCGGATGTATATACTCTTTCTTCAAATTCCCAGTTAATAAATTCCCAGCCTGTGTCTGCTCCGTTTCTGTCAAGGACAAAGTTTTCCGCTTCTGGTTCAAAGTACAGTACCAGTGAACCGTTCTGTGTTTCTACGCTTACAAAAGTATCTGTTTCAAAGCATTGATATCTGCCATAGGTGGTATAATCACCGTCTGTATAGGAATCATCAGGCTGTTGTGCTGTTTCCTTTTCTGTTTCATTCTGTAAAACTTGGTCATATACTCCCGAAACTATAGGAGAACCGCCGTACTTAGAATCAGTATAAATAACGCACTGGTCATCATCTGGATTATACAATAGTATTGTGTTAGTATCTGATTCTACTTGAAACTGAACGTGGTTATCATCATAGGTGGTGTAATTATCCATAGTATTTGGGATTATTCCAATACATAACTCCATAGACAAATCACCGTTGGGTATGCCGCTTACCACCAGATAAAGACGGTTTTCTATTTCCTCTATCCAAAAGTACATTCCTGTTCCTGTTGTTTGCTCTTTATACAGTTTGTTTTTCCACCAGTTATCAGGTACAGGTATCTCCTTGTTTTCTGGGGTAGGTGTTTCTATCACCTGATTTTCCGCAGATGATATTACCTCTGTTGTCTGAGTATTCCCACAACCTGAGAGAAGTGTTGTTATCAATAAGGCTACAGCAATAAATCTATGTTTCATTTTCTTATCTCCTGTGTTGTTTTGCAATTTCCCTGTTATGCTGAATGGTTCTGATAGCTTCTTTGACAAACTGCTCTGTTCTCTGTTTCCCATAGTACCGATAAGGGTCTACGGCTTTCTCCGTCTTTTCGTCCATCCACGGATTGACGACACAATAACCTTTGTAATCAAATTTCACCATGTTAATCGTAGCCGTTCCAGAATTATCATGCCACATAGCGTCCAACTGCTGCCACGCAAATTCTTTTACCTGTTCAATCGTTATTTCCATAGATTGTTTCCCCGATTTAATCATCTTCGTCATAATACGCTAAATCATCAAAATACCCACCCTCGGCATCATCTTCAATCAATTCTTTCTCGGTCATTTCCGCTACATCTTCCAGAGCCTTATCCATTTCAAGGGCTGATTTTTCAGCCGATTTCTGGATAAATGGCAATCTCTCTTTCTGTTCAATGTTTCGCTCCATGTATTATCCCTCATTTCTTTGTCAATAAATGCCGTTTAGGACAAGTCAGAACATAGCGTCCATGTCTAACGGTTCTGTATCAATCTGTCCACCCAATCACATAAATTCCGTTCTTGTTTCGGAGTAAAAGCAGTTACAACAAATTCCTGTCCTCTGCAAGCAGAATTTAATTCTGCATAACCGTCCTTTACCGTAGGGCGGTTATCGCCTTGCCATGAAATAGAAATACCACCATCACCAAAGAACGCAGGCAAAGCCCATAGCCGCCGATTATCTTGCCCCCTCTTTGTAAGCACCAGTGAATCATCATACTGGAATGTGCCGTATGTATCGGGCAGATATAAACGGTTATTCGGGCGGTTTTGGTTTATACCGTGTGGGTGCCAGGAATAATGCTCAATTTCCTGTTTCTCCCTCAATATTTCCCCCACTTTCATATAACCGTAGATGATATGGACAATAGGGGCGTTACGGTCAAAACACAGTGTTTTATCAGGTTGAACCATTGTTTTTTGGAACATTCCATAGAATAAAAATATATCGCCCACGCCTACGCCCAATTTATCCAGATGTACGGCAGATACGCCATGTTGTCCGAATGCTGGTTTCCATTCATCTGTTGTCGTTCTGCCCTCTATATCCTCGTATATGTCAGGGTCAAGATGGCAGGTCGGATTTTTGCCAAAATCAAATTTAGGGCGTAGCTGACAGATGATTCTCTCTAAACTCTGCCCTTTGTAATACAAATCCTTATATGTCGTTCCTATCGTTGTATCTGGAATAGGGAGTGATAACAGTGTACCGCCTGGCAAGATAGGGTTTGCCATACCCCCTGATTTACTATCCATGCCTTTTCTGCTCAATATCACTTTCATAATGCCATGCCTCCTACACAGCACTATCTTAGCACATAGCACAGCAAAAAGCAACTGACAGCATATATAAATAACGCAACCTGCGGATTATCTAAAACATAAGCAATTAGTATCATTTACATATACTATTTGCATTGGAGGGAAACCGCATGGAGCAACAGGCATTAGGAAAGCGTATTCGTGAGGAACGGCTAAAGCTGAATCTGACACAGGAAAGACTGGCAGAAGATGTAAACCTTTCAACCGCCTATATCGGGCAGATTGAGCGTGGGGAACGTAGTTTAACATTAGAAAATCTGGCAGCAGTTGCTAACCGTCTGGGCGTTACCATAGATTATCTGCTGTCTGATTCCGTCATTTCGGATAATGACGGGCAGTATCGGCTATGGTGTCAACTAATGAACGGCAGGACAGAGGAACAAAAAGCCCTGGCAATCAATATGGTAAAACTCATGTTTGGCTATCTGGACGAAAATTCTTGAATGATACAGTGATGGGGAAGATACCCTTTAACAGAGAATCTTCCCCATTTTAAATGACCAGAAATCACCGCTAACGCATTTTAACCGCTTGCCTGAGTAAACTTCCACCTACCGCTAAATGAGCCTTAGAACGCAAATTTAGGGCTGTTCCTATCGGTGAAAAGTAACTTAATCGCTTACAAGCCTTATAAAAATTTTATTTCCGTCTTACAAAGGCTGATAGAAAAGCCGTATGATTAAAATGCTGTTCCTCAATCGCTTACAAAGCAGATTCCTTACAGCGGTTCATATATTGTTTTATTCCGTATTCCGCTTACAAACCGCCTAAAATCCTTATCCCTGTGACTGGCATAATTATAAGCATTTCAGCATAAACCTTATCCCCTCGCAGAATCCCTTACAAAAGCCCTCTTTTTCCAGTTCATTATAGAAACGGTTCAATTCTTCTTCAATCTGTAGGTATTCCTCACCAGAGATAAGGGCAGACAGCCTTGTATAAAGCTGTTTTTCCCTCAACTCAATTTCTGCCGCCTTTTCCGTAACGGTATGAGTATAAATCGTATCTGTGATATATCGTTCCATGACATTCCCCCTTGCCTATAAAATTATTTTAAACTCAGTCCTTATCAATCCACTTGAACGAAAACAGTGTTTCTAGTCTACTTTAAAATAAGTTTAAAACCATTTTCGCCCATAACTCTCATTTAAAATAAAACCTCAAGTTTAAAATAAATTTTATTTTCGGTGCTTTGTTTTCAGCACGATATACCTTTCATCTCCAGTTAGGCGGCTTAACGGCTCATAGGAGCAGACGGGCTTTTCCTCACAGACAAGATAGCTTTCCAATGTCTGGTACTCCTGTTCGGTATAGGCTTCTGTGTTCAGTTCCTTTACATTGTAGAATACGCCATAGCCTTGTATCTGGCGGATATGGGAGAGGGCATAATACAAAGTCTTGAAGTTGTCATACCGCATAAGGCTGTTATCCTCAGAATACATCTTTGTCATATATCCAAATAGTTTCTTATAGTCCTCTGGCTGAAATTTATCCACGATACAGCTATACCGCTGGGAAGAATTGTCCTTGCCTAAGATATTATCAGAGGTAAGCCGCTTTTGATTGACTAAGAGCCACCATATTTTCTGAATCATGGACTCAAAATCAGAAAACAGGCGGTTTCCGGCACCAGAAAATTGATTGGCAATATGCTTCTCCCCAATTCCGTTGTTCCCCAAAACAACGGCTACATGAAAGTGA
>DKUL01000052.1:671-794 GCA_002490665.1 Lachnospiraceae bacterium UBA7205 | reverse complement strand
TTTGTTGCCGTTTAGATACGTTACAAGCGTTTTAAAGCAGTAAGCCATATGCTGTATGGTTCCTCTCAATTCCTCGCCGTTGCAGTCTGGAACGGTCAACACCATATGATACAGAGAATCCTT
>DKUL01000052.1:0-349 GCA_002490665.1 Lachnospiraceae bacterium UBA7205 | reverse complement strand
ACGGTTTTGCAGTAACATTTTCTTTAACTGATTACAATTACTGCAAAATTTATCCTTACATAAAAAGGTTCTCAGTAACACTCTTACATGACTGGCTTCATAAGTTTCCATAGACCAGAATCGGTTACAATTTTCCAGACGTTTCTTTCGTTCCCTTATTATATGGGCTTCATCAGGTGACAGGTATTTCTTTACAATGCCGTTGGCAAGCAGTTTCAGATAGTTCAGTACCATTTCTTCATTCCGCTTTGCGTTCCCATGCACCTTTCCCATATGGCGTTTTGTTACTTCCTTTACTATGGGCGTATGTTCCATGCTTTCCATGTTTACAATCCCTCCATTTCCTTTT
>DKUL01000031.1 GCA_002490665.1 Lachnospiraceae bacterium UBA7205 | reverse complement strand
ACCTGTCACTAATATACAATACATCTTAATCCCCCTTCTACCAACAGCCCGCGAATCTGGGCGTAGCGCAAATTTTAACTCCCATCTGCCTGCTTTGGCAGATATACTATACCCCTTTCAACCCAACTATTTCTACAGCTACTCCAAGTTCCCTGATCTGTGTCAGAAAATCCTCTGATACATTATTGTCCGTAATCAGTAAATCATAATCTTTTATCCCGCATACAGAATGGATGGAATTTCGCCCTATCTTCTTAGACGGATATAACCCGATATTCATCCCGCTGTTCTTCATAACAGCTTTTCCAAATTCCACACCGGCAGGATCGTGAATGGATGCCCCAAAATCCAAAGACAATGCCGCGTGTGACAAAAAAGCTTTATCCATGCGGATATTATTCACCATCTGAATGGTATAAAAATCGTGGCAGTGCCCACGATGGGACATTTCTCCGCCCAATAATATAACGGATATATTTATTTTTTTGCGCAATACATCTGCAATGGTAACAGAATTTGTCAATACGGTAATGGTTATATTTTCCGGCAGATTTTCAGCCATATAATATCCGACTAAAGATGTGGTAATATAAATGACATCCTTGTTTTGAATATACTCGATTGCTTTTTTTGCAACCGCCAGGTAATCAGTCTTAATTTCTTTTATATCTATTGGATTATATGTCGGCGCGGGATAGATTTCTTTTGGATGAACTGCAATGGCACCGCCATGTGTTCTCTGCAGCAATCCTTTCCTTTCCAACATCCTTAGATCCCGCCTTGCACAATCCGCCGAAATCTGATAACATTCCTGAATTTCTGATACCAGGATCCGCCCTGTCTGGTTTACTTTTCGAATAATATCTTTCTGTCGTTCTTCCATAAACATAATAAATACCTCGATTTCGTATTTCTTCATGTTTTATCTTGTTTATATTCGATTATACTTGTTTATTTGCGAATATGCAAGCCTTATTAATAAATATTGTAAAAAAATAAGGAATAACATTTAATTGATTTTTGGTTTTGTACATGATATTCTTTAGAAAATAGACGAGGAGGAATGACCATGTCAGCTTTGGAAAAAACAATCGGCCTGTTAGAAACCATGTAAAACCACCAGATTGAGGCTGTTTATGCTTTTGTACGGTTCATTAATTCAGACACTTATGAATTGCCACCCAAACCCTCGGTCACAAAAACAGAAACAATACAATCCATGCCCGGAATCGCTCACAAATATGCTAATCCGGCATTGACAGAACAGGAGGAAGGAGCTTTCTAATGAAACACAAAAAAATAACAGCACCGGGCGGTGCTGTCCATTACTGGATTGAGAAAAAAGAAAATAACGCTGACTGCATTGTATTCACACACGGTCTGACTGCCGACCACACTATGTTTGAGCGGCAGGCTTCCTATTTTTCCAAGAACTATACTACTATTTTCTGGGATGTTCCCATGCATGGATTGTCAAGACCCTATAAGAATTTTTCCTATCGTGATACGGCAGAAATTCTGTATTCCATCCTGCGGGCAGAAAATATCGAAAAAGTCATCCTGGTCGGAATGTCCATGGGTGGTTATCCAAGCCAGCATTTTGCCGTCCGCCATCCCGACATGGTAAAGGGATTTGTGGCGTTAGATACAACGCCGTTGGGCTTATGCTACTACTCCAAATCCGACTTGTGGTGGCTGAAACGGATTGCACCAATGGCAAAATGGTTTCCGGCAAATCTTCTACGAAAAAGTATGGCATGGTCGGTTGCCCAAACACGTTATTCCTACCAAAAAATGCTTTCCATGACAGAACCGCTTTCAAAGGCAGACATGGTTGAACAGATGCGGATTGCATATGGATACTTCGCCCATGAAAACGCAGATGTGACATTTTCATTTCCCATTTTAATCCTTGTCGGCGATAAGGACAGCACCGGAAAAGTAAAAGCTTATTGCAGGGCATGGGCAAAACAGACCGGCTATCCGCTGCATTATATCAAAAATGCAAAACATTTCGCAAACGGAGACAATCCAAAACAGGTAAACCGCGAAATTCAAGCTTTTATTAAAAATATATCGTAAAAAACCACTCCAGAGAGGAAATATAGCATGGAGACCCCATACTGCTTTGCATCATCAGAAGCCCAGAAACAAGTCGATTCCGTTTGCAATGCCATCAACAATTTTGTACTGGTATTCATCGGTTGCGAGCAGCTTATCCTCACCCGGATTTGTCATGTAACCCATCTCCACGATTGTGACAGGCACCTGGCACCAATTGATACCGCTCATTGTGTCTGTCTCCCAGACACGCTCCTTTTTTGCACCAGTACTTGCTACCATCTCATCAAGCACACATGTGGAAAGTGCCTTGCTGTCCTGATAGAACGCACTATTATACGGATTGGATGCAGTCTGACAGATGGTCATCATGCCGTTTGCCCTGGAATTCGTTGAACCGTTCGCATGGATGCGGATAAATGCATCTGCTTTGTTTTCATTTGCAATCTGCGCGCGTTCCGAATTGCTGATATTGACATCATTTGTCTCCCTGCACATGATGACATCATACCCGCGGTCTAACAGCTCCTCCTGAAGCTTGCGCGCAACGGACAGATTCAACTCATATTCAGGCAGACCCGTACTTACGCCAGAAGTGCCGCCAGACACCTTAATCTTCGTCTCCACGGCACCAGGCCCGATGGGTTCCTTTGCAGTGTCCGCCTTCGCCTGATGTCCTGCGTCAATCACGATAAGCTTTCCATTTGTGGCAATTTTCTCCGTGCTCAGGAAATCCTCCCTTATATATCCCAAGCCATCCTGATACTGGATTTGATACCAGCCGGCATCATAGCCGACCGCAACTACCGCAGTGTTCCTTGGCAGTACCCCAAGCACCTCGGAATCCGTTGTGTTGGAAGTCCTGCAGTTTACCTTATCCGTCGTATATAGTATGACTGGTTCAAATACCGGAACTGGCTTGCTTCCACAGCCTATGCACATTGCAAGGACAACCAGCAAAATCAAACGAAATCTTTTCATATTAAATGATACCTCTCTTTTCTAAAAACACTCCAGACTATCCTATCAGGCACTCTTTCCCCTTGAATGCTATGCCGTATTTTCTGATGCGTCCTGGTGCAAATCCTTCTGCGATAAGTTCCGTTTCGTAGCGTTTCTCCTCGATTTGAAGCAAGGCATTTGCAAGCGTCTGCTCCAAATCTTTTTCTTTCCTCGGCTTATGCACCTTAAATTCTATAATGTAGGCATTGTCATTTTCTTTATCCCGCGGCTTTAGCATGATGTCATAACGTCCAAATCCGCTCTCCCTGTTGGATTGAATCACAAACCTATCTGACAAGTCCACAATCAGTCCCAGCACGAATCCATGGTAAAACCGCTCCGGCGCATCATTGGACGATGCGCCCATGGACACATCGAAGTTTGAAAAACTCGCAAGGGCAATGTCATTCATAAACTCATTCATGGAATCTACATCGTCAATCAGCATCGCCTTGATAAAGTCATTGTACGGAACGCGGGCATTATTCTTAAACCAGCTGTTTACCATGTTTTTGAACATCAGAGCAACTTCTTTATTGGTAAGCGTCAGGGTATACTGTGCTTCTTTGTCTTCCCCCACAACCTCCACCTCAAGAATCTTTAAATAGCCGGTCGCAAGCATCAGACTCCACACCGCACTTGCACTGTCGGCAAGCTGGTTAAAGACAATCTGCTCGTCAATCACTGCCTTAAAACTGCCACCCTTGATGAGTGTCTCCACTGTCTCCTTAATCTCTACCTTTCCAGTCTGTACCAGGGAATTGACAAGGCCGTTTGAGCTTGTATTTGCCCAGTATGCGCTGTACTTACCATTTTTCTTAATAAATGACGTGATTGACCATGGATTATAGATATCTTTATAACTTCCAAATGTAAATCCGTCATACCAGTATTTTACATTCTCCTTCTCATTTCCAAGTCCCATATCATCCAGAACCCCAAATACCTCATCCTCCGTAAAGCCAAATGAAATGGCATACTCATCCGAAGTTGCCGTAACCACGTCCAGATTATTGAAATCAGAAAAAATACTCTCTTTTGAAATTCTTGTTATTCCTGTTATGATGCCGCGGTGCAGATGCGGGTTCGTCTTGAACGTATTGTCAAAAAAACTGCGGAAAAACCCGACTGCCTCATCCCAGTAGCCGCCAATCCATGCCTCCTGCATCGGGGTATCATACTCGTCCAGCAGCACGATTACTTTTTTCCCATAATACCTTTCGAGGTAGATGCAAAGCGAATTCACTGCCGCCTGTGCCTTGGCATCCCCCATCCTTTCATTTACCGCCGCAAAGGATTCCCTGTCACCATCATCAAATTTATCTGACTTCATAATTTCCCTGTACATTCCGTACAGATTGGAAAGGATAATCTTCACTGCCGCCTTCATATCCTTCACATTACCCATCTTTACACCTGCAAAACTTAAGAATATCACAGGGTATGCTCCCTGAAGCTGCCTGTACTTCTCATCGTCCCAGATGGCAAGACCCTCAAACAGGTCTCCCCTCCCTGCATACTTATTCGAAAAAAAGCACTCCATCATGCTCATATTCAATGTCTTTCCGAATCTCCGCGGACGTGTGATAAGCGTCACGTCAGAGCCGTTCTCCCACCATTCTTTTATAAATGCCGTTTTATCGACATAGAAAGCTCCCTGCTCCCTAAGCCTGTCATATCGCTGCGCACCTAGATTGACAACCGTCTTGCAGTCCACATCCACACCTCCCCAAACAGCAGTCCAGCTTCCGCTTTTATCCTGCCATATTCTAAATACAGTATATCTATAATCCAGAAAAAATGCAACCACCGTAACAGTTCAGGCCAGGACTTTGCCCACCCAAAATAATTCTATTGATACCCTGCAAAAAATTTCATATAATAGTCACAGACATCGTCTTCTCCTGCCCGATATATTCATAGTAATTTTAGAGATAATTTAGATAAAAATAAAGTAAAATATAAATTACAAAAAAGATTTTACAAAATGGAGGAGCAACAATGCGTATACTACTCGCCGAAGATGACAAGAAACTGAACGAAACACTTACAACACAGCTGGTTTCCAGGGGCTTTGATGTGGACTCATGCCATGATGGGGAAGAAGCCCTCTATTACGCCGCGCAGAATATCCACGACGTGATACTGCTCGACCGGATGCTTCCCGGCATGGAGGGTACCATGGTACTGACCAAGCTGCGCAGGCAGGGCATCAGCATCCCGATTATCATCATAACTGCACTTGGAACCCTGAACGACAAAGTAACCGGACTGAACCTTGGTGCCGACGATTATCTGGTAAAACCGTTTGCGTTCGAGGAGCTGCTGGCACGTATCCAGTGTGTCACAAGGCGCTCTCCTGTCATCAGCCAGGCAGAGTTGCCCACATACTGCGACATCAGCTTTGACGAGGCATCAAACACCCTCACCGGTCCAGACGGCAGCTGCACCTGCTCCAGGCGCGAAGGCGCAATGCTTGAAATATTTGTCAAAAATGGCGGGCAGACCCTGTCAAGAAACACACTTTTACTAAAAATCTGGGGACCGGACAGTGATGTTGAGGAAGGGAATCTCGACAACTATATTTACTTCGTCCGCAGGCGGCTCAAGACGGTCGGAAGCCGACTGAAACTAAGAACCATACGAGGCATTGGCTACTGTCTGCTGGAAGAATAGAGAAGGATAATTTCTGACATATGAATACTATCAAAAAAGCTCACATACACCTAACGCTGTTAAACGGCTGTATCACCACATTGATTTTAATTGTCATGACACTTGGCTATTTGTTTATCACCGAAAGCAATATGACGAAAAACAAGATGTACTCCTACCAGAGTGACATCTACACCATCGCCTCCTACATTGAACAGCAGGACATCATCAGCAACACCTGGCTAGCCCAGCTTGAATCGGGCAAAAAATATTATGTATCCCTGATGGACAACAATACCGAATTTCTATATGATACCAATAAAATACAGGAAAGTGGCGAGAGAAAGCGGGTACTTGACAAAGCATGGAACTATTACCACAATAACGGCTCCTCATTGACGCACCACACTCTTTCCTACAAAAGCAGTTACACTTCTTTTATCCTGAACTGCAAAAATGACACAGACGTCAGTAAATCCGGTTACTGCTGCTTTGTGATTCATATGGAAAAAAACACATCCACGCTGGAAATTCTGTTGGCTGCACCACTTACATCCATCCAGAAGCAGATGACAAGGCAGCGTCTTTTGTTTTTGGGCATTATTTCGCTCGCCCTTATTGCAATCTGGATATTCGCATGGATTTTTACCGGAAAACTGTTAAATCCTATTGAGACGAGCAGGCTCCGCCAAAATCAGTTCATCGCTTCTGCCTCACATGAGCTGCGTACACCACTCGCAGTCATACTCTCATGTGCCGAGGCAGGGCTTGACTGCGGCGCATCTTCCGAATTGACAACCATTAAAAACGAAGCCCTCCGCACATCAAGGCTTTTGAATGACATGCTCACCCTGCTCAGCTGTGACACAGGTCATCTCGACATCAAGCCAGTGCGCACCCAGCTCGACACACTGGTTCTGAATGCCTGTGAGGCTTTTGAAAACATGGCATCCGCAAAGCACATTCAAATCAGTGCCTCCCTTCCCGAAAATCCCCTCCCCGACTGCATATGTGACAACGAACGCATCATACAGGTACTCACAATCTTCCTTCACAATGCCGTCAGCTATACACCGGAGGGCGGAAAAATCTGCCTTTCTGCCGATTACCGGAATAAACATTTTGAAATCAAAATTTCTGACACCGGTGTCGGAATCAGTGATGAAGAGAAAGCAAAAATATTTGACCGCTTTTACCGCAGTGAAAAAGCCCGAAGTGACAAAAATCACTTCGGGCTAGGTCTGTCCATTGCCTACGATATTATATCTGCACACCATGGCAGCATCAAAGTAACGGATACGCCGGGCGGCGGTACAACCTTTCTGATACTGCTCCACAGCCAGCCTAGTTCCTAAGCATCTACGGAATCTGCTACCTTGTTTGCTCTCGCTTTCACCTGTGCATCCTGAATATCGTTTGGTGTCTGCTCATATCTCGTAACTTCATACTCAAAGCTGCCGCGTCCGCCCGTCATGGAGCGAAGCACGGTGCAGTAGCCTGTCAGCTCCATCATCGGGATATCCGCTTCAATAACCTGCTTGCCGTTCCCGACCGGATTCATGCCAAGCACCCTGCCACGCCGCTTGTTCAAGTCCCCCATAATATCGCCGGTGTAACGCTCCGGTGCCGTCACCTTGAGGGATGCAATCGGCTCAAGCAGCACGGGTCCTGCCTCCATAAAGCCTTTCTTAAATGCCTGGATTGCCGCCGTCTTAAACGCCATTTCCGAGGAATCCACCGCATGATAAGAGCCATCATACAAAATGCCCTTTACGCCCACGACCGGATACGCAGCCAGAGGTCCTTTCAGGACAGATTCCTGCATACCCTTCTCAACTGCCGGGAAATAATTCTTCGGTACCGCACCGCCTACTACTTCCTGCTCAAACACATACGCTTTCTCCAAATCACCAGACGGCTCAAAACGCATCTTGACATGACCATACTGTCCATGTCCGCCAGACTGCTTTTTATACTTGTACTCCACATCCGATTTCTTCCTGATTGTCTCGCGGAATGCAATCTTCGGGTCACTCAGTTCAATCTCACACTTGTATTCATTTGCCAGGCGGCTCTGGATAATCTCAAGCTGCTGGTCGCCGATACCATAGAGCAATGTCTGCCTGTTCTCCACGTCATTTACCACCTTCAGCGTCTGATCCTCATGTGACATCTTCTGCAATGCCTGAGAAACTTTGTCAATATCCCCCTTATTTGGCACCTTATAGCGCTTCGCCGTATAAGGCTTCGAAATCTCAAACTTGCCGTACTCAATCACTGTTGCCTTCGTGGAAAGCGTGTTTCCTGTCCGCGCAGCCGTGAGCTTCGCAATCGCACCGATATCACCTGCGTGCAGCTCGCTGATTTCAACCGGCTTACTGCCCTGCAGTATGTACAGCTTACTAACTTTTTCCTCAATATCCTTGTCTTTGTTATAGATTGTGTCATCTGCCTTAAATACGCCGGAGCATACCTTAATCAGGGAATACTTGCCGATAAATGGGTCAACAATTGTCTTAAATACATACGCTGACTTCGCCTTGGCAAAATCGTAATTCGCCTCAAAGACCTCGTTGGTCTTCATATTAAAGCCGGCAAGCTGCCTGTTTTCAGGGCTTGGCATATATTTCACGATATCATCAAGCAATGTGTATGTACCCTGGCATAACAGGCTCGACCCCATAGAAATCGGAACAATGGAGCTGTCAATAACATTGGTGCGCAGCGCCGCACGGATCTCGTTTTCAGAGAATGTCTCACCGCCGAAATAACGGTCCATAAACTCCTCACTTGTCTCAGCCACCGCCTCCATCAGGGTATCCCTGTACAGGTTCAGATTTTCCATGCTGTAGTCCGGAATCTCACATGCCTCGACATCCTTGCCCTTCCAGCGGTTTCCCGTCTCACTCACGACATTCACATAGCCCACGAACTTCTCATTCTCCCTGATCGGAAAATGGAACGGTGCAATCTTCTTGCCATACATTTCCGTGAGCTTCTCCACTACGTTTTTAAATGATGCGTTGTCCGCATCCATTCCAGTCACATAAATCATTCTCGGCAGCTTATATTTCTCACAAAGCTCCCATGCCTTTTCTGTCCCTGCCTCAACACCGGACTTGCCTGATACCACTATGATAGCTGCATCTGCTGCACTGATTGCTTCCTCAACCTCACCTATAAAGTCAAAATACCCGGGAGTATCAAGAACATTAATCTTCACGCCATCCCACTCAATCGGCACGACAGAAGTACTAATGGAAATCCT
>DKUL01000019.1 GCA_002490665.1 Lachnospiraceae bacterium UBA7205 | reverse complement strand
AGCTTTAACTTTAACAAGAACAAAGTAACAGGCGTGAAGGAGATTGCCATTGGCAATAAAACAATTGTTGAGGCAGTTGTATAAAACGCGGTTTATTCCCCGGCGTCAAAACATACCATGCAGCTTCCTGATGCAGAAATTGGAATGAAATATATACCGGACATTCACCATGAGGACTTTAAGCACAACCGCCATATTCCAAATACTTGCGAAAAAGACCGCCAGGTCATCTGGTCGGTCTTTTTCGTGTATATTAGATTAGGTTAGAGTGAGCGTAATTTACTGCAAGAGTGAAAGTACACCCTGGTTTGCCTGGTTTGCCTGTGCAAGAATTGACTGTCCTGCCTGCAGGAGTACCTGGTTATTGGAGTAGCTTACCATCTCCTCAGCCATATCTGTATCACGGATTGCTGACTCTGCCGCAGTCGTGTTCTCTACAACGTTATCCAGGTTGGCGATTGTGTGCTCCAGACGGTTCTGCATCGCACCGAGGATGGAACGCTGTGTGGAAACAACCTTAAGTCCCTCTGCAACGACATCAATTGCTGCTGTCGCATTATCACCTGTCGCATCCACGATACCGATGGACTTGCTCTTTAACTTGTTGATGCCAAGACCCGCTGCTGACATCGTGTCAATTGTTCCGCTAATCTTGTTCTCAAGGTCAGAATCTGAACCCGCATGAACCGTGAATGTCAATGCCGCGATCAAAGGCTCGGATACTGTCTTGACATAGAATTCAATCTTTGTGGAATCCTTCTTGTCATCAGGTGTTCCGGCTCCCTGCTCCACTTCCTTGGTTGCCGCCTTATCGCTGAACAATCCTCCTGTGTAATCACCATTATCATTAAAATATTTGTACAGAGCCATGCTGGATACACGATTGCCGTTCGAATCATAAAGCTCACGCTCTGCCGTTGCACCTACAAAATCATTCTTGGTCAGAACCCTGTCGCCTGTAATGGCTTCCCCGAGCACAGTGGCACCTGCCGTTGTTGCCCCATCTGCTTTCGAAAGCATTCTGTAACGATCCTTTACTACATACTTTCCGTCTTTGATTTCGATATAATCTGACAAGTCTTCCTGCTTTGACAGATGGATAATATTCTTTGTCTCCGTATCATACATATAAGTATCATTTGTGGAATGTGTAATATTTCCCTTGTCATCCTTCTTCAATGTTGATGTCGCAACATCTGCATCAGCAGCGCTCAGATTTGTATTCTTGAATGCGACATACTCATTGTTGAATACAGCAGCCGTAACAGAAGAGCTTGTGCCAACCGTAGTACCATCTGCAAGATACTTTGTATAATCGCTGCCCTTTGTTATAACGTCTGCAGTCATAGGGCTGCTTGAATTGGACTCTTTAATATCCGCGCCTACCACATAGACATTCTCCGTGCTGTCATAGTCCACCTTAAGTCTTACCGGAGAGGTTGAAGGAAGCACATCACTTTTAACCAGTGAAGTTCCTGTCTGGTCAATCTTATCATCCTCAATAAGGCTGAATGTATGTGACAACTCCTTCGGCAGTGTTTCATCACCCTTTAAGAGATAAAGCTCATTAAACTTTGTCGTCTCTGAAATTCTGTCAATTTCTGTCACGAGCTGGTCAAGCTCATCCTGGATGTACTGGCGATCCGTCATGGAATTGGTTCCGTTTGCCGCCTGCACACAGAGCTCATTCATTCTCTGAAGCATATCCTGCACTTCCGCAAGTGCACCTTCTGCTGTCTGTACACATGAGATACCGTCCTCGGCGTTTCTGGAAGCCTGACCGAGACCACGGATCTGTTTTCTCATCTTCTCTGATATAGCAAGTCCTGCAGCATCATCTGCTGCCCTGTTTACGCGATAACCGCTTGAAAGTTTCTCTGTAGAATGTGATGAAGCTTTTGTATTAATGTTCAACATTCTGTTTGCATTCATAGCTTTGAGATTGTGCTGTACTACCATATTTTTCTCCTCCTTCAGCAGCCCAGGACATCCGTTTCGCCAAGCAACCTTCCTATACAATTATTCTTTTGATTATTATCTTTTTCCCCTTGAATCAATCAAAGTTATTGTTAATATTTTCTGTAACTCCATTTACAGTATATATATCGTCTGAATTTTCTGAAAATTTAGTTATGTGTGCATTTTTTTTGAATTTTTTTAAATATTGCACCATATCCTGCCAACAATTCCCGCAATTGCGCTTATTAAGGAATACTTTTGCAGAACTTTTACTATGCTATCCCAGCAGTGACAATGCAAGGTTATTCGACTGGTTTGCCTGCGCAAGCATCGCAGTTCCTGACTGTTCCAATATATTGAAATTGCTATATTGAATCATTTCCTTCGCCATATCCGTATCGCGTATCTGGGACTCCGCAGACTGTGTATTTTCCGACGCGTTCTTGTCAACGGCAAATGCGTGTTCCAGCCTGTTCTGGTACGCGCCGAAAACGGAACGCTGGTGGCTCACAATCCGTAGGGCACCTGTAAGCGTATCCAGTGTCTTTCCTGCCTCCTCCTCTGTCAGCACATTGGTGTCTGTCATTCCAAGCGTCGCCAGACGGAGACATTCATACTTCATCGGTATCTTATCTATCACATTTGCACCGCTATGGATGGATAAATCAATGTCATCATAATCATAGTCAATCAAATACCGCTTAACCTTTATGGGGGAATCCTTATAGTTATAATGCTGATTATAAAAATAACTGTTTTGGGCATTATTTGTCTGTAAATCGACAACAGTCCTGTTATTCAGTGCATCCTGGACTTTATTAAAAATTGTCGTCTCTGTATCACCCGGGCGCACATCTATTGACATCCAGAACATTCCCACATAATCGCTTGTCTGCCCATTTCCGTATGTATAATCATTTTGGGCACGCAAGTCAAAAGCAATCTGTATCGTTCCTCCATTGTCACAATCGCCCCCATTTGCAGATGTCAGAAGACCTGGAGCTCCCGAACTCTTCTTTCCGGTCAGCGCTCCCATAAGCCCTTTAAGATCTCCGCTGGTAGTATGTGTTATCGTGCTCTTTGTACTGCTTCCGTCAGACCAGTGTATCCATTCCCACCAATGACCATAGTCATCGTCTTCCCTGTCACTCGGCGCAGAATAAGATATCTGCGTAGATGTCCCTGTCACTGTTCCGATTCCATCCATTTCGAATTCAAAAACCCATGGCCGTGTATCATTCCTTGCATCCGCCACAGTAGTGGCTGATGGCCCGGCTATCAAATTTCCATTCCTGCTGGATGGTTCTATATAACCATCACTTCCATTATCAAAGTCAAACGGTGTATTATTTGTGGCATTTGTACGCGATGCGTATGCTGCCGTGTACACCAAACTTGCACCGCTCATATACATCGCCCCTCCTTGATTCGGCTCTTCAAATGAAGGCGTCATCGAAGTGCTCGGATAGGAATATATATGTGTGCCATCCAACGCTTTGATAATGTCCGGTTTCTGGGAGTCAGACGAGACCGAAAAGGATACCGGGAAATCAAACACGGGACTGCCTGCACTATCAAATAAGTCCTTATCCTCCGGTCTAAAATAATCCGCAATCTGGAACGACCAGTTATTCTGGGCATTGAACTTATCCCATCCAATCAGGGAAGTCTGGTAATCCGTTCCATTATACCCTTTCCATGAAAGCACCATCCCATCATCATCTAGTTTAATCGAGTAATTGTTCATCGAAATTTTATCATAATTGTCATTTGTTATACCCTGGCTCAAATAAGGTGTTGACGGGGTTGCCGACTGGACCATCAAATCCCCCATGACATTTATTACCGGGTGTTCCGTGTCCTCCCATATCTTACGCTCATTAAATGAAGTCGTGACAAAAATGCGCTCCATTTCACTTTTAATCTGCTGCACTTCACGGTTGATATGCTCCCTGTCGGACGGTGAATTTGTTCCGTTTGCCGCCTGTACTGCAAGCTCATTCACACGCTGCAGCATATCATGCACTTCACTCAACGCCCCATCTGCAACCTGGACATATCCGATTCCGTCCTCTATGTTCCGCGCCGCCCGGTCCAGCCCCCGCACCTGTTTGCGCATCTTCTCGGATATTGCAAGCCCCGCTGCATTGTCAGCCGCCCTGTTAATCTGGTAACCTGACGACAGCTTTTCTGTACTTTTCGCCCTGCCGGAAGCCACAATGCCCATATGCCTTCCGGCATTCATTGCCCCCAAATTATTTTTGATTACCACCCTTATATCCTCCTAGCATTTTTCTATGTTAGTAGCTTCATAACGCCATTCGCCGCCTGTGTCGCCTGAACAAGGACAGACTGTCCTGCCTGCTGCAGAATCTGGTTATTGGAATACCTGACCATCTCCTCCGCCATATCCGTATCCCGAATCTTTGACTCCGATGTCTGTGTATTTTCCACCACATTGTCCAGATTCCGGACAATGCTCTCAAGCCGGTTCTGATATGCCCCCAGTGTCGACCGTTGTGAAGATACCCTGCCAAGCGCAAAAGCAACCATGTCAATTGAACGTGTCGCGCTATCCTCCGTAGATACATCCACGTCCTGTATGCCTATCTGACTACAGCTGATTCCCTCAATAAACAGCGTCATTCTCTCATCATACTCCGCACCGACCTGCAGCTTCAGCCCGCCTGTCAGTGTAACCTCTTTCCATAACACGCCGCCAGGAACACCATCTGTGCCCCCAGTTCCACCTGTACTTCCCGTTCCACCGGTGCCGCCGGTTCCGCTGACGCCTACCCCGGTTCCATCCTTGTATGCACTGCCTCCTGACATGACCGGATACCCCTGTGGATACTGGTTTACAACATCGCTGTTGTTCGGATCCGGCATAAACGGTCCGACCCATGACGGCAGTGGTGCATCCGGCAGGATTCCGCCCTGTGATGAAAAATCTGCCACAAGTCCCCCTGTACCCGTATTCCCCACAAGCTTCACCAGGTCTTTTATAAACGAAGCAGAGGCGGCATCCCCAAACTTGTTCTCAAAATCCCGGATTCCATTATAGTTTGTATTATCCCTTATGACACTATCAAGGCTTTTCCCTTTCGTTGTATCACTGCCACGCAGCTCTGCCAGAATTTTATCCAGCCCTTTCTGAATGCCATCCTTTGTTACGGCACCGCCGCCATTCGCAAGGTATCCCAGATACATCGATGCAAGATATCCCGTGGCATATTTGGATGTCGTTGTTCCGGAACTTAATCTGCTGCCACTGCCTGTTACACGGTTTGCGATGTCCGTATCACTCGTTGTGTCAGTAATGTTCAATCCGCTGACTCCGTCGAGCCAGCCCGTCCCGGACCCATTTACCCAGTCATTTCCGTTAAAGCATCCCCCTGCGGCAGTCTGCGCCATACCCTCTTTAAACCATCCCGGAAACTCCTCCCCATTTGAAAATTTGTTCCCATCAAATCCCAGCATTCCGTTTGTGTGCACCTCATCCATCATCGCGTGCATCATTTCATGGATAATCGTCACTTCCAGTTCATTCCTGACAGCCGGCGTCAGATTCACTGCCCCCGTACTGGCATCAATAAGTGTATTGACATTGACACTAAGCTTGTATGTCAGCTCTGCCCTCGGTGTCGCCGTTCCGTCAGACCATACCCTGCTCCCCAGCGTCACGGATGCCAGCTCCGACGAGTTCGATTGGTATATATACATCCCGATGCCAATATCTGAATTTGCCAGGTAACCATACGCCTGCGGATATGTGTCAATAAGCGCCTTCACTGCCTGCGGCACGATCTCCTTCTGCAGCACGTCCCGCAGCATATCATAAGAAGTACCGCTCAGTCCCGGATTCCCGCTTCCTGACTGTACCGTATTGACATCATGTGTCAGTTCCTTATATATAATCCTCAGCCCCGTCTGTCCGTTGGCTCCGTCAAGATACACGGCATTTCCTGCCCCGCCAAAATCCGAGGAAAGCTTCCTGTCCACCTCATCCATATACGCTGCATATTCCCGTCTCGCCTCCCCTGCCTTCTCCGGGTCGCCAAGCGTACCATTTAAAAGGTAAACCTCATTAAACTTTGCTGTCATGGAAATTCTGTCTATCTCGCCTTTCAGCTGAATAATCTCGTCCTGTATGTACTGCCTGTCCTTTCCTGAATTCGTTCCGTTTGCCGCCTGTACGCAAAGCTCATTCATCCGCTGGAGCATATCGTGCACTTCCGCAAGAGCCCCCTCCGCCGTCTGTACAAGAGAGATTCCATCCTGTGCATTTTGTGCTGCCCTGTCAAGCCCCCTTATCTGTTTTCTCATCTTTTCAGATATGGACAACCCTGCCGCATCATCTGCCGCACGGTTCACGCGATAACCCGAAGACAGCTTCTCTGTAATGCCGTCTCCCTTTCTGGTGATAATTCCAGATTGTCTTTGCGCATTAATTGCAGATATATTATGTGAAATTACCACTTCTCACCCTCCATTGACATAATGACTGTACCATATTAAATATATCGTCAAGCAATTATGTAAATATTATATATTTTTGCAAAAATAAAAACAATTTGTACAATTCCACCATAAAAAGTCCATAACTATCACTCCACACTATTGCAATTTCCCCTAAAATTGAGCAGGGCGTCCGTCAGCTTGCTGACATATTTCATCTGGACGTCCATGTGCATGCGGAACTGTTCACAGATTACTCATGACAAGCAATTTCTGAACAGTTCCTAAGCAAAAAAAGCCGCCAGGCGGCGGCAACTTTTTTGTCTGTCATATTCAATTAAGTGCGGAACAGCTGATTTTCCTGCTGTTCCTTACATTCTGCAAATTTTTGTTTGAACAGCTCTGCCATTCTAATGTCCCCAGTATCATAATATCCCTGAATCAGGTGCGCATAACAGCGCAGCAGTCCCTCACCAAGCGTATCCGCATCCGGCATCAGGGTAGCTTTCAGATACAATACCATCGCCTTGAGGCGCTGGCCGCAGTTCCAAAGCAGCTCTGCGTGTGCCTCTACAAATCTGGAAGTCGCGCATCGCGATGCATACTCCTGAGCCAGCGCCAGTGCGTCTTCCATGCGGCCCGCAGTTCTGTAGGTTTTCATAAGTGACACAAGCATCAGCTGCACATATGGCTTTGCGGTTTCTCCATCCATAGCCAGCGACTTTTCATATGCCGTGATTGCCTCCGTATGGTTTCCGATAATCGCCTGGGACTGTCCTATCTGAAAATATATATATGCGTTATCCGGCTCGCTTTCAGCCTGACGGTACAGAAGTTCAAGGTTCCTGTGCTGCTTTTCTGCCATCTTTTCCCCGGAAAGCGCATAACCGTAATGTATCAGCTCCATTGGAATGTCAAAGCCCTGGAGCGCTTCCCCATCCGGTGCGCCTATTCTCCTAATCTGCTCATGAATTGGCGACGCAAACGCATACTCCTTCTTATTATACAGGCGCACGATTTCATCGGTCTCATAATCCATGCCGCCATCCGCCGACCGCTTTACATTTTTAACAGCCAGCCTTCCAACCGAGTGCGGGAACTGTCCTATCAGTTCTCCAAACCGGTTCATGTCCAGTTCCTGAATCTGCTCGTCACAGTCAATCGCCAGAATCCAGTCATTGGATGCCTTTCCTGCGCAAAAATTCCTTGCCTTACTAAAATCGGCGCACCACTCAAAGTCAAACAGCCTGTCGGTATATTTTTCTGCCAGTTCCTTTGTCCTGTCAGAAGAACCAGTGTCGGCAACGACGATTTCAAATCCGTACTGCGAAACGCTTTTCAGGCACTGCTCTATGTACTTCTCCTCATTCTTTGCTATAATGCAAACTGAAACTGGTAACACTGCCATCTGTCCCCACCATTCCACATGTATTTTAAGAAGCCAGCAGTCCGGCAACTGTCTCCGCAGTCTGGTTTGCCTGTGCAAGAAGTGCATCGTCTGCCTGTTCCAGTATCCGTCTGTTTGACGCACTTATCATCTCATCCGCCCGCTCCGCACTGATTGATGTGCTGCCTGATTCTGATGCTGCCCTGACTGCCTTATCCAGATTGTCAAGCGCCTGCGCAGATAGCTTTAATGATGCCGCATCACTTTCCTGCGGCTCTGGCATACTCTGCTGAGTCACAGTCTTTTCCTGTTTCCTGTCCGCATACGTTTCCTTGACCCTTCCGTTTCCAATTGCAACATTATTTTTGATATCCATATCCATACTCCTTCCTTTTAGGTAACGTAATAACTTTACTTCTACGTTAATAATAGCAAAGTTATCTGAATATGTCAACTCTGCCCCGCAAATTGTGTGAAAATTGAGATTATTTTTCTTATTCGGGGACTAATAGGGCATATTTTCAATTTATATTTCAGTTGTTATGCATGCATAAACAGAGTATACTGAATTATAAGAAAGGATGTGATTTACATGACACTGCCACAGGAAAAATATTGCTCTGCTGAAGACTTCTATGCAATCCCTGAAGATATCAGGGCTGAGCTAATCAATGGGGAAATTGTCTACATGGCTGCCCCCAGCCGGTTACATCAGGAAATATCAGGGGAACTATATTTTGCAATTAAAAGCTACATCAAGGAAAAAGGCGGAAAATGCCGGGTATTTGCCGCTCCATTTGATGTGCAGTTAAAAAAAGGCGAGGATACTGTCCTTGAACCTGACATCTGTGTCATCTGCGATACGGACAAGCTGACAAAACATGGCTGTCTCGGTGCGCCCGACTGGATTGTCGAAATTGCTTCACCCTCCAATCCCAGCTACGACTATATCACGAAGCTGAACCTGTACCATAATGCCGGAGTGCGTGAATACTGGATTGTCGAGCCCCAGAATGAAACCGTTTATGTTTATGACATGGACGGGGATGAATTCTCATTAAAGGCGTACACCTTCCATGATATCATCAAACCCGGCATATATGAGGACTTATTTATACATTTTTCTGAATTTGATCTGGGTGAGTGAATCTTGGCACACGCAAAAACCGGTTCCGCGAAGGAAACCGGTTTTTCTGATTTTATCCTAAGATTGAGAGTATTCCCTGGTTGGACTGATTTGCCTGTGCGAGCATTGACTGACCTGCCTGAAGCAGAATATTGGCATTGGAATATTTCACCATCTCCGTAGCCATGTCCGTATCTCGAATCGCAGATTCTGCACCAGTCGTATTCTCCACAACGTTATCCAGATTTCTGATTGCATGCTCCAGACGGTTCTGGACTGCCCCGAGCGCGGAACGCTGCGTCGATACCTTCTGCAATGCTTCCGCAATCACATCAATGGCATCCGTTGCGTTTTCGCCATTATCATCCGCCACGCCTATCGATGTCCTTTTCAGCATGCTGACACCAAGTGCCGCTGACGAAACCGACTTGAGGGCAGCAGTAATCTTATTTGTCCTTACAGAGTCCGCACCTACATGTCTGCTCCGGTTCCGCTGACTTCCATATATGGTGACAAGTCTTCACCACCTGCCACTCTGATAACACGTTGGTTTTTCATGTCCATGATATACGCATCATCACTGCCTGCTGTATTCGCACCATTTACCATTGCACTCAACACGCCGTTTTCATATTTTAAGTCCACACCTGCACCTGTATCATTGACTGTAAGCTGTGTCGCATCCACTGCCTTAAAAATTCCGCATGACATATCTTTATATGCGCCCAATACCTTCCCAGTCGGATTTGCGCCCATTGCCTTGCCTTCATTGACTGCAGTGAAATATTTTGTGCACTCATCACCTTTCTTAATAATCCCTGCCGACACAGGCGTCCCCTTTGTCCCTGCGGTCAAGGCTTTTGCATCCTTTACAACATACAGCGGATCATTCCCCATATACTTAATCCTATGTTCTACACCATCATTTCTTGCCACGCCTGCTCCACCTGACACAGTCGGGTCGAAAATGCCGAAATTTGATCCATGGTTCATGGCATATGTCAATGCATAATTGATTATGTACTTTTTTGTCGTGTCCTTATTCGCATCACCCTTCAGCAGATACATTTCATTGAACTTTGTCGTCTCCGCCACCCTGTCAATCTCCATTACCAGCTGGTCTATCTCATCCTGGATATAACTGCGGTCTGTTACTGAATTCGTACCATTCGCAGCCTGTACAGCCAATTCATTCATTCTTTGGAGCATGCCTGTGACTTCCTGCAAGGCACCTTCTGCGGTCTGCACGGATGAGATTCCATCCTCAGCATTCGCCGACGCCTGCGTCAATCCTCGAATCTGTTTGCGCATCTTCTCTGAAATGGAAAGACCTGCCGCATTGTCCGCCGCCCTGTTTATCCGATATCCTGAGGACAACTTCTCTGTTGACCCAGACAGTGTCTTCTGTGTCACGCCCAGCATCCTGTTAGAATTCATTGCCTGCAAATTATGCTGTACTACCATATTATTTCCTCCTTGAAAAAACGCAATAAATCGTGCGTTAGAATCCGGCATCCCTGCCATATTTGTAACTTTACAGCGATGAAGCAAATGTACTTCAACAATGATTTTACTATAATTTGGAAAATTGCGCAACAATTATTTGGTTTTTTCATAAATTTTCAGACAATTATATTGATACTCCTGCGGCATACTTCCATGCGTGCATTATACGCATTGTGCATGGGGCATGCTTTCCCTGCATCCGGCTGTACATAAAGCAGGAGCCGGTCAGATAATTTCTGACCAGCTCCTGTTTTATGCATATATCCTTGTTTATAGATTAACCTAAGAGTGAAAGTACACCCTGGTTAGACTGGTTTGCCTGT
>DKUL01000057.1 GCA_002490665.1 Lachnospiraceae bacterium UBA7205 | reverse complement strand
TATAAATCGGTCTCTACACTAGATGGGAAAAGTTTGATATTAATGGAATATGGAGAATTCAATCAGCATCCAGAGGTGAGGTAAGCGATGATTTACGGAAGGAATTGAAATTATATCTGAGCCAAATCAGGGATATAGACTTTGATGTGCTTAAGCATATTTATATGTGTGTTAAACGAGAGAAAGAAAATGCTTGCGAGTCGGCATTCATGGAAGTTCAAAAACAGAAAAAGAACCTAGTAATTCAAAAAGCGTATCAGCTTTTGACCTTATAGGGGTGAAAAAGAGCATTTCACCATCCTGAATGGTACGCCTGCTGAAGCAGGCAGATGGGAGTTTGAGTGAAAAAGGGCAGGGAGCTGTAGAAAACAAAAGAATAAACAACTGGAATCGATAATATAGTGTCTTAGAGAGCGCTGGTAAGGTAAGGGCGTATATTGAATTGTACTGGGAGATTAAGAAAACTATGTCACAGAAAAATCAAGTATAAGGAAGACGTGAAGTTTAATTATGGAAAGCTGACTGTTGAACGTCAGCTTCAGATGTATGAAAGGCATCCGGATAAAAGTAAGCGAAGCGCAACGCTTTTGCATGCGTGGCATCAGAACAAGAGCTGGTTAATCCGGCTGCTGGAACTAACCCTGGCTTCGTTTCCGTCATATAGCAGGCATGATGCTTCCCGCGCAGAGGGAATCGGCATAGAGACAAATCCTTCCTCAAACTATTTGATTGGAACAATCACAAAATATGAGGAACACCCAATACTAAGATTTAATTCTAAACTTCTCAGGAAAAATAACAAAAACAATATGTCGTTAAGTGTCTCAATAAACACTGATGACCAAGGAGTATTTGATACTTTGCTGGAAAATGAATATGCATTGATGGCATTGGCGTTAAAGAAATCAAAGGATGAAAAAAGACAGGAACTATATGACGCGGAAGACATCTACAAATGGATTGATTATGTGCGGGAAATGGGGGTAGAGCAGGTTTTTATTAATTGATGGTTGAAAGCATAAACATTTACCAAAAAACAATGGCATTTTAAGAAACAATGTGTTATACTACAAATTAACATCTACACACAACAAAGAATAAAATATTATACAAAAGATAAAGGTTGTGCGTAGGTGTTTTTTGATTTGTTGGGAATATTGTTTTATCAAATGCTGGAGAAAGCGGGCTGCCAGATAGAAAAAAATCTGTCCGGCAGTTTTTGTGTTGTGCTAAGCCTTTACAGGAATTGAAACACTTATTGCAAAAGCAGTTGAGACAGATATGCTGCCAGCAAACGGAAACAAATTTACAGAAGCAATAGTCAGACAGCAGACAAATGATTGGTGGGATAAAATTCATGGAGCAACAGCTTAGTATTATAGATATCTTCTGCGGAATAGGCGGCATGTCAAAAGGTTTTCTGGATGCAGGATATGAAGTAAGACAAGCGATAGATAATGATAAAGAAAAAGTATCAATTTATGAAAGTATATTCGGCAGGAATATTTCAAAATGCCAGGATATATGCTTATTGCATCCGGAAGAATTGAAGGATGCGGATATAATAACGGGCAGAATATCACTGAGTGCCCTTTCTGCGCCGGTGAAAAGGGGCGGGGTATATAGTTATCCCATAAATGATTGGATGATAAATCTTGTGCGTGAAAAGAGACCAAAGGCAATTGTTTTGGAAACTGCTGGCGCAGGATTAAATAGAATGCGGGAAGCCTGCGCTTGCTATATAAGCATGGGTTACCATATCCATTATAAAATGCTGGCGGCACAAAACTATTCAGGTCTCCCATTTGATGAGGTCAAAGCATACATTGTCGGGATTCGGGAAGATTTATATAATAGGGAGTTTTACTTTCCGGCAGCATGTTTCAATAAGAATGATATAAAAGGATATTGGTTTGAAAAAAATGTAGACCCATGGTATAGACAGATTAGGGGAATTGGGGATTATCGTTTTGAGAAAAATAAGATATACGTTCGCCAAAGGAATAAAATTTATGAGTCGAATTTATTCATGAATGGGGCTATCAATGAAAATTTTATATGTGATGATAAGGGGCTGCGGAGGTGCACACATATAGAGATGGCGCGATTAAAGGGATTGGAGATATACGATTACAATAAATGCCAAAATAAGAGCTGGATGTATCGTTATATATCGCAGGCGACAAATGCAATTGTTGTTTCATACATTGCGAAAGCCTTAAGCGAATATCTAGGCGGTAAAGAAACAAATGGCAATGCAACAACCTGTTTCTCCAAGGAACAATTGCCTGTAAAAAAATATATGAAACTTTTGGTAGCTGATGCGCATGATGAAAAGATTGATTTGGAGGAAAATGTTGCTGCAGTCCAGCGCCATAAAATATGCGATTCTGGAACTGATGGAGATGCTGTCGCAGATTGTCCAAGGGATGAATGGGATGAGCTGATAGAAGCTGTTAATGCGGAAAAAAATAGTAATATAGAGCGTGGTAGGGCATTAGAAGAACTGATGTTTAAATTTTTTTCGGAGGTAGAAGGATTCCAATGCCAGCATAATGTTATAACAGAAACAGAAGAAATAGACATAAGTATATACAATGGGTCAGAAAATGGAGTGTTTGCAAAAGAAAGCACAGTGATTTTGTGCGAATGTAAAAACTGGAGGCAGGTTGTCGGACGAGAAGAATTGAATATATTTATTGGAAAAATGAAAAATCGATACAGAAGATGCAAGCTGGGATTTTTTATTGCATGGAATGGGGTTACGGATGACTTTGATGAAGAAATGCTGCGGTTTTCGCATGATGAGGAAGTAGTTGTCCTTCTGACGCAGGAAGGAATTGTCTCAGCAATAAGGACGGGAAATATAACAAAATACTTGCAGGACGAATTTCTGAAAACTGTAATGCGGTAGCTTCTGCAAATCGTGCCAGAATTCTGCATTCAAATATTCACATTTTCCAGACGAGGTGGGACGCTTCACACAAAAATTGACGAGCAGATTATCTTTAACCAGCTTGACCACAACGAGTACGCGATATGGAGCCTGCTGCTTGCAAGCGGCTATTTAAAAGTAGAGCGGTACACGATGGATCCCGAAACCGGGAAGGAAGAATATGACCTGAAGCTCACAAACAAGGAAGTCCGCCTGATGTTCCGGAACATGATAGAAGGCTGGTTTAAGACATATGTACCAGCCGACAATGACTTTATCAAGGCGCTTCTTGAGGGCGATGTCGAGGCGATGAACTATTATTATGAACAAGGTTGCGCTCGCCACATTCAGCAATTTTGATGTCGGAAACAAACCATCCGAACAGGCAGAACCGGAACGTTTTTACCATGGATTTGTCCTGGGGCTGATGGTGGGGCTGGCTGACAGATATACGATTACATCAAACCGCGAAAGCGGATTTGGTCGTTATGACATAATGCTTGACCCCAAAAACCAGTCCGATGACGCCATGATCATAGAGTTCAAGGTTCGCCGTCCCAAAAAGGAAGCGGATTTGGAAGACACCGTAAAAGCTGCATTGCAGCAGATAGAAGAGAAACGATACGCCGCCGCGCTGGAAGCAAAAGGGATTGCGCCGGAGCGTATCAGGAAATATGGATTTGCGTTCGAGGGGAAACAGTGTCTGATAGGGTAAAAAATGTTGTAATAAATTTTCCCAATTGACTTGAATTTTTGCCCGAAATGTAGTATCATAAATTTTCGTGATATATAAATTCCTTGCTTCTCCCGGAGAGGAGAGGCCAGAGACCAAAAGGAGGTAACAAGATGAACAAGTATGAATTAGCCGTTGTTGTCAGCGCAAAGCTTGAGGACGATGAGAGAGCAGCTACCGTGGAGAAAGTGAAAAACATCATTACAAAGCATGGTGGCACCATCACGAACGTAGACGAGTGGGGCAAGAAGAGACTTGCATACGAAGTGCGTAAGATGAAGGAAGCTTTCTATTATTTCATTCAGTTTGATGGCGAAGCAACTGTTCCAGGTGAGATTGAGTCAAGGATTCGTCTCATGGAGAACGTTGTCAGATATTTGTGCGTTAGACAGGACGAGAAATAGAATGTGCACCTGTATTGGAATACAGGGTGTCTAGTGGGAGAACTTTTATATGAATAAAGTAATTTTAATGGGACGATTGACAAGAGATCCCGAAGTCAGGTATACACAGGGTGAGAACCAGATGGCGATTGCAAGATATACGCTTGCAGTGGACAGGAGATTCAACCGGGGAAATGATGAGAACACAGCGGATTTTATCTCGTGTGTCGCATTTGGAAAATCCGGTGAGTTTGCAGAGAAGTATCTGCGCAAGGGAATCAAGATTGCGGTTACCGGACGGATTCAGACTGGCAGCTATACCAACAAGGACGGCGTAAAAGTTTATACCACGGAAGTTGTTGTGGAAGACCAGGAGTTTGCAGAGAGCAAAAATAACAATTCTGAAGGCGGTTACGGAAATAACAGTTACGGAGGCGGCTTCGGAGGCGGTAACAGCCAGCCGGCTGCGCCGATGGCGGCAGGCGACGGTTTCATGAACATTCCGGACGGAATTGACGAGGAGTTACCGTTTAACTAATCTCTGCTTTTGTAAAAGATTGAAAGAATAGGAGGCTTTATCATGGCTTTTAATAGAACTGAAAAAGCTGATTCCCCGATGAAAAGAAGAGGCGGAATCCGTAGAAGAAAAAAAGTTTGCGTATTTTGCGGCAAGGACAATGTGATTGATTACAAGGATACAGCAAAGTTAAAGAGATATGTATCTGAGAGAGGCAAGATTCTTCCCAGAAGAATTACAGGAAACTGTGCAAAGCATCAGAGGGCGCTCACAGTGGCAATCAAGAGGGCGCGTCATATTGCATTGATGCCTTATACAATCGACTAATCGTATCAAACATAAGGAACCGGCGGACGATAAAGCTCTGCCGGTTTTTTACTTTTATTCTGATGCTTTTTATTTCTGGGAAAAAGTGGTATACTAGTACATATTAAAAATATTTGGACATGGAAAGATTGGGGGATGAAAATGGAGTATTCAACGGTATTGGACAAGTTTTTGCGCTATGTAAAGATTGATACACAGTCGTCGGAGGAAGCGGCGGATAAAGTGCCGTCCACGGAGAAGCAGCGGGATTTGGCAAAGCTTTTGCATGAAGAGCTTGTGCAGCTTGGGGCAAGTGATGTGCGGTATGACGCGGAGCACTGTTATGTCTATGCTGTCATTCCGTCAAATGTGGATGGGAAGGACATTCCGGCAGTCGGGTTTATTGCGCATATGGATACCTCTCCTGCTGTAAGCGGAAGGAATGTCAGCCCGCGGGTAATTGAAAATTATGACGGTAACGATATTGTCCTGAATCCGGAAAAAAATATCGTCACCTATGTCTCGGATTTTCCGATGCTGAAAAACTGCGTGGGAAAGCGTCTGGTGGTGACGGACGGCAACACACTCCTCGGCGGGGATGATAAGGCAGGCGTGGCGGAAATCATGGCGATGGCAGAGCAGCTGCTGACACATCCGGAAATAAAGCATGGAAAAATCTGTATTGGCTTTACACCGGACGAGGAGGTCGGAAACGGTGTTGAATATTTTGACATCAAAGGATTTGGCGCGGACTGCGCGTATACGGTGGATGGCGGTGAGCTTGGCGACATGAGCTACGAGTGCTTTAATGCCGCAGGCGCCGTGCTCACTGTCACTGGAAAGAGCGTCCACCCCGGCTATGCGAAAAATATTATGCGCAATGCAATCAAGCTTGCATATGAGTTTATCGGCGCGCTTCCCGATGAGTGCCCGGAGAACACCGAGGGATATGAGGGGTTTTACCATGTGGACAGCATCCGGGGAACGGTGGAGGAAGCGTCCGCGGAGTATATTATCAGGGATCATGACAAGGCAAAGTTTGAGCAGAGAAAGGCTGTTTTTGTCAGCACCGCGGAGAAGCTGAATGAAAAATATGGTGCGGGTACATTTCATGTGGATATGAAGGATTCCTACTGCAATATGCGTGAAATGATAGAGAAGGACATGTATATTGTTGACAATGCCGTGGAAGCCATGAAACGTGCAGGCGTGGAACCGAGGATATCGGCGATACGCGGCGGAACGGACGGGGCGCGGCTGTCATTTGACGGCCTGTTATGTCCGAATCTGTGTACTGGTTCTGAGGGGCATCATGGCAGAAATGAGTTTGCCTGTGTGGAGGATATGGAGAAGATTGTGGAAATCCTGTTAAATCTGATTGATATTTATGCACATTTTTAGGATTTGCGACTTTAAGAGACAAAATCCGCTATGGAACTTTATATGAATTAATGGTATACTAGATAAGAAATAATAAAGATAAGACTTTTCGTGTCCCGAAACGTGTTTACGGGAGGTATCATACATGAAGCAGAAAGTAAGATTAAAAGGACATTTGAAAATATATCTTCAGACAACCCTGATACTTGGCATCTTTTTGGCTCTGGTAAACGTTGGAATTTATTTTTTAAATATTAAGGCCGGCATCTGTGTTTCAGGCTTTTTGGCATTCTATCTGATTGTGAACAGTGCGCTGCTGTACCGGAACAAGCCCATTATTATGAATGAATTCATTAATTTTGCGACGCAGTATGGGCAGGTTCAGCGAAAGCTCCTGCGGGATCTGGAGCTTCCGCATGTGCTGATGGATGAAGCGGGCAAGATTATATGGACAAACATTGCCTTTGAGCGGATTATTCACAAGGAGAAGGGATACCGCAAGCCCATCAGTACTGTTTTTCCGGCGGTGACGAAGGACAAGCTCGAATTTGACGAGGATACGGAGATGGAAATTTCTTTTGAGGAAAGGGAGTATGTCCTGAAATTAAAAAGAATTTCCATAAAGGATGTGCTGGATAACAGCGAAGTGATTGAAAGCGCCGGAAATGAGAATTTCCTGATAGCGGGATACCTTTTCGACGAGACGAACCTGAAACGTGCGCTGCGCGAGAATGACGAGCAGAGCCTTGTCGTGGGAATGATTTACATTGATAACTATGATGAGGCGCTTGAGAGCGTCGAGGATGTCAGGAGATCGCTTCTGATGGCGCTGATTGACAGGAAAATCAATAAATACATTTCGTCCGTGGACGGCATTGCCCGCAAGACGGAGAAGGACAAGTATCTGGTGATAATCCGCAAAAAAGCGCTGGCGAACCTCAAGGAGTCACGCTTCGATTTGCTCGAGGATGTCAAGACGGTCAATATCGGAAACGAGATGGCTGTCACCGTGAGTATCGGTATGGGTGTTGATGCGCCTACATATATTCAGAACTGCGAGTTCGCGCGGACGGCAATTGACCTGGCGCTGGGGCGCGGCGGCGACCAGGCAGTGGTGAAGTCGCCGGATTCCATCGTATACTATGGTGGAAAGAGCCAGCAGATAGAGAAGAATACACGCGTGAAGGCGCGTGTGAAGGCGAATGCCCTTCAGGAGATTATCACGAGCAAGGACAAGGTGCTGATTATGGGGCACCGTCTGGCGGATGCCGATGCGTTTGGCGCGGCAGTGGGTATCAGCTGCATTGCGAGGGCGCTCGACAGAAAATCGCATATTGTCATCAATGATATCACGACTTCGGTGAAGCCGTTGGTCGAACTGTTTCGGGACAGGAATGTGTACGAGGAGGATTTTATCATCAGCAGTGCCGAGGCGCAGGAGATTGCGGACAGCAGTACGGTGCTGGTGGTGGTCGATGTGAACAAGCCCAGCATAACGGAGTGCCCGGATTTAATCCGCAGCTGCAAGACCGTGGTAGTCCTCGACCACCACAGGCAGAGTTCGGAAGTGATAGAAAGCGCTACCCTGTCGTATGTGGAGCCGTATGCGTCGAGCACCTGTGAGATGGTTGCCGAGGTGCTTCAGTATATAGCGGGCACGGTCAAGGTGCGGAGCAATGAGGCGGACTGCATGTATTCGGGTGTTATGGTGGATACGAACAACTTTACGGCGAAAACCGGTGTGCGGACATTTGAGGCGGCGGCGTTTCTGCGCCGGTGCGGCGCGGATGTGACAAGGGTCCGGAAGATGTTCCGGGATGGCGCCAAGGAGTACAAGGCAAAGGCGGAAGCAATTCGAAACGCCGAGATTTACAAGAACGCCTATGCCATGGGAATATGCCCCTCGGAGGGGCTTGACAGCCCGACGGAGGTCGGGGCGCAGGCGGCAAATGAGCTGCTGGATATCAATGGCATTAAGGCGAGCTTTGTGGTTACGGAATATAACGGTAAGATATATATATCCGCAAGGTCAATTGATGAGGTCAATGTGCAGATTGTCATGGAACGCCTCGGCGGAGGCGGACATATGAACATTGCAGGGGCACAGCTGACTGATACCACTCCGGAGAGGGCGATATTTGTCGTAAAAGACATACTGAACCAGATGCTGGAGGAAGGCGCCATTTAGGAGGGTATTTCGTTAGAATACAGAAAGGACAAGCATTATGAAGGTAATTTTATTGGAGGACGTAAAATCAGTGGGAAAGAAGGGCGATTTGGTAGAGCTCAAGGACGGATATGCCAAAAACTGCATCCTTCCCAAGAAATTAGGTGTGGAGGCTACCGACGCCAACATGAACACATTAAAGCTTCAGAAGAAGAATGAGGAAAAGATAGCCAGGGAGCAGCTGGAAGCGGCGCAGGCATTTGCGGCAGAGCTTGAACAGATGACTGTCAGGGTGGAGATAAAAGGCGGAGAGGGCGGAAAAACATTTGGCTCGGTATCGTCAAAGGAAATTGCGAAGGCTGTCGCAGACCAGTACAACAGGGAGATTGACAAGAAAAAAATACAGCTGAACGAGGCGATAAAAATGGCTGGCACACATGAGGTTACAGTCAGGCTGCATCCAAAGGTATCAGCAAAGCTCAGGGTACATGTCGACGCAACGTAAAACGTTTTGTGTACTAAGGATAAGGGAGGGACGTTGGTTATTATGCCGGAAATGGATGAGGCGGTTTTAAAAAGGGTCCTGCCTCACAGCATAGAGGCGGAGCAGTCGGTAATCGGTTCCATGCTGATGGACAAGGAGGCCATTACCGTAGCGAGTGAACAGATTAGCGGCGATGACTTTTATGGGAAGCAGTATGGCATTTTGTTTGATGCCATGGTGGAACTAAATGACGAGGGAAAGCCGGTGGACCTCGTGACGCTGCAGGAGCGGCTCAAGGAAAAAGGCGTGCCGCCCGAGATTTACAGTCTGGAGTACATAAGGGATGTCATGGACGCGGTTCCGACATCCGCAAACATAAAATATTATGCCAATATTGTTGCAGAGAAGGCGGTACTGCGGAAGCTCATCCGCGTGAATGAGGAGATAGCAAACAGCTGCTACGCGCAGAATGACTCCCTGGAGGCAATTCTTGAAACCTCGGAGAAGAGCATTTTTGATATTGTACAGAAGAGAAACAATGGGGACTTTGTACCGATTCGGCAGATTGTCATGAACGCGATGAACCTGATTGAGGAGGCATCCAAAAATAAGGGCGCCGTCACGGGTATCGCGACAGGATTTCTTGATTTGGACTACAAAACTGCCGGGTTCCAGCCGTCCGACCTGATACTTGTGGCTGCGCGCCCTTCCATGGGAAAGACGGCGTTTGTATTGAATATTGCGCAGCATGTCGCATTCCATGACGGCAGGGCAGTGGCAGTTTTTTCGCTGGAAATGTCAAAGGAACAGCTGGTAAACCGTCTGCTGTCCCTTGAATCAAAAGTGAATTCGCAGTCAATCCGGACAGGAAACATGAAGGATGACGAGTGGGAGCGCCTGATAGAGGGCGCCGATGTAATTGGCAGGTCCCGGCTGCTGATTGATGACACACCGGGTATCAGCATTGGCGAGCTTCGTTCCAAGTGCAGGAAGTTTAAGCTTGAGTACGACTTGCAGATGATTATCATAGACTATTTGCAGCTGATGACGGGGTCGGGAAAGAACGAGTCCCGGCAGCAGGAGATTTCGGAGATATCAAGGTCGCTGAAGGCACTGGCGCGGGAACTCCATGTGCCGGTCATCGCCCTCTCGCAGCTTTCACGTGCTGTTGAACAGCGGCCGGACCACAGACCGATGCTCTCGGATTTGCGGGAGTCGGGCGCGATTGAGCAGGATGCCGATGTCGTCATGTTTATCTATCGCGATGACTATTACAATAAGGACACGGAGCTTAAGAATGTGGCAGAGATCATTATTGCCAAGCAGAGGAATGGCGCAATCGGGACGATTAACCTTGCCTGGCTGCCAGACTACACGCAGTTTGCGAATCTTGCAAAATAAATAGTGTATTTTTTTTACTAAAGAGGACAGGGTGACACCAGTCCTCTTTTTACATATAAATTTGACAAAATAGGATTGGATACGACAAGAAAGGAGATTGAAAAGTGGAAAAAGAGAGATATTTGATTAATGAGGCTGCGAAAGAGGTGCATGTGGAATCCCATGTGCTAAGATACTGGGAGGAAGAACTGGAACTGCCAATCAGACGCAATGAGCAGGGGCACAGAATCTATACGAAAGAGGATATCGACCGTTTTATACAGATAAAAGACTTGAAAGACCAGGGATTGCAGCTCAAGGCTGTGAAAACTTTGTTAAACCAGATGTACAGTGAAGGAGAGGATGGTATGAGGGCAGATAATCCCTTTGCACAAAAGCAGTTGACAAAAATATCAAGGTTAGGAGAGACAAAGATGGTGCCATTAAAAAGCTCGGAGGAAATTCGGTGGAACGAAAGATTCGGAAACAGGAAGCACGAGGAGACCAAAGCAGCGGCTGATGAGCCCGCAAAGGATACGGAGACGGAAGACAGCGGCAGGAGCAGTATGAAAAACATGATTGAGATAAAGGAGATGCATTCGCTTGACGAGACAGGCGCATATTCCGCGGAAAGCCCGGTAAAGGAGGCGACAAAGGAACAGACAATGCGCCTGCAGTATTTATTCCAGAAGCTGATTAAGGAGGCGGTGGCGTCCAATAACGAGGAGATGGCAGAACATCTTGTACAGCGCATATCGGAAAGCGTCAAAGGCGATTTGTGCAAGGAGCTTGACTACCAGTTCCGGCTGATGGAGGAGCGCGACGAGGAACGCATTACAGGAAGGTACGAACAGGAGGACAAGCGCAATGAGGAGTATTATAAGCGCATAGATGAACTGCTGCGGCAGTACAGTGGCAAGAGCGTGAAAATGAAGGAGAAAAATAAGGAAAAAAATAAGGACAAGACAATCGCATTTCCCGGTTTTAAGGACAAGGAGAAGGAAAAAGCACAGCCTAAGGCGAAAAAGGAGTTTCATCTGTTCCGCAAAAATACGGAAGCAAAGACAGTGGAAGCAAAATAAAAAGGAGTGCTGCCTGAAAATGCCTCTTTTTTGGTAAGAATCAAGATATGACAATTCTTATCAGAAAGGAGGTTTTTTTATGTCTGGGGGCAGACGATTGCAGATGGACAATACAAATAAACAGTTGTTTATATAAACGAATAAAAATAATATTTGCAGACATAATTTGTGCATATTGCAAAATGAAACAATCAAAACATACAAAATTAATAAAAAGATATTGCGTATTGTGAAAAAGATTGTAGAAATAAACGAAAAAAATATAGGAAAAAGGGGTTACCAAAAAGAAAAATGTTAAGTATAATCATTTATGTGGGACTGGCATTTTTTGCCAGAATGTTTATTGGACAATATGATAAATGACACGTGATACTGATTAACCTGATAAAACATGGAAGGAGACTATGATAATGTTTAGACGAAACCTGTTTAAGCATGCTTTGCTAAAACATGCGCTGCCAGTCATGCTGAGTGTGGCAATGGCATTCCAGTCAATGCCAGTGACAGCGCTGGCATCGGAGAGCCAGGCGGCAGAAGAGACAGCGGCAGATGAAAACACGCAGGCGGACAATATCGGCGAGAATGCCGTAGGTGCGCCGGAGTCCGGGGCGGGGCAGGATGCCGGGACAGATACGGCGTCAGGCGCGGAAGCGTCTGAAACAACCAGCGAGACCGATGCTCCGGCATCTGGCGGGCAGTCGCAGGCGGCGGAGGAATCCGTGCAGGGGACTGGTGAGACCACTGACGGAGAAACGCAGTCGTCCGCTATCGAGACAGATGATGACGAGACTGAAACCACGGCTGGGATAGCGGCGGAGGGTGAGACGACAACCCAGCCGGCAGAAGACGTGCCGGCTGTCACGACATCCGCGGCAAGGATTGTTCTTGACGACAGAAAGGCGGATGCCTACGCGCAGGCTAACAATGGATTTACCCGCGTGCTTGGCGAAAACGATCTGCACTTCATCACGGAGTATGTATCGGACAGTAAATGCAGCGCGTTCCAGCAGGCAGTGGACAGCTGGATTCACGTCGAGGTTGACGGCGAGTCGATGGAGACACTTAAGGACAGGCTTACATACAAGTGGGTGCGGAAGGCAGCTGCCGAAGGAGAGACAGACACGCCGTTTGTCAATGCATTTCCGACGGATGCAGGCAGCTACACGCTGACAGTCTCCATGGACTTATCCGGCGTGGACGGCATATGCAGCAAACTGGAAAAGGAGCTGACGGTTCTTCTTACGATTGAGAAAGCCGAAGTAGAGCTTGTGTTTGACAAGGGTGCTGTGCCGGGAAAAACAGCGGCAGAATATATGGAGGAAGTAAACGAAAATTATATCATTCGCTACAAGGATGGGAATTACAATGTCAGCAGGGACATTCTCGCGGCAAAGGATACCGCACTGCCGCTGCAGCTTTTTGTGGTGGATGACAGCAGCGAGCGCAGGCCGATGGATGCGGCAGAAAGATTTGGCAGGGACATGGACTATGTCCTGACCATCGGGGACATTGCCCTCACGGAGCACGCGGCAGGAAACTACAGCCTTGCCGTGGAGGAGTCCTATCGAATCAAGGTGGGAGAGCGTCGGAAGACACAGGTTCGTTTCACCTTGAAGGATGCTGGCGAGGACTTAATCCAGATCTATAGCCCGGAGAAGGCATGGACAGTCGACGAGGTGGCAAAAGACCTTTTTGCGGAAGCCGTGACGGATGAGTCAGGAGCCATCATGAAAGCGGGCGGCGCGCCGACGGTGTTTGTGCAGGATAAGGATGGCGGGTTTGACACGGTTCTTGAGGGTGCAGTTCCGGCGGCGGCGTGGTATACGCGCATCCGCCTGAGCAGCGGCAGTTCATTCAAGGCGGACGAGGAAGCAGGCGAAATCGCGGATGGCGAGTTTGTCTACAAGCCGATGGATGCGGAGCCTGTGGATGCCGGTGAGTACTATATCATCTGGCGCTATCCCGGCGATGAGGGTGCGTATGAGAAGTCGCACAGCGAGGCGGTTCGGTTTACCATTGACCCGGCTCCTGTTGTCATCAAAATAGATCCGGAAAGCCTGACGGCGGCAAATTTCCGTGACGGGATGACTGCGGATGATGTCACGAAGGCACTGTCTGCCATTTCCTATGGGGTCTATCCCATGGTAAAAAATGAGGAGACAGGCGTGGCGGAGGCAGGGAGCGAAGCGCTGGAAACAGCTCCTGATTTCTGGGGAACGTCTTACAGCGGCGGCATCTTAAACAGTGACAAGGACAAGACACAGTACTATGTGCCGGAGTTTATCCTTGAGCGCCGGATTGCCAGCGTGACAAGGAAGGACGAGGAACCAGTTGACGTTGACCCGAGGGCAGTCGAGTGGGAGGAAGTCACAGGCGTGCTCAGGGTCGTGACAGAGGATGCGGATGAGCTAAAAGAAATCGACCTGCCAGACGGCATACTGGCGTCAACACTGGAATCGGCAGCGTTTACGTTCCGGGTGCGCTTTACAGGCTACAAGGTTTTATATGATAATGATGGCAAAAAGCTTCAGTCTGCAAAAGGGAGACTGCTGATAACGGACGTGACCACCAACTCGGCGGACAGAAACCATCTTGTGGACATCACGTCAAAGACGCTTGAGGACACGGCGCTGTCCGTGCCTGTTGAGGGGATGCGCACCGAACGCGTGCAGATTGTGACGGATGACATTGTGGCTGCGTTTATGGCAGACAACAAGGAATCGCTGGAACCACAGGCAGATTCCGGCGCGGATGGCGGCATCCGCCAGGGCACGCTGGAAAATCCGGCAGCAAAGATTTACGACCAGAAGGCGCTTTTTGGGAACCGCGCGTCCTATAAGCAGGCAAAGGTTTACCAGGTCGGTGCGGATGGCGGAATCGGCGGCGCGCTTCCGGTTGCTTCCACGGATGATGCGCTCTCCTATGTCTGGAGCTATGCGACGCTGGACAGCTATGAGGCATTTCTGAAAAAGTGGGATGCGGAACAGAGACAGTACAGGGATTTTGACGAATTTCTGAGTAAGAACGAAGGGGAGCTTGGCTGGACGGATGCGGCGGACGGCACATTTGACACCTTTAAAGGTGTGGGCTTTTACCGGCTGACAGTAACCTACAACGATCCGGAGTACGTGTACCAGTCTGCAAAGGCAGCGGTATATTTCAAGGTTGTCAGGCAGGAAGTCATTGTCGTTCCTGTTGCACGCTATGTCAAGGACGGCGAGAATATTTCATCCATGAAAAGTGGGCTGGGAAAGGTCAACAAAGAGGACTTTACCATCTATAAGCTGCCCCACAACAGCATGGAGGAATACAATGCGCTCACTGATGACAGCAGGGGAGACTATGCGCTCCCGGCAGATGAGGAAATCGCTGCCTACGAGGCGGAAAACGGACATCAGCCGGATATGGAGCTTGCCACCATTCAATGGCAGGTTCTGCGAAAGGCAAAGGATCCTGCATCCGGGCAGGACAAGGAACCGGCAGAATGGATTCCGGCGGATGGCACCGTTTTTGACAGGGATTTTACCTACGGTGTGGCAGTGCACTGGACTGGCAGGATAGGATGGCTTGACGGCAATGACCGCATAAAGGATTTTAACTACACGACGTGGGACGAGAAGACGTATCAGCTGACCAAGGAGGAGCGGCATCACGAGTCGGTTGCGCCTGTCAGCTTCTATGACCAGCAGATTTATGTTGAGGCGGACGCGGAAAAAATCAAGGCGCTGGGTCATGTGTACGACGGCGAGCCGGTCGACCTGAATAAGGTGGTACAGGCGCTTGGTTTTTTTACGGACGAGGCGCTGACGGAGGAAAGCAGGATTCCGGCAGAATCCATTGTGAACACGGGCGACAGCTATGACCCTGCAAAGATAAACATATACTGGGTAAAAGATGGGAAGTGGTATGAAAATAAGAATGCCGTATACGGTGGTACATACACCCTCGGGCTGCGGTATGAGGGCGGCGCGTTAAGGATGGGGGCAGATGCGGCAGCGTCGGCACAGGACAAAAGTGCGTCGGTAACATATGCGCCGCTGTCTGAGAATGGGCGCAAGCTTTGCACGGAAGTGACGCTTACAGTCAGCCCGCGCGAAATCACCATTACACCAAAGACCCTGCCCACAGACATCCTCTATGCGGGTGAAAAGGCGGATGCGCTCCTGACGGAGGGGATTGATGTCCAGGGTATCGTTGAAAAGGATCAGGTATTTTTTGACTATGCGGAGATCGCGGCAGGAAGCTTTGACGTGACATGGGACGGAAAAAACGAGGACGGAACGGACAAGGAAGGCTTCGCATACCGGTACAATATTGACAAAAAGGGCGGTTATCCCGCGTTTAACGGTGCGGCTTCCTATATTATCCAGCGGGATGACAGGGAAATCAAGGCACCGGATAAGGAATACCTGCGGTTTGGCGGCAAATATACCATCAAGCTGACAAACGACCTGGTATCGCCGTTGCAGGAGAGCTACACGGTTATCCATGGGACGGCGGCGGTCGTGATAGACCAAAGGGGCAGTGCGGACATCACGGCGATTAACAGCACGCTTTCCGCAAAAGGCATCGCCTATGATTTTGACGGCGCGACGTATACCATAAAACCGCGCGGGGCGGTCAAGTTCTATGACAGCAAGGAACCGCAGACGGTCATTGGCAGGAATGGAAAGGAAACCTTACAGGACACCAATATTCTTGGCTTCCAGATTTATGCGCCGAAGGAGTATTGGAATGATTTTGGTGCGGCAAAAGAGCATTTTGTCTACCAGAATGCCATCTGGAACGCGGGGGGATATTTCCTCAGTTCGGATACATGGAACCAGAACCGCTATATCAAGGTCGTGTTTCCGCTTACGGAGGAGGACACCGCAAAGACATTCTGCATCACATGGGAGGACGGATATACAGAGACCTTCACGCTTGCCGATGTTGTGCTTGCCGACGACTTCACCAAGGCTGTTGCGCCGAAATCCATGGCGTTTAACGGCGTTGTCTCCAAGATGGCGGTAGGTGAGCGGCAGCAGCTCAACCTCAAGATTACAAAGGCGCAGATGGGTGATGTGATTCGCATCCGGTACCGTATCAAGGGCGGGGCAACAAAAAACGAGTATATCAGCCTTGACCCCGAGACTGGCGCGGTGACGGCGCTCAGGGCAGGGAAGGAAGCCACTGTAATTGAGGCGTACCCCGTATATAAGAATGCGGACGGAGATTTTGTGCCCGTCAGGGACAGCAAGGGAAAAGAGGCAAAAGCAGCGTCGACAAAGATTACGGTCAGGGAGGTGACAGCATCCTCCGTGAAGAAAATCACGGCGCTTGACGAGTCTGCAAAGCTGTATTTTACAGTGCCGGATGACGGATACCGCAGGGAAATTTACGTGGTGGATGTCACAAAGGGCACGGCGTATGAGAACAGAAAGAAATGGAAACCGGCTGATTTTGACAAGGCGATTGCCGACATGAAAAACGGTCAGTGGAAGGCTGCCGGATTTGCAGTACAGCCAGTCTATTCCTATGCAAAAAATGAGAAGCTGGATACAAAGGCGCTGAACAGGGAGTACGACAAGAAGCTCAAGGCGCATATCAAGAAAATAGCAGGAATCGAGGCAGGGCATGAGTATATTTTCTATGTGAGGAATGTCAGTGCGGCGAGGATGCTTGATGACGGCTCGGTGGTGGCACTTTCCGCAGGCGGGGCGGTCAAAAAATTTAAGACCACAAAGCCGCAGGTACAGGATTTGGCGCTTGACTTTACCATTAAGACCAGTGATGCGGACAAGAAAAACACGGTGACACATCCGGTGAATCCGGACGGAACCATTGACATGGACACCTATACGGTTGAGCTGTCCGCAAAGAAGGCACAGCTGAACGTGTACGGATATTTTTCCGACAGGGCAGGCGGAAATGACGCCGCCGAACAGCCTGACCAGCGCAAATATTCGCTTGTCCCGACCCTCAAGGAGGAGAAGGCGGCGCTCAAAAACTACCTGATGCCAAAGCTTGGCTACACCATATATGACAGCAAAGAGACCAAGCCGTTTGAACCCGGAAGGGAACAGTCAAAATATGCCCGGATTAGCAACAAGGGCCTGATTACCCTCAAGGGTGTCGACCTCAATGGCAGAAAGACTGTGTATATCTACGTGAGGGACAATACGCAGCACGAGGATGACTATGGTTATGATGCGCAGATAGCGCTGACCATCACGGCAGTTCCGGCGTCGTTTGCCGGGAAAAAGGTCAAAATGACAGTGGGGCAGACGATTCGGCTGTCTGACTGCCTTGAGTACAAGGATGCAAAGAAGAAAAAAATACCGGACTACCGTTCCTGCGGCGTCACAATGACAAAGGAAATGATTGCGGCGGCGAAGGAAAACGGATTTGAAATCAGGGATGCCGGGGCGGACAGGCTCGAGCACGACTGGGAAATTACGGCAGTTTCTCCAAACAAGGCAGGCTTTGACCTTGCAGTGACCGATTTCGACGCCGACGGCAGTCCGATGGAGACGACGGTGAAGCTGACATCGGCACAGATTGATGCGGTGAAAGGGCTGAAAGTGACCTATGTGGACAACAGGGCTGTCACGGTTACCTTCACACATCCCGCAAACAGCAATGAGGCGGATGACGGAAGTGTATATGACTATGCGGTTGAAGTGAAGGATGCAAGGGGCAATGTGGTTGATAAGGTTGTCATTGGCAATCCGTACAGGATTTCTGACATTGACAATGTGGATGCAAAAGAGCTTAAGAATGCGCTGTCATGGCTTCAGTACAAGAAAACAGATATAGACGAAGCGACTGGAAAAATAAAAGTCGATGGAAGCTCAACATATCCTGCATTTAACTATTATACGGGAACCAGGGCAAAAACAAAAACGTTTGCCTATACATTTTACAACACAAAGCTTGTCAAGCTTTCTTCCTATACAATTTCTGTGACACCGCTGTATGGAAACCAGAAAGCGGAGAAGGCAGCGACCGTCAGGACAAAGACAACGGATCTTCCTACAAGCTATAAAAATGTTGATTTAACAGGGGATTTGGAGCACAGGCTTGGCGGTTCCAGTATTAATATTTACAACTATCAACTGTACAAGGATGACCCGGATCAGAATAACTATGGCAAACCGATTACCAAACCATACTGGTTTATTGCCGGGAATATTTATACACTGCGTCTTGATAGCTGGAATATATCAACGAAGGACAGGATATGCGATCCGCTGACATGGAAAAGCAGCAATACAAAGGTTGCTGCTGTCAAGGGAAATCCAGGCACATTTTCTGCGACCTTTAAGGCACTGAGCCCGGGCACGACGACCATCTCACTGACATCGAAGGTTACCAAAAAAGTGATTGCGCGGTGGATGGTCACGGTATATGCAGTCAAGGACGGCAGCGGCTATGGCGGTGACTATGAGCCGGCATGGAACAGCTTCTACGAGAAGATTCTGGCACTATACGACCCGGACTACGAGGGACGGCTGGAAGTATTGTCGGAGGACGTACCGCTTGTCATCAAGAATGACGACCCGGAAACGGAGACATGGGTATCGTTTACCGCGCCACATTATGGCACGTACCGTTTTCAGATTCCGTCCAATACGTTTTACGACGGCAGTGACGGAAGGGTGATTGCGGACAAGACAAATAAAATTTTCCTTGAGAAAAACCAGAAGGTCTATTTCAGGGTAAAAGGCGATATGACCGTGACCGTGACAGGCAGCGAGCTTGTCAGGCTGACAAAGGCACATACAAAGGAGTCGCCGCTCGAGGTGAAAGCCGGAAGCGATGTCACCTTTACTGCGTGGGAGGATAATGTCTATACATTCTACCAGAATGGAAAGAAGCTGGAGGACAAAAAGCTCAGGGCGGGCGAGACCGATATCTTCAGCGTGAAAGAGGATGGAAACATGTATGTCACCTGCCGCGAGGAGGTGGCAGCGGAGGAACTGAAGCTTGGAAGCCACCCGACAAGCACTGTCGAGCTTGACATGGACAACCAGGTCAGGTATGTCAGCTTTACGGCAGGCACCGCAGGCGTTTATACATTTGCGTACAAAGAGACAGACGGCGTGGCGGTGAATTTCACGACCGCAGCCGGGGACGCTCCAGTCAGGGTAGAGCCTGACATAACAAATGGGGCGGAGGAGACAGTCAGGAGCTTCCGCCTTGCGGAAGGGGAAAAGCTTGTCATTGAATGGAAGGCGGTTCCCGAAATCACTGACGCGGAGAAGCGCTTTACCGTATCTGTCACCGTGACAGGGGCGGAGCAGCGCAGAAAAATCGAGGGTACATCGATTGCGATACCGAAAGGGACGACGGAAATCGTGGAGTACGTCGTGCCGTTATTTACGACAGAAAAGGCACAGTTTTATTTCGAGGTAAATGGCGAGGAAGGCGGCCGGATTGAGAAGTACTATGACAAGGATTATGATGAAGTCGACATCCAGGGAGACTGCCTGACCGTGTCTAAAACTTCCGCCATCCAGGCTGGTGACAGCATATACATCCAGGTGACGGCAGGAAATGGCGCAGAGGGAGACACCGAGGCGAAGGACGCGGCGCTGACCGTAACGCAGGTGCCTGTCACGGCGATTACCGACACGGCAGCTGTCACAATTGACAATGATACACGGCAGTGGTATACCTTTACCGCGCCAAAGGACGGCTATTATGCGTTTGGCGCGACAGTCGCAGCGCGTGCCAGTGAGGATACAACACCGACGCACACTGTGTCCGTTGACATCTGTAAAGAACTGTTTGGCAGCGCCGATGTGGCAGCAAATGTCAAAACAGAGAAGATTCTTTCCATGAAGACAGGAGAGAAGCTTGCACTGAGGCTGAACCACAATACAGTTGCCGACATTGTGAAGGATGACGGAACGACGGAGGCGGTAAAGTCGGATGTGACCATGTCAGTCAAGGCACTGGATATCCAGCGGCTGATACTGGACGAGGAGAAGACGGTGGAACCGATTGCTGCGGAAAGCCGGGAAGTGCGCTATTATTCGTTCACGGCATCGGTGCGGGCAGATTACACCATCTCATGGAAGCCCGCAGACGCAGCAAAGGACAATGCGAACGTGACGTTTTTGACATCGCCAGGATCCGCGCAAAGCAGCGTGGTGCAGGGAAGCTATACAAGGACATTGAATGCCGGAGAGACGAGATATATCAAGGTACAGGCGAATGATGCAGAAAGTGCAAATCCTGCCAGCGGGGCATTGCTTGTGACCGCGGCAAATTTGCGCGCGGATGCCCTTACAGCCGGAGCGCCGTACTCGTTCACCCTTGAGGACAAGGATGAAAAGGGAGCAAAACAGATTGTTAAGTTTACGGCGGAGGAAGAGGGCATATATGAAATTGCCACGACAGTTGGCGAGAATCCAGTCAATGGACTGTCCTATGCGTATCCGGAAATAAAGACTTCCGGCGGCATCACGGTGGAGACGCCATACGGTTCTGTCAGCCTGAAAAAGGGCGAGACGGCATACCTGACACTGTCATTTTCCGCGAAGGGAAGTGTGGTCAAGGAGACAAAGGGGACCATTACCATCAGCCCGAAGGCAAAAGAGCTTGTGGAGGAGTCGACTGAGATATCCGTGCCAAAAGACAGTGTGCAGGAGTACATATTCACCATACCCGAGACAGGCAGATACGAGTTCCGGGCAGATTATGACAAGGAAAAGGCAAGCGTCCAGTGGGTGTACGAGGATGGCAGCTACCTGATGAAGAACACGAAGGTAAAAGCAACCGTCACAGGGCTTGACGAGACAGCCGGGGCATCCGTGAAGCTGTACAGGCCGGCATTGATTCATGCCAGCGTGTTAAGCGTGGGCATGAACCCGATTGCAATCGAGACAGGCAAAACCCAGTACTATGAACTGAGTGTAAGCACGCCTGTAAATTACAGCTTTGATGTTTCGGCAATAGAGGATGGCAAGGCAGGCATCTCAATGGAGCGCGCGATGAACAAGGAGAACACGTGGAGAGGGCTGTCAGACGGCGCGTCCGTGTCAATGAAAAAGGATGACAGGATGATTATCAAAATGTCCTCCGCAAGCGCGAAAAAGGATGCGTCCTGCGTGCTGAACGTCACCGCCAACACAGAACTAAGGCTGGGTGGGAATGAACTCCACCTCGAGGCAGGCGAGACTGTGGGGCTGACATACCACGCGTATGAGACAGGCTACTACAGCTTCAACATAAATCAGCCGGGTGCACAGCTTGTACTGAAAGCGGGCGGCATCACAACGGTCGGCGACAGCTTTTACGATATTGCGAAGCTGAACGCAAAAGGCGCGCGCAGTTATACATTGACCAACGAGGGCAGCAGTGCGGCGGACGTTATCGTTACCATGAAGGCGGTCGAACCAGTCGTGGTCGAACCGGGCAAGGACAATCCGGCAGCCACGGATGTTTCCATAGCCGCAGGCGAGTGGGCGCACTTTGCACTTAAGACATTCAAAAAAGGCACCTATGCAATAAAAATAGCCGACGCCGGAAAGGGTGCGGATTTGAAGGTATATCTGGGGAACGTCGATGCAGCAGACGAACTGAAAAAAGCGGCTGACGGCGTATATCTGGAAAAAGACCTGAACGGAGAAACATTGCTGCGCATACAAAATGACGGTTTACAGGAGACAAAAGTGACAGTGAAGGTTACCCTGTGCGAGGCACAGCCATTACCGCAGGAGCCTGTCACACTTGGTAGAAATGAAAGCATGCTGGTCAGCTTTGTCGCCCCGGAGGAAAACAGGTACTTTATCGCAAAGGATAACGAACAGGTCAATATGACACTTGTTTCCAAAAATGGCGAACCAAGAACCGGAACAGTGGCGGATTACACAGAAGAACTCCTGGACAAGGGGGACAAGATTGTTTACAGGCTGGCATATGAGCCGGCAGAGACGGATAAGAACGCGGAGGCGTCACAGACAGTCACCGCAAGGATAGCGCCTGTGCAGCCCGTCATTATCGAGGAGGAGGCAGTGTCCGTCACGATTGCGGAAAACGACAGCCGGACAGTCTGGTACCAGCTTACGGCAAAGGAAGATGCCACCTATACGTTCGCGCTGGAAGATACCTACCATAATCCGGAGGATGTTACATTTGAATGCAGGTTCTATCGTGACATAAAGGCAAGTACGTCTGATAACAAGGCGGAACAATACCTGAAAGCAGGCGAGAAGATATTTATCAAGGCACAATACACGGAGGCTGGCACTTATACGCTTTCGTATACCATGATGAAAGCGGCGACGGAGACAGGAACCACGGTACTTGATTTTTCGTATGCAGGCGAGGAGCAGGAAGTAAAATTTGTCGTCCCGCGCGGTGGAATCTACAGGATTACCGCAGCCGCAATCAGGGGAAAATTTAAGGTTGCAGGAAGAATCGGCGACAAGGAAGCGTTCAATACATTTAACGCATCCGCCAGCAGGGAGACGGTACTTTTCAACCAGGGCGATATCGTGACAATTACCATAACGGCAAACCAGGCAGGAAAGTCTTCTGTCTCACTGCGCATCGAGGAAGTGAGCGTGGCGGACACGCTTGAGCCGGGCAGGGAAGTGAGCGGGCTGACCGATACGGCAAAGGACCGTTATTATGAGATGCGCGTAAAGGAAAAAGCGCTGTACGCAGTCACGGCAGGCGGTGAACCCGCAGTTACGTATAGCTGCACCAGAAGAGGCGTTTCGGAGAGCGAGACGGCGCTGAATGGTACGGATTACGTGGAGCTGGATGTGAATGACAGGATTATTTTGAAGGTTCCAAAGACGGACTCGGAAAAGCTCTACACAGTCAGGGTTGAAAAGGTGGATGCCATTTCGCTGGACGGCAAAAATACCGAGGAAAGTCCGTTTGCAGCGGGCGAAGTGGAAAATGCCTACTATGGATTTACGACAGGGAAAGCATATGTCCGTTATACTGTTCCGGAAGACGGCGACTATTACATCGCAGTGCAGACAGTCAATGCTGCCGCCAGCTATGATGGTCAGGTGACAGACACGCCATCAGCAAGGACAGGCTCAGGGGAGACAGGCATACAGACACTTGCAAAGGGGCAGACGGTTACATTTACGTTTACAAACAATATGCCAAAAGACGAAAACGCACCGGAAAAGGACTACAGGGAGGCAGTGTTCCGGTTTACCCTGAAAAAGGTCGCTGCCGCCAGTGATAACGCGATGAATGCAGGCGAGCCGAAGTCCGGTACGCTTGCGGCAAAGGAATCCGTAAGCTTCCAGTTCACTGCCGCGGAGGCAGGAAGGTATGTCATTGGTTTTAACGGCTCCAACTGTGTGCTGGACGGCGAATGGAATTATGGGAAGCGGCTTGCGAAGGATGAGTCGATTACGCTGACCATAGAAAATACGTCGGAAAAGGCAGGAAGCTATGAGCTGACAGTGACAAAGCTGACCCCGATACCCCTGACACTTGGCGAACCGGCAGAGACCCTGCTGGCGGAAGGGGAAGCAGTCCTTTATGAGTTTACCGCGAAAGGGACAGAGAGCGACGGCACTATGTATCAGTTTTATTCAAATAAAGCTGGTTTTCTCTACACTGTCATTAACGCGGACGGTGAGGTAGTGTACGAGAGGAACAATGCAGATTATGGAAATTTTGAATACGAATTAAAGGAGAACGACAAGGTTGAACTTTTGCTTGAGCATGGACACGGCAATGTCAACATCAGGATGACAGTCAAAAAGGTGGAATACATCCCTATAAAGCTTGGGGAAACCGTTTCAGAAGATTTAGAGTGGGATGAGAAAGCATATTATGTATTTACCTCGGAGGACGATGCGCCGGATGGAACGGAGTACCGCGGTGTGCTCGACAATGAAAAAGTAGTGTTCAAAATGTTGAATGTCGCTGAAATGGGCGAGGACGGAACGCTCCAGGAACCGACACTTCGGTTTGGCTTTCCGATTACGCTGAAGAAAGGCGAAAAGCTCCTGATGGATGTAATGGGGGACTTGGGTCAGCCAGGTAAATTCTGCCTCACCATGGAAAAGACCGCGGAGCCTGAGATACCGTATGAGCCAATTGCCCTGGACGAGACAAAGCGTGGAAAGCTTGAAGCTGACGGAAAGGCAGGCTACGAATTTACGGCTGACGACGCGGCGGCGGACGGAACACTTTACAGTGTATACTTTGACGGTGCGTCATGCAGCTACAGCAGGACAACGACAGTGACAGATGCGGACGGTACGGCAAAGGAAGAAGTAACCAGTGGTACACTGCGTTCGGGAAGCAACGAATTTACCTGGAAAAAAGGTGATAAGATACGCTTTACGGCAGGCAATGCCGGAAAGTATGAGCTGACCGTGAAGAAAGCAGTGTACACACCGCTTACGCTGGACATGACCGTGTCAAAAACGCTTCGGGCAAAGGAGACTGCGTACTATCAGTTTACGGCGCAGGATGAACCGGAGACAGGCGCCACGGAGACACTGTATCAGGTATATGGCACGGCTCGTTACACGGTGGAAAAAGTGACCACAAAGGAAGACGGCACAACGACGACAGAGCCAGTGGCGGCAGCGTCAGAGTACCGTTTACAGAAAGGACAGGCGCTGCGCTTTAAGGTGACGAACGGCGGCAGTGCGGTAAGTACGATCCAGCTCACGATAAAGAAGGCAGTGTATGCCCCGATGTCGCTGGGAAAAGTAGTCGAAGGCAGGCTCAAAAGCGGTGAGTATGCGTATTACCAGTTTACCTCACAGGACGAACCCGCACAGGGAGAGACCACGACGAAATATCATGTTTACGGAAACGCAGAATACACAGTCAGAAAGGTGTCGAAAAATGAAGACGGCGCGATGACGATTGTAGAATTACCAATAGCATCCGAATATGATTTGGAGAAAGGGCAGAGCCTTCAGTTCACGGTAACCAGCTCCGGCAGTCCGACAGAGGGTTACGATTTGACCATCGTAAAATACGAGGAAAGGGCAATCACGGTTGACAGCATGACGGAGACAGGAAGACTCGGCAAGGGACAGAAGGCCGTGTATGTATTCTCGTATGAGGGGGAAACACCAGCGGATTACGCGGTAAGCTTTCAGCAGAAGGAACATGTCACGGTTACCGTGGAACAAAATGGAAGCGCGCTGGACGACGCGGGACAGAAGGTTACCCTGTCAAAGGGGGACAAGCTGACTATAACCGTCAGCGCGGCAGAGGATGTGGACAATTTTACATTTTCATTAAACAGGCTTGTGCCGGAAACGATAACGCTGGGGACAAGGACAGACTTAAAGAAGCTTTCGGCGGGCAAGACCGCTTACTACCAGTATACTGTCGGAGAGGACGGCAGCTATGTGATTGCAATGACCGAGAGCCACGACGGTGCGCTGTCGCTTGATTACGAGATTACAAGGGCAGATGGGACAGGCACAGAGACTGGTACAGTCAGCGGCAACATAAAAAAACTGGCAGACCTGAGAAAAGATGATGTGATACTTTTCAGGGTGTCTGTGTCAGGAACGACAGAGGTGACTGTGTGTTCATTTAGCCTGCTGCTGCAAAAAGCGGCAGCGGGCGAGTCCGCGACGGCGCTGCCGTGGAACGGCACATTGCAGCCAGGGGAAGTGAAGCAGTTCCGGTTTACGGTTCCGGAAGCAGAGAAAGAGGAGATACTGGGGTATTATATTATCCTGACGAGTTCTGCCGACGTAAAATACTGTCACGGTGATGTATTTGAAGCATCCAGGCATGGCTTTATTGACACTGCAGAAGACCTGGAACTGATTGTGGCGAACACGTCCATGTACAGTGCGGTGGATTGCAGCATTGAGGTACAGAAGAAGGAAATCTTGGAAATGGGAACCTATACAGGGACGCTGGAGCCGGATGAATATAGATATTTTACATTTCCCGGTGAAAGTACGAATGAAGATGTGCTGTATTATTACTTCAAGAACATGACTGCGAACAAGTGTACGATTGAAGTGATTAACAGTCATAATGAATGGAAACTGTATTCCTATGGTATGAACACGCACTCTTCAGCTTATGTGGCAAGGGTTAGAAACAATAATGCTAAGAATGCAAACACATATTCATTTGAGCTTAGAAATGCATGGAGAGATAATATAGCGGATGTTTTCCAAAAAGACTATGAGCTGGATCGAGAAGAGAGTGTGTATTTTGAGGTTACAGCACCGGAGGATAAGGAATTATTTGTTTCAATCAGCAACGCTCAGCTGAACTGGTATGGCGGGACAGATAAAGCGGAAGTCAATACTGTTTTGAGCAAGGGTGCGGTTTATGGTATGACAGCAGGGGCGAAACATTACTTTAAGGTTGAGAATGGATACAGTAAGGCCAGTTTTACGATGAATGTAAAGGAAACACCTGACATGATGCCTTTGAAGCTGAATGCCTGGGCTTCTGCCTACATTTCGCCCGGGCAGTATGCGCGTTATGAATTTGAGGCACCAGAGGAAGGGACATATTTTGTGCTTGTGGAGGGAGATATTAGGAATGCACCCTACCAGTGTCTTTATTATACCAGCGACGGGAACGAAAAGGAGTTTGTAAACCCGCAGACATTTGACCTTGCCGCGAACGACAGGATTACACTGCGCTTTGAAAACAAGAGTACAACGGTAAAAAGTCGCCGCTGCAGCGTGCAGATGTTGAAAGTTACAGCTATGGAACCGAATGTGCCCAACGAGATTTTACTAGAAACATATGGCGAAGTATACTGCCTTGCCGTTCCGGTGGAATCAGCAGGAGATTATACCATCAATGGACAAGTAACAGAGACGAGCGGCGGGAATTTTTGGGTGCGGTGTTTAAATTTAAATTCAACATATAATACAAACATTTTCTATGATAGCAGCTCTCCCAGTTACGCAAATCGGGATTTATCTACTATTTCAATGAAAACTGGTGAGACAATTTATATCAAGGTGTGGAAAAATACCATTGGATCATACAATCCATCAACTCCATACAATAAGAGTATTACAATAACAGTTACGCTAAAGCGGCCGAAGACAGACAGCTAAAACCGTTCATAAAAAAATTATTTTGTTTCAGGAGCCAGATTTTGTGAAGTCTGGCTCCTGATTATGTGAAGACCCATGCAGAGAAAAGATGCCGCTAAGGCGGTGCATGGGCCGCGCAGCGAGTAGGGAAGATAAATCGGGTTTCTAAATGAAGTATGTCGGTTTAGTGGTATGAAAATTATGGAGGAAGCGAAATGAATTGGAAACGATTCTTTTTACTTATTTTTGCGGGAATAATGCAAAGTATTGTGGAGCTATGCGTTTTGTGCGCAAATAGCATATACGAGTTTTGCTCCGAGACAATGCTTTTGTCATGTATGGCAGCATTATGGTTCTGGGCAGTCAGCCGCCGGAAAACAAGCACACCATTTTACATGACAAGGATTGTTGGAAACATGTGGATTGGCAGGGTGATGCTGTATTCGATAGAAGCCTTTAGGGGCAATGAAGAAGCGCTGGCAATTGTTGTTTTCTGGGCAGTAATGCTGATCGTTCTGCTCTGCTGCATGAGAATCGTGCAGATGGTCTATGACAGGACGCAAGAGAGGGAAGTTTATTTCGGTTACCCGCTGCTCGGGGCTGCCCTTGCGCTGAATGTCACGTACGCAGTGGCAAGCATTCCGAATATCTCATGGAAGAGCGTTTCATGGAAAAATTTTGACACCTTGCAGCTCTTTTTTACGGAGCATATATGCGTATTGCTTCTGACAGCGCTGGCAGTGATTTACAAGTATCAGAAAGTCAACCGGAACAGGGTGAAAAGCAGGGGCATTTCAAAAAGGAAGTATTTATTGAATGCGCTAAAAATGACACTTCTGTCATTTTGCTTGCTGGCATATCCTATGTATATAATATTTCTTGCGTCATAATTATTCTTTGATTCTGTCAATTTCCGAATCCCTGTCTGAACCCTTGTACAATACAAAAATTTGCATTATAATTTGATAAGATGGTATGCTTTACTTGCTAAATCGAGTTTTCTTGAATATAGGTAAGTAGGGCAGACTATCAAGATGGTGTGCCGCATATGCCAATATCGAGTTTTCTCGAATTTAGGCAAGTAAGGCATACTATCAAAGTGCTCGTTATGGGCAGACTGAAAATAAGGGGGGAGTTGAAATGAAGAGACAGTATTTGCTTGCGGTGTTATGTGCCTGTATTGTTTCACTGTCGGGATGCGGCAGTTTTGTGAAGCTGGACAGTGTGGCGAAAGAGATAGAGGTGCAGGAGCTGGAGACACAGGAAACGCAACGTGAAAAATCAGCCGGACAGGAAAGATCGGAGACGGAACCCGAGGAAAAGTATGAGTATTATCTGACAAAGGAGGAGCTGCTGGCTGATATTGACGAGGGCATCATATTTCGTGTGGACACGGCGCTTCAAAAGCCGATGTGCCCGATTGTAAGAGGTGGAAACTGGTCTTTTTATGTGCATGAGGACAATGTGGTAAACCTGGAAATCGCCTATTCTGATTTGATTGCAAAAAGCGGGAAGGCATTTCAGCCATATGGGGAACAGGTCGTTGTGGATGTTTTGTCTCCGGATGGGGACTGTGCCTACCATTTTGAAAGGCAGGGCGGCGAGATTATGGAGAATGTGTCCATACAGGAACAGATTGCGGTCACACCGGGCGAGTGGACGCTGCAAATCAGTTTTGCATACATGTGTGGTGAGGCGCGGTCGCATTTTAAGGTGTGCGCTGCCTACGAATCGCCGTCGGGGGAGGATATCAGCTGGCTTAGGGAGGAGCGTCTGAAGGAGCACGACGCGGAAATTTCGACAGAGCTGGCGAACGCTGATGCTGATGGAAATCAGTCAGGATTTTAAGGCAGACGCGGACTGGCGGTGTCAGGTCAATGCCTATTTTGGGTCAGAAACATGGGATGGACCTATGAGTCTTAGTGAAATGTATGCAGATTGTGATACGGAGCTGCTCAAGTATGTAGCAGACTATCGCATTAACCTGATTGCTCCAGCAGGACTTACGGATAGGGAGATAGACGAATTTCAGACAGGAATGCGTGAGATCATGCGCTATATCAAGTATTCGGATGACAGGGAAAAGCTTGACAGGATTCTGCAAACAGAACAGAGATTTAAAAATGTGGAAAGAAGCGCAGCCGAGATCATCAATGCTGCGACTAATTCCAAAATTAAGATTGATCAGGGAAAGGAGACGGTCGATATGTGTCTGGCAATACAGGAAATGAGGGAAGAAAGTAAAATTGAGGGCAGAATTGAAGGAATCCGTGCGTTTATACAGGACAAGGTAGAGGATGGTGTTACAGAGAACATTATTGTCGATAAGCTGCAAAGGCATTTTGCCCTTGACGAAGAAACAGCAAGACGCTATTACAGGGATTATGTGGAATAGTATCAGAAATAGCCTGTGCAGGCTATACAGGATATTTCTGAACTGTTCCTTAATACAGCGTTTCCCGGATTTTGCGCATTTCCTTCCAGACATTGTCGCCGTAGTTGCTGACCAGGACAGAAATCATCTGATTGTTTGGATTGTATTCGGATAAAAAGCTCACGCCGGGGTCGCATCCCTCAAAATAGGCAAAGTCACTACCGGCTGGGTTGGCGATAATCCACAGCCCATATCCGTAATATCCTTCCTCCGCGTCAGCGCCGTCGCCGCTCTGCCTGCGAAGCATTTCAGCCGCCAGTTCTCTGGAAAGCAGCTTCCCATCCAGTAGACCTGTCCAGAAGCGCACAATATCCTTTACCGTGACAAAGGCGCCGCCTGCGCCAGTGCCCTTTACGTCCACGGAATAAATATTGGTGCGGTAATCGTCTGTGTCGGCACAGTAAATATAGTTGTGCGCGCACCGCGCAGGCAGTCTGTCCAGCGCAAAGTACCCTGTGGCTTCCATGCCGCACACATCAAAGACAGCATGTTTTATGTACTCGTCAAATGCCAGGCCGGTCACTGCCTCGAGAACCATGGCGAGCAGCACATAGCCGGAATTGTTGTACTGGAACCGCTCCCCGCGCGGGTACATCATCGGCTTGCGGATAAACAGCGGAAGCAAATCACTGTTGCGGCGAATCTTGTAATTGGGAAACTCCCGCCACAAGTCCTCGTAATCGTCCATGGTACGCTCGTCAAAATAGTCGGGAACGCCAGAGGTGTGTGTCAGAAGCTGGCGGATTGTGACATCTGTGTCAATTTTATGCCAGTCCAGACTGAGAAGTTTTCCGATGGTGTCGTCAAACTGGATTTTACCCTGGTCGATTAACTGCAAAACCGCTGTTGCGACAAATACCTTTCCGGCAGATGCGCTCGCGAATCGGGTATCTGGTGTGTTTGGTAAAATCATTTTATTTTCTTTCTTTTCTTTTATTTTTGCCAGAATGTCCATTTTACAGCGGGCTGATAGCCGATTTTCTGATAAAATGGGCTGTTGCCGCCAGTCATATGTGTTGCGCCCAGTGCCTGTGTCCTGCGGTACATCTCGGACAGCGCCGCTGCGGCAAGCCCCTTTTGCCGGTATTCGGGAATGGTGCAGAGCGGTTCCATGTAGGCAAGACGATTTTCGGGCGTCCACCACATTCCCGCAAAGCAGGCATATTCCCCCAGTTCATCTGCAATTATTACGTCCAGCTCCGGTGTTGCGTGCGGCGCAATGCAAAGCTGGAAATTATTTTGTTCATGCTGGTGATTCCATAAACCCTCGCCTGGTTCGTGGTCAAAGCCCTTCCAGCAGCATTTGCCCATTTTTGACAGATCCATGTCCTGTGGACTGACAAAATGAAATCCCGCTGGCAGCGGGTAATCCAGTTTTTTAGCAAAATCGTACTGCATATCCCAGTGTTCAGATTCCTGATGATAGCCCATCTGCTGTGCGGCATGCATTAACGCATCCTGTCCGCCAAAAAGAACCAGCCGGATACCGTCGCGCCCCAGGGGCATGGTCTGGTCTGCGTATGCCACCATCTCCGGAGCCAGTGCCTCATATTCGGGATTCAGGCAGAAATAGATGTCTGTCACCGGATTTTCATAAAAGCAGAATGCCACAATTTCCCCATCACACATCCAGATGCGGTTCTTGTAGGAATAGGAAATGTCCATCCAGTCCGCAAAGGAGTTGTAAGCGTATTCAAAAAAGGGCGCAGGCACACCGTTTCGCCAGTCCCGCTCATATAGTTTCAGCAGAAACTGATAGATTTTTTCACAGTCAGCCAGCACACGGAAAGGTCTTGTCGTAATTGTATTCATAACGTTCTCCTCTCAAATTTCTCAAATAGATAGATTCCAATAAACAGGTTCAAATTGCCAGAGTCTCAATTGCTGTGTCGGATTATAACCATAGTATATGCGGATTGTGTTTGCGGCACAAGTGCCGAGAATGATTATAATAAAATCCAATTGACACAGTAATGCAGCATGTGAATGATGTGACGCGTTGTGAACTGAGACATTTCCTAAATACGCGATATTTTGAAAGACAAAATTGGGGATTGACAAGAATTGAAAAATAGCTTATTATGACAATAAGAAATGGGTTTTTACCGCACGGTGTTTTTACTCAAGCGGGCTGCTCGTTTCTTTTTTTACTGCCAGAATATCATACAGATACTTTCTGCCATCATTCGCATGACGGACAAGCATACTTGCTGAATAGATATTATGTCTTGTTACTTTCTCCATTTTGTCATCATATACAGGCAGTGCAAATCTGATGTTGTAACGATACCATCCATATTCTGCATCTGTTTTGTGTTTTTCTTTTCGATTTGCTTCATGTTTTGGATTGGCAGCTATTTTTATAAGTTCTGGAATAGCCTGTGCAGCATTTGCTTTAGCCTTTGCCACTGCGCCTTTTAAGGCGATACGGCTTTCTGAACTTGCATATTCATCGGGAAAATCGACCGAAATATATATTTTTTCAAAAGTTTCCTCAATTTCATAAGAATCTCCGATATATTCTTTTAGGTATTTTTCGACAGCCGTCCAGTCATCACGCACTTTTGCCTTAAACAGGATATCGTTAATCAAAACTAGCTTTTTACCGTCCGCATCGGTCAAGATATTTACATTCCTATTTTCAATCATCTCTTTTGGGCCCCTTTTTTTCTTGATTTGAAGACTGCGCCAATCCTACAATCCTGCCACATCATTTTATGTAATATTTCTTAATTATAAACAGTTACTTGTTAGCGGTCAAGCTGTTTGGCTTCCTGACATTGTCTGGGAAATATTTTTTGCAAGGCATCATCGGCAGAACGTTTTCATGTGACAAGTTCGCGGGCAAAAGGAGATTAAGGAAATTTTATTGGAATTGTATGTGCGTATGTGATAAAATAACGGCGTTGAACAATTCAACAAATTAAAATTACGGAGTGGGGAAATATGAAACATAAAAAGAAGAAAATCGTTCTTCGGGTTATAGTAGGTATAGGAATCGCTTTGTCGATTATTATAATCGCAGCGCTTGCATTGTTTAGGAATGAATTGCGCTCCCTCATGTCATTGGAAAAGGTTGATGATTATGGAATGTATCAAATGACCTATTACGGCGATTATGGATTTGATGAATTTCTGGAAACTGGTGCTGAAAATGATGCGGACATTGAAGCATTTGTAACAAAAAGGTTGTTGAAAGGACTGCCAATAAACTTGGGTGTTACAGGAGACGGCTGCACGGCTTTTGTTGTTAAAAATGAAAATGGCGATATTTTGTTTGGGAGAAATTTTGATTTTTTATATGCTCCGTCTTTACAGCTTTACACTGCACCTGATAATGGCTATGCTTCGGTTTCCACCGTCAACCTTTCTTTTGCGGGATATTCCGAGGACAATTTACCCAGTGGTTCACTTTTTGATGATTTCCTGACGTTAGCTGCACCATTTCTTCCCTTTGACGGAATGAATGAGAAAGGGCTTGCGATTGCTTTGCTCGCAGTGCCAGAAGCGGAAGTCCCATATAATCCCGACAAAATAACATTAAATACAACCACGGCAATCCGGCTTGTACTTGATAAAGCGGCTACAGTTGAAGAAGCCATTGAATTGTTAAAACAATACAATATATATTTTTCCGGAGGTATCGAGTGCCATTATTTAATTGCTGATGCAAGTGGGCATTCTGTCATTGTGGAATATGTAAATCAAGAGCTTTGTGTCGTTGAAGCGGAGGACGAATATCAAATTGCTTCTAATTTTATTGCCTATGACGGATTGAATATTGGAGAAGGATTTACTGAGTTTGAGCGCTATGATAAAGTGCAAAATGCGATAGAAGCGAATAACGGTATACTTGAAGCAGGACAGGCAGTTCAATTATTGGCTGATGTCGGTGTTTTTGATGGAGATATGGACAAACTACAATGGAGCGTTGTATATAATCTCACAACTGGCAACGGAGAGATTTTTGCAAATCGGAAAACGAATAATATCATAGGATTTAATCTGGATATGAATAATTGATATTGATGAAAACCTGAGCTTCATATAAATATATATGCTGCATTTTTGAAAATTAGGGAGGAATTTATGAAAACTCTGTATGTATCAGACTTAGATGGAACATTGTTACGAAGTGATGCCAGGACTTCTGCGTATACGAATCAGGTGATTAATCAATTAACATCGGATGGAATGCTTTTTTCTTATGCTACAGCTAGGTCATGTCTGACAGCTACAAAAGCAACAAAAGGACTGAATGCCAAAATACCGATCATTACATACAATGGCGCTGTCATTTTGCAAAATGACACGTTTGATATTATTGCACGAAATGCATTCCGCCAAAATGAAAAAGAAGAAATCCTAAATGAGTTACTGCTTCGAGGCATTTATCCTGTTGTTTACGCTTACATATCAGGTAAGGAAAAATTTTCCTATCTTGTAAACAAATGCAATCGTGCTACAGCTGAATTCTTATCGACTCGTAAGGGGGATATAAGGGATACGCCTGTTGAATTTGACCGTGCGCTGGGATTCGGAGATGTTTTCTATTTCACTTGTATTGATGCATACGAAAAACTGGAACCGCTATACATTCAGTTCAAAGAAAAATATCATTGTATTTTCCAAAAAGAAATCTATAGCGGGGAACAATGGTTAGAAATTGTACCCAAAAGTGTTTCAAAGGCAAATGCAATTTTACAATTAAAAGAGCGGTTGGGAATTGAGTACATTGTTGCGTTTGGCGATGGGAAAAATGATATTGAAATGTTTGAAATAGCGGATGAATCATATGCTGTGGAGAATGCGGTAGACGAATTAAAAGCAATAGCCACCGGAATTATAGAAAGCAATGATTCTGATGGCGTAGCGAAATGGTTATATAATCGGTTCTGCGCGACTGTATGATATATTCCTGTTTCTGGACTTTTTTAATTTTTTACATCGCCCCAATTTACTATTTTTGAAATATCAGTTTAAATTTTGCAATGATGTCCCTTTAAATTCTGCCACTTCATCAACGGTAGCAACCATTCTGTTATAATTTTAAATCCTGATTTTTAGTCATATTCCGCACAGATATATCTGAAGTCCTCAGTTTTGTGCAGCGCTGACAGTGCGTGTTTCTCAATATGCTTTGACATAATTTCCACTGCATACCGGAAATTCTCGCATGGGTGTCCCTCGGCGCAGCGAATCATTGTTATCAGCATTCTGTTATCGCCCTCAATGTTTTCAGACGGATAGTTGCCGGCATAGTCGCAGGAATCCTCGTAATGACCTTTCTGCCTTACCGCTTCCATCTGATTCGCAGTGCCAATCACGGCATGGTAATCCATGTTATCAGAATCACAATAATACTCAATGAAAAGCCTTGCCACAATATCTGTGCATTGCAGGATTTGGTCAATAATGGCATTGGCATTCTGGATGGCGAATCTCCGAATTTCCGCTTTGGCGTGCTTCTCGTTTTCATAGCGGATGTATAAAAGTGTTTCATGGCCTTTCAGCACAGCCGTAATCTTCTGAAGCGTTCCGTCCTTGCCATAGACGGCGCGGAGCGTCCGGATGAGGTCATCCTCCGGCACATTGTACAGTGTCATCTCACGCCAGTCCTTCCTGACAGGAATGTCATAGGTGAGCATTTGATAGTGTGCGTCATAATCAAAGCAAATAGCGTTGTCGCTGTCAGCGTCCCCGCTGAAATCAACGACACTGTACACGCCTTCTGGGTAAATGAGCGGAATACTGTGTAAATCTGGCATTTTGGCATCTTTCCTTTCTGATATTACGGCGCGCTGGCAAAATATGCACTACATCGGTTTTGGCTATTTACCAGCCCGATAGACTGGAGCCGGATCAACAATTTTGCCGAATGGCGTGAGGTATTTGATTTCCGGTTTACCTCTGATAAAGTATAGCACGAAGCTGGGGGACATTCAACCTGGTTCCCTGATTTTACCTACTTTGCAAGCAGTGTCTTTACCCTCCTTTTTTCGACCACCAGTATAATAAAATCCAATTGACACCAAAACCCCAGTATTCCTATAATGAAATGAAAGGAAAGCCATAGGAAGGGTGGGCGGTATATGGTATATCAGTTGATACTGACCGACAGGGAATTAAGTTATGACAATTATTCAGAGGATTTTTTAATCGGTTTCTTCCCGACGCAGGCGCAGGCAGAGGAGACGGCGCGGTATTATCTGGAAAATGTGCAGGGTTTTTGTGAATATGACTGTACGTATCGAACCGTGAAAAAAGAAATTGCCGGCAATCCTGACCATGTCGTGCCGGAGTCCGTATGGTTTGTGCAGGGGTGGAACACCAATGAATATCTCGATGAGATTGATATTGTCGAAAGCCCATGCTTTCTGACGGAGGAGCGCGCACAGGAAGAGTGCCGCCTGATGCAGCGTGCAAATGAGAGAGCAGAGTGGGCTGTGAGTTGTTATCGTATTGGGGAATTGCACTGGACGGACGGATTTGTCAGGGTTTGACGGACTGTCCGGAAGGCTTGATTTCATTGTTACAAAAGAAATCCATTGTAAATCCTCATTTGCTGCTGTCAAGGATTTTGAGTAAGTCATCCGGAATAATGACAGGTATATCTGACGTAGAAAAGTCGTTTGTGTTTCGGGTTACGATATAGTCGGCATGAATCTGTTTTGCACATTCATCCTGCAAGCAGTCCTCAAAGTCGGAAAAATCCTCTCTTTGTAAGGCGTTCCGGACACTTTCATGGTCTGTGCCTGCTACTTGTAGTAAATCCAGTATATTAAGCAGGAGCGCCCTTCGGTCTGCCGCGGAATAGTGTTTCCTCAGGATATAAAAAATGTTTGATATTGAATGTAGTGCAATGTAGCCCGCAACATTGCCGGAAACGCAGCTTTCCAAAACGGATTTGGATGAATCGTAAAATGGGAGGCGTTTTTCCAGCACATCCAATATGATGTTGGTGTCAAATAAAACGAGCATATTTTTCATCTCTTGCCTCCTCCAATTCTTTTTTATAATCAAAATCCTCTGGCAATGTTCCCGCAAAAGAAATAAGACCTTGAAAACCACGTTGTCTTTCTTCAAGGGTTTTTTTGTGAGCTATCCCCATGAGGGAATCAATACTTTTGCCCGGGGTAGGAATAGCCTCATTACTGTCTGATTGAGAATTAACAAAACATATATACATATATATCGCCTCTAGTTTGTTTTCCGGCATTTTCTGCAATAATCCTATCGCTTTTTCCAAAGTTGACATAGACGTTCCTCCTGGATTTTATTATACTGAATCTTGTTAATTGTATGCCGCTGAATGTGGTTCATGCTTGTGTCATTCTGATTCACCTCTAGCCTTTGGCTAAGCGTATCAGCAAATAATATAAAAGTCAATAAGAAAGTTCGCAAAAAGGAATTTGTTAGGGGTTGACGGACTGCCCGGAAGGCAGTCCGCCGGGTAATGTTACGCATTTTTCCGGACAGGAACCCACAGCTCGCAGAACAGGTCTTTTTCTCCGCATTCAAAATAAATCTCGTAGTCGGTGTCTTCTGTCTGCGTGTATCCGGTCTGGGGCGAAAACTCCTTGAAGAATTTGCTCCATGTCTCCCCAAGACAGTCCCCGTCGGAACCAAAGCATTTGAACACGGCATAGTCTGCCGGTTCTGTCTCCCACAGGGTGTATCCGTCTGCCAGTAAGGCATCCAGTTTGGATACATCAGTGTCTTTATCGCGTAGGATGCCGATACCGTAATGAAAATGGGTCTCGTTCATTTTTGTGGGGCTGCACAGGCCGTACAGGTCGCGCTTTCCCTCCGGACGAAGCGATTTTATGCGGTCGAGCAGATTTTTATCGTCGCATTCTGTCCAGAAATCGGGAATGCTGTGGTCGTTGTCGTCATTGATAATCTCGTTGGGAAAAGCCCGCACCACTGCGATAAACTGCTGGCGTTCCCTGTGCTCCATTCTGTAGTCCATTATATTACCACCTTCCAATGTTATTTTTATCACAAGGGGACTGAACAGATGAAGCTTCACGCCTTTTTGCTTTGCCTGCTTCGGTGTGGAGCCGTGAAACCGCGAGAAGGCTTTCGAGAAGCTTTCCGGGGATTCATAGCCGTACTTGTAGGCGGCGTCAGTCACCGACAGATCCGTCTCCTGCAGCTCCTGCGCGGCAAGCGCAAGACGCCGGCTCCTGAGATACTCGTTGGCAGTCATTCCGGCGATAAAGCTGAATGTCCGGTGAAAGTTGTAGCCTGACATATGGACGCTTTTGGCGACATCCACATAGCTGATATCTTCATGGATATGTTCCTCCATGTAGGAGATTGCCTGCTGGATAAGCTGTACTGACATCGTTTTGTCCCTCCTTGTGTACATTTAGTATAATGGATGGCGGCTGAAAAGTCCTGTCCTTGTTTGCACAAGATTGTCCCTGACGTCTGTCCTTACCGATAAACAATATTTTTAATGGTACTGTACGCCAGACCGTACTGTTCCGAAAGCATCCCGACGGAACAGCCTTCCTGAAAAAGCCTCCGAATCTCCTCATTACGCGTCTGGTAAAAAAGCCGCGAACCGCTGTCGGCACCCCATTCCCTTTTTTCTGAAATTTTTGGAATATAGAGGAGTTCCCCGTCGGCGTAAGCCTGAAGCTGCTTTAGCAAGTTCTCCGGCAGTATTTCTGCTGCATTGATGTATTTCATTTTTACCGCTCCTTATTTATAGAACCATGTCCCGGGGCATTTTTTCAGCACGCCCTGGCATGACGATTTGCATAAATAAAGTGCAGAAACAGCAGCATAATTTTATGCTGGACGGTCAGCCTTTTCGACCGCCAGTATAGACAGTTGTTTGCCGCCCATACAGAGTGCTATATGCCTACTGTTCTGCATGGGCAAAAGGGCTCTTGACACCGTTTTGGCGCAGCGCCTGCCATGTTCGCCTTCTCATGGATTCATCACTCCCTTCCGATGTTATTTATGCGCAGCCCCATGTAGAGGAAGTATGCCGCTAAGGCGGCACATGGGGCGCGCGGCGAGCAGGAGAGAAGGTCATTCCCCTACTCGATTATACAAATTTACTATACACAAAAACGAGTAAAAATACAATATTTTTAAGACCATCCCTAATTTTCGCATTGATATCACAATGGAATGAAAGTATAATAAAAGAAGAAAAATTTTAACATGTCTGGGGGAGGGTGGAATCAAGCATGTCATTCACAGTCCATGTAAAAATGAAAAAGCTGGGAAAGCAGAACCGCGTGGATATCGCGCCGGTTGTGTTTGAACTTGACGAGAAGCCGCAGACTGTCCGTGAGCTTCTCGTGAACCTGACAAAACTCGGCGTCAGGCAGTACAATGAGCGGAAGGACGAGGGGCAGCTTCTGGCGTATCTGACAAAGGAGGAAATCGCGGCGCAGGCATCACGCGGAAAGATTTCCTCCGGTCTGCGCGGCGGTGCGGACGCGGTGGAGGACAAGGCTGTCGAAAATACGCTGCAATGCTTTGAGGACGGCATTTACCGCGTGTTTGCGGGCGAGGAGGAGCTGACCGCCCTTTCCGATGCAATTCCGTGGAAAGACGATATTGTCTTTACTTTTATCCGCCTGACAATGCTGTCGGGGTGGTAAGTTTAAGGAGGAATACAGATGGCAGGATTTACTTATGATTCCAGAAGAAAGCTGACGGAATCAATGCAGCAGGCGTTTCAGGAAAAAGGAGCGCACCTTTCCGAACAGGAACGCAAGATGCTTCCGGACGGATATTATTATAACATGCCGTCGGATGTGTGTGTGGAGATGCGCCAGCTTTTGCGGCAGAGCAAGACCGGGAAGCTGAGCGACCTGTACCGCACTACATACAAAAATGTGGTGGATGTCTGCGTGGCGCAGGCGCGCCAGGCGGAATTTTATGACGCGCTCGACGCGATGAACTGTTACCAGATGACGGCGGGATGGTACCGCAGGAGCCTGCGCTCGGACAGTTACCTTCCGTTTGTGGAGAACAGCATCCGGCTGCTGCGGGCATATGCGTATCTGGAATTTTATGGCGGGAACCTCGCGGCAGTCCTGACCGGAAGCATTTCGGAGGAGCTGTACGACCATGCGCGAAGCGAGTTTGCATACTCGTGGATTCTGGCGGCGCAGATTGACCGGGGGGAGGAACAGACCATCCAGGCGGTCAGGGACATTCTCTTTGGCGAGGGTAATACGCTGATGATGAGCCGCGAGCTGGTTCGCGGTATCGTGATGTCAAGGAGCCAGGCGCTGTATCAGGATCTCGGGAAATTCCTGCTGGCGGCGCGGCTACAGGAGGGGGCGCGCCAGGTCGTCTGTGAAACGATGGACGAGGGCAGGCCGGAGGCGTTTCTGTATCTGTTTTCCGTGATTGAGGAAAATGACCTGATTCGCCATTCGTCCGTCAAGCGGGCAGTCAGTACATGGATTGGCATTTTTAATGAAAAGAGTGTGGACCGCATCAGCGGCAAGCTGCTGCGGATGATGGGGCAGTGCCTGCGGGACGCGGATTTTCTGGAGGGGCAGCTTGCGTCGGACGATGCCGTTGCCATCAGCTGCGCGCTCTGGGCAAAGGGCTTTTACAATGCGGAGGACGCGGTGGAGACGGTTGTCGCGCTTATCCGAAACGGCGCAAGGCATCAGAAGATGACGGCATCCTACTTCTGCCATTCCCTGCAGGATGAGAACCTGCAGATGCGCGTGGCGAAGGAGGTTCTGCTTTCCTGTCCGGAGGACTTGGAGCTTATCGCGTGTTTCCTGCCCTGTTTTATGTCGTCAGGGAAAACGCAGCTCTATGCCCTGATTCGGGGAGAGGATGAGTACAATTACAGCTTTGGCGACGGCGAGGTGCGCAAACCAAAGCCCCTGTCGCCGGAGCCCCTGTTTCAGGACAGCGCCGAGGCAGAAGCCGTCTATGGCATTTTAAAGGGGATTTTAGGGCGGATTCCGAAAAAAGGCCTGAAGCTCTCGCCCTGCATTTTTCCATGGCATGAGGTCGAGATGAGTCCGTCGGACATTGCGGAGCGCATCTGTGTGATTGCGTGGATGCTGCAAAAGGACGACTATCTGGATGAGGCTGCCGGATGGATTTCGCTTGTCGGTCAGGGAAAAAGCTACAATGCGTCAAGAGCCGCTGCTGCGCGGGTGCTGCTCTACCATCCCACATCAGAGGCGCGTAAAAAAGTCCTGTTTGAACTGCTGCACAACGCGGAGGAATACACGAACAAGGCGGCGTACAGGCTGGTGGCGGACATCGAGCTTACCGCGGAGGATTACAGGCAGATTGAACAGAATCTGAATTACAAAAAGGGGCGCGCCGGAACGCTGAAGCTGCTGCGCAGGCAGGATGGGCAGAGCCTGGCGGAGTGCATCCAGCGGCTTCTTGCGCAGAAGTCCGAGGAGTGCCATATGGGGGCGCTTGACCTTGCCCTGGGGCTGCAAAAGAAGGACAAGGCGGCTTTTGCGGCAGTCATTCCCGCGCTTCGGGCGCTGAAAAACCCGACCGGAAAGGAACAGGTGCTTTTGGATGAGCTGCTGGGCGAAGGAAGCGGGGCGCAGGACATTTTGAACCTGCCGGGATATGGGCTGTATGATGTGGAAAAGGAATGGATTATCCCGGAAATTGACGTGGATGGAAGCGGTGCCGAAAAGCTTTTTGCGGATGGGGAGGATGTGTATATCCGTATCCTGAAAAAGCTGGACAGTCTGATTGAAGAGAACCGCGAGCGTGAATACAAGACCGCGTGGGGCGATGACCAGATGCTTGGAAACGGTCTGAAGGTCATAAACTGGCAGGGCGGCGAGACCCTGGACAGATATCCGTTCCGGGCGCTCTGGGAAAACTTTTATGAGACGGAAATCCAGTCGCCGCAGCGGCTGCTCGAGGTACAGCTGTATTGCAAATGTATCGGTCTGAGGAGCGACTACAGGCGCAATGCCGGGCTGTACCAAAAGGTCTTTGGGTATGCATTTTCCAATCTTGCCGTAGGGCTTACCTATTCCGGACAGGTGGTCGATATCATTTCCGCACTGCATGAGCATTATGTAACGCGCTCGCTGCGGGTGCATTTTGGTCTGTGTGTGACGGCAAAGCTGTTCTCCCTGCTGGACAGTTCCAACGATTTGTTTACGGTCGAGGAAGAGCGCTGGGGTACGAAGTATGTTTATACCAGGCGTGCACTGGACTTGCCGGTTTTCAGTGATATGTGCCAGTGCCTTGGCGCCGCAAAGGGAGAGGACTGGGGAAATGCCTTCGCGCTGCGTTTCCGGCTGCAGCAGTACTATCACGAACAGCATGCGCGGGAAGTGGCGCCGCAGTACGGATATTATCGCTGGCAGCAGAATTATCTGGCGCTTTCGGATTATGTGCAGTGTTATGTACGCGGCGTCTGGGACAAGGATTTGTTTTATAAGGCAGTGTTTACGTACTGCGATATGGGAAGCCTGCTGGATCCGGTCAGCACGGTGGAGCAGAAAGGGGCAGTTTCCTCACAGGCGGGAAACCGCGGGGTATATGACTTTTTTGGCTATCAGGCGATTCCGCTCGTGGACGGCAAGTACCACTTTGATGAAATCAGGGATGAGATGCCCGAGATGGTGTTCGCCCACACGCTGTACAGTGAACTGATTCCGGTTGTTTTGGAGGTGGAGCTAAAGCGCGGCGAACAGACGACGCCTTTTTCAAAGGACATTCACCGGATTCGAGTCATTTACGGCATAGACTATATGATACGGATTCTGACGGCTCTCGGAAAGGATCCGTTGCAGCGCAGCAGCTATTATTATTCCTGTGATGACGACAGGCGCCACGTGCTCAGCCATCTGCTGAAGGTTTCCATGCCAAAGCCCGGGGAGACGGCGCAGGATTTGAAGCAGGCGCTGAAGGGGACGGACATTACAAAAAAACGCCTTGTGGAGCTTGCCATGTACGCGCAGCAGTGGCTTCCGATGGTTGAGGAATATCTTGAAATGCCTGGCTTTTCAAGTGCCTGTTATTATTTTATCGCGCACACCAGCGAGGGATTAGACGACAAGGTGAAGTCGGTGATTGCAAAGTACACGCCGCTCTCGCCGGAGGAGCTGCGCGACGGCGCCTTTGACGTCCAGTGGTTTTTTGAGGCGTATGGGAAGCTTGGCGAGAAAAATTTCATGATGCTCTACGATGCCGCCAAGTACTCGTCCACCGGAACGGCGCATGGGCGCGCGCGCAAATATGCGGACGCCGCGCTTGGAAAGGCAGACCGAAAGGCACTGGAGGCAGAAATCGACGCGAAGCGGAACAAGGATCTATTGATGAGCATCGGACTGCTTCCCCTGCCAAAGCCGTCAAAGAAACGGGAGAAGGAGCTGTTGGACCGCTACCAGTTTATCCAGAAGTACAAAAAGGAAAGCAGGCAGTTTGGCGCGCAGCGGCGGGCAAGCGAGGGGCGTGCGGTCGAGATTGCCCTGCGCAACCTGAGCGTTAATGCCGGATTTACGGATGTGACGCGCCTGACACTGCGCATGGAGGGAAAGCTCGCGGAGCAGTCCGCGGAATGCTTTGACTGGCGGGCAGTGGGCGACATCGAAATCATGGTGCAGGTGGATGAGAACGGAAAGAGCTCCCTACAGTGCAGAAAGGACGGTAAGCTGCAAAAATCCATTCCCGCAAAGTACAAGAAGGACGAGACCGTGCTGCAATATCAGGCAGTCGTCAAAAAGCTAAAGGAGCAGTACAGCCGGACAAGGCAGATGATGGAGCAGGCGATGGAGGACAGAACCGCGTTTGAGGTCTGGGAGTTTCTGGAGCTGTACCAGAATCCGATAGCGCGCCCCATCACAGAGCCGCTTGTGGTGCGGACCGCGGATGGGCAGGCGGTGCGTCTTGGATTTCTCACAAAGGACGGAATTGTGGACTATACTGGCGCTGTTTTTCCAGTGAAGCCGGAGGAGCAGATTTATATCGCGCATCCGTTTGATTTGTACAGCAGCGGGCACTGGCACGAGTACCAGAAGCTTTTGTTTGAAAGACAGATAAAACAGCCCTTTAAACAGGTGTTCCGCGAGCTTTATGTGAAGCTGGACGAGGAGCTTGACAAGTACCACTCGATGCTGTTTTCCGGCAACCAGATACAGCCGCAGAAGACGGTCGGCGTCCTGCGGGGCAGGCGCTGGGTGGCGGACTACGAGGACGGCCTGCAAAAGATTTACTATAAGGAAGACATCGTTGCGTGCATTTACGCCATGGCGGACTGGTTCTCGCCGAGCGACACGGAGGCACCAACGCTGGAATATGTGGTATTTTCGGATCGCAGGACGGGCAAATCCCTGAAAATCAAGGAGATACCGGACATTGTTTACAGCGAGGTGATGCGCGATGTCGATCTGGCTGTCAGCGTTGCCCATGCGGGCGGTGTCGACCCGGAGACAAGCCACTCGACAATCGAGATGCGCCGCGCGATTGTCGAATGCAATCTTGCCCTGTTCCGGACGAAAAATGTCCGTCTCGAGGGCAGCCACGCGATAATCAAGGGAAAGCTCGGCGAGTATACGGTGCATCTTGGAAGCGGCGTCGTGCACCAGCTTGGAAATGCCATGCTGTTTGTCGTGCCGGTTCACGCGCAGCAGCGAGGGCGCATCTTCCTGCCATTTGTGGACGATGATCCCAAGACGGCGGAAATCATGTCAAAGATTTTGCTGTTTGCGGAGGATGCGAAAATAAAGGACCCGAAAATTTTGGGGCAGATACAGTAATAAAATGATTGGAATTGGAGGTAAATTGAAATGAAAAAGAAAGCGATGCTGATGTGGATTTTATTTGTGGTATGTGTGATTGGCACGGTGGGTCTTCGATATCTTTCGGACAGGGAAGATGTGGAGTATGAGGAGGTTACGGCAACGGTCATAAGTGCAGAGGAACACGTGCTTGAAAACCGCAAAACCAACTCATCGTACACATCCTACGATATCACGGTGGAGTACGAGGGAGAAGAATACGCGCTCAAGAATGCGCACAATGTCTATGAGTATCGCAGCGGAAGGGAGATTACGGCATATCTGTCGCGCGGAAACCTGTATGCGAACATAGAGGGCGTGGAGTCCTCAACACCGCTGTTTTATGCCTACTTTGCGTTTCTGGTCGCATCCGTGGTGATGCTTGGCGTGGCAATCAACGAATCGGTAAAGGCAAAACGGAAATAAATGAGTGGCAGTCACCGAAGTGACTGCCACTCATTTAAAGAAACTGTTTCTCCTGATGGAAGCGTGACAAAAATTGTTTTGTGCGTTCCTCCTTCGGGTTTTCTATGACATCGCCCGGCGTTCCCTGCTCCAGGATTGTCCCATTGTCCATAAAGATAACGTGGTCTGCGACATCCCGCGCAAATGCCATCTCATGCGTGACAATAATCATCGTGGTTTCCTTGTCGGCAAGCTCACGAATCACATGCAGCACCTCGCCGGTCAGCTCGGGGTCAAGAGCGGAGGTCGGCTCGTCAAAGCACAGGATGTCCGGTGTCAGCGCCAGCGCGCGTGCTATTGCGACACGCTGGCACTGACCACCGGAAAGCTGGTGCGGATAGTTTTCCATCCGGTCGGCAAGCCCCATCTGGCACAGCAGCTCCTTTGCCTGCTGTTCGATGGCAAGCAGACGCTCCTTTTTATGCGTCTTGAAGTCAGGCGCTTCCTTTGCGAGCAGCTGTCCCGCAAGCATGACGTTTTGCAGGGCAGTGTACTGCGGAAACAGGTTGAACGACTGGAACACGAGACCAAAATGAAGGCGTTTCCGGCGGATTTCCTGCTCCTTTGTGGTGGCGGGATTGGCAGCGTCAAACAGCGTCTCCCCATTTACGGCAATGATGCCGCCGTCCGGTTTTTCCAGAAAGTTCAGGCAGCGCAGAAGCGTTGTCTTGCCGCTTCCTGAGGAACCGATAATCGACACGGTCTGTCCCTTTTCCATGGAAAAACTGATATCCTTCAATACCTGGGTCTTTTCAAATGTTTTCTGAATGTGCCGTACTTCTAAAATAGCCATATTAATAACCATGCTCCTTTTTCACACTAACTCCCATCTGCCTGCTTTAGCAGGCGTACAAATCAGGATATGTGAAATTTTAATTTCACACTATCTCCTTACTTAAAGTAATCCAGCCGCTTTTCGAGGTATCCTAAAAGGGTTGTAAGAATCCCATTCCAAATTAGATAATAGACTGCGGTAAAAAACAGCGGCCAGATGGCGCCTGAAATTCCCTGGGAACCTTTCAGGAAAGACTGCCCCGCCCAGATGATTTCCTGCAATGCGATGATGCGGGCAAGGGAAGTGTCCTTCACCAGGGTGATGATTTCATTGGACATTGGCGGAACAATTCGCTTGACCATCTGCAGCAGCTTGATTTTAAAAAATATCTGTGTTTTTGTCATGCCGAGCACAAGCCCTGCCTCGGTCTGCCCGACGGGAATGGACTGGATGCCGCCACGGTAAATTTCCGAAAAATAACATGCGTAATTCAAAATGAAAGAAACGCTGGCTGCCAGAAAGCGTCCGCTTTCGCCACTGCCCCAGATGGGATTATGCAGAATCAGCCCCGGAAAATAGTAGATAATCAGCAGCTGAATCATGAGCGGTGTGCCCCGTATAATCCACACGACAAATCTTGAGAGGTATTTCAGCGGCTTAAAGTGGGACATTGAACCAAACGCAATGAGCAGGCCGAGCGGGAATGCGCCGATGAGCGTGACAAAAAACAGCTTTAAGGTCTGTAAAAAACCGATATTCAGCGAGCGGATAACGATTGGAAATTGTTCAATAATCAGTTGCATAAGGAATCTCCTGCTTCTTGTTCTCTTCTGGCGCTATTTAATGAGGGCAGCCTGTACACCATATTTTTCCGCAACTGCAAGCATACTGCCATCCTGGGTGCTTGCAGAGAAAAAGTCGTTCAGCGCGGCTGCAAGGTCAGAGCCTTTGCGGAAGCCGACGCCGTACTCTTCACTATTGAGTCCGACGGTATAGGTAAGGCTGGCATAGCCTGTCCCCTCGCCAACCATGGCGGCAGCCATGAGGGAGTCGATAATGGCTGCGTCCGAAGTTCCGGCGGCCACTTCCATCAGCGCATCTGCCTGTGTTGTGACAGGGGTGTGCTCCAGCTCAAACATGGATGCCTGTGCCTCACCGGCACTTCCTGCCTCGACGGCAAAGCTTACTTCCGGAATGTTGTCCTTGTCCTGGAAGCTGTCAGCCTTGTCGACAGGTACGACGATAACCTGTGCATTGTTGCAGTAGGCATTGGAGCATTCCATGGCGCTTGTGACCTCGGGCGTGAGGGTCATGCCGTTCCATACGCAGTCGATTGTCTTGCCCTCGAGCTCCATGACCTTGTTATCCCAGTCAATTTCTACAAATTCGGCGGAGACACCGAGACTTTCGGCAAATGCCTTTGCCATGTCCGCATCAAATCCAATCCATTCTCCATTTTCATCCTTGTAGTCCATCGGCTCAAAATCGGTGATGCCGACAACCAGAGTGCCTTTGTTCTTGACGTAGTCGAGGTCGGATGCGTCATTTTGTGCCGCGGCAGCGTCCGCGACGGCACTGGATTCCGGTTCTGCATTTGTGTCGGAATCAACAGGGCTGTTACTGTTTTCCTGTGCATCCGCTGCAGAACGGTCCGTGTTTGATGCGGGTGTGCTGCCGCATCCTGCAAGCGCGGCTGACAGCATAAGCGCTGTCGTTAGGGTCAAAGTTTTGGTAAATATATTTTTCATAATGCTCCTCCATTTGGTAAAAAATTAAATGTTTATTACGTTATCATGTTAGCAGTTTACTATGGTAAAGTCAATAGGAAACTCACTGTCTGCACGTTTCCTTACGGACTTGGCGCGTTGTTCAGAAAGCTATGATAAACTGGAAGGAAAGTTCATGGATTTTAAAAACGCAGTTTGCGCTCTGCTTGAATGGCAAAATACACACAAAAATTTGCGAAACATATAAAAAAAGACGGAAAAACCATTTATGGTGCACAATAAATGTGCAAAGTGCAGGCGCAGATATAAAAAAGGACACAACTGACAAGGATTTCTGGGAAAATGCAAAGAAATTTGTGGAACTGGTAATGAGAGATGTGTTAAAAAGGCTTACCAAATGATTAAATATTAAGCATAATAAAGTGGTATTAGCGATGGTATTATACTGGCGGTTAAAAAAATGGCGCAATATCCATTTGCTGATACGGATTATTAACGGCGCGTCATAAGGGCGCCTGACAAAAAAAGAAGGGAGATCATGAAAAATGTTTAAACGAAAATTGTTTAAACGCGCTTTATCAAAGCGTGCACTGCCGTTTATACTGAGCGTTGCAATGGTGTTTGAATCCATGCCTGCGACGGCTCTGGCGGCAGAAGCCCCGGAAACAGCACAAGTCGTTGAGACAGCCGCAGATGGTTCGGCAGACGAAGCAGATGTCGGCGGCGGTGGGGAAGAGACGCGGCCGCAGGAAAACGCTGACGTCCCGGAAACACCGGCAGCCGTAGAAAGCTCTGCACTGTCAGAGAGCTCCGCGCCAGCGGAAAGCTCCATGCCATCAGAAAGCGCTACACCAGCAGAGGATGCGACACCGTCAGAGGGCACTGCACCAGCGGAAAGCACTGCGTCGGCAGAGAGCGCTGCACAGGCACAAGACCCTGTACCGGAAAGTGATGAGGAGGGTGAAGCCGAGGAGCTGCAAAGTGCCGATGCGGACGCACCCACGGAGCTGCCGGAGGCTGAAATCGTCGTAGACGCAAAGCAGAAATTTGGCGCATTCACGAAAAAGGCAGGAGATGCGGCGGACACCTACACATATGAAAGGGAGTATGCAGAGGTCGGCTTATTTGACGATGTAATTCAAGAGGTGTCGGAGGCGCTCACAATCAAGGTTGATGATGCCGACGATGAAGCATTGACGGAGCTGAAAAGTCTGATAGAGTACACCTATGAGACAAGTCAGGATCAGCAGAACTGGACGCCAATGGACAGTGTGCCGACTGACGCAGGCAGCTACAGCCTGAAGATATTTCTCAAGGAGAACAATATCTGCAAGGAAAAAACAGTATATATCAACTTCGTGGTAAAGCCGAAAGCCCTTAAGCCGGAGTGCGATGCCGAGGCAGCGGCAGGCGGTAGCATAGAAGCATTTGTGAAGGAGCTGGTGAAAGCCAACGAAAAAGAGCAGTGGACTTTCTCGGCAGCAGTACATACGCTTGACAGCGATGGAAAGCCGTCCGCGGAGGCGACAACGGATAAAACCTTTGACAGCACCAAGAACTATGTAGTAATCGTGACAGCGGCAGTCAAGGAAGCCTACAGCAAAAATTATGTCGTGGACGCAGCCGCATATTATCCTGTTGAGGTGGATGCGAAGCTTGTTGACACGGCAGTCAAGGTAGAGCGCAAGGAAGACAACAAGGCGGAAGTCATTGTCAGGACTTACGATGGCACGGCGCTCTTAAAGAAAGCCGATATCATAAACACCTATGTGGATGAGCAAACACTCAAAGTGACAAAAGGCACAGGTGATGATGAGGAGACAGTCCTTGATTACGATGCCGCAGCCAAAGAAGTAGTGTCAGCATGGTACACAAGGGAGAAAATACAGCAGTATGTGGATGAGACAAATCCGGATAAGGATTATCAGTGGGACGGAGATGAAAATGGTACCACAACCGGAAAAGCTACGTACCGCTATACACTGGTACGCAATGATGACGGTGCGGTAAAGGACGATCTCACAGAAGCCGGAGAGTATTACCTTGTTTATGCATACCCGGGTGAAGAGGGCAGATACAAGGCGTCTGACCGCGTTGTGCTTCAGGCTGTGATTGAGCCTTCCACACTCACACTGGAGCCGGCAGCGTTCACATTGAGGACGGGTATGGATGCAGAGTCTGTACGGAAAGCGCTTGCACAGGCTGAATACACGCTCGCGGACGACAAGGGGGCAAAATATCCCGCAGAGGGTGAGCTGCCGGAGGATTTCTTTGGTTCAGCATATGGCAACGGACAGACTACGCAGTATTTTACCCCGGTATTCCGGCTTGACATGCGTATCAAGTGGGACGCTGACTATATAAGCGGCCTCAAGGAAGGTCATGATTCCGATGAGGAATATACCGCATGGGTTGATTTTACAGCGTTATCAGACTATCAATGGGATAATAAATGGAAAGAGCTGACAGGTCTTGACGGCTCCAAGGCTATCCAGAAAAAGACGGCGGACGGCAGGGACATAGAGTACCGCATCATCTTTACGGGTGAGAAAGCTGTGTATGACGCAGATGGCTGGAAGGCTGAATCAGCGTCCGTCATGGACACCACAACCCTCTCGGCCGACAAAAACCACAAGGTAAAGGCGGATACTGCCACACTTGAGGAAAAGGCAAGAATCGTGACCGTCGAAGATGCAGAGCCGGTCGAGATTAATGTTGACGGAATCCTTGAGAAGTACAAGGATAGTGGCGCCGGCACGCTTGAAAGCCCCGCATGGAAAATCTATGACGGCGACCCATTATTTGGGTCACGCGCAGACTACAAGAAAGCGACAGTGACAGGCGTGGAAAGCTCCACGGATGAGAGTATTACCTATACGTGGCAGAGACTTAATTCTTTTAATAATTATGTAGCCTATCTTGAAGCAGATAATGAAAAGGCAGAGAATGGCAAGACAAATAAGGAAAATGCAGAAAAAGAGCTTTTAAAAGAGGATGCATGGTCTTGGTATACAATTGACGAAGTAGAAGACAGTGTCTATCTTGTACCGACGAATGCAGATCTCTACCGTCTGAAAATAGACTACAAGGATAAGAACAATGAAAAACAGCCTGCGACAGCGTATGTCTATTTTGAGATTAAGAAACAGGCAGTCATCACGGTTGCAGGAAACCAGTATGCAGAATATGGTTCTTCTTCTGCCACGGGCACGTATAGCATCTATAAGATCGAGAACAATGACCTGAACGCTTTTATGGAGAGCTATAAAGCTGGTACAGTAGAACCGCTGGATTGGAAATGTTCTGGGGTCAAGTGGAAAACTGAGATAGCTGACGGTGACAACTGGTCAGAAATCCCTCAAAATGTTTCGTTTATAGAGGGCGAGACGTATCAAAGGTATGCATACTTCGACTCATTCGGCAGTGGACCAGTTAAGAATTCCGAAGACAAGACAGAGCGGAATAAAAACGGAAATCCGCTGAACTGGGCGAACTTTACCAACATTCAGAATTACGCGTCCGGCACGGAAAACAAGACATATTACAACATTCCGAAAAAGATTGAGTTTGGCATGGGCGAAATTGAGTTTGAAGTGAACGCTTCATTCATAAAGGACGTAGTGTACAATGCCAAATCAGCGACAGAGGGCATTGCTGCCACGGATGTCATCCAGTTAAAGGATAAGGCGACAGGTGCGGATCCGGAGGGCGTCACCTTAGGAACGGCAGCAGAACAGGGAGACAGCAATACAGTAAATGTATATTGGATACGGAGTTATGGAAATGAAACGGAACTCGTACCATTTAATGAAGCGGTTTACGGCGGTACATATACCCTTGTGGCAAACTTCTCGGGTAATGACAAATATAAGTCGGCTTATGTGTATCTTTTGAACGAAAAGAGTGAACGCTATCAGTTCACAATTAAACCGCTGGAAATTGGTATAGCGCCCATACTTAAGGAAGTGCCAGTAGCAGGCAAACCTGTTTCGGAGCTGGTTGACCAGGAGCAGATTGCCATTACAGGAACCATTCCGGATGCTGACAAATGGCTGTTTGAGTACAATCCATGGAACTTCCGTGACGAAATAGAGGGAGAGCAGACAGGGTGGTATGAAGGATATGGCATCTTAAATGGCAGCTATGACTGGCAGCTAAAAAGGAACAGGGCACTGTTTGGGAATACATCTTTTTATAAAGATGGAGAACAAACAAACGATGTATATTTAAGAACAGGCAGAGAGTATTTTGCAAAATATGACACGGACGGACAGAAGCTGTATGGGGATTATCAGTACTCATACAAAATCATCGACAATCCGTCAGACGCATTAAAAGTGGAAGAGCGCGGTGAGTCCGATGTCGTTGCTGCATCTGCTTTCACAAACAATGACGGATGGGTTGATGTCATCAAGACAGTGGAAAAAGAAGCGGGCAAAAACACAAAATACACAATCATCCCGCGTGAGGCAATTCCGTTTGCCTACAACAATGGCTATACTGTCTGGACACCGGACGCGAATACAACAGCGTTTGAAAAAGACAGGAACTACCTTGCATTCCGCATTATGGTACCAAGGGAGTTTTATGGTGAAATCAATGAGGCAGCGAAAAACTTTATTTACAAAAACAGCATTATTGCTGCCGGAGGATATTCATCAAATCCAGAGCGGGACGACGACAACTATTACATCAAGGCGCTCTTCCCGGTAGAAACGGAAAAGGACGAAAACGGCAAGGATATCATCAAGGCAATTGACCCGTTTTATATCACATGGGAGGACGGCTACACAGAAACGTTCCAGATTGACCTGACAAACGCCGTGCTTGAGTCAAACCTCAAGAACGCAGTTGCTCCGAAGTCGCTCGCTTTCAACGGCGTGCAGGCAAAGATGGCGGTAGGCGAGTCGCAGCAGCTTGACCTCAAGATTACAAAGGCAAACCTTGGCGACGTCATCAAGATTAACTACAGGGCAGTCGGCAATGATGCGGACGCGATAAGCATTGACCCTGAGACCGGTATTGTGACGGCGCTCAAGGCAGACAAAAAGGCAGTCACCATCGAGGCATACCCTGTGCGTCTGGGAGATGACGGCAAGACCTATGAGGAAATCACAGGCAAGGGCGTAAAGATAGCAAAGACAAAGGTGACAGTCACAGAGGTGACAGCGCCGGCTGTCAAGAAAATCGTGTCGGTAGACAGCACAACGATTGACGTGCAGTACAGCCCCGTAAAAGACGGCTACCGCAGGGAAATCTACGTAAAGGAGATACCGAGCGATGCAGCAGGCAAGGTCGATAAGGCAGAATTAAAGGCTTGGACAAACAAGAAAGACAACCAGTTTGAGAAAGCGATTGCCGAAATGACCAACGGACAGTGGGAGGCAGCAGGCTTTGCAAGGGAGCCAATATACCTGTCCAAGACAGATGAGAACCAGCCAGATAATCTGGACTACGAAGGCGGTCCTTGCAGATATGACGCAAAGTTAAAACTGAACGTCCTGCGTCTTACAGTACCGAAACCAAATACGACATATGTCGTATACGTCAGAAATGTAAGCGCGGCACGGACACTTGCGGACGGCTCCAGGGTAACACTTTCCGCAGCTGGAACAATGAAGAATTTCGTGACCGTCAAGTCACAGGTATGGGAGCTGATACCGTGGTTCGAGGTCGCAAATGATGATGAAACCGACGCGGAGAACTACAACAAGCCGACAGTAAAGAATCCGGTCGTATACTGGACAGACAATCAGAACGGACTGCATGATGGCACGGATAAGGATGATATTGGTGCAAAAGGCAGAAGCAAGAAAGGAAGAATCTGGACAGTAGATTTCGTATCTGCAAAGTCGTTACAGCTTATGGTAGATGGCGAATTTGATGAAAAACCATCGAATCCTGCGGCGGAGGGGGATGACACAATCTATAAGACACTGCCAATAAAGAAAGACAAGGCAATGCTTGCGGATTATGTGGATCCGAAACTGACCTATGCAGTATTTGATTCGGAACAGGATATTAATGACTGGAATTCAAATGCAAAACTGATAAACGGCAAATGGGTCATCACGAACCAGTCGAAATACGCTGCGGTGAAAAACGGCGGCAAGCTGACACTCAAGGGCGTAGGTGCAGACGGTGAGGCAGTATTGTACATCTATGCACTGGCAGATAATGGGACATATGGCTATGCCGAGCTTCATGTCACGGCAAGACCGACCGAAGTAAAGGGCAAAAAGGCAAAACTAAAGGTAGGCGATCAGGTAAGACTTGCCGCGCTCCTTGATTACAAGGAAGGCAAGAAGAAGGTTCCGAACTATATCTCGACCAACATTACGATAAAAGACACAGATAAAAAAGCAGCAGAAGAGGCAGGCTTCATGCTGGAACAGATATGGGAAGAGAACGGCAGGAGGCTTCCAAACGGTGAAACCTGTGTCCGGGGGGAGTGGTTAATCACAGTTATTAAGAATGGAAACTATAGCCTGCCCATAACAGACAAGGTTTTTGAAAACGCGGAAGCAGAAAAGGCAGAAAAAACGGAAGAAACAACAGTGACATTGACTGGAGCGATGCTTGATCCTGTCAAGGGTCTCAAGGTGGCATATGTCGACGACAGCCGAATTACGGTGAACTTCGCACATGCAGGAAACCCGGAAGCCTTCAACATCGAAGTGACAGATGCCGCAGGCAGGGTAATCTTCAAGAGGCTTGTATGGAATAACATGGAGGCTACAGAGGGCATCGCATGGGATAGCGGGCTGAAAGAGACGACGGTTTACAGGAGCAGCGATAATGGCGGATACTATGATAAGCTCCTTGTAAAGGCAAATGCAAAATCATACTGGCAGGAGCTGCAGCGTTCCGCAATAACACAGGATATTGCTGACAACGATGATGCCAGCTATGACGAGGCTTCTTGTCTTGCATATTTTGAAAAGACAAAGAATTATGCATACACAATTATGAGCGAGAAGCTTCTCAGACTGTCTTCATACAACATTACAGTGACACCTGTATTTGGGAATGAAGCAGCAGCAAAGCCGGCAAAGACCAAGGCAAAGACAACGAATATACCGGCATCTTATGAGAACTTAAATGTCATAGCTCCGGAGGACTATGGTGGAGCCGATATAACATACAACAATGGCAATATAAGCCAGTATCCATACTTTGTAGCGGGCAATACGTATACATTGACTTTTGGCGATAATGATTATGCGAGAGACCGCGTTACCGACACGCTGGCATGGAAGAGCAGCAATACAAAAGTCGCTTCCATCAAAGCAAACGCAGGATCCTTCACGGCAGCATTAAAGGCACAGCAGCAGGGAACGACAGTCATCACGGTAACTTCAAAGATTACCAAGAAGATTGTGGCAAGATACCTTGTCGCTGTAAGGAGCATAGGCAACGGAAGAGGATACCTCGGTGAACATGAGCGTGGATATTATGACTTCTACGATGAAATCGTGTTTGGGTATGACCCCGGTTACCAGGGCAAGCTGGAAGTGCTGACATTCTCGAACCCTGTGGTAGTTGATGAGAACTATCTCTATGGCGCGGCAGGCGTTGAGGGCATGAATGGTGCAAATGATGCAACATGGGTACAGTTTACAGCGCCGTCATATGGTCAGTACACGTTTTCTTGTGACGGAGGAAGCAATATCAAGGTATACCGCACCAGAAAGCTGGAGGCTGGCAGCGGAGAAGGAAGTGCGTTGAATGGCAGGAGCTTTACGCTGGAAGCAGGCGAAAAACTATACTTCCGCATATGTGGCACATTCACATTAAGGGCTATGGGATACACAGATTTTGCAAGACTGACAATTGCAAATGATTCGCCAAAGAACGCGCTCGCAGTGGCAAGGTCATCATGGATTGCATTCACGGCGCCGGAGGATAACTGCTATACCTTTAAGACTGTAACAGACAACAAGGAAGAGAATCCCGCAGTTACTTACACAAAGACCGAATTTTTGAAAAAAGGCGAAAGAACACTCATCGAGATTACAAGCAAATGCTATCTGTATGTAGAACCGATGGCAAAAGACGCTGTTGAACTGACAGTAAATGAAGGAAACGGTGTGACTGTGGAATTCACGAAGCCTGAGAAGGATGCAGAATATCCTGTTGAGAAGTGGGTTAAGTTTACAGCGCCGGATTCGACATATTATCAGTTTGACATAGACAAGACAAAGCTCAAAGGCATAGAAAATTATGTAGTTATTGATTTTAAGAATATCAGGAATACATCAGTAAAAGATAAAGGTGAAGTATTGGCAAAAGCTGCAAATAAGGATTCTAATAGAGAAATCTTTATAGAAGCAGGCGAATGCGTACTGATTCAGTTTACTGTATCTGATAAGACAAATTATGAGAATGCATTTAAGGGCGATGTCGAATACAGCGCAAGCGTTACTGTCACATCATCAGAAATTAAGGAACTGGCAGTTGGCACGACAACAGTACCGGAAGAAAAGGTATCCATATTTAAATTCAAGATACCAGAAGGGCACAGCCTGTACAACGTTGAGACAAAAGGCGGCGCGACGATTGACAATGTACGTGATAACAAGCTTGAGCAGGTTAAATTCGAGGATGCGGCGGGCAACCCTGTTGCGCTGAACAATGCGTTTACGTTTGAAGTAGACGCTGACGGCAAGAGCACCCTGAATGGCGCAAAGGCAGGCGATACTGTTTATGTTCAGGTCAGAAACCAGAATGAGAAAGCGGCGGAAATCATAGTTACTGCAAAGTCCGGCACACAGACAATTGCGCTTGGCGAGACACCTTTTACACTGGATGACGACTTCGAAGAATGGTACACCTTCACAGCTCCAGAGACAGCATGGTATAAGCTGGAGACAGAGACAACAGCAAATGACTCATACGATACGCATGAGATGGTTGTGAAAAAGTATGAGAATGGCAAGATTTTCACTGATGCTGATGGCGAGATGGTAAATTCCGGCGACCTGATGGAGCTTCAGGCAGGCGGCACGGTGGTATTTAAAGTGACTGCACAGGGCAGTGAGACAACAGCAGGCAACACGACAGCGGCAAAAATTACCATAAGTGAAGTGATTGTTACACCGATTAAAGCCGACGCGGCAGAGGCAACGCCGGTAAACCTTAACGGTAAGGCGGATGACGTGACATACTATGCATTCACACCAGTAGATACGACAGCAGACTATACGTTAAGATGGGAATTCCCTGAGGACAGAAATAAACCAGAAATAGCAATAGCATCTGATTTGAACGGTACATACAATGCTGTTGGCAATGGGGCAGATAATTACAGTTCGTTAACAGGGAAGTGCTATATCAAAGTAACACAGAAGACAGACGGGGCAGTCAGTGGTAAGCTTAGCATTACATCAGGCAAGACAACGACAAAGACACTGAAGCTCGGAGTGCCCACAGAAATTACGCTTGAGAAGAAGAATGACGAACAGAAATTCAACTTCATAGCATCCAGGGCACTGTTAGGATACAGGGTAGAGGTGGCAAATACTACCGAGCCGGATGAGCTTAAGGATTCGTCTGTGTATTTGAATGACAATGCGTTCGACACAGTGGATGCCGGTGAGGCGGAATATCTTGACTGGACAAATGAGAATGGCATAACAACCTTAACGGTTAAGGCAAATTCAGATAATGTAACGGTTAAGGTAACCGTGACGGAAAACGTACCGGAGAACCTTGACGCTGACAAGACAATTGATGTAACCAGCCAGACCTTGAAATGGTATACCTACAGCATACCGACATCCGGCAGATATACATGGCCAGCTGAGTCCGGCGTTACATGGAAACAAGTATTATATTACAATCAGGTTAATGGCGAATTGTATTCAGCAACGGCAGATAATTATTTTACAAAGGGCAGAAGACTCTACATTCAGGTTAAAGGAGAATCAGCCAGCGAGACCACAAAACAAGTAACCATAAAGATGCCGGAGAAGGTTTCCGACAAGTTGACTTACCTGATGCTGGACGAACCGATGAAGCTTGTAAAGAATGCATATTATGGTTTCAAGGCAGACGAGTTTGGCAATTACAACATTAAGGGACTTTCAAATGATACATTAAAGTATCTTGAAAAGAATGACATCTGGTCAAATAATGGAGAACTTGACAAGGACGAAATCGTATTCTTCAAAGCAGTCTACAGCGGCGATAAGACAGTCACAGTCACAAAACTGCCACGCAGCACGGTGCCAGTCGGAACTGGCGACACAGACATAACAGACCTTGAAAATGGCGAGACAGCAACGTTCACTTTCGTGGCGCGCAAGACAGGCGTATATGAAGTAAAGGCTGCATCAGAAAATGCAACAGTAACGACTAGTGGAGGAACTGCGTTTGGACCGCAGACCATTGCGAATTATAAGGCAGTAGCACTGAATGCGGGTCAGAAGCTGACAGTGACCGTAATAAATCAGGCAAAGGGCGAGGAGACAAAGGCAAGCTTCAAGCTCTCGATAACAGAACTGAAGGCAGAGCCAGTATCAGAAACGCCTACAGTTCCAAAGCAGAGCGTTGTATGGTACGAGTACACGACGCCGGAAGACGGGGCAGGCATCACCATTACAATAACAAAACCCGGCAAGAATACAGATCCGGCAGCAACGACAACACCGAAACCGGAAGAAGTAAAGGGTACGCAGTATTATACATACGATGCGAAGACGAATTTGTACCAGTCAGCAGATATAAGCAAAGAAGCAGTAAAAGACAGGAAATTCTACTTTGCAATTGTAAATAGCGAGGATGCGGACGTAACGTACACATTCAAGGCAGCCGTAACAAAGAAACCGGAAAACACAGTAAGCTTTGTAGGCAATGAAGAAAGAACCATAACCTATAAGGTGGAAAAGACCGGAACTTACACATTTACGGCACATTCATATGACGGAGGAGACTTTAACGCAGAAAGTGATGAATTTAATGGTGCGTTTACAAATGGAAAGGCAACAACTGTTATCTTGCATGCAGGCGATGTAATGACTGTTAAGGTAGAACAGACATCAGTGTCACTTGGAAAGAATGAGGGCAGACATTCCCTGTCATATGAAATTAAGCTTGAAAAGGCGGTAGATGTAGAAGTGGCATCCGGAAGCCCATACGAGATTAAGGCTGACGACCAGGCTAAGGACACCGACAAGCTGAAAGATTTCATTATTGAGTACACCATGGAGAAAGCCGGCGATTATGCTGTGGAATTTGAAGGCGGCACGGTATCTATGGCAGGCGATGGCAATAAGTCATTTGACGAAGGACTTGTGCCTGTAGACAGCGGTGATATGCTTGTGGATTCCATTGTGGGCGACAGAGTATATTTTGTAGTCAGGGACGTGAAGGCAAAAGCTGGATTCAGGATGAGCCTGAATGCTGTTGAAGCACTTGCGGCAGGAACGACAACAGCTACAGTCACATATCCTGCAGCGAAGTATTATAAGCTGACGGTAGAGGACGACAAGGTATACGAATTACAGAATATAGACCCGACAGGCGATCCGGCTCCAACCGCGGCAACTGTTCAATATAGTACAATCGGATGGAGGGCAGACAGCTTTGAGCCACTTCAGGCAAAGACAGTGAACGAAGACGGCAATGGCGAGACAGTATACCTGAAAGTAACTGGCAGTCAGGACAAGGACGGAGACAACTACAAAGCCAGCACATACACACTGAAGCTGACCGAGTACACAGACTTTGGCACAGGGCAGTCAGGCACGCTTCCAAAAGGCGAGACACTGTTCTATATGTGGAAGGCACTGGCAACCGGAGCATACACGATGGAAACAGGTGATGACCCGAAAGTTGAGATTGAAGTAGTTGTGGCCAGAAATAAGGATAATGAAACTGTAGGGAACCCGACCATGACTGACCAGACTCAGTACAATAAAGGCGATAAAGTATACTTTAAGGTTACGGCAACGGATCCAGCTGCGGAAGCAGCGTATAATCTGAAGATGGTTCAGTTTGTACCGGAGGTATCTGCGGACGGAACATTCAGCGGCAATGTGGAAAAAGACAAGTCGAAGACCTATGAGTGGACAGTAACAAGGAGCGGCGACTATGTCATGGAGTACACAGGAAAAGCTGGAATTGTGGTATCAAAGAATGGAAATGCCATTGGCAATCCAATTAACCAGGCAACAGGAGATACAGAAGAAGTATTGACAAAGGATGCGTTTGATGATGATTCCTTCAAGTTGAAGAGAGATGATATCATAACAGTCGAAGCATCCAATGCCGGCAGCGAGACGGCGCTTGCATATAACCTGTCCATAAAGCCGATAACCTATGCCGCAGTGGAAGAAAAGGAGTACACACTTCAGCCGGGCAGATATGCGTACTATAAGTACACTTCATCAAGGGAAGAAAATGAGGTAACAAAAACTGGTGAAAATGTTGTATTCAATGAGAAGAATCGGACAAACGACGGAAAGGTTAAATATTATAGGGCAGAGAATACGGCAGACCCCAGCGCAGAGGTTAAGTACACACTTAGCATCGATGCAATAAAGAACCTTGGCGAAGCGCCAAGCGGCACAGTTGCAAAGGGCAGGACAGTACGCCTGGAGTACACCGCAGATGCGGAGGGACAGTATCTCTTAACCTATGAAGGAAAAGCCGCTGTTACTGTAGATGAAGAGGAAATCGCTTCTGAAAGCAGTGAAGGAACAAAGGTAGTCAGGGAATACTATTTGGCTGACGAACCACTTCGTATTGCGGTAACCAATGAAAACAGCGAGACAGCGCTTGACTACAAGTTGTCTGTGGTGAAGGTTTCCTATGAAGACTTAAAAGCAAATACAGAAATAAAAGATAAGGAAATCGATAATACAGATATCCATTACTATAAGTTTACGGCAGCAAAAGGAAGATATGTATTAAGGTTTACAGGACTTGACAATGTTAGCATTCAGTATGCAGTTACAGAAGCTGACTTCAATGGTTATGAAGTATCAGATCCATTTAATTTTAATCCGGAGGCCGGGGATAATAATATCTACCTTAGGGTTGAGAAGAAAGACAAAACAAACAGTGATAAAGTGAAATACTCATTGGTTGTAAAAACCTATGAATCGCTGACGGCTGACCAGCCTGTAGATGGAACCTTTGCAGCAAACGCTGATGCATATGCCTATTACAAATTTACAAGTCCTGCCACAGGGCAGTATATCATAGAGCATAGCGGAGAAGGCGCTTATACTGTGAACGGTGAATCAGGTTCAACGGCTGTATTGTCTGAGTGCGTTCAGTTAGACAGAGGTCAGACAAAATATTTTATGGTTCGCAAGACGGATGCTGCTGACAAGGAGGTCAAGTACAACCTGGTCGTAAAGAACTATACATCCATGACAGGCAATGAAGCAGGCGGCGAGCTTGAAGCAGGAAAGACGGCTTACTTTAAGTATACTTTCAACGAAGTGAACGAAGATGCAGAGTATGTCTTAGAGACAAATGGAACGGTATCATGGAGCCGGAATCCTTATTATGGATGGAATTCTGTTACAGATGCTACTTCAATAGGTGATATACGTCCAGACCGCGGTGATACATTATACTTTAAGGCTGAGAACAACACAACCGAGAAAGCAGCGTATAAGCTTGCGTTGGCTGCTTACACTTATAAGGATGTCAAACCGGGCGACACAGAAGCAGGCGAAGTCGGGAAAGGTAAGTACGTATTGCTCAAGTATACACCAGCTGGCACAGGCGACTACATCGTGACAATACCGACAGAGGGTGTGACAGCATCAATTGATGGTAGACGTGGTGCTGTAACATTGACTGGAGGTACGACCTATAAATGGACTATAAGCCATAATCCTGCTGATGCTGACAATGCAAGCAAGTACAGCATAACCCTGACGGCGGTAGACAGAACAGAACTGGCAAACGGAGAAAAGACCGACATAAAGTTTACGGCTGAAACATCAGGTACACAATATTACTCGTACACAATACCGGCTGATGGTCAGTATGTAATTGAAAAAAGTACAGGACTTTACAATGTTGGTATCAGGGTAGATGGTGCGGATGCGTCATTTGACGTAAGCAGCAGCCTGTACCTGAAAAAAGGCCAGGTAATGGATTTAAGTGTGGACGGCTCTGTTTCCGATGCTGCATATACGTTGAAGGTTAAGAGGGAGCAGTCCATACCACTTACAGATGGCGAAGCAAAGGAACAAAAGATTGCGTCTCAGGAAATCATAAGCTTTAGCTGTCCGATAACCGAGGGAGGAAGCTACGCGGTGGAGGCATCAGAAGGTCTTACCTATTATTACCGCGTGGTAGACACCATATCCGATAAGGACACCACATGGCGGAGTTTGAGCAGCACGACATTAAGCTTGACAGCGGGCAAATCATTGTATATCAGGGCATACAACAGTGGTACAGAAGAAAACACATGTACAGTGAAAGTAACCTCGCCATCCAAACAAAACGCAGACAACGATAAACCTGCCGAAGGTTAATCAAACCACAAAATCGCAGACAGTCAGACACCCACAGGATAAAACCTGTGGGTGTCGTTTAAAGGCAAATGGTAAAACTGATTATGGAAAGTGAGGCGAGCAATGATGAAAACGCTTGATGATTATATGAGGTTGAATTACCGCATGGAAGTAGTTGAAAATGCAGACGAGGGCGGTTTTGTGGTTTCATACCCGGAGCTGCCAGGGTGCATTACTTACGGACAAACAATAGAGTCGGCTGCTGCAAATGCATTGGAAGCAAAGAAGGCATGGCTTGAGACCGCGATTGCAAGCGGAACCGAAATTTCCGAGCCGGACAGCCTGGAAGATTATTCCGGACAGTTCAAGCTGAGGATACCGCGCAGCCTGCACCGTTCCCTCTCCGAACATTCCAAGAGGGAAGGAATCAGCATGAACCAGTATTGTGTGTATCTTCTCTCCAAAAACGATGCAGCCAACTCCAAATAAAAAAATCCCCCGATGTTTCAGGCATTGGGGGATTGATTAATTAAAAAAAATATATTATAGTAGTTATTGGCAGCAGCGTATAAAACAGCATGATTTAGGTATAATTAAGAAAAAAGTGCCATATATGGTATTGGCATATTAGGAGGAATGAAAATGGCAGCAATAACAAAGGATATGACAATCGGTGAAATTTTAAGCGTGAAGCCGGAGGTGGCTCCTGTACTTATGGATGCAGGCATGCACTGTCTCGGATGCCCTTCCGCACAGGGAGAGACACTGGAGGAAGCGGCGATGGTACACGGAATGGACATCAACGCACTGATGGAAAAGATTTCGGCGCTTGCATAGGTCTTTTGAATCTAAAACCGGATAGGTGAAAAAATCCACGGCAGTTACATGTCGTGGATTTTTGTCTGTTTTCCAATATTAATTATACAAGGGAAAGCGCCTGAATTGCCTTATCCTTGATGACCGGTTCAAAGTGTTCTTCCATATATGCCTCACTTGCGGCAGCAATTTTTTCCGGATTGCCATATTCCGAGAGCATATTGCATATCTTGTTGAACTCTTCGGGCGTGTGGTCGGACTGTGTCACCACCAGCATATAGCCCGGTTTTTTTTCATTTTTGTACAACGAGTTTTTGCCATTATAAAACTGTATGAGAATATGGGCAAGCCGTGTCACCTGGTTCAGGGATTCAAATCCATAAATGCGTGTGAGGTCAACGCCAAGATTTGCGTTTGCGGGTATCTTTGCGTTCCTCTTGCCGGCGCCGTTGAGTGTGGCGGCGTTGTCGGGAACAGATTCCGAAAGGTGGCTGTCATGAATTTTCTTGAACAGGTCAAGGACATCATCCGCGCCCTCGGACAGACTCTGAAGCATGCTGTCCAGCGTGTTGCCGATATCGTCGTCATCGTCCTCCTCGTCGTGGACGGAGGGGGCAAACTTCGAGAAGCGCGTGTCAAGCTCCTCGGGATCCTCCACCTTGGTAATTACCAGGACTATGCACTCCGAATTAAGAGGGATTGCTTCTATCATAAGTGGAATATCATCAGCATCAAATCCAAATTCGTAGGAAGCCTGCTGCATCATGTCGCGGAAAAGGTTTTTGGCTTTTTCCGTGCCGTATGCCAGCTCGCTGATCTTGAGCTCCCGGTCAGCAAGATCTGCCTTTGTCAGCGTGCAGCGAATTTGATGGTCATTTACTTTTTCGATTTTCATATTATTCACATCCTCACTATTAAAAATATCTTGAGATATAGTGTACGTGTACTGCCGTATGCCAGCTTAAAATGGACATTAACAACTGACCTTCTCACATATATTATAATGTAGAGATGCTTTAGTCAATAGGGCAGGACAACAGTTTTTAAAAAATTTATTAAAATACCAATAATCACTAAAATTAGTAAAAGGCGGGATATATTGTGTATATCGTCTCAAATGTCAAAATAACAGATGTTTTTTCAAAAAAGTTGTATTAATTTTTACATTTCGGACGAATTTTTACATTTCAATTTGCATAAAATTTCGAAATGTGCTAATAATGCTTGTGTAAGATGCATTGAGAACAAATTTCGTACAGAAGGGAGGCACTGTCAAAAATTTTCTCATTGTCTTATTAGCTTGTGCTGATAACGCAAAAATATTTTTCCAAGTCTTAGAATTGACGACTGAAAAGACATGGGCTTTTTATGCTTTACATATCCAGAATGAAATATTTTCAAAATGTACATGTTTGGCATCTTACGCAATTTATATATCACACATATCACGAAGCGGCCTTTTGGCTTTGGCGCGCATCGGATAAAATATGAACCGTGATAAGTTTTATTGATGAAATAGAAAACCCCTCTATGCATAAAACCTGTATCACGGAGGATGTAATTTGCCGGAAAATGGCAAAGCTAACAAGACATTTATATTTTATCATATGCAGACAGAAAATGATAGGAACTTTTTCAGGAAATTTTTTGAAAGCCTGATATCCTGTACTTTTAAGAAGACAGAGGTCTGAAACAACAACATTTCTGGTAAAAGGAAGTTACATGAAAAAAATATTTTTGTGTACTTCATATCAAACTTTTGCTATAATGAGAACAATTGGAGGTATCCGTATGAAAAAAAGAGTGGTTACGGTACTTGTGCCGATTGTTCTCATTTTAATTGTGATAGCAGCAGCACTTGGCAGCCGGATATTGGAGAAATATTCTTATTCGAAGAATAAGGCGGACTTAAACGAGTACTTTAATATTACAAGTGTAGATGACGTTGCCATGGTGGTGCAGGATTCGATTGTGGAGGATAAGGCGAGACTCCGGGAGGGGGTCTGTTACTTTACGCTTCCTGCTGTGGAGAAATATTTTACGGATCGTTTCTATGTAAACAGTGCGGAGCAGGTACTGCTGTTTACGACGGATACGGATGTTGTGCGGATTCGTATCGGGGAGGGCAGCAATGTCATGTATGTGTCCGATGCCGGACAGGATCTGGGGTATCAGGCGGCATTTTATGAGGGTGACACCTTGTATATAGCGGGAGACTATGTAAAAAAGTATGCCAATTTTGAGTATCTGGTGCATGATGAGCCGCTGCGCGTGCAGATTTACACGCAGTGGGGCAGTTATACGGAGGCGACGGTTTCCAAAAAGACGGCGCTGCGCTATCAGGGCGGCATCAAGAGTGACATCCTGAAGGAGCTTGCTGCCGGTGATTCCGTGGAGATTCTGGAAAAGATGGAAAACTGGTCGAAGGTGCAGACAACGGACGCGTTTATCGGTTATGTCGAGAATAAGGTCCTGAAGGATGAACATCAGGCAGAGCGGGAATGCAGTACGGGATTCCAGGAGATAGTATACAATAATGTCAAAAAGGACGGTAAGATTAATCTGGCGTTCCATCAGGTGTTTGACGAGGTCGGGGGGGATTCACTGGCAGCGGCGCTTGCGCCAACCAGGGCAGTCAATGTGGTGTCTCCAACGTGGTTTCGGCTGAGCAGCAACAGCGGGGATTTCACCAGCCTTGCCAACCAGTCTTATGTGGCGAAGGCGCATGAGCTTGGCGTCGATGTGTGGGCGCTTGTCACGGATGTGGACAGCATGGACTTGTACGGTGTGGAGATAGATTTTGTGGAACTGTTGTCTTCCTCCGCAAACCGCAGGTATTTGATTGACGGACTGATGGCACAGGTGGATGCCTATGGGCTTGACGGAATCAATATTGATTTTGAGAAGGTTCGGAGTGATTCGGGGACGCATTTTGTCCAGTTTGTGCGGGAGCTGTCGATAGAGACGCGCAGGCGCGGGGTTATTCTTTCTGTTGACAACTATGTCCCATCTGAATATACTGCGCATTATAACCGCAAGGAACAGGGGATTGTGGCAGATTACCTTATTATCATGGGCTATGACGAGCATTATGTAGGCGGCGGGGCGGCGGGCTCCAATGCGTCGATTGGCTTTGTGGAAGGCGGAATTGTCGATACGAAGGCAGTGGTTCCGGCAGAAAAGATTATCAATGCGGTGCCGTTTTATACAAGGGTGTGGGAATCCGGACCAGATGGGCTGAAGGCATCAACTCTTACGATGAATGCTGAAGCTGACTGGGTGAGAAGAACCGGGGTTACGCCGACATGGCTGGACGAGCCCTGCCAGAATTATGCGGAATATCAGGTAAACGATACGCTGTACCAGTGCTGGCTGGAGGATGTGGAATCCATACGGGTGAAGCTTCAGGTGATGCAGAGTCAGGGCATCAAGGGAGTGGCGAGCTGGAAGCTTGGACTGGAGGTTTCTGGTGTCTGGGACGTGATTGCGGATTATATGGCACAGTAGGGGGCAGGATAATAGGGACAGGCGGCTCAACAGTTGCGGAAAACAGAACACGGCATAAAAACAGTAAATCCCATAACTGCATGTTTTTTGGCAGTTATGGGATTTTTTATGTAACAGGAAGCCGAAGGCTGAACTGTTGTTACTGTTCAGACAGGACTTAGCATTTACTGCTAAGTCCGTGCAAAAACGTTTCGTCTGCAAGTAAAAATCCATTTGCGAAGCAAATTTTGCATGGATTTTTACCTGTTACTGGAACGGAGTGAACAGTAACGAACTGTTCCTTCTTTATGCATATGGGCGTCCAAAGGCTATTGACAATTTTACCGCATGTGTATATAATAACAAAATGCAAATGATTTGCGTTTTTATGCACACGCCGACGCAGAGGAAACTTGCCACTAAAGTGGCGCGTCGTCGGCGCACGAGTAGTGGAAGAAGAATCTTCCCTACTCGATTGCACGCGGAAAGGAAATAGGGCTTGGTTATGATTATGATAGGAAAGCAATGGAAAAGGATGCTTGTGTTTGTCGTTCTTTGTGTGTGCCTGCTGTCGGGATGTGCCATTGACAGCGTCCCGGATGCAGATGACAGCCGCCTGCATATCGTATGCACTACCTTTCCGCAGTACGACTGGGTGCGGAACCTGATTCAGGGAAATGAAGAAAATATTTTGCTGACATTGTTGATGGACAAGGGCGGGGATTTGCACAATTTTCAGCCGTCGGCACTGGATATCGCCCGGGTTTCGGACTGTGATATGTTTGTCTATGTCGGGGGCGAGTCTGACGTGTGGGTGGATGATGCGCTGGCGGAAGCGGTCAATCCGGATATGCGGGTCATCAATATGATGGAAGTCGTCAGCGGAAACCTTGTCGAGGAGGAGCATCTGGAAAGCTTTGACCACATGGGACAGGAAGACCATGGACATGAGGGGCACGCCTCGGAATATGATGAACATATCTGGCTTTCCCTCCGCAATGCAGGGATGATTGTGGAGGAGGTTACTGTGCAGCTGGAAGCGCTGGACGGCGCCCATGCAGATTTGTATGAAAAGAATTGTGACGCGTATCTGGCAAAGCTCAATGCGCTTGACCAGCAGTATGCCAGGGTAGTCGAAGAAAGCAGGAACGATACGCTGCTGTTTGCGGACAGGTTTCCATTCCGGTATTTTGTGGAGGACTATGGAATCAAGTATTATGCCGCTTTTGAGGGATGCAGTGCGGAGACGGAGGCAAGCTTTGGCACGGTTGCGTTTCTGGCGGACAAGCTGGAAGCGCTGGGGACTGGTGCGGTGATTGTGCTGGATGGGTCGGATGACAGGCTGGCGCGGGTCCTGATAGAGAATACGGAAACGAAGAACCAGAAAATATTTGTCCTGAATTCGCTTCAGTCCGTGTCGCGAAAAGACATCAGGGCAGGACTTAGTTACCTGGCTGCGATGGAGGAAAACTGTAGTGTTCTGGAACAGGCGCTGAATGTGCCGGTGCAGTAGGAGGTTATGGGAATGGCGTATATAACATGCGACAATTTAATCCTGGGCTATGAGGGGACACCCGTGGCGGAAAACATCAGCTTTACCGTGGAAAAGGGCGACTACCTGTGCATTGTGGGGGAGAATGGTGCGGGAAAGAGTACACTGATGAAAACGCTGCTCGGGCTTACCCCGCTGATGGGCGGAAGCATAACATATGGGGACGGCCTGGCGGCATATGAAATCGGCTATCTGCCGCAGCAGACATTTGTGCAGAAGGACTTTCCGGCATCCGTGTGGGAAATCGTATTGTCTGGAACGCTCTCCAAGTGCGGCAGGAGGCCATTTTTTGGCAGGGAACAGAAACAGCTTGCCGAGGAGCATATGAAACGCATGGATATCTGGGACTTGAAAAAGGAATGTTACCGGAATCTTTCGGGCGGACAGCAGCAGCGAGTGCTCCTGGCGCGGGCGCTGTGCGCTTCCGCAAAGCTTCTGCTTCTGGACGAGCCGGTGACAGGACTTGACCTGCGGGTGACGGCGGAATTTTACCAGCTGATCAAGGAACTGAACAAGGAAGGACTCACAATCATTATGGTTTCACACGACATACATGCCGCAGTGAAATATGCGGACAGGATTCTTCATGTGGAGAAGGAAAAGTCTTTTATCGGTTCGGCAGGAGATTATGTGAAAAGTGACTTTTGGAAAGAACTTGGAAGCTACAGTGAAAAGATGGTTTAGGACGGGGGTATCAAAATGGTGGAGACATTACAATTTTATCTGTCGTATCCTTTTGTGCGGTATGCGCTGGTTGTCGGGACGCTGATTGCGCTCTGCTCGGCGCTGTTTGGCGTGACATTGGTGCTGAAACGGTTTTCCTATATCGGTGACGGCTTGTCACACGTGGCGTTTGGGGCGCTTGCAGTTGCGACGCTTTTTGACATCGGAAGCACTTCGGTCGTGGTGATGCCGGTGACGGTGCTGGCGGCGATACTGATTCTCAGGACGGGACAGAATCCGAAAATACATGGGGATGCGGCGATTGCCATGCTCTCGGTCGGCTCGCTTGCGGTCGGCTACCTCGTCATGAACCTGTTCTCGACGTCGGCAAATATTTCGGGTGACGTGTGCAGCACGCTTTTTGGTTCGACGTCCATTCTGACACTTACAAAAGCCGAAGTGTGGCTGTGTGTCGTGATGTCGGTTATTGTCGTGGCGGTTTTTATCCTTTTGTACAACCGTATTTTTGCCGTGACGTTCGATGAGAACTTCGCGCGGGCGACGGGGCTGAAAGCCAGCGTGTACAATAACCTGATTGCCATTATCACGGCAGTAATCATCGTGCTTGCCATGAACCTTGTCGGCTCGCTTCTGATTTCGGCGCTTATCATTTTTCCGGCATTGTCTGCGATGCGTGTAATACAGAACTTTAAGGGAGTGGTCATTTATGCCGCGGTTTTATCCGTTTTGTGCGCGTTTGCAGGAATTGTGCTGTCGATACTTTTTTCTACTCCGGTCGGGTCCACCATCGTGGCAGCAGACATTGTGGTGTTTTTCATAAACAGCCTTGTCGGGAAATGGGTTCGGAAAATCGAGTAGGGGATGAGATGTGCGGCATGGTGCATGAAATAATGTGACAGTCCGGTACCGGACTGCCACATTGAAGATTTTCACTATAGAAAGCTATGCGCCCTGGCTGTTGGAATTGAGTACGGACGAGAGCTGGTCAATGCCGTTCTGGACATCCTCCATAAATTTGAGGATGCTTTCAATCCCCGCTGCCTGCTCTGCCGTTGATGCGCTGATATCCGTGGTATTCTGGACGGACTGCTGTGAAATTTCCTCCACGCTCTGCATTGCCTGAAGCAGGCGCTCCTTAATGGTGACAATGTTTTCCAGCTCGTTCTTGAGAAGGCTTGTGACATTGATGACTTCCTCCGAGGAGTTGAGCATCGTCTCAAAAATTTTCACGGTGTCGTCGAGCTTCTCGTTGGATTCCTGCGCGATGACATTGTTGTTGTCGATGACTTTGTTGATTTCCGCGACACTCGATATGACATCCTTCAAAATGGTGTCAATTTTCTGGGTTGCGGATGCGGACTCGGATGAGAGCGAGTTAATCTCGTCCGCTACGACGGCGAACCCTTTTCCTGCCTCGCCGGCTCTTGCTGCCTCGATTGCCGCGTTGAGCGCAAGGAGGTTGGTCTGCTTTGCAATCTGTCCGATGCTTTCGATGATTTCGCCGATGGAGCTTGACTTGTGCGCCAGCTGCGTAACGCCTTCGGATGCCACCTTTGTCGATTCGATATTTTCACCGAATTTTTTGGCAAGCTGTTCAATTGCCTTGATGCCGTCATCATTCTTGGACTTGAGGTCGCGGATGTTTTCCATTGTCTGGACAACACGGTCCTCGGAGTCCACAATCTTATCGTTCAAATCATTAAAAATTTCAAGACTTCCCCGCACCTGGTCAATCTGCAGATTCGCGCTGTTGGAAATTTGCTCGGTCGATGCGGCGATGCCCGTGGTGGTCTGCTCGAAATCATGCAGGGCATCATAGATTTTGGCAGATGACTGCTGCAGCCCGTCAAAGGCGCTGCGGACATTCTCAAGCAGCCCTATGACTTCGGTTTCTTTCTTTTCCACATCTGCAAATAATGAGCAGGCTCTTGTCACGATAAACGCTGCGACAAGAATGGCGAGCACATAAACCATCCAGATAAATATCCAGATGGGAAGCGTATACATGGCAAAATATGCCTTGGGAAAGAAAATCATGGCAGCTATGTTTGCTATCAGGGTAGAACCGGCACATACTTTAATGACAGATAAGTCATAGTATGGCACGGCCAGAAACAGAATCAAAAAGTAAGCCTCGACCATTGCGCCAAAGCAGGCAGGCGTGCCGACAACGATGGTCACGGCGCCCATTACGGGCAGGATGGAAATGTACAGGTATTTTGCATATTTTCCAAGCGTTTTCTGTAGCAGCTTAATCAGGATGCTGCATCCTGTCATGACCAGTGCGACTGCGTCCCGCGCCTTTCCGCCATTAAAAAGCGTTACATATGTAAAGGCAACAATCGGTATGGCCGTCATAAAAAGAAACATAATCATGTTCATGCGCCGTTCTTCGTTTTTTAATACTTCCAAATCCATAAAAAGTCCCCCTCAATTTATTAGATATAGATGAAACATAATATAATCATATATTTTAGTGCAAAATTTGTCAAATATTTTCTTTTTTGACCGGAAACAAATGTGCACATTTAACAAAATGAAACATAAAAAATAGTGCTTAATCGTTTTTGTAGGACTGGATTCCGGCAAAATATTAACCATTTGGGGTGATAACGTTGGCATTGGGGAGAAAAAAATTTCATATAATGTACCAACAGTTTTGGGTATGGTGTATGGAATGGGCACAGGTCGGGGCAAAAATACAACAAAAATTCTGGCGTTCCTGCTGGTGCTTGCCATGATTGTGGCGGCAAGGGAGTCTGCGCAGTTTGTGAGCACGATAGAGGAACACGCGAGAAGGATATTTGGCAGGGGCACAGGGGAGATAACAATTGTGGTCGATGCCGGGCATGGCGGCATCGACCCTGGAAAGGTGGGGGTCAACAATGCGCTGGAAAAGGATATCAACCTTGCAATTGCACTGAAGCTTGAGAGGAACCTTAGGGAAAGCGGAATCAATGTGGTGATGACAAGAAAAGACGATAACGGATTATATAAGGAAAGCGACACAAACAAAAAAGTCCGCGACATGAAGAACCGTCTTGCCATTATTGAGGAGGCAAAACCGGCGCTTGCAGTAAGCATCCATCAGAACAGTTATCCTGATGCGTCTGTCAGCGGCGTGCAGGTGTTTTATTATAAGGATTCTGTAAAAGGCAGGGAGGCTGCCGAGATTATGCAGAGCCAGCTGATTAAGACACTGAAGCCGGAGAAGGAGCGTGTTGCAAAGGATAACAGCAGTTATTATCTCCTGAAAAAGACGTCTGTGCCGATTATGATTGTCGAGTGCGCATTCATGAGCAACCCAACCGAGGCAGAGCTGCTGACACAGGAGGATTACCAGGAGCGCGTTGCGTGGGCAATCTATATGGGAATCATGCAGGTCATCAATTCTTAAAAAGTTATTACAAATTTTTTAAATTAATACCTTTATTTAATGCAATAAGTATGCTAAAATAATTTTGAAAATTCTGAAATAAAAGATTTTATGGTACAAATGTGTGTGCAGCAGCAGATTTGCAGGAAGCTGGCTGCTGTATGGAAAACAGTGTGGGAGCATGACATAGATATGGAAACAAAAATCGTTGCCATAGAAGGGACGGATGCGCCTGAAAGCATCAGGGAAAAGCTAATAGAGGCAGGGAATATTATTAAGCGGGGCGGGCTTGTGGCTTTTCCTACAGAGACGGTGTATGGGCTCGGCGGGGATGCACTGAATCCGGAATCGGCAAAAAAGATATATGCGGCGAAGGGCAGACCGAGTGATAACCCGCTGATTGTGCATGTCTCGAACATGGACGATCTTCAAAAAATAGTGAAGGAAATACCCCCGAAGGCAGAAGAACTTGCAAGAATGTACTGGCCGGGACCGCTTACGATGATTTTTGAAAAAACAGATCTGGTGCCGTATGAGACGACGGGCGGCCTGGACACGGTTGCAGTGCGGATGCCGGTACACGCGCTTGCAAGTCTTTTAATTAGCTTTTCCGGGGGATTCATAGCAGCGCCGAGCGCAAATATTTCCGGCAGGCCAAGTCCGACGCTTGCCAAACATGTGATACAGGACCTGGACGGCAGGATAGACATGATTATTGATTCGAAGGGCGCCAATATCGGCATTGAGTCCACGATTGTGGACGTAACCCACAGGGTGCCCGTGATACTGCGTCCCGGAAATATCACGCAGGGGATGATGTCGCGGCTGGTCGGAGACGTGGATATGGATGTCACGGTCCTTGATGGAGATTCCGGGCAGGCACCGCGGGCGCCTGGCATGAAATACCGGCATTATGCGCCGAAGGGCGAGCTTGTGGTCGTGGAGGGCGCACCGGAGAAGGTGGTGCGGTATATCAATAAACAGGCTGCAATGCACGAGGCTGCCGGGGAACGCACGGGCGTCATCGGTACGGAGGAACAGATTCACAAATATAAGGCTTCCAGTATCAAAAATGCGGGAAGCAGGATAGACACCGTGATTATTGCAAGACAGCTGTATTCCTTTCTGCGCGAGTTCGACGATGAGAACATCGCACATATTTATTCCGAGTGCTTTTCGGACTCGTTTGGGGACAAGGGGTATGGGCAGGCAGTGATGAACAGGCTGCTGAAGGCGGCAGGGCATAAGGTAGTCAGGGTGTGAAATGCCAAAGTACGGTATTTTTCATAACGATTTGAGATTCCGCAGAACGGAATTATGGAGGTTAATATGATTGCAATTGGAAGTGACCATGGCGGGTATGATTTGAAGCAGGAGATTTTAAATTATCTCAAAGAGAACAATATGGAGTATAAGGATTTTGGCTGTTACGGAAAAGATTCCTGCGATTATCCGGCATTTGGGCAGGCAGTTGCGAAGGCTGTCGCGTCAGGCGAATGTGAGCGCGGAATCGTGGTCTGTACGACAGGAATCGGCATATCCATCACGGCGAATAAAGTCAGGGGCGTGCGCTGTGCGCTGTGTTCGGATACCCTGTCCGCGAAACTGACGCGGGAGCACAACGACGCAAATGTGCTTGCGCTTGGCGGCGGGATTGTGGGAACCAACCTCGGACTTGCAATCGTGGACACATTTTTGAACACAACGTTTCCGGGAGAGGAAAAGCACCGCAGGAGGGTTGCGGCAATCCGGGCATTGGAAGAAGAAACAATGAAATAAAGGCAGAAAATATAGCGTGGAGGGTTAGAGGAATTCATGAAAGCGTCATATAAACGGCCGGCGGCAGTGATGCTTGCAGCGGTGCTTGCTGTGCTGTCCGCCGCGAGTATGTCGAGACCGGTATATGCTGAGACAACACTGGAGCGGCTGCAAAAGGCAAAGGCAGAGAAGGAAAGAACGGAGGATGCAAAAGAGGACACCGAGGACAGGAAAGAGTCTTTGCAGATTACAAAAAATTCGCTGCTGGGACAGCTTAGTACGCTCAATGACGACCTTGCGGACGTGAGTACAAAGCTTGAAGGGATTGAGGCAGACATTGCGGCAAAAGAAACGCTGATTGCGCAGACGGAGGAAGAGCTTGAGGAGGCTGTCCGTATACAGGACGAACAGTATGCCAACATGAAAGTGCGCATCAAGGCAATGTATGAACAGGGAGGGAGCGACAGCTACCTGAATATCCTGTTTTCTGCCACCAATTTTTCGGATTTCCTGAACAAAAGCGACTATATTGACCGCATTAACCAGTATGACCAGAAAATGCTGAAGCAGTTTACACAGACCAGAAAGCATGTCGAGGAGACAAAGGCGCTGCTCGAGGAGGAGCTTGTGGCGCTCAATGAGCTGAAGGCGGAGGTCGAGGTAGAGAAAGGAAAAGTATCAAGTCTTGTCAGTCAGACATCTGCGAACGTGGCACAGTATTCCAACCAGATTGCGGATGCGGAGGCGACGATTGACGCGCTTGAATCCATGATTAGCGAGCAGGAGCAGGATATCGCGGCATTGCAGAAGCAGTACGAGGAGGAGCTGGCAAAATCGCGCCTTGCGGCAAAGTCAAAATGGCGCGACATATCGGAGGTCACGTTTGAGGAAGGCGACCGCAAGCTGATGGCAAACATCATATACTGCGAGGCGGGCGCGGAGCCATATGCGGGGCAGGTTGCTGTGGGCGCAGTGGTCATTAACAGGGTGCTCAGTTCCGTGTACCCGAATACCGTGGTGGGCGTCGTCTATCAGAAAAAGCAGTTTTCCCCGGTGGCAAGCGGACGGCTGGCACTGGCGCTCGCAAACGATTCCGCGACGGCAAGCTGCTATCAGGCGGCAGACGAGGCGATGAGCGGTGCGACAAATGTAGGACAGTGTGTTTACTTTAGGACTCCGATACCAGGGCTTGAGGGCATAAGAATTGGCGGACATATCTTTTATTAGGAAGGTGTTGGCATAGAATGTACAGAATAGGAATATTGGAGCGTGATGAGAATTATCTTTGGCGTCTTGTCGGCTTCCTGAAGGAACATCATAGGGAAAGCTTCGAGATCAACGTAAAGGACGGCGGTTTTGGACTTGATGCCGTTGATATCAAGGCGGTGGAGTATGATGCCCTGTTTCTGGGGGATGGTGTCGAGAATACCGATATCAGAAAGGATGAAATTCCATCCCGCACGGTAATCGGATATTTGACGGAGAACGATGACAGTGACGAGCGCCATATTGGCAAATACCAGAGCATGGAGCAGATATACAGGCAGATGATAAAGCTGTGTGAATCCGGTACGGATGCGGGGGACGACGAGGCAGAACCTGTAGAGGCGTGTGCAGAGGAACATGAGGACTTCCGGATGGAGAGTGTGACGGACAACGGCGAGACATACCGCGTCTGTCAGATTAAGCAGGAACTGGTCGACGGGCTTGCTGTCAGAATGCTGTCGGGAAACAGGATAAAAGGGCTTCTTGAGGCAGAATACAGGGATGGCGCGTGGAGAATCCGCGTCACAGGGAAGAAGAGACTGTGTGATTATATTTATGAGAACAACAGTGTAAAGGGCAAGGAGCAGCTGCTGCGTTTCTTTGCGGATATGATTGCGGCCGCGCTCAGCCTTGAGGAATATATGCTTTCTGCGGACAGGCTTTTGCTGGATCCGAAGGAAATGTACGTGGACAAATCCGGTGAAACGGTACTGATGCCATATATTCCGACGAAAAGCGAGCAGGGCAAGGACATCAGGCAGTGCCTTGCGGAGATTCGGAAGCTTTGCGATACGCTGCTGGCCGGCCTGTCAGGGGAAGCAAAACCACAGGCGGCGGTGGAAGAAGGCGCCTATGGCAGTACGGAGGAGTTTGACGGCCTTAAGAAAAACGCAAAGGACAGCCTGGAACTGCGGCAGCGCACAAAGGCGCTTGGAAAAGCGGACGCTGTCACGTATATTATACGCAAGCGCACGGGGGAAAAGGTTGTGATTAACCGCAGCCTGTTTAAGATGGGCAAGGATGCATCGTATGTGGATTACTGCATTAAGGATAATCCCGCGGTGAGCAGGAACCATGCGGATATCGTGCAAAAGCCGGACGGCTTTTATCTGGTGGACAAAGGTTCGCTCAACCACACGTTCATAAACGGCAGGAAGCTGGAACCGGGCGAGTACTGGAAACTGGAGGATGGATGCCTGATGCAGCTTGCGGATGATGTTTTTGAATTCAGGAGCCTGACAAAATAAAAACGGGCATGGTAGGGGTATGGCATATGGAATGGCATTATACAGTGGCAGCACAGACGGATGCCGGGACTGTAAAACCTGTCAACCAGGATAGTCTTACGGTAAAGGTTGCAAATACGAACTACGGCGAGGCCGCGTTTGCGGTTCTGTGTGACGGCATGGGAGGCCTGGAACAGGGGGAAGTGGCGAGCGCGGTAGTGGTGCGCGCCTATGAACAGTGGTTTTTGAGGGAATTTCCATATTTTCTGGCAAAGGGATTTTCAGAGAGCGCCCTGGAACGGATTTGGCACCAGATGGCGAATGCGTGCAATACGAGAATTATGGACTATGGCAAGGGGCACGGCGCCACGATGGGAACGACGCTGACGGCAATGCTTCTGCTCGACGGACGCTATTATATCTCGCATATAGGGGACTGCCGTGTCTATGTCATGGGGAATGGGATGGAGCAGCTGACGGCAGACCAGACCTATGTGGCGCGTGAGGTTGCGCTTGGCCATATGACACCGGAACAGGCAGAAAATGACGCGCGCAGAAATGTCCTTTTGCAGTGCATCGGCACAGTAAACAGCGTGAAGCCTGACTTTCTGCAGGGGGATTTGTACGCGGGCGACAGTTTTCTGCTATGCTCGGACGGGTTCCGGCATAACCTGACAGATGCCGAGGTGTATGCGTACTGCCATACTGCATTTGAGGACATGGACTGGCGTGTGGAGAAAAGGCTGGAAAATTCCCACATCATGAATGAGCAGCTGCGCTACCTGATTGGCATGAACAAGGAGCGGGGGGAGCGCGATAATATTTCGGCAATTCTTGCCAAGGCAGTCAACACATGAGGGTGGCGCCGTATGAAATATGCTGTGAGTTTCACATTCTGGCATAACATTCTGGCATAAAAATTGTACAAGTTAGGAAAATAAACATGTTAAAAATCGGCTCCGTCATCGACGGAAAATATAAAATACTGAATGCAATCGGGCATGGCGGCATGAGCAATGTCTACCTTGCGATAAACGAAAAGGCAAACAAGCCATGGGCAGTCAAGGAAGTCCGAAAATCGGTCAGCAGGGATTTTGACCTGCTGCGGCAGAGTCTCATTATGGAGACAGATTTACTGAAAAAGCTGAGCCATCCAAATCTTCCAAGTATCATTGATGTCATCGACTCCGATGAAAATTTTCTCATTGTTATGGATTATATAGAAGGGAACACGCTTGAGAGGCTTCTCGCAGAGGAAGGCGCACAGCCACAGGAACAGGTGGCTGACTGGGCCTTACAGCTGTGTGATGTGCTGGACTATCTGCATACAAGGCCGGTTCCGGTGATTTACAGGGATATGAAGCCCTCGAATATCATGCTCAAATCAGATGGGCGCGTAGTGTTGATTGACTTTGGCACGGCACGCGAGTTTAAGGAGAAAAACGTGGCAGACACGGTCTGTCTGGGAACCAAAGGCTATGCGGCTCCGGAACAGTTTGGCGGCATGGGGCAGACGGATGCCCGCACCGACATCTATTGTCTGGGAACGACACTGTACCATCTGGTGACAGGGCACAATCCGGCAGAGCCGCCCTACGAAATCTGTCCGATTACCAGGTGGAATGAGCAGCTTTCGACAGGCCTTGCCCGGATTATAGCCAAATGCACCCGGCAGAATCCGGATGAGCGATACCAGACAGCCGGGGAGCTGCGCTATGACCTTGCGCACTACCACGACCTGGAGACGCAGGCACAGCGCAGATACCGCGGAAGGCTTGGGCTGTTTGGGGCGGCAGCCGCGCTCGCCCTTTTGTGCGCAGCCGGAGGGATGGGATTTTCCGCCGCGGCAGGAAGGGAGCAGGGCGACGCGTACCGGAATTTCATCCAGATGGCAGCGATGTCGCCGGACTCCGATGCGGCGTGCAGGCTGTATATGGATGCGGTTGCCGTGGATGCGGAAAGGGGGGAGGCATACCACGCGTTTTACAAAAAAGCCGTCGAGGACGGCATATTTAGTGACGCGGAGGAGGAGATGGTTCTGAGACTGGGCATCAGCACGAACAAGTACCTGCAGCAGTTCCAGAAAAGGAATCCGAAGGCGTATGCCGATTTCTGCTATGAGATGGGGAATGCCTACTGGTATTACTATGAACATGAGGAGAACAGGCAGTCGCGGGCAGTCAGCTGGTTTCAGTCCGCCATGAATGGCTATGCGGATGACGACACAAAGACGGCAGAGTACCAGAGATGCAGGCTGTACGTGGAGCTTGGCACATTCTACAAAAATGTGATTGCCGCGCAGATAGATGGTACGGATGCCACGCTATATGGAGCGTACTGGCACAGCCTTACGGAATTAAAGGCATTGAACGACGCACAGCCCGACAGGGAGATTATCACGCTGCGCATATACAGGGAAATTGCGTCAAGGGTTGTCGAGTATGCGGGATATTTCAGGGAGGACGGCGTGGCGCATGGGGAGATTGTCTCGGTGCTTGGCGAAATAGAGGAGGATTTGCAGGAGATGGAGCAGGGGGCAACGGGCGCTGTCCGGAAAGAGATAGAATCAATCCGCTGGATTATCGATGGGGCGCACAAGATGGTGCGGGCGACGTATAAGACAAAATATTAATGTGAATAATATGTTACAGGAGCAGGGAATCATGAGTATAGAGGATATGGTAAATGTGTCGCGTTTTTTATTCGCTGCCGCGGGTCTGTGTGGGATGGCTGCGGCAGTGTTATTTTTTGCGCTGGACATTCCGAAATGCTGGAAAATGGTATTGGGAAAGGCGCCCGCAGGCAGAATAAAAACTGCATGGGCGGACGAGACAGGCACGGCTGGGGAATGCGGGGTAACGCTTCCGCTGGGCGGCAGGACGGAGAACATTCTCGTGCATGACAGGACTGCGGCAATATGCGGGGAGACTGGGGAAGGAATGGAACAGACAATGCCGCTTGACACAGGAATGCTGGAAATGGAACTGATACAGGATATCGTTTATGCGCAGGAGGAGGAATCATAACCAAATTATAACCTTTCTAAAAAAAGCATGAATAAAGCACCAAAGGAATTGACCATTGGTCATTTTGTGATATACTATGCTTATCACACGGAAACGAGAGTGGAAAGGAGAAAAAAATGGCAAACAAAAATCATGTAAAAATCGGGGTTGCGGCGGCAGCGGCAGTGGCAGCAGGCGCGACAGCAATTGTATCAAAGAATAAAAAAGAGGCGCGCAAAAAGGAGGTGGCCGAGCGGGTAAGCAGCTTTCGCAACACGGAGCGCGGCAGATTCGAGCGAAACAGCAAGGGAATATACTACAGTAATGGTAATTACGAAGCCTTTGCCCGCCCTTTAAAGCCCGAGTGCGTTGATGATAAGTCGGCATACATTGTAGGGAGCGGACTCGGCGCGCTGGCAGCGGCGTGCTTCCTCGTAAGGGACGGACAGATGAAGGGCGAGCATATCCACATACTTGAGGCGATGGATTTGCCGGGCGGCGCATGCGACGGCATCTATGACCCGTCAAGGGGATATGTAATGCGCGGCGGCCGCGAGATGGAGAACCATTTCGAGTGCCTGTGGGATTTGTTCCGCAGCATTCCCTCAATAGAGACACCGGGCGTATCGGTGCTTGACGAGTATTACTGGCTGAACAAAAAAGACCCGAATTATTCCCTGTGCAGGGCAACGGTAAAGCAGGGGCAGGATGCGCATACAGACGGCAAGTTCAATTTAAGCCAGAAGGGCTGCATGGAGATTATGAAGCTTTTCATGACAAAGGACGAAGACCTGTATGACAAGACTATCGAGGATGTGTTTGACGACGAGGTATTCAATTCAACGTTCTGGCTGTACTGGAGAACCATGTTTGCATTTGAAAACTGGCACAGCGCACTCGAGATGAAGCTCTACTTCCAGCGCTTCATCCACCATATCGGCGGACTGCCGGATTTCAGCGCGCTCAAGTTTACGAAATACAACCAGTATGAGTCGCTGATTCTGCCAATGGTCAAATACCTTGAGGCGGCAGGCGTCACGTTCCAGTACAAGACCGAGGTAACCAATGTCATATTTGATAAGACAGATGACGGCAAAAAGATTGCAAAGACCATCGAGTGCAGGGTAGGCGGCAAGGAGACGGCGATTCCGCTCACGGAAAATGACCTTGTGTTTGTCACAAACGGCAGCTGTACCGAGGGAACCATCTATGGCGACCATACCCATGCGCCGGTCGGCAATGCGGAAGTCAGGACGAGCGGCTGCTGGAGCCTGTGGAAAAACATTGCGGCGCAGGATGCATCCTTTGGACACCCTGAAAAGTTCTGCTCAGATATTGAAAAGACAAACTGGGAGTCAGCGACCGTCACCACGTCGAACCAGCAGATTATTGACCAGATTCAGAAGATTTGCAAGCGTGACCCGCGCACCGGAAATGTCGTTACCGGCGGTATCGTGAGCTGCATGGATTCCAAGTGGCTTTTAAGCTGGACAATCAACAGGCAGGGGCAGTTCAAGGAGCAGAAAAAGGATGAGGTATGCGTCTGGGTGTACAGTCTCTTTACCGACGTGGAGGGCGACTACGTGAAGAAGCCGATGAAGGAGTGCACCGGTGAGGAGATTACACAGGAGTGGCTCTATCATCTGGGCATTCCTGCTGAGGACATCCCGGCACTGGCAAAGGATGAGGTTGTGACAGTACCTACCATGATGCCATATATCACGGCATTTTTCATGCCGAGAAGAAAAGGGGACAGACCGGATGTCATTCCCGACGGCTGCGTCAATTTCGCATTTCTCGGGCAGTTTGCCGAAACGCCGAGAGATACCATCTTTACGACAGAGTACTCCGTGCGGACTGCGATGGAGGCGGTATACGGGCTGTTAAAGGTCGACCGCGGCGTGCCGGAGGTGTGGGGAAGCGTGTATGACATCCGCGAGCTTCTTGACAGCACCGTGAAACTGATGGACGGCAAATCACCACTTGACATCGAGCTTCCGGGACCTCTGAATGCGCTCAAGCTCCCTCTTTTGAAGGCAGTGAAGGGAACCGTAATCGAGAAGCTGCTGGAAGAACACGACATCATACAGAAAAAGAAATAGAAAATGGGAGACGGCTGGAAAAGTTTTTTTTCAGCCGTCTCGTTGACAAACGGCTGGTTACGTTTTATAATAATACCATATAAAAGGCGCTGTCCGATGCGCCGCCAATTAAATATATCAAACAGGGATGTTTATGAAGGGGCTCATGGGGGAGTATAAGAATCGAGGAGGTTACTGATATGCGTATAGTAGAGAAGGTACTGTACGGATTCGGTGGCTTATTGGCGCTTATACTTCTTTTTATTGCGCTATGCCACTATAATCCGGAACTTGCAGTAAAATTAGGAGCAGCCATAACGGTTGATGCGGAGGAAAAGACCGCTCCTGTCCCTGACAGGATGGCGCTTGCCGCGAACACTACCGTGACGCTGGGACAGCTTCCGGCGGCGGAAAATACCCGTTCGGCGGAGAGTGCACAGGACAATGCGGAGGAAAAACTCAATATTCCCGGAAAGGTGGCAGGACTGACCGGCTATATACCCGTCAAGGCGACAGGAACGGAGATTACACAGACCAAGGCAGACGAGATCGCTGCGGAGCTTGGCAAGGGTGAGACGGGGAGCGGCCTGACATTCGATGCGGAGATGTATCCGTATTTTGAGATGCTCAACGACACGCAGAAGTCGCTCTACCGGCAGATATATGCCAATGCGGATGCGCAGAACAAGCATTTTGCGCCAGTGACGGATATTACGGCGAACGACTTGAAGAATGCGTTTACATCCGTTGTCAATGACCATCCCGAATTATTCTGGGTTGACACGGCGTATAAGTACCAGTACACCCCGAAGGGCAGTGTGGCTGACATTACGCTTGTGTTCAATGTGACGGCAAACAATCTTGACGCGGCAAAGTCCGAGTTCGAGGCGGCGGCAAAGCTTATCACCGATGAGACTTATGGAAATTACACGGATTACGACAAGGAAAAAATTGTGCATGATACGCTGATTGGCAAAGTAAAATATGATGCCAATGCGCCGATGAACCAGAGCGCCTACAGCGCGCTTGTGTATGGCAGGACAGTATGCGCCGGATATGCGAGGGCATTGCAGTATGTGCTGCAGCAGCTTGACATTCCCTGCTATTATGTGACTGGTTATGCCGGAGAAAACCATGCATGGAATATTGTGAAGCTTGATGATGGCTACTACAATGTGGACAGCACATGGGACGATACCAATCCGAACACATATGACTATTTTAACTGTTCGGATGCGGACTATGCGACAGACCATGTGAGGAGGGATTTGTCAATCTACCTTCCGCCGTGTAACGGCAACCGGTACAGTGGTCTTGAGGTAAACCCATCCGTGACGCCGCCGGCGGATACAACAAAACCATCTGCAGGCACGACAACAAAACCATCGACCAGTACAAACACGACAACCAGTACAGGAACAGCCAATACCACGACAAACCAGACGACTGCGACCAACACAGAGTCCATCACGGTACTGACGGTAAGGGGCGGCGGTGATGAGCATTATATTGACAATATCGGCGACTACTTTAATGAATGCTTTGGCGCAATGGCAGACAGGGACGAGGAAAACATAACGTTTGACTTAATCATCACGGACAAAAAACTCTGGGACAGCATTTACAAGGCATACGACAGAGGGGACTGCCAGGAGGGCTATATCGACCGTTACCTGGTGGAGAAACACAAAAACGCATGCAGCATGCATGTGGAGGCAGTGCCAAGGACAGACGGAAGCTATCTTTTGCGGCACAGCGCGGTCATCAGCTAATAACAGGAAAAAACGGGCAGGGAAAATCATCCCTGCCCATTTTATTAACCAAAATATCTCTTAAGAAGTCCTTCAAATGCCTTGCCGTCGCGCCATTTCATGGACGGTGTCATGGGATACGGCTTCCAAGGAGGTTTTATTTAGGAAATGTTTATTTTTTGCTGTGTATTGCGATTTTTTGCGGCTAAACGAAACGCCTTTTCCATTGCAGGAGTAAGCTCGGGAGAATCCTCATCAAATACAATTTCTCTTTTTGCCGCTTCCTCTATTTGCCTGATTTGTTCCTTTGTGGGTTTCTGGTTTCTATCCAAAGTAACTGTCCGTATCATAATAAATGCTCCTTGATTCAAGTTGTTTCTCCTTTTTGCGCATTACGCTTTTTATCGCTTCTTCTATCTGTTTGATTTGTTCCTCTGTCGGTTTCTGGTTTCTATCCTAAATAACTGTTCATATTATATATAAATGCTTTTTTTCAAATTTTCTTATAAAATGGGCAGTTGGATGCTCAATCAATATGGGAACTGTCCTGCATTCCTAACAATTGCTACTATTTGTATTTATTATATTGGTCTTTACAGTAAAAGACAAGGTAAAAATGTACTTTCTGAAATAATAAAACCAGTTACTGTGCCTTCTTCAATCTGCTCCAGTACTTATAGTAGGCGTAGTATTGCAAGTTTCCAGGAAGACGAATTATTAGTTCTTTGGGTCTTTTTTAATACAATATAGTTTTGTGCCTATATAAACATAAAACCATAAAAAATTGTGTGTTTACAATCAAAAAGTGCTTGACGGAAGGAATAGATTATGGTATCATGTACCTAAGACATACAAAAAAAGACTATACCATACCATTCATGTGCCTAAGGGATACAAAAAAGGAGGAAACCTATGAATGATGTAAAAATTTCAACTGAAGACACCAAAAAAATGACAGGTTTGGATGCTTCGGGAATTCGAAAAATTCGAAAAATTTATCAGGATGAGCAAAAAATTGAGAGATACGAATTGTTCTCAAAAGCACAGGTGGATGAAATCAAACTCATTGTCGCATATCAGCGCCAGCATCCGCATTCATCATACAAGGTTGCATACGAGGCGATAAAAATGCAAAATGCCTTAAACAGGCTCAATGCAGAAGCGTCTGATGATTTTACAGGCGAGGTGCGTTTAATCATAGGTGAAGAAAAACTGGAAAGTTTTTTTGAACTTTTCGTTGGGCTTGAAGATTTGTTACGAGAATTTGATGGTGAAAGTACCGAGCTTTTAAAAAATATGGAATCTGCCATTCTGGCACGAATTGTATTAAAAGCGCGGAAAAGCAAAATTGATAAGGAGTTTACCATTTGAGATCTCGAAAGAGGGCTTAAGTGGTAAATTTCTGGTTACACAGGTTTTTATTACACAGCTGTTTGTACATCCGCTGAAACTAAAAAAGAGGATCTGCCCAAAAGAGCCGATCCTCTTAAAATACTGTCTTTCTTTGATTTTATGGGCGTTTGGATTAGCCAAAGTATCTCTTAAGAAGTCCTTCGAATGCCTTGCCATGTCTTGCCTCGTCGCGCGCCATCTCATGGACGGTGTCATGGATTGCGTCAAGGTTTGCAGCCTTGGCACGCTTTGCAAGGTCGAACTTGCCAGCTGTAGCGCCGTTTTCCGCCTCCACACGCATCTCGAGGTTCTTCTTTGTGGAATCGGTTACCACCTCGCCTAAAAGCTCCGCAAATTTTGCAGCGTGCTCAGCTTCCTCCCATGCAGCCTTCTCCCAGTAGAGACCGATTTCAGGATAGCCTTCCCTGTGCGCAACCCTTGCCATTGCAAGATACATGCCGACCTCTGTGCACTCGCCGTTGAAGTTAGCCCTCAGGTCAGCCATAATGTCCTCGCTGGAGCCCTGTGCGACACCTACAACATGCTCTGCTGCCCAGCTTTTCTCGCCTGCCTGCTGGACAAACTTGTCAGCAGGAGCGTTACACTGCGGACATCTCTCCGGAGCGCTGTCACCTTCATAAACATAACCACATACACCACATACAAACTTCATAATTCAATTACCTCCTATTTTTGATAAGCGCCATAAAATTGAGGGCGCTTCCTTTCAATGATTTTCTTCGTCCTGCAAAACGCCCCGGTCAAGGCAGCTTTTGCAGATACCGCAAAAGTATAACCTGTGTCCCTGAATCAGTCCGTCAAAACCTTTGGAAGCCTCGTCATCTATGGATGAGAAATCCCTGCCGTCCATGGGCAAGTCGATGACAGCGCTGCAATGGCTGCACACAAAATGCTGGTGTGGTCTGGTGTCATAGTCAAAATGATCAATGCCAAGAACCCCAAAACTGTGCTTTGCTATCATGCCTGCCTCCGCCAGCTGGTTTAAGTTGCGGTAAACAGTGCCGAGACTGATGTTTGGAAACTCCTCCTTTACATTGGAGTACACGAACTCGGCAGTCGGATGATCCTTACGGGATTTTAGGAAGGAGAGGATAGCTGCCCTCTGGCGGCTGAACTTCATAGCCATGTAACCCCTGCCTTTCTGAGTCGGTTTAAAGCCTGATATTCCCATCACTAACAGATATGTATTGCAACTGCAAACAAATCAGTAATGATTACTGTTATTATATTCAGTTTATTTCACTTTGTCAAGGTGATTTTTAAATTTTTTCTGATTAAAAAAAAATTAACAATCCCCCAAAACACTATATTTTAAAATAGGATATGATATACTAATCCTATAAAAACAACGTCGCTCGAAAACGGCGCATTCTTAGGGCGTGTCTGAAATGCTTTCTGTCAGATTGCCGGATTTCGAATGGAGGTCGCCATGAAAAAAAAGTCGCATATGAAACTCAAGTCCAAAATGATGGTTCTATTTCTTACAATCATATTAGTCCCGCTGGGATGTGCTGCGATTGTATTTTTTGGTTTCGGGTATTATGAAAATATTGACGTGCTGCGGGAGCTGTCAAAGGAAGATATCATGATTGGCGCGATGATTAACAGGCGGCTGATGGAGTACCTTGTGATTGCCATGATGCTCATTTTGTTCATGACAAGCTCCATCATTACGGGATGGCTTAACAAGGACATTTACAAGCCACTGAAGGAGCTGAGTATTGCCATGCAGCGGATATCCACGGGCGACTTTGACTACCATATGGCAAACAGGCGCGATGACGAAATCGGCATCCTTTTCGACAATTATGAACAGATGCGGCTGCAGCTGAAGGAAAACGAGGAGGAGAAGGCGCAGAATGAGAAGAAGTCGAAAGAGCTTGTCAGCAATATTTCCCACGACCTCAAGACGCCGATAACCTCCATTAAAGGATATGTGGAGGGCATCATGGACGGTGTTGCGGACACGCCGGAAAAGATGGATAAGTACATCAAGACCATCTACAATAAGGCAAATGATATGGACAGGCTGATCAATGAGCTGACGACATACTCGGGCATTGACTCCAACAAGATTCCATATCATTTTCACATTTTAAATGTTTCCGATTACTTTTCGGACTGCGTGGAAGAAGTCGGACTCGATTTGGAATCCAAAAATATGCATCTGAATTTTACAAACCTCGTTTCGGCAGACACCTGTGTCGTGGCAGACCCCGAGCAGCTCAAAAAGGTCATCAACAATATCATCAGCAACAGCGTGAAGTACATGGGGCATGATAACGGTGTGATTGACATCCGTATCCTCGACGAGGTTGAGTCGGTTAAAATCGAGATTGAGGACAATGGAAAGGGCATAGAATCCAAGGACATCGGAAACATTTTTGAGCGGTTTTACAGGACGGATTCGTCAAGGAACTCATTGCAGGGCGGCAGCGGCATCGGTCTGAGCATTGTCAAGAAAATCATCGAGGACCATGGCGGCTACGTGTGGGCAACCAGCAGGCAGGGAGAGGGAACCTGTATGCATTTTGTGCTGCGCAAGTATACGGAGCGGACGGACGAGGTCGTCATCTGACAAAAAGTATCCGGAAAAATAAGGCTGTATTTGAAAAAAGGGCACGGAGGAACACGACAAGGTGGTTCCATAGTGAATAGGAAAGGACGGAGAACAGAAATGAGCAGAATATTGATTGTTGAGGACGAGGAAGCAATTGCGGAGCTTGAAAAGGATTACCTGGAGCTGAATGATTTTGAGGTAAAGATTGAGAACAGCGGCGATACGGGGCTTGCCACGGCGCTTGCCGAGGATTTTGACCTGATTATACTCGATCTGATGCTGCCGGGGATTGACGGATTTGAGATTTGCAAGCGCATCCGGGAGGACAAGGATGTGCCAATCCTGATGGTTTCGGCGAAGAAGGATGACATCGACAAAATCCGCGGGCTTGGGCTTGGCGCGGACGATTATCTGACAAAACCGTTCAGCCCCAGTGAGCTTGTGGCGCGTGTCAAGGCACATATGGCGCGTTACAACCGACTTGTGGGAAGCCACACAAAGGAAAATGACATCGTGGAAATTAGGGGAATCCGCATTGACAAGACTGCAAGGCGCGTGTTTGTGGATGGCGAGGAGCGGACATTCACGACAAAGGAGTTTGACCTTCTGACATTTCTGGCAGAAAATCCCAACCATGTATTCACAAAGGAAGAGATTTTCAGGGAAATCTGGGATATGGATTCGATAGGCGATATCGCGACGGTCACGGTGCATATCAAGAAAATCCGTGAAAAAATTGAGACAGACACATCCAAACCGCAGTATATTGAGACGATATGGGGTGTCGGCTACCGGTTCAAGCTATAGGGAAAAATGGCAGGTGCCTGCGGTACATGTGACGCGAATAGGATAAAATAAAATGGATAAAATGGTAGTGTATGAGGATGATACCCTGCTGGTCGTTCACAAGCCTGCGGGGATTGCGACAGAGACAGCCAGAATCGGTCAGGCGGATGTTGTCTCGGAATTGAAAAACTATCGCAAAAAGAAAGGCGAGCCTCCCTATATCGGCGTGGTGCACAGGCTCGACCAGCCGGTGGAGGGGCTTTTGGTTTTTGCAAAGGATGCAGGGGCGGCAAAAGCACTCAGCGCCGGACTGCGGGACGGACAGCTGTCCAAAAAATATGTGGCGCTTGTCGCGGGGAATTTGCAGGAGCAGGAGGGAGAACTGTCGGACTATCTGGTTAAGGATGGGCGTACCAATCTGTCGAGGGTTGTGCCGGAAGGCACGGACGGTGCAAAGGAGGCGGCGCTTCACTGGAAACTTTTGCAAAATAGTCGTGCGGGCACGTATGCGCTTCTGGAAATAGAACTCCATACGGGAAGACACCACCAGATTCGGGTACAGATGGCGCATGCCGGGTATCCGCTTCTCGGAGACACGAAATACGGCTCTGCGCAGGCAAAGGAGCTTTCCGCACAGCTGGCAATACGCAATGTGGCACTTCTGGCGGATAAATTGTGCCTGTACCATCCTGTTACGGGAAAAAGAATGGAATTTTCACTGGATATCAATAAATTTTTACAGCTGTTTGCATGAGGGATAACCGGCAACAAAATATTCTGACAAAAAGAACACACTTTATTTATTGACACTTTTTTGCATAGAAAGTATAATAAAAGTATGAACAATAGGCCTTGTATTTTGCAAGAACTCAGGTAAAGGGGAGTAACACAAAGGAGGCCAAAATATGGATGGAATGCAGAACTGGACAAACTATTTGGAGGTAATGCGAAACCGTCTGCTAATCGTTAATGACGCTGACAGCCTGATTTCAGTATTGATGGACGTTAGGAATATACCAATCGCATTATCAACCATAGAGGACGTAACGGACGGAACCGGGCTGAACATGTCATTGTCGGTGATATGTTCGGAGGCAAAGGTCATTGGCAGGGTGATGTGCCTGGTAAGTGATGATATGTTTACAACGGTTCAGTTAAACCTTGACACTGTGAAAAAGATAAACTCTAAAATATCAGTGGACGGAAAGGGCGTTGTAATGAAGCTCACAATCAAAAATGGGGCAGAATTCCTGCTTATGTTCCATACGGATTTAGTGGAAGAGGACGAATAGCTCTTGTCATTATGGAAATCAACAAGAAAGCTGCAGCAATGAGAAAACGATTGCTGCAGCTTTCCTGCATGCAAAGACCCATGCAGATGGAATATGCCGCTGGTGGCGCAGGGTCGCGCGGCGGGCAGGGAGGTGACGGTATGGAATACCACAAAAAGGCGGATTTGAAAGTGGAGTGCATTGCCTCACAGGAGGATTTGGACTTTTTCGGCGTTACGTTTGACGACATTCTGGACAGGACGCCGCAGGGAATGCATTTCCTGAAAAAGGCAAAGGAGCTGTGCGCCATGACACAGAAGGTGGAGTGGACAAATGTTGCGTACACGCTTAATATTACAATGCTTCCTGGCAGCAGGGTGTCGTTTGAATTCAGTGAGTGCATTGCGGATTATATTGCAGGACTGAAACATTCACTTGTCATGGCAGACGGTGAGACGCGCGGCCCCATTGAGGAGTTTATCCGCACGCTTGAGCATTCTGGCGAGGAGGATGGGAGACGGCTGATTGCACACTTTGAGCAGAATGTAAAGGATGTAAAAAAGGAACAGGAGACAGCGAAGGATGAGAACAAGCATTAAGAAAATTTATACGTGTTTTCCGGGAGGAAAGCATAAGGCGCTGACCATGAGCTATGATGACGGCAAGCACGAGGACAGGCGGCTTGTCGAATTGTTTAACAGGCATGGCATCAAAGGCACATTCAATGTAAACAGCGGGCTGGAGGGAGACCCGGTGCGCATTCCGCAGGCAGAGTACAGGGAACTGTACAAAGGGCATGAGGTTGCGTGCCACACGGTATCGCATCCGACGATAGGGCGCTGTCCGCTGACAAGCGTTGCGCAGGAAATCATAGAGGACAGGAAAAAGCTTGAGGAGCTTATGGGGTATCCGGTTCGTGGCCTTGCCTATCCGAACGGCTCCTATTCGCAGGAAATCTGCGACATGCTTCCGGCGCTTGGCATCCGATACGGCAGGGTCGTCGGTGACTCGGACGGTTTTTCCATTCCGGATAATTTTTTGCAGTGGAAGGCGACCTGCCACCACAACCATAACCTGATGGGGCTGGGGCAGCAGTTTGTGGAGCTGAAAAAAAAGCAGTATCTGTACCTGATGTACGTATGGGGGCACAGCTATGAGTTTACCAACAATGACAACTGGAACATAATGGAGGATTTCTGCCGGCTTGCAGGAGGCAGGGACGATATCTGGTATGCCACGAATATTGAGATAGTGGATTACATTGATGTCACTAAAATGGCACAGTTTGCGGCGGACGGTTCGTTCGTGTACAATCCCTGTGTGCAGAGCCTGTGGCTTAGCTTGGAGGGTGAGCAGATTGTCGAGGTCAGGGGCGGCGAGCTTGTGGAATTGTGATTTTTATTTTTTTTGGTGAATGAAACGAAAAATAATTCACATTTCTGGAATTGTATGGTAAACTGTTATACAGAGGCGGTTTATTAGGAACTGTTTGACAATAACAGGTGTAATTGAAAAGGCGGACACTTTATTATTGAACAGTTTCATACAGAACAGGGCAGGCTGGAAGTGATTCGGGGCGGCTCAAAAATAAAAGCGGAGAAGGTGGATTCAATGACAAAACAAAACATTTCATACAGGATTATGCGCTTTGCGTTTGCCATGATTGTAGGTGCGTTTATATCGGTGCTTTCGTTTGGCGCATTCACCACACAGGCGGCAGAGCCGGCGGTGGAAAATGCCGTGGCTGATGACAATGGTCAGGCAGCATCGGGGGAGAGTACAGGTGATGACGGCGGCGGAGCCATGATACTTTTGATGGGCGGGATGCTGATTATCATTCTTGCCGTCGTGCTTTCGGTTGTCGGGACATTTGTCTCCTCGGCGGCGATTGCGGACGAGCTTTGATGGATTTGGATGCAACAGGTTTTACGGATAAGACACAAATGGAATGTTTGTGTCTTATTTTTTTCGGAATTGTTTACTTTTTGGGGAGTTTTTGCTAGTATATAGGGTAGTGTAATCAGAACAGGGAAGGACGGTGAGACATACGGCTAGGCATATTGAGAATTTTAAGATAATAAGTTACCGTGGATTAAGAGCTTTGGAGCTGCAGGATCTGAATGAAATCAATATACTGACAGGGAATAACAATAGTGGGAAGACAAGCGTACTCGAGCTGCTATCGAGTCTTAGAGGTCCATCAAGCCTTTCAACGTGGATAAAGATGTGCAGGATGACTAGGAATGGAAGTTATTATAAGGGGATTTTAAATTTATTTCCTGCTGATACATCAAGGAATATCTGGTATGTCTGCACTACAAAATCACAAAATATAAAAGTAGTTTTAGATGCGGCGGTTCAGGAGGTACGTGTTTCTGAAAATGATGTTTCTGAAATTAATGGTTCAGACTGCCAAATAAGTCATGCAGCAAGAGATGGGTATACTGAAGCGAAATGTGTTCAAATACAGGTGATTACATCTTTTGATGAGAAAGCATATGATTTATATGATTTTCAGACAAGGATGCCAAAGGAGGAATCTCCGCTCAAAATATTTCCAACAGAATATGTCGCACCAAGTGCACATGTGGACGGAAGCATTCTTTTGGATGAAGTTATGGAAAGTCCGAAGCTTTATAAGGATATGATGCGGATTCTGCATGAATTTGACGACAGCATCATGAATATAACGAAATCTGGGAATGGGACGGAATATATGATACTGTCGGATAAGTACAATAAGGCAATGCCGCTGAACGTATATGGTGACGGCATGAAAAAGGCGCTTGTTTTACTGGCGGCTGTGGTGAAAGCAAAAGACGGCATTCTGCTTTTGGATGAATTTGAGACTGCAATCCATACTTCTGCGATGAACAATATATTCGCATGGATTTTGCACAGTGCGCAGAATCTGAATGTACAGGTATTCCTGTCTTCGCATAGTCTTGAGGCGATAGACAAAGTATTAAAGTGTGCACCGGACCTACAGGATAAGATTAATCTGTATACCTTGTATAACAAGGACGGCAAAAATCTGGTAAGGAAAATGAGCTGTAAGGAAGCGATAAAAGCACAGGACGATTGGGGTGTTGAGTTACGGTAAGGAATGGGATAATCCTCTGCGAAGGTTCCACGGACTATACATTATTGCAGTATTATATGCGAAAGGTCTGCGGATGGGAAGATACGGAAAAAGGGCAGACGAGACAGTTTAAGCTGCCTAACCAGAAATCAAGGCTTCTGAGAAAAGGGAAAAACAGCCTTACAATAGCGGCAGCAGGCGGATGCAGCAGACTGGCGGAAGGACTGGCAGAGGTTTTGAGAAAGAACTATATGGAATCACCGGAAAATAATGACTATTTTCATTCCATAGTGGTTATCACGGACAGGGACGAGACAGACACAGAAACACGCTTTATACAAAGCATTGAGTCCGTTTTAAAAAGTGAAAATGTCACCCTGGACAAACAGATTAAAAATAATCAATGGACAGGCTGCCATATGACAATCAATGCAGGCGTCGAGATTCAGATGCGGTTATTGGTCATGGTTATTCCGTTTGAGGAAAATGGGGCGATGGAGACATTTTTGCTGGATGCCGTCGCAGAGCAGGATGCATATGACAAAAAGATTGTAGAAGAATGCAGAGATTTTATAGATAATACAGACACGGAACGCAGATATTTGTCAAAGCGCAGACTGATAACAAAGGCAAAATTTGACGCATTTTTCTGTGTACGGACGGCTGTAGAGCAGTTCAACGAGAGAAGCAGTATCATAAAGAACATCCCATGGGAGGATTACACTGCGATTCAGAAGGATTTCAAGCTGCTTGAATATATTACAGATAGTGAAGAATAGAAAGGAAGAGGAAAAATGGCAAATGACAACAAGAAACTGGTAGAGGAAATTACTTCCATGGAGGAGGATTTCGCGCAATGGTACACGGATGTCGTGAAGAAGGCGGAGCTGTGCGATTACTCGAGCGTGAAGGGCTGTATGATAATCAAGCCTGCGGGGTATGCAATCTGGGAGCAGATTCAGCAGCAGCTCGACGCGGCGTTCAAGAAGACAGGCGTTGAGAATGTATACATGCCCATGTTTATTCCGGAAGGGCTTTTGCAGAAGGAAAAAGACCATGTGGAAGGCTTTGCGCCGGAGGTGGCGTGGGTGACGCATGGCGGTCTCGAGCCATTGCAGGAGCGGCTGTGCGTGCGTCCTACATCAGAGACATTGTTCTGCGATTTTTATAAAAATGAAGTGCAGTCCTACCGCGATTTGCCCAAGGTGTACAACCAGTGGTGCTCCGTGGTGCGCTGGGAAAAGACGACACGTCCTTTTTTAAGAAGCCGTGAGTTCCTGTGGCAGGAGGGGCACACCGTCCATGCCACGGCCGAGGAAGCGGAGCAGAGGACGATTCAGATGCTCAATGTTTATGCCGACTTTGTGCGGGACGTGCTTGCGATTCCTGTTGTAAAGGGGCAGAAGACAGAGAAGGAGAAATTTGCGGGCGCCGAGTCCACCTACACCATTGAGGCGCTCATGCATGACGGAAAGGCACTGCAGTCCGGAACCAGCCACAATTTCGGGGATGGGTTTGCAAGGGCATTCGGAATCCAGTTTACGGATAAGGACAATACATTAAAATACTGTTACCAGACTTCATGGGGACTGTCCACCCGCATTATCGGTGCGGTCATCATGGTACACGGCGACGATTCAGGGCTCAAGCTTCCGCCCAAGGTGGCGCCGACCCAGATTATGGTCATTCCTATCCAGCAGAAAAAGGAAGGCGTGCTTGACAAGGCATACGCGCTGAAGGACCGCCTGGTGGCAAAGGGCTTCCGCGTAAAGGTTGACGACACCGACAAGAGCCCCGGCTGGAAGTTCAGCGAGTGCGAGATGCGCGGCGTTCCGTTCCGCATTGAAATTGGTCCAAAGGATATTGAGAACAACAAGTGCGTATTTGTGCGCCGCGACACGAGGGAAAAGATTGACGTAAGCCTGGACGAGGTCGAGACAAAGGCGGCGGAGCTTCTCGAGGCGATTCAGTCCGATATGTATGAGGCGGCAAAGAAGCACCTTGAGACACACATCTATGACGCGGTAAGCTGGGAGGAGTTCTGCGACACCATCAACAGCAAGCCGGGATTCGTCAAGGCGATGTGGTGCGGCGACCGCGCCTGCGAGGACAAAATCAAGGATGAGCTTGCAGCGACAAGCCGCTGTATGCCATTTGAGCAGGAGCAGCTGAGCGAGACCTGTGTGTGCTGTGGAAGACCGGCAAAGAAAATGGTATACTGGGGAAGGGCGTATTAAGAGGTGTGTAGGCAAACATTTTTTGACAGGATAGTTACGAAGAAACCAGGATTTTGATGAAAACAATCTAATACAGCGGGGGTGAAGGAAAATGGGGAATAAGAATGATAGTGCTGCATATCAATTTGCCGTAGAGATGTTGAGCGATTTAAAGTTTGGAAAATTGCACAAAGACTGCATGATGAACCGTTTTGGGGAGTTTACCAGTGGCTTGGAAGAGTTGCATAGGGAAAGGCTTTGTTCGTATTTGAATTCCTGTGGCTGCTTTCTCATGAACCGCCGACTGGCTGATTTGGAGGAGGGGTATCATGGATAAAAAATTACATTATCAATATATTATTAATAAGGGCTTTGTTTAGGGCTGTTGTTTTCTCAAAATCGAAATATGCGGGAAAGTCATTTGGGTGGCTTTCTCGCCTTGATTACCCATTAGCAAAGGCGAGCGAGGCTGTCAACGGCAGCGCTGAAAGCGCCGTTCATCTTGACCGTTGACAGCCTCGGCTGGGTTTGCTGTTGTCGTCTAATGTGTATTGATTTTTTGAAATGACAACTACTAATAATTCTCAGTTGCTTTCATCATCAGCAAAATCTGATTCTTCAGAATTTGGCGTATTTTGAGTAGCCTTTGCCATGAGAAAACCAGCCACAAGGGGAGTAGCACACTCACCAACACCTTTTACAATTTCTCTAGCGTTATTAATTCGTTGAAATTTTTTCTTTACTGTCCGTGTTATCTTCTGTTCCTCCATATTCAATAGCCTCCAATAGTTCTTTTCCCGTAATTTCAATTTCTATGGTATCATGGCTTTCCAAAAATAAAATATGAGATTGTTCTTTGATCTCTTGTAAATATTTCTCTGAATTCTTATACCAGGTTTCTCCTATCGTTTCTTCAAAAAGATTTTCAGCTGAAAGGAGTTTTTGCAGATTGGGGTTATCAATAAGTTCTGGACTGGGAGAAAATATATCTTCATATGATTGCGGTTCATCCAGAAAAGCATACGCGTATCCCAAAAGTTGTGTTGCTGTGAGATAATAACTGAATAATTCTTCAATCCGATTATATTGTTCAACTGTATTTGTAAGAAAATTCTTATTTCGAATAATTTTCCAAATGATGCTTATATCCGAATCTGGCACGTCTGCAATATCCTTTAGTGCATTAAGGATTGCTGTTTCCACTTTTCCCCGAACTTCGTTTAAAACGGTTATCGCACTAGCCGTTAGTTGTTTTCGAGTATCCGGATTTTTGGCATCTTTGATTTGCAATAATTGCTGGTGCATCCCTTTTATGCTTCCAAACAAATCTGAATCGTGGCTCTCTTGTAAAGTAATTACACGAGAACGCACATCGTTAATAACTTCTGTCATATGTAGAAGTTGCTGTTGTATTGCAATGTTGGTGATATTTTCTGCCAAGTCCGTCCTGATTGATTCTTCTATTTGAACAAAACCTCTGCTCTTATGCTTTTGGTCAACAAGTACGCCTAAGTTTTCACCTGTTTTTGAATCTGTCATAAAGTCTAAAAGTCCTTGATTCATTGCCACATCTAATTTTTGGGGGATTCTTGCAATATACGTTGTTTCTTTTCGTATGATTTTCATTGCATCCTGACGAATTTCTTTACAGTTAAGAGATGTTGACAAAAAGGCCAACATTTTTTCAGCTGCGATATCTGATAAAGCAGTTGTTATTTTTTCTTTTAGTGCAATAGGAAGGCTTTTGGAATCTTCATTACATATTGGCACCAATTCTTGCACAGGTAATTGTTGGGATATATTAACACGCTGCTTTTTCCTAGCGGTTAAATTTTTATTACTAGACTTTGTTTTGCTGTCATGTTTTTTCATACAGGATCTCTCTTTCAATGACTTTATACAATTATTGTTTTCGCTTTTTGTCTCTTTGTGTTATATGTGATTTCAGAAAATCCGATTTAGAACCCATCTGTATCAACCACTGCTTTTTTCTCTGTGAGCCGATTATTAGGGAAGATGATTCTGCTTGCAATAGATTAAACGCTATAGTTCAAGATGGTTCCCCTTAAAGCCGGCAACTTCCTCTAAATCCTGCTTCATTTCCTCTATCACGAATTTCTTTGGCGCGTTGTCGCTTCGGTTCTGGTGGGCTTGTCGCATATTCTCCATGATAGCGTCAATGTCTTTATGTACCCGGCTACTGAAATGATCATCCTCGTCTATGTGGGTGGCTTGCAGAAGATAGGTGGTCTGGTCATGCTCTTCCGGTTGGTATTTTTCCATAATTTCAGTCCTCGCCACATCTATGCGTTCAAATTCTGTACCTGCATGGCGGCGATGCCCTCTACATAAATCTGTATGTTGGCCAGTAGTTTAACAAAATCCGAGTGCGACGCTAATTCGCACAGTAGAGTATTGTCCACCCGCCCGCTTTTCAACAGATCAATCATTCCATCACTCAAACGCTGGTCTGCGAGGTCAGCGTTTGGGTAACGCTTTATTTCAGACATATCTGGCAGATAGTCGGTAGTCACGTTGTAAAATTTCGCCAGTTTAATAAGGGCATAGTGGCTGAAATCTTTAAAGTCCTATGCTTTATATCTGCCCAGCGCAGACTTGGAGAGGTTTGTCTGCTCCGCAAGCTGTTCCAATGCTAATCCACGCTCTATACGTAGTTTTTTAGGTGGTTAAGGTCAGAGTGCACCTCCAATCTAGCTATTTTCTCTTGGCACTCGTTGCATTCTCTATCGTGGATAGAGATAATACCGCCGCATTTCGAGCAAGTATATTTTTCTTTCTGCATTTTCATGAACGATTCTAATCCTTGTTCCTGGACAAATGCACTATTTTCCATAAGGCTTTCCCGATACCTTTGTTTATAGCTTTTCTCAAGATGTTTTATCAGTTTACATGGATAGTCCAGACATTCAAAACAGTAGATCAATTCTTTCTCTTTTATGCAGTCCTTTATCCTGCATTTTCGGCAATGTTCTGGCTTTCCGCTATCGCTGTTCAAACACCCTGCACATGGCTTTTGGTGATAACAGTGTTTATAACAAACCATACAGTTCATTCCGCATGGAGCAAACATAGCTTTATCAATATTTTCGCTTGGCATTTTCATAATCTATATCTTTTTGTAAACTTCATTATTTCGTTTTTCTGTTTCTCATTATATCACAAATGCGAGAGCGTGGATATAACGAGTTTTCTGATTTCCAACCTTATAGATATACGGCACAGGCAGTCAAAAAAGTGTAGACTTGGGATAGTTCATTGATGTGAGGATAGCTGAACTGGACGGATGCAAGCAGGAATATCTGGCGAAGATAGCGGAGCTGACGGTGGAAGCCATCAGCCCAGAACAGGTCAGCCAGATTTCTGGCTACATCGACACATGGGATAGCGTATCTTTTGATGACAAGCGGGGGATTTAATGATTACCACGGTTGCTGCCACAAGCGACAGCTTGGACATTACATGGAAAATCTGACAGGCATATCAGCGCTTGTCAGATCTTTACCCTGTGTACTCCCTTGTAAACTGTATTTTTGTGGGGATAAGATAATCACACGTTCAGAGTGGCTGTATGGCTTGTTGGCAGATTACATAAAATGTGAAAAGCGGCAGAAAAGAGTGGGAATTTCAACAGACATTTTGAAACATGTTATAGTCGATTATTTTGTTGATATAGATAGGTTGAAGAGCTTTGCAGGGATTCCCAAGGTCAATGATTCGAAAATATATTCGTATACTTCTTTCTGGATTTTAAAGCATAAACCATTGCAAGTCATGGAATTGTAGAGTGCAGCGGATCTTGTCTTTGTGAATGAAGATTTTGTTTCACATATGTTGCGGGGATATCTCTTTTCAAATTCTGAGAATATCCCGATTTTAAACAATAAGCAGGCGGATGTCGATTTGTTTGTGAATACACTGGTGTATTATTTTAAATATCGTGAATTTTCTGCTCAAAGCATTGAAATGTTGCTGCTTGCTTATGCTGCGGGGCGTGGATACCAGTATTCTGTTGACCATCAAAGTTAGGGATTGTTATATTGGTGGTTGAAAATACTGATCGTCAGCTTGCAGACATATTTCAATTGGACGCTTGTGTGCATAAAAACAACACTGGAATGAATTTCCGGTGTTATTTTTTTGCACACGCAATAGAAATGTGTCCGCCCCCCGGCGCGGCGAGCAGGGGGAAGCATATATGGAAGCTCTTACGCCCGCTGTGAAAGTTTTTACAAAAAATCAGGTGCCCTGTAGGGTTCATACCTGATGACTATGAGAAATTAGCTATAATTTAGAAATAAAAAACGTAAAAAATGAACCCATCTAAAAAATTGAACATATACATAATCAACAAAATAAGTGGCTAAATTTCGTTAAATAAAAAGCAAAATATTCAAATAAATGTAAAAAAGTAAGTTGAAATTGTTCAATTTATCTGATATAGTAAACCTACATTATATTTTTTAACATCAATTGTAAGAGCTTACAGAAAGCAACATGAATCCATGTCCATAGGGTGAATTTAATATCTGGATGAATCGGGTCGTACAGTAAACCATACATAACATCAGGAATTCGGATGAGCAGCTGGTGAATGAACGCGTCATGAAATGGAATGGAAAGCAAGGAGGTAACAATGAGAAGGGACAAAGGTAAAATCAAAAAGCGGATTATGGCGATTGTGCTGTCAGTTGCCATGACCATGTCAAACATGACGGTTTTTGCCAGCGAAGCAGCGCCTGATATCGGAGAGGAGATTCAGACGGCTGTCGAGGAAACCGCGGAACCGGACAAAGAACCGGATGGTTCCGGGACTGGTGCGGAAACGGAAAGCAGCCCGGCTGGCGAGGAGAAGGAGTCTGACGAAGGCACCGTGAATGATCCGCAGACTCCGACGGAGGAAAGTCAGGGCAGCAGTGAAGCGACATCGGTGACAGAAACGGAAACCGATAAGGAAAGCGAAAGCGTGACGAAAACTGAGGAAGAAACCCAGACAGAGACAGAAAACAATACAGAAACGGAAACCGAGTCAGAAACAGGAACTGAGTCGGAAACAGAAACGGAATTGGAAACGGAAGAGACACTGGAAAGAAATGCCGACTACAGCGGAGACCTTTATGTTTCCCCTGATGGGAAGGCAGATGGCGATGGGACAAGTGACAGCCCGCTGGATTTGGCGACTGCCATTTTAAACATACAGCCGGGGAAATCCATTATCATGCTGGATGGCACATATTCGTATTCCAGCCGCATTGTGATTGAAGATAGTAATTCAGGAACAAGCGGGAATATGAAAACCATAAAGGCAGCGGATAACGCTGAGGTTGTGCTCGATTTTTCCGGAATGGAAGATAATGACAGCAATTATGGTGTCGTTCTTGACGGTGATTACTGGCATTTTTATGGGATAACCATTAAGGGCGCCGGGGACAATGGTATGCTCCTGTCAGGAAATAACAATCTCATTGAGATGTGTGTATTTACGGAAAACAGGGATGCGGGCTTACAGATTGCAAGGTTTAAAAGCAGCGCTGCGACAAAAGCAGACTGGCCCAGTAACAATACAGTGAAGAATTGTACGTCTTTCCTTAACTATGACAACGTAGGCGGTATAAAGGATGGTGAGGATGCCGATGGATTTGCGGCAAAGATTACCTGTGGGGAAGGCAATGTATTTGACGGATGTATTGCATACAGTAACAGTGATGACGGATGGGACTTGTATTCCAAGTATGAAAATACAAATTCTAACATAGGCGTTGTGACAATCAAAAATTGTATCGCGTTTAACAACGGATTTATGTTTGACGGCAATGATTCTGTGGCGGGTGACGGCAACGGATTTAAGCTTGGTGGTTCGGCGAACGCAGACCCCTCCCTGGACGCGACCGCACATATTGTTGTGAACTGTCTTTCGTTTAACAACGCAATGCATGGTTTTACGGACAATGAGAATCTTGGTGCGATTGTATTAAAGAATTGCACGGCGTTCAACAATGGCGTGGACACAGATAAAGCATATAGTAATTTTGCGATGGATAGAACAAGAGGCGGAGTTAATATAAAACTTCTTTCTCTGAACTTTAGTGGCAGGGCAATTGGCGCGGATAAATTTTATGGCGCGGTCGATAGTTCGGTATTATACAAGAATAGCAAGAACTACAGCCTGACAAAACCGGAATCCATGCAGGGTACTGCGTTCCAGACGGGTACAGAAGTGACTTTGGCGGCAAGTGATTTTGTCAGTACAGCATTACCTACGGCTGACAGTAATGTTCACAAAAGCTTGAGAAACGGTGACGGTTCCATCAAGCTGGGCGATTTCCTGAAGGTGAGCGACAGCAGCAGCAATAAGGAATTGCTTGGGACGCTGGGCTACAAAGTTGAGGGACTTCCCGAAAGTGAGTATACAAGTAATCTTACAATAGAGGGAGTGACACCGCCATCGGAGGATCCGGAACCGGCACAGACAGATAAGATTGATGTTTACGACTTTGGACCGGAGCAGTTAGATTCTGGTATATATAATAATAGGTTATCGATTGACATGATTAATGGGTGGCATGGTTCCCCTGCAGCTGCCGGTGTGGCTGGAAACAACTGGATAGATAATCAGAATATTGTTGTGAAAGACAATGAAACAGAATTATTTAAAATATATATTCAGGATTCTGATAAAACAGGAAAAGTTAGATTGTATTCTGATATTGATGGAGTTACACGAAATCAAAGTAAAACACTTACAAGTATTGACGGAAATACAACTTATCATGGTGCAATAACAATTAATGGGGCTCGAAATATTAATCAGTTTTATTTTGAATTGAACCTTAAAGCGGGTGATGTTGTTACTGCATATGTTTCCACGGATAACGATCCACTGACATACAAATTTGTTCAGGTTGAGGACGCAGACAATTTCCAGACATTTGCATATACATCAGACTCAGGTCATGTGGATAAGGCTGTATTTTACGCAACAAAGACAGGAAAGTATCGTCTTGGACAGGATGGATCGAGTTCTAAACCTAAGGTGGCAAGGATTTGTGTTGAGCACCCTGCAAACATAACAGTTTCAGGCACCGTCACGGCACCGAGTGCCCTGACAAATTATTCTGTTACGTTTGAAAATCAGACAACAAAGGAAGTAAAGACGGCTTCTGTCACTGATGGACAGTACAGCATAGAACTTCAGAACAAGTACAAATATAAAGTGGGCGTCAGCGAAAACGGCTACATTGTTACAGGTGGAAAGGATGTGCTTGACCTTACAACCTATACAGATGCACAGAAGACGCACGATTTAAAAGTTATAAATGTTGAACTTGTGGATGTGGAGGGAAAATTTGACGGCATCACGGAAGCGGACTTGGCTAAGCTGGATATTACATTTGAAAACGACGAAAAAGTTTTTGTGCCTGAAATCACATTAACTGGTACAAATTATAAGGCAAAACTTGAAAAAGATGTAAACTACACAATTAAAGTTGCAGACAAAGAAAAACAGTATGCTATTGATGACTATACGTTAACGACAACGGAGATTTCTGCATCGGCAAATATATCAGACAAGAATATAAATTTTAAGAAAAAGGACACCTATGCTGTGACAATTGAACCATCAGGGGATGCGAAAACTCTTGAAGATATTGCGGGGGCTGTATTTACATTCTATTATTTAGATGCAAATAAGCGTAATGGTTATGCGTACACATTTGACAACCCGAATGGTATAAATCTGCGGGATGGTATTTATGAAATTGAGGTAAGGAATAGCGGTACTTTTGTCCAGCGGCCTACATCTAACCTAAAAATAGATGGGGCAGCGGTCAGCAAGATAATTCGCTTTAAAGATGGCATAACGGAATGGGATTTTACATTGGATGCGTTTAATGGGCAGTCGCCATATAATGGAATTACGTTTACGCAGGGAAGTGCGGCTAGTACCAAGAAGTATGGACTAATGATAAAGAATGGCGTAATTACAGTCCCTGTATCCGGAAATTGCAAGGTCAAAGTGACAGGAAGTTATACATGGGATTTTAAGTTCGGTGATGGCGGAGATAGTATTCAAAATTTACAAAATGAAAGTACACAGACCTTTGAGTATGAATATGTGGGTGAACCTGGAACGGTAGTGATTAATGTTGGAGATGCCACAACCACATATATAAGTAAAATTCAGCTAGAGGTTGGAGACGGAGCAGTAGAATTTTCAGATACTATAAGAGTGGGAAAAGACGAAACTTACAAGACTATCAATGAAGCACTTGAAGCGGTGTCAAAGATGGATAGAGTAGATTCGGATGACTCTATTAAACGTGTCACAATCGAAATCCAGCCCGGCAATTACGAGGAAATGCTCGTGGTGGATGTCCCGAACGTGACATTGAAGAACGCGGCGGCAACTCCGAGCATAAAATTAAAAAACAAGGGCGTTGACATTGATGAAAACGCCGTGCGCATCACATGGTATTATGGTCATGGATACTCGTACTGCAGTATGGGTTCTGATTACCAATATGATGCGGAGCTGCTCGAGGTAAACAAGGCAAACGGATATCCCTCGACAGTGAATCCCGGCGCAGGAAATAACACAATGTGGAATGCATCAGTCATTATTAACGCCGATGGCTTTGAGGCAGATGGCATTATCTTTGAAAACTCATTTAACCAGTACATTTCCCAAAAGTGTGCAGAGGACGTTCTGGTTAAGAAAAGTGACGGAAAAGAGGGCAGCACGCCCAGGGCAAAGCTGAAAACCGTGGGAGACACGAAGGTTCAGGAAAAGGCTTACGTGGAACGGGCAACAGCGCTTGCAATCAAGAATAACTGTGAGAATATCTTTTTCAATAACTGTTCCTTTGTGGGCAGACAGGATGTCGTATATGGCGGCACGGGCGTGACGGCAGGATTTTACGGCTGTGACGTGTACGGCGCGGTAGACTATATTTTTGGCGGAATGACAGCCGTCTTTGCAAAGTGCGACTTGTATTTGAATACAAGTGATGCAGGCGGGGATGTGGCATATATTACGGCACCCCAGCAGCAGGCGTATAAAGATGGAAATGGCGTACAGCAGAGTGCCGCACATGGATATCTGATGTACAACTGCCATGTCAAGGCGGTCACACCGGGCGTTGACTCGGCATCCGAGCATCCGTCCAAACCAAGCGGACTTGGAAGGCCATGGACAGCAACTACTGGTGAGGCAGTATTTTATAAGACAATCATTGACGCAACGGATGAGTACTGGTATGACAGCGAGGGGGCGTCCCTGATTTCTCCGGCAGGATGGTATTCCGGACTTTCAACAGGTTCTTCACTCTGTACAGAGTACGGAACGTTTGAATATGCGGCAGGAGTTGACAATTCTGCCAAGAGGGATACGACAAATGGCGGCGGTGTGCTCACGGAGGACAAGCTTGCAAACGGCGAGGCAATTTCCGTGGCGACATTCCTTGGCAGCTGGAATCCGTTTGACAAAAAAGACATGTCCGTCACGGTGCCGGCTGACAGCGAAAAGGTATTTAACGCATCAAAACCGGAAGTAAAGCTGACATTTGACGAAATCAGCGAGGAGACAGGCCTTGGCGCAGTCACGGTAGGCTGGACAAAGGCAAACTGGGCAAAGACAATTGAGATTACTTATAAGGAAACAGACAAAGAGGCAAAGACCATAACCCTCAATGAGACAGAACTTGGAAAACTGCCCCAGACAGAGTACCAGCTCACCGATTTGACGGCAGACATGACGTATGAAGTGACGGTGAAAGCATACCTCACAGAGACGCTTTCCAAGACATCGGACACAAAGACAATCGTAGTGGAGCAGCCGTCAGGGGACGAGCTTCGGACCTATAAGTTTGACGCTACGACACTCACTGCGGCGGCAGATAAGGAGGAAATCGCGGCAGGGACTGTATTTGACAAATTTTTCAAGGTATTTACGGGACAGGCTGACAATGCAGACCAGCTGGTGAAAAAGAGAACCAGCAGCAGCGGGAAGGTGACCAGCGTCGAGATAGGAAAATGGTCTGCGGCAGGATTTGAGTTTACGCTGACAAAGCCTGCAAGCGTGAGCATGAGTGTATCTTCCACGGGCGGCACCAATTCCTCGGCAATTGCACTGGTTGATGAGACCGGAATAGCAATGGACAACAACGAGGGATTTGCAACTGTGACCGGAACGGCAGCGACAACACTGACCTACGCAAAAATCCCGGCAGGAACTTACCGGATTGTATCGCCGCAGACAGAAGGCATGAACCGCGGCGTGCGGATTATAACCATAGAGGTTGCGGAGCTTGCGGAAGGCGTCGTGACAAAGGAATACGTCCTTGACGCATCAAGTGACCTGGCGGCATTTGACGCGGGTGCAAAGAAAGACGGCGACACCCAGAAGGCAGGGACAAATGAGTTCTTTACGCTAATTTACAGCGCGAAGTCAAAGGTCGATGCAAGCGGCAAGACGTTTGCCGACACATACAAGGGAACACAGCGCATTAACTTTGGCGGAAAGGCATCCACATCAAAGAATGCGGTGAAATTTGACATCACGGGAACGGCAAAGGTTAAGGTCTGGTGGGTAGAAGGCGGAGACGACAGCCGTCAGATGGTCATTCTGGATGAAACAGGGGCAGAGGCTGCCAAAACATCAGAAACAAACCTTGTGAAAAATAACCCATATATTTCAGAGCTTGAGATAAACAAGGCAGGAACATATTACCTCGGCGGGGACATTAATAATAACCTGATTTTTAAAATCCAGGTAACGGAAACCACGGCTGGCAGCGGTGAAGAAGAACCGCGCAACGACTGGTCCGAGGTTGCAGACCCGGAAATCACGGATGTCTCATTTGCAAAGAACGCGGACGGCAGCGAGGACAAGTCGCAGATAGCAGTAACCGTGAAGATGGTGATGGGAACAAACGGTGCGGACGCACTGAAGGTAAATGTATACAAGGGCAGCGCAGCGGAGGCAGAAACCGTCACAAGCAGCACAAAGCTTGACGACAGTACATTTGTATATGTCTATAAACCGTCGGAAACAGGCACATACAGCTTTGAGGCAGTGGCAAGCCGCAGGGGCGAGACAGGAAAAGACAAGAGCAGTGCAAAGAAGACACTCGACTTTACGCTTCCGCTTGCAGCGCCTGTAGTAGGCGGGCTGGCAAGCCTTGGCGAGCAGGCAGACGGAACCGTGTCGGTTTCATTTGAATGGTCAGAAGTCAAGGAGGTAGAGAAGTATATTGTCACATACTGGGAGCGCATGGGTGACGAGACAGTCAGCGAGACAAAACCGACAAATGCGCAGACAGTAGAGGTTACGGATGTTGCGGCGCGCAGCATGACACTCACCGGATTAAAGGCAAAGGTGCACTATTTTATAACAGTGACAGCAGTCCGGGGCGAGGAGACGGCCGTATCGAAGACGGCATATGTATACACGCTTGTCAAGGCGCTGGATGCATACACACTCTGTTCGGAGGATTATGAGCGTTTTGCGGCAGGCGATATGCAGGACGGACAGTCTGTGACAGGCGGCGAGAAGGATTTCTTCACAATCAGGTACAGTGCAAAGTCAAAGCTTGACGGTTCCAGCAAGACATGGTCGGACGGCTATAAGGGAACACAGCGGTTCAACTTTGGCGGCACGATGGACACCGAGAAGAACGTCATCGAGTTTACAACGACCGACCAGGCGGTTGTGACGGTATGGTGGGCGTGCGGATCCGCAGGACGCGGACTGACGATTGTCAACGAGGAAGGCATTGGGGACACCTCCACGCTGGATACCGTTGCAAACCAGGCATACCTTACCAAGTTCAAGTTAAGCGAGGCAGGAAAGTATTACCTGGGTAATACCGTAGGAAACAATTATATTTTCAAGGTAGTCGTTGAAATCGGCGAGCAGGCGCCTGAAATCCGCGAGCGTTGGAACGCGGTAGCGCCTCCGGCAATTACAAAGGTTGTGCAGGGAACGGCAAAGCAGGATGACATCACGGTAGGCACCATGGAAGTCACCGTTGCGATGGTAATGGGGACGGACGGTGCAGATGCCCTGACAATCGACATGATGGACAGCGACGGAAACCTTGTGGAATCCGTGGAGAAGACAGTGTCGGGCGTCTCGACAGTGACGGCATCAATGACACCGAAGGCATCCGGGAAATATACGTTCCAGGCAACCGCGACCCGGGAGGGCGAGACGGAGAAGAAGGTATCGAATGCCAGTGAGCCGTATGACTTTAAGCTTCTTTTGGGAACGCCGAAATTTAAGAGCGCGACCTGCAAGGGCGGCGGGGCGATAGAGCTTGAGTGGTCATCCGTGAAGGAGGCAGACAGCTATATCCTTTCCGTAAAGGATACTGAGATTGTCATTGAAACGAACAAACTGAAACACAAGATTACCGAGGGACTGGAAATCGGAAAGGAATACACCTTTGAAGTAAGGGCAGTCCGCGGCGAAGGCGAAGCAAAGGAAATATCAGAGGGCGCAGGCACGATTACGGAGACCGTCAAGGACGAGAACATGCGGACATGGTCGTTCTCGGCATATGGTTCCTCCACGAACGAGAATGACAACGGATTTGAGGGCAGCGTGGCAGATGGAAAGGTGACGGTGTACTCGGAGAACGGCAAGGGCAAGATTGTGCCGGCATCGACGGACGGACTGGCATTCTACTATACGGCGATTGACCCTGCGACAGAAAACTTTACGCTGACAGCGACAATCACGGTGGACAACTGGACGTTGTCAAACGGCCAGGAAGGCATGGGACTGATGGTCTCTGATACAGTGGGTGAGCCGTATGACAGCACGACGCTCTGGAACAACTCATTCCAGAACCTGGCGACAAAGGTGGAGTACCGCTATGACGGCGAGCATGTTACAACAGATGAAAATTACCCGAAGATTTCGATGAAGCTTGGTCTTGGCACCATTGCAAAGACCGGTGCGACTGCGGAGGGCGTGGCGGAAGTCAAGGCAGGCAACGCGACACTTCCGGAAGGCTTTAAGCACGAGTATGACAACACGACGCTTGAGACAAGCTGTGCAAGGCTCGGTGCCGGAACCTACAATATCCTTGGAAATTATGTCCCGGCAGACAAGGCGCCAACAGGAACACAGGCAGACAAGCTTCTGACAACCTTCAAGCTCCAGATTCAGAGAAACAATACCGGATACTGGTTAAGGTACCTGGACCTGAATGGCAAGGTACTGGGCGAGAAGCTATATTATGACCTTGACAGGAATGAGCTGACAAAGCTTGACCCGGAGAACATCTATGTCGGCTTTGTGGCATCAAGAAACGCAAGGATCACAGCGACAGATATTGACTTTAAGACCATCAATCCTGCGGACGACGCTCCGGCAGAAGAACGGGAGACCGTGTATGTGACACCGTCATGCAGCATTACATCGGCATCCGTGTCCAACACACCGGAATATGAACTGATCTTCACGGCAAACTGGAATGGTCATGTGACAGTCAGGGATGATGCAAATGTAAAAGTAATTGATGCGGACTACAAGGTAACGACTGCGGCAGAGGATAAGGACAAAAAGAGCTACCTTAAGGAAAAAGTCAGGCTGGATATCGGAATGAATAACTTTAAGGTGACATTTACACCGGATAAGGCATACCAGCCAAACGACTACACGGAGCTTACAAGCTATGACGCACAGGTTTTCTCGCACAATGTAAACTTCAGGAAGTACGGCGCGGAGGGCGAGACGCTCTATGTGGCAGTTGACGGCACGGCGTCAGGAAACGGCACGAAGGACAATCCGCTTGATGTTTATACGGCTGTCAAGTGGGTGCAGCCCGGACAGACCATTGTCATCATGGAAGGCACCTATAAGCTGACCAGCACGATAAAGGTTGAGCGGGGCATCAACGGCACCGCCGACAAGCGCATTTACATGATAGCAGACCCGGATGCGGCGACAAGACCAGTATTTGACTTCCAGAAACGGTGCCTGGGCATGAGCCTTGCGGGCGATTACTGGTACTTTAGGGGATTTGACGTAACCAATTCCTCGGATGCGCAGGATGGTATCAAGGTATCAGGAAGCTACAATACACTCGACAGGATTCAGGCATACAGAAACGGCAATACAGGTATTCAGATTGGCCGTCTGCTTGGAACGGACGGCTGGGAGGAATGGCCGGCACACAATCTGATTCTGAACTGCTCTTCCTACCTCAACTCGGATCTGGGTTATGAGGATGCGGACGGATTTGCGGCGAAGCTCACGATTGGCGACGGAAATGTATTTGACGGATGTATCGCGTGCTACAATGCGGATGACGGCTGGGATTTGTTTGCAAAGGTTCAGTCAGGAAGCATTGGCGCAGTGACAATCAGGAACAGTATCGCGTTCAAGAACGGATACATACTGGATGAAAACGGCAACGAAATCAATGCCGGAAACGGCAACGGCTTCAAGATGGGCGGAGACAGCCTCAAGGGCGGACATAAGGTTGAGAACAGCCTAGCATTTGCCAACAAGGCAAAGGGTATTGACTCGAACAGCTGCCCGGATATCAAGGCATACAATTCGGTCTCATTTGACAATGAATCGTACAATGTGGCAATGTACACCAATACGGCGACACAGACAAACTATGAGGCAAAGGGAGTCATCTCCTACAAGAAGTCAAACAAGGTAACAGAGCAGCTTGTATTCAAGGGTGCGCAGGCAGTCAGGGACAGCGAGCTATACAAGGCAGTATACAATGACACGAACTACTTCTTTAACGGAATCAGTTCATTGAACACAGCCAAGGATAAGGTTACGGACGACTGGTTCGTAAGCCTTGACACGGCAAAGGCGCTTGCGGCAGGCGGCATCACAAGAAGGGCAGACGGCACAATCGACATGCACGGCTACCTTGAACTGACAGAAAATGCGAAGACAGATGCAGCCCTTGGCGGCACAAAGTCGGAAGAAGTGGTTCCCGGTGCAGAGACAGACGGCGACATTGCAAAAGGAGATGATACGGACAGCAGTTCATCAGGCATTCTTCCGGGCGACATGCCGGAGGATGGCGTGGTTCCGACAGGCCTGTGGATTGCGGATATCAGGCAAATCGTATACACAGGACAGGGAAGCAGCGTGATTCAGTACACAGGAAAGGCTGTAAAACCGGATGTCCATGTATATGTAGGCACCAACCTTCTCACGGAAGGCAAGGATTACACAATCAAGTTTAAGAACAATACAGCAGCATACGTGAGTGGTGAGGAACAGTTCAAGGATGTTCCCGAAAATAAAATACCGCTTGTCATGGTAACAGGCAAGGGAAAATATGTCGGGACATACACAAAGACATTCGACATCAGGCCGGTAGACCTCGGCGCGGACAAGGGAATATCAGCGCCTGCGGCGGCAGTATTGTCAAACGGAAGGGCACAGAAGCCAAAGCCGGTCGTAACATTGAACGGCAAGAAGCTGTCCAACAAGGATTACACATATGATACAAGCGTGGCATATACGGAACCGGGTGTTTATGATGTGGCGCTCACCGCAAAATCAACGAACTTTACCGGAAGCAGGACGATGCAGTTTATCATTGTCGACAAGAATGATGCCAATGCAGTGCTTATGAGCAAGGCAAGTGTGGGTAAGATTGCAAACCAGGTATACACGGGCGCAGCGATGACACCATCCATTGGGGACGTGAAGTACAAAGGCAATGTCCTGAACACCGAGTATTACAAGGTGGATTATCGCAGCAATACGGATATCGGAACGGCAACGGTTGAGGTTGCTGGCGACAACGTACATTATTTCGGCACAAAGACAGTGACATTCAAGATTGTAGGCGGAAATCTCAGGGATGCAGCAGTCAGCGCATCATTCAGCAACGGCATCGTAAAGAAGCCGCTGGCTCTGACCGGAAACGAGATTGACTATGCCGGACAGGCAGTGAAGCTTACAAACACCAGAATATCCATGGGAGAAGGAGAGGCGGCAGTACAGCTGAAGCCAAACCGGGATTATACCCTGACCTACAAGAATAATGACAAGGCTGGCACGGCAACCGTAACCTTCAAGGGGATTAACAATTATTCCGGCACGGTATCAAGAACCATTAAAGTCAACGCCTATGACCTCTCGGCTGTAAATGTCAATGAGGTTGTAAGGGATGTCAATAACGGAAAATTGCAGACACCAGTCCATTACGAGAAAAACGGAAGCATGCCGACAGTCAGTCTTTCCGTAAACAGCAACAAGCTGAAGCCAGGCAAGGATTATACACTGTCCTACAGCAACAACAAGATGGCAAGGACAGCGGACGAGGCAAACCCGCCGACAATTACCATCAAGGGCAAAAATGGTTTTAAGGGCAGTCTGAAGGTAGCGTACACAATCCAGCCGACAGTGATGACGGATTCCGAATCAGGCATTGTGGCAGTGGCAAACGATGTCGTGTACAAGGAGACCAATACCAACTATAAGACAAAGATTGTTGTCACGGATGATGGAAAGGCGCTTTCATCAAGCACGGATTATGATGCGAAGCTGACGGAGTACGAGTATAAGACAACAGGCGCTGACGGAAGCGTACAGACAGTGACATTTAAGGAAGGCGACAGGCTGAGCGCCCCGGTTCCCGCAGGAACAGAGGTGACAGTGAAGATTTATGCATCGGCGAGAAGTACAAATTATGTGAATGCAGCGTCGGGCGCCCTGACCACAACCTACAGGATTGTTGAGCGGGGAGATATCGCAAAGGCTTCTGTCAAGGCACTGAACCCGAAGTATATTTCACAGGCCTCCAACTTCAGGGAACTGTCGACAAGCGACTTCTACTATACGGATAAGGCCGGACTGACAGTGAGCCGCGTCACACTTGGCGGGAAAGAGCTCTACTGCAACACGGATTTCGTGATTGACAAGACAACCTATGTGGACACGGGCAAGGTCGGAACGGCAAAGGTAACCATACGCGGCATTGGCAATTACGGCGGACAGAAGGTTGTCACGTACAAGATTGACAAGATGAACTGGAGCATAGACAAGGCGCAGGTACTGCCAATTTATGCACAGTACACAGACGCGGAGGAAGGAGCGGTTCTTGACGCGGAACTCTTAAAGGGAAAGATTTTGTTAAACAATGAGGAACTGGAGCTGGGTAAGGACTTTGCAATCGCAATGGACGCAAAGACAGGAAAGCCTAGCTACAAGAACAATACAAAGGCCGGAAAGACAGCATCGGTTGTTATCAGGGGCATTGGAAGCTATGGCGGACAAAAGACAATCAAATATAAGGTTGTGGAATCAGATGATATCGCATATGCGGACTTTGTGCCATTCGATAAGAAGGTTGTGGCGAAAGAAGCGCTTTCAGGCGGCGTACAGCTCGCAGAAGAAGACTTCTGGTATGTCGAGGGGGACAGCCCCAGAATAAGCAGAATCAGTCTCTGGGGAAAAGAGCTGGAATATGACAAGGACTTCGAGGTTAAGGGCTATGCGAACAACAAAAAGGCAGGCAGGGCAACAGTGACACTTACGGGCAAGGGCTCATACAAAGGAACCCTGAAGCTTGTTTATGAAATTGTCCTACAGGAAGAGAACTGACCGACAATAAGAATATCCCCCTGAAAAGGGGGATATTTTTGTGAAAAAAATTTGATGTAAGCACTTTCAATTTTCCGGAATCCGTAGTAAACTTAAAGTATTCAAGGGAAAACAGAATCATTTTATATGGAGGGATAATACAATGAACATTTTAGTAATCAACTGCGGCAGCTCCTCACTCAAGTACCAGCTCATTGACAGCGCCACCGAGGCAGTGCTTGCAAAGGGGCTCTGCGAACGCATCGGCATTGACGGAAGCGTGCTCACGCACACGCCCGCGGGAAAGGACAAGGTCAAAATCGAGACACCGATGCCAAACCACACGGTAGCAGTGAAGCTTGTGATTGACGCGCTCACCAATCCAGACCACGGCGTCGTCAAGTCGCTGGACGAAATCAATGCAGTCGGACACCGTGTCGTACACGGCGGCGAGAAGTTCGCGTCCTCCGTGGTCATCAATGACGAGGTGATGAAGGCAATCGAGGAGTGCAATGACCTTGCCCCGCTCCACAATCCGGCAAACCTTATCGGAATCAATTCCTGCAGGGAAATCATGCCGAATGTGCCGATGGTTGCGGTATTCGACACGGCATTCCACCAGACAATGCCGGAGAAGGCGTATCTGTACGGGCTTCCATACGAGTATTATGAGAAATACAAGGTGCGCCGCTATGGATTCCATGGTACAAGCCATGACTATGTGTCGGCGCGGGCGGCAGAGATACTCGGCAAGACAAGGAATGACTTAAAAATCATCGTGTGCCACCTTGGGAACGGCGGCTCCGTGTCTGCCGTAGACCACGGAAAATGCGTGGACACCTCAATGGGACTGACCCCGCTTGAGGGAATCATCATGGGTACCCGCTCCGGAAGCATCGACCCGGCAATCTGTGACTTTATCTGCCAGAAGGAGAACCTCACGCCTGCCCAGATGAACAATGTGCTGAACAAAAAGTCAGGCGTGCTTGGCATGTCAAGGGTCTCATCCGATTTCAGGGACATCGAGGCAGCGGCAAATGACGGCAACCAGCTTGCGCGGGTGACACTCGACGCATTTTACTACAGTGTGGCGAAATATATCGGCGCGTACGCGGCGGCAATGAACGGCGTGGATGCCATCGCGTTCACGGCAGGCGTCGGCGAGAACAATATCTCAGGGCGCGTCGAGATTGCGAAGTACCTGGGCTACCTTGGCACGGAGATCGACTTGGAAAAGAACAACGTCCGGGGAGAGGACAGGGTGATTTCCACAGAAGCAAGCAAGGTTGCGCTTCTGTGCGTTCCGACAAACGAGGAGCTCGCGATTGCAAGGCAGACGGCGGCGCTGGTGACCTTTTAAAAAGAATAAGAGGAAGCAGAGGTGTATTGCCGCATGGAATGAACAAGGCAATACACCTTTTTTATGCGCAGCCCCATGCAGAGGAAATATGCCGCTAAGGCGGCGCATGGGGCGCGCGGCGAGTAGTGGAGAAGGACATTCCCCTACTCGATTGCACAGGGGACGTAAGGAAATATGTCAGCAAACGCTTGGAAATGAAAGTCTTTACTTAAGGCTCAATTGAGTGTAGAATAAGTAAGGAACTGTTTACAGATTACTTGTTAAGTCGCCGGAGGCGGCATGGAGATTATTATGCATGGGTATAAGACGGGATTTTGCAGGACAGTGTTATGCTGTCTGTCGCTGATACTGGGTGCTTTGGCATGTGCCTGTACAAATGGGAAACAGCCGCCGGCTGAGAAGCAGCAGGCAGACGAAAGTGCGGCAGATGGTACACAGCAGGCTGAGCCGGCGCCGGAAACCGGATTTGGCACGGTGCTCGCATCATATGGCGTGGAAGCGCCGGTAAGCAGGCCGGCGATATATGTGGACATGGCAGGGTACGCTGCGGGCAGGGAGAAGCATATCGTGTTTGCAGGCGGACAGCATGGAAGAACGTTTCGTGTCGTGCGAAGACAGGACGGTGCCGTGGTGCATATTGGAAAAATACCGGATGCGGTGGGGGACAGGGCAAACGGACAGCAGTTTTGTGTGGCAGATTTCACGTCCTTTGACGAACCAGGGACATACTACATTCTCACGGATGTGGTAGGGCAGTCCTATCCGTTTTGCATTGCGGAGGATGCGTATGAAAACCTTTTTCTGAATATGCTGAAAAATGCCTCCGATGTCAGTCTCGAGGAGAGCGCGCAGGGAATTTGCGGGGCGGCTTTCGGTATGCATGTGATTATGTATGCGCTGCAATGCAACGGCACGCTGTTCGAGTCGGCATATGGGCATCTGGGTGCGGACGAGCAGGACAAGCAGCTTGTCACACAGCTCTTGTACGTGGGGAAATGGATGATTTCCCAACAGCAGGGTGATGGAAGTCTGTATGGGGATTATGAGGCGACAGCGGCATTCTGCGGGATTATGGAGATGGGCCGCCATGTGTTTGGAAGGTATGAGTCCAGCGTGGACAAGGAGTACAAGGAGGCTGCCATGCGCGCATGGGAGTGGCTTGAGAGCAGGGGATGCAGCACGGATGCAGAAAAAAATGCAAGGTTTTATGCCGCGGCACAGCTTTTTCATGAGGAGGGAAGCACGCAGTACAAAACATTGGCAGAGCAGTTTTTAAAGGAAAGGGAAAAAGACTATTCGGATGGTCGTTTTGTCTTTTATGGTGTGCTGGCATACATCAGCGCGGACAAGGGAACGGACAGGGACCTCTGTACTTATGTCATGAAGGATTTGATGGAACGGACGGAGGCAATCTGCGAGGCTGCCATGGATGATGTGGTGTTTGGCGTTGGCAGCAGGACTGTGGCAGAGAATATGAACCATCTGCTGCACCTGAGCTTTATCAATTATCTCACGCCGAGCAAGGAATATACACTAATTATTGAGAATACCATACAATATATGGGTGGGCTTAATGAGTCCGGAACCTGTTATATTGGGGCGGATGGGAGATGGAAGAATACGGATGAAGCACAGGGGACAGATCTGGAGTGGAACGGAATCATGCTGCTGGGGATGAGTGATCTGCTCAAGAATCTCAGTGGTTACAGCCCGGACAGCGAAGTGGTTTCGGAATAGCGTGGTGGTATATTTATTATGTATGGTTGCGATATATTTTGGAAAGGGTATGGGATATCGAATGAAAATTGTTGTTTTGGCGGGGGGAATCAGTACAGAGCGCGATGTGTCACTTGTCACTGGGAGCATGATATATCAGGCATTAAGAAAAAAGGGGCACACGGTTGTGCTCCTCGACGTGTATCTTGGCTATATGCAGGATGCCGATGATATTTTTTGCGTAGAGAAGGACTGGAGTGAAAATTTTGGCGTGATATCGGAAAGCAATCCGGACATCAGCGCAGTGAAGGCGATGCGGCAGGACAATCCGGAATGTGCGATAGGTCCCAATGTGATGAAAATCTGTTCGCAGGCAGATATCGTGTTCCTTGCGCTTCATGGGCAGAATGGGGAGGACGGAAGGATACAGGCAATGTTTGACCTGCTGGATATCAAGTATACCGGAACGGACTATCTTTCGAGCGCACTTGCGATGGATAAGGCAATTTCCAAGGAGCTTTTTCACAAATATGGCATACCGACGCCGAAAGGAATCACAGTCTGCCGCAATGAGACGAAGCTTGTCGAGGCATGGAACATTTTTCCGTGCATTGTCAAGGTAAACTGTGGCGGTTCCAGCGTGGGCGTGTATATGGCAGAGGACAAAGCGCAGCTCGGCACTGCGTTGGAAAAGGCATTTTCATTTGAAAACAGGGTCATTATCGAGCAGTACATAGACGGCAGGGAGTTTTCCGTCGGCGTCATGGACGGCACGGCGCTCCCCGTGATAGAGATTGCACCGAAGGTAGGATTTTATGATTACAAAAATAAATATCAGGCGGGTTCGACGGTCGAGACCTGTCCGGCAGAGCTTGATGCCAATGTGACAAAGGCAATGCAGTCCTGCGCGGAGGCGGTGTACCGTACGCTGCGGCTAAAGACCTATGCGCGGATGGATTTCCGCATGGACAATGAATGGAAATTTTACTGTCTGGAAGCAAACACCCTTCCGGGTATGACGCCGACCTCGCTTCTGCCGCAGGAAGCTGCCGCCGTGGGGATGGATTTCAGTGACCTGTGCCAGAGGATTATAGAGATTTCGATGAGGAAATATGTATGAAAAATATGACGTTGAAAAACATTGCCGATGCGGTGAACGGGACACTCCATACGGAGGGGATGCCATCCCGCGTCAGTGCAGATGCCGCGGAAGCAGAAGGCGTGGTGCTCGATTCGCGGAAGGTGGAAAAAGGATATGTCTTTATCGCGACGCGAGGGGAGCGTGTGGACGGACACAGCTTTATAGACAGCGTGTTTGATGCGGGTGCGCTCGGCGTCATCTGTGAGCAGGCGCCCCGGAATCCAAGGGGGGCATATATCCTTGTGCAGGACAGCTTCCAGGCATTGAAGGACGTGGCAGAATTTTACAGGAAACAGCTAGATGTCAGGGTGGTCGGTATTACAGGAAGCGTCGGCAAGACCAGCACAAAGGAGTTTGTGGCGAGTGTGCTTGCAAAAGGCTTCCGTGTCCAGAAAACGCAGGGCAATTTCAATAACGAGGTCGGGCTGCCGCTCACGGTTTTGCAGATACGTGATGACTGCCAGATTGCGGTTTTGGAAATGGGCATCAGTGATTTCGGGGAAATGCACCGGCTTGGCAGGATTGCAAGGCCGGATGTATGCCTGATTACCAATATCGGGCAGTGCCATCTGGAAAACCTGGGAACGCGGGACGGGATTCTCAAGGCAAAGACAGAAATCTTTGACTATATGCAGCCAGGGGCACAGATTTGCCTGAATGGGGACGACGACAAGCTTATCACCATCAAGGAAGTACAGGGACAGGTACCGATATTTTTTGGCGGCGCAGGCAGCAACGATATCTACGCGACCCACTATGAAAACAGGGGGCTTATCGGCAGCAGGGCTTTGATTCATATCCGGCATGGCGCGGGGGATGGTGGGGAGACAACATTCCAGGCGGAGATTCCGCTGCCGGGTGAACATATGCTGTACAATGCACTTGCCGCAACGGCTGTCGGTGTGGTATTCGGGCTGTCGGCAGGGCAGATTCAGGCAGGCATCCGGGATGTGGAGCCTGTCGGCGGCAGGAGCAATGTCATCCGTACCGGCAGACTGACATTGATTGATGACTGCTACAATGCGAATCCCGTCTCGATGAAGGCGGCGCTTGACCTCCTCTCCATGACGGACACCACGGATGGCGTGGAACATCATGGGATGGCGCGCAAGGTCGCAGTCCTTGGCGACATGTTTGAGCTTGGCGCCGACGAGGCAGCGCTTCACAGCGAGGTGGGCGCATACGCGGCGGAGAAGGACATTGATGTGGTTATCTGTGTCGGAAAGCTGTGTAAAAATATGTATGACGGCGCAAAAAATGTGGATAATTCCAGCGTGGAGCTGTATTACTATGCAGACAAGGAAGCCCTGCTTGCGGATATTGACGGACAGATTCGCGATGGGGATATCGTGCTTGTGAAGGCGTCGCATGGGATGCACTTTGAAGGGATTATTGCGGCATTGTCTTTACACTGCCCGGAGAATCAGTTATAATGAAAATATCAGGTAATAAAATTGTTTCGTGGGGAGGGTAGTGTGAAAAATACTTCTAAGGCAGCAAAAGACACTGCCTAAGAAGTATTAAGTTTCACACCGGAAAAACGCAAAGGACGGCGTTTTTCATTCCTATTTGAGCCGCCAAGGGCGGCATGGAGGATAATATGACAGAAAAAGAAATGTTGCAAAGAAATATCGAAGAATTTTCAAGATTGCAGGATTATATGGTGGATTGCGATAAAGCGTCCGGGGCATACAAAAAAATGAAAAGGCGGTACATCGAATTGAAAGTCATTTTGACAGCTTCCGGTGTAAATCTTACGGAACTGGATATCATAAAAGAATAGTACAAAAAAGAACCGGAACCCTTTGGTTTTGAAAGGATTCCGGTTTTTTTGCTGCCTATAAGGCTGACGCATTTTTTTGATGGGTCTCCAGAATGATATCCTGCACATAGGATGCAATCTTTTTCTGCTGTTCCTTGGGAAGCGCCTTGATGTCAATCGGTTTTCCGTATTCAACAATAACATGTGCTTTCTTAATTCTGGGAAACTGGTTTTCAAAGACAGCCGCGCTGTTGTTGATGGTCATGGGAACAATGGGGCAGCCTGCCTTTGCGGCAATTTTAAAGCTTCCCTCATGAAATGGAAGCAATGTTCCTTCCTCCTTGTTTCGTGTGCCCTCCGGAAAAATGCACACGGACTTTCCGCTTTTCATCAGGTTGATTGCCTCGATGATGGTCTGTGCGCCCGCCTTGAGGTTTTCACGGTCAAGAAACAGGCAGTGGAGGTTGCGCATCCAGATATTTAAGAGCGGCACCTTCTCCATGCTTTTCTTGGCGATATATCCCGTGGGGCGCGGCACACGGACGTAAGTCAGGACAATATCAAAAAAGCTCCTGTGGTTTCCGATGTATAGAACAGGCGTGTCGCAGGGAATATTCTCCTCGCCGATATAGGTGACCCTGGCGCCTGCAAGAAAGCGCACGCAACGAAATGCCCAGTTGACGATGGCAAGGCTCGAGCGGCTTTTTAGGTCAGGGTTGGATTTGCCGATAAGCCACTCCACAAACATGATGGGCATGCTCAGTATTAAAAAAAGGATAACAAAACCACCTACAAGAATCAGTCGAATCATATGAACCTCCATGTAATTACTTGTATTATAGTAAACGATAAAAGTACGAGTCGTTTACTATAATACACATAGTTCTATCTTATACATTTTCCACGCCAAAATCAACCATAAATGCATATATTTTCGAAATGGCACATAATTATAGACAGATATGTTTCGGAACTGTAACCAGTCAGGAGGGCAAAATGACCAGATTCAGGAAAAGAATACTTACATATACGATAACGTGTGTTATATTAATGGCGGCGGTACTTGGCTGCTCCATGGAAGATACGCAGGAGGATAGGCTTAAGGATATTGACTTTACCGTTGTCGGTGAGGAGCAGCAGCCGGAGGCGCTGCGGGACATTATTGCGGAGAAGTCCGCGGAGCCGTTCCAGATTAGCTATACGCTCGGGACAGAGATGTATATCGCAATCGGGTATGGCGAGCAGTCCGGCGGCGGCTACAGCATCAGCGTCAATGAATTTTACGAGACAGAGGAATCCGTAATTATCGACACGACGCTGATAGGACCTGGCAAGGCAGAGAACGTGACCAACACGCCGACAAGACCCTATATTGTTGTAAAAACACAGAATATAGCGGATAAGATGATAGAATTTAAGTAAAATATGTGTTAAGGTAGAAGAAATATGATTGCGAAAGGAACAAAAGAAATATGGTACTGATAAAAAACGGGTTTGTCGTCGACCCGGCAAATGGGATAAGGCGGCAGGCAGATGTTCTGGTAAAGGATGGCAAAATTGAGTGGATATCAGGCGAGGATGTCAGAACGGTAAAAGATAACACGTGTGATGTAATTGATGCCACAGGATGCACCGTGGCGCCGGGGCTGGTCGATGTGCATGTGCATTTCAGGGATCCGGGATTTACCCACAAGGAGGATATTGAGACTGGGGCAAGGGCGGCGCTAAAGGGCGGTTTTACAAGCGTGGTGCTGATGGCAAACACGAAACCGGCAGTCGACAATGAGCAGACGCTTCGCTATGTCCTGGAAAAGGGCAGAAAAACAGACCTGAAGGTTTATACCTGCGCAACCGTGACAAAGGGAATGGCGGGAAAAGAGCTTACGGACATGGAGGCGCTTCAAAAAGAGGGGGCATCGGGATTTACGGATGACGGAATTCCGATTATGGATGCAGGGCTGATGGAACAGGCGATGGCAAAAGCGGCGGCGCTAGGGGTTCCAATCAGCCTCCATGAGGAAAATCCCGAATACATCACAAACAACGGAGTCAACAGTGGAAAGGCGTCTGCGTATTTTGGCATTGGTGGTTCGCCGAGGGAGGCGGAAATATCATTGATACGGCGTGATTTGCAGACTGCATTAAAAACAGGTGCTATTTTAAATATCCAGCATATCAGCACAAAGGAAGGCGTGGAACTTGTCAGACAGGCAAAAAGGCGGGCGGCAGAGCTGAGAATGTCCAATATCCATGCGGAGGCGACCCCGCATCATTTCAGCCTGACGGAGGATGCGGTTATCCAGTTTGGAACGCTTGCCAAGATGAACCCGCCGCTGCGTGAGGAGTCGGACAGGCAGGCAGTTATCGAAGGGCTTCAGGATGGCACCATCGATATCATAGCGACTGACCATGCGCCGCACAGCGCAGAGGAAAAGAAAAAGCCGATCACGGAAGCGCCGAGCGGGATTATCGGCCTGGAGACGGCGCTTTCGCTTGGCATCACAAACCTTGTCAATAAAGGATGCCTTTCCATGGAAGCCCTGATTCGTGCCATGTCGTCCAACCCGGCCGCGATGTATGGGCTGCCGGCGGGAACGCTGTCGGAGGGGGCTGCCGCCGATATCGTGATATTTGACGCAGCCGCCGCGCAGACAGTGGGAAACTTTGTGTCCAAATCTTCCAATTCGCCATTTACCGGACAGGTACTGAACGGCGTTGTAAAGTATACGCTGGTCAATGGCAAGATTGTATACAAAAATCAGTCTTTTTAACCGCCGGCAAGCGGTGACTTGGCGTCACGCATGGCGCTCGGCGTCATGCCGTATATTTTTTTGAATGCGCGCCGGAACGAGTTTGCGTTGTTGTAACCGACAGAGAGATAGAGCTCGTTCAGGCTGATATCGGTCTCGCGTATCAGCCGCGACGCCTCGTTCAGGCGGATGCTTTCCAGGTAGGTCGAGAAATTGACGCCTTTCTTTTCCTTGAAGAGATGGGAAAAATAGCTCTCGGATATCTGGAATTCGTCCGATATCTTGTTCAGTCCCATGGATGGGTCTGCATAGTTGTCAAGAATATATTTTTCAATCAGTGAAATCAAGTCTGTGTCGTCTGATTTTATCGTAAACAGCGTACAAAGCTTCAGCGCGATATCTTCACAAAGCTTAAAAGAAACATGTTCGGCAAAGCATTCATCCAGATTCTGAATGACCTCCTTTGGTGTGCCCTGCGGCAGTGCAAACCGCGCCTTCAACAGGGTATTTCGGATATCCGACAGCAAAAACTGCACCATATGAATAGGAAGGGAGCGCTCCTCGATATTTTCCTGGTGAATCAGGTTGAAGAGCTCCATCACCTGTGAGGTGTTGCCGGTCGAGATGAAGTGTATCAGCTTCGTCGAGAGCTCCGTCGGATAGTAAAAGGCACTGGAATCCTTCTGGATAAATTCATATGGAAAGAAGAAATAATTCTTGCTGGTGTAATTGACGGCTTCCATTGCCTGCTGGTAAGATTCCCAGACGTTTAAAATATCATCTGTTGTTTTTCCGATTCCGGCAAAGAGCCAGATGCCATAGGTGTCCAGCAGGTAATGGTGCATTTTTACAACCATTTCATTTGTCTTGATGATGAGGTCCTTTTCATCATCCGCCTTTCCCACGACAATGATGGCGTAAACGCGGTCAGACGGGCTGAAGTAGTAAAGCGTTTCGTCCGTAAACTGCCGGAGCGCGTCCAGTATAATGGTGTTGCACTCCTCCGGTGTGCGGGGTTCACTGGATGCGGCGTGCTGGTCGGCGCTGTTGTATGCGACGACGTAGAGACCATTGAACACGAGCGATTCGTCGGCAAGCCCGAGAAATTTTTTGGCGTAGGATGCCTCCTCCTGTGAGACAATCATGCCTTTCAGGAACTGCCTGACATAGGAGTTGAAGATAATGGGGCGCTGGCTGTCCATGACCTCCTGGAGATGGCTCTTTTCGAGCTCGGTCACCTGCAATTGCTGGTCAAGCTCCAGAATTGGGCGGATGTTGCGCTTTGACAGCCAGAAAATAATGATAAGTCCCCCGATGAGCGTTGCCATAAATAATGCAGCGTACAATATTTGAGGGGGTGCATTATTTGCTGCGGATGCAAAGGAGGGATATGTATACAGGTAAACATAGCCTGTGTCAGTCGAGGTATATATATCCATGGACATTTCCACGGAGTTGAGGAAGTTAACCATGCTGTCAAGGCTTTCTGCCACAGTCAGGCTCTCGAAATTCGCACTCTCGGGGGTGGAAAGTGACAGAATGCTGTCGTGCTGGCTGGCGCTGATGGACAGGTACCGGTATGGTGCGTCTGCGTCCATGCATTCAAATAAGGAAGAAAGCTCGTCCTCCGCAAGAATAAAGCAGGCAACGGCATCAATGTCCAGATAGTAGAGGGCATTCATGTCAATAAGATACATATAATAACGCTTGCCGCTTGTCGGCATCAACTCATCCATAGGAATGAACCGATTATAATAGGAAGGATTTGCCAGCATTTCAGAATACTGCTCATACATGTCGGCTGGATAGTCCTTAATCCAGTTATAATACCGAACCTTATGGATAAAGCAATTGGGGGAAAGGACGTACTCCGAATGCGGAAGGTAACAGTAGATATCCGACATTGGCAGAAGCGCCTCGGGGTACACGTCGGTTGCCATCGTGGTAGCGACACTATTTCCCAAATCAAAAAACATGGGGTTGTCCTCCGTGATTTTTGCAAGCTTGCGGAATGCATTGTTCTGCAGGAGCTGTCGGCAGTATGCGTCCATGATGTCCAGGTCCTTCTCAAACAGCTTGGCATTGCTCATGAACGTTGCCTTCACCTGCCACTGGTACTGGCTGCGTGCATTTTTTGCGTCCGAGAAATACAGGTAAGAAAACAAAACCAGTATAATGAAAAGGAAAATACTGTAAGAGGTTACCATTTTTAACATCATGGATTGTCGGTCATTGATAGATTTTGGCTGCTTTTCGGATAAATTTATGTCACTTTGTACATTTTGCTGTTTGATAGTCATGTTTTTTACTCCGGATAATTCTTTTTTAAATATGAATTAAAAGAATATTTAATGTTATTTTAGTATTATTTTATCAGCTTTATAAAAAAAATACAATATGTAACTGCTTTCATAATGCCTGTTTTTCGCGCTTTTTAGATTTCAGCACGCAAAATATGTACGCTGTCTCAAAAATTGTCACTTGAATGTAAAGGCTTACAATGTTAGAGTTAAGGTCAGACGGGGGAAAGCCACTGGCACAGGCAAGGCAGGGGCGGCTCCGGAAGAAACTTTTTTAAAAATGAATCAATAATAAGGGAGGAAAGTAAGAAATGAAAAAGAAAGCATTATCTTTACTTTTGGCATCAACTATGGTAGTGTCCTTAGCTGCATGCGGCGGCGGTGGCGACTCGGCAAGTTCGTCATCAAATAATAATAGTAGTACGACAGACACACCGTCAAACACAACAGATGCACCGGCAGCAAACACAGATGCACCGGCAGACAACACGGCAGCGTCTGGCGAAAAGCAGGATTACCATGAAGTCCTTAAGGATGGACTGACAATTGTTGTAAATGGTACACTGACAGCTTCTGTTGACAATGGGCAGGCAGATTTTGAGAAGCAGTGGGAAGATGCAGTCGGAATTGACCTGACAATCCAGCAGCTTGACCATTCAGGATATACGGATGCAGTCGGACGTCTCTTCGCAAGCCAGGATTATCCTGATGCAATGATTATGAGTGCCGAGATGTTCAAGCAGTATGCACCGACAGGGCTTCTGTGGGATATGGCGGACGCTTACGCAAACGCAGAGTTCCAGTCAAGGGTTACACTGCCAAGCATTAATGAGAACTTAAAGGATTCAGAAGGACATCTCTACGGCTTTGCACCGACATACGGCAACGGCTGCGTTACCTATGTAAAGAAGGCATGGCTTGACGCAGTGGGCATCAATATCGATGATGTCAAGACTTATGACGACTATTATAATATGTTAAAGGCATTCCATGACGGTGACCCGGATGGAAACGGCGTGGATGGCGATACATATGGTGTTGTAGCGGCAGGCTTCATCGGAACAGAGGCTCCGTGGATTAACTATCTGCCTGAGTTCTGGCAGGGTGCATTCCCTTCTCTTTACCAGACGGCAGACGGCACATGGGTAGACGGATTCCAGGAGCAGGCGACAAAGGATGCACTCCTTAGAATGCAGCAGGCTTACAATGACGGCGCGATTGACCCCGAGTCCCTGACGGCATCAACAAAGATTGCGCGTGAGAAATGGTTCTCGAATGACCAGAAGGGTTCTTCAGGCGTGTTTACATACTGGGCAGGTACCTGGTACAGGACACTGACAGATAACTTAATCAAGAATGAAGTGAATGAGGAGCTTGTACAGCTTCCGCCTATTAAGGAGATTCAGGATACATTTGGCGGCTACCTCAACAGGGAGGCTCCGGTATGGGTTATCATTGACCAGGGTGACCCCGTACACAATCAGGCAGTATTCGATGCACTGCTGGATACCATGTTAGACGGCGGTACAGTACAGACATTGTGGGTATACGGTGCAGAGGATGTTCACTGGTCCACAAAGGCAGAGGAATTTACAACGAATGCAGGAACTGACAAGGAAAAGGCATACTCTTATGCAGATGGTGAGTTCCACTTAAAGCCGTCACCAAATGACCCGAACACTGTATGGAAGAAGAACCATCTTGACCCGGCACTCACCATTGCACAGCTGACAAACGGATTTACAGATAACGATGAGCTTGCAGCAGCAGGCAATAAGTTCTTTACAGAGAACTGTGTGGACGCTCCTGCTTCACCGGTATCTGAGACCTTTACAAATGAGTCTGGTACAATCTTTGACGCAAAGATGGCATGTATTACCGAAGTTGTGACAAAGAACGGCAATGTTGATGAAGCAATGCAGACATACATTGATACTGTTGGAACGATTATTGACCAGTGCCTGGCAGAGCTGAATCAGTAATTCCATCAGGTAAACAGCACGACGAGTTCTACACGAAAGGTTATTACGCTTCTGTCTAAACAGGCAGAAGCGTAAATTATCAGTGGCCGTTCTGTCCGGTCACAAAAAAGTGATATAAAGAAAGGAAGAGAACGGTATGAGTAAGAAAAAAGTCGTAACCTCCGGTGGCGTAGAAGTCCGCGAGAAACCGCTCGGACTCCGTATATGGAATAACAGGGGATACTACATCATGTTTTTGCCAGTACTGATATTTTTGCTGATTATGCATTACTGGCCGATGCTTGGTGTGCGCTATGCATTCTATGACTATAAGCCGGTAGGACCAAAAACATTTGTCGGTCTGGCACACTTTACCAAGATGTTTTCCACACAGGCATTCTGGACAGCGTTCTGGAATACATTGGAGCTGAGTATCGCGAATCTGCTTCTGACGAATATCTCGGCGGTTGTGGTATCTATTTTCCTGAATGAGATGAAAAATCTGTTTGCGAAGAAAACATTGCAGACGGTTATCTATCTGCCCCACTTTATGTCATGGGCAGTGGTGGCATCCATCTTCAGCTTGTTCCTGTCTCCGTCCAGCACGGGTATGGTAAACGGTATTCTGAGGGACTGGGGTATCCTGAAGGAGGCTGACAAGAACATTTATTTCCTGGCAAGTACGGCGTGGTGGCGTCCGATTTACTGGTTTATCCAGGTATGGAAGGAAACAGGATGGGGAACCATCATCTATCTGGCAACGCTGTCCGGTATCAATCCGGAGCTGTATGAGGCGGCGGACATTGACGGTGCGACCCGTATGCAGAAGATTCGTTTCGTCACACTGCCTGCACTGTCCAACACGATTATCACTGTATTGATTCTGAACCTTGCAAAGGTTATGAACCTGTTTGAGTCCGTATTCGTACTTTACAACAACGCAGTGTTTGAGGTTTCTGACGTTATCGCCACATATATTTACCGCCAGACTTTTGCGATTGCACTGCCAAACTATGGTTATTCGACGGCTGTGGGTCTGTTCCGTTCCCTTGTGGGATGCGTTCTTGTGCTGGCATGTAACCATGTGAGCAAGAAAGTCCGCGGTCGCGGTATTGTCTAGGAGGTGTGGATATGGCAAAAGAAATGGTTAGCAAAAAGCCCAGCGATAAGCTGCATGTATTTGATGTTGTGAATTATATCGTGTTCATTTTGATCGGACTGGTCATCATTGTCCCGATCTGGAAGGTTGTTGTGGATTCCTTCAACAAGGTTGGCGTGTATCAGTTTATGCTGTGGCCTAACTCGTTTACGCTGGACGGCTATAAGACGATTATCGGAACGCAGCAGTTGTATATGCCGTTTATTATCTCTGTCGTCAGTACGATACTTGGAACCCTGTTAGGTCTGGTATTATCAACACTCGGCGGATATGTGCTTGTCCAGTTTGAAATGCCCGGGCGCAGTATATTCGCATATATCCTGCTCTTTACCATGATTTTCTCGGGCGGTATGATTCCGGAATACCTGGTAATGAGGAGACTGGGACTGGTAAACAACTGGTGGCTTCTGGTTGTAAAGCATGGTATGAATGTGTACAACTTAGTATTGATGCGGAACTTTTTTGAAGGCATCCCCGGTTCGCTGTACGAGGCGGCAAAGATTGACGGATGTTCGCCGATGGGAATCTTTTTCAAGATCGTGCTCCCGCTTTCCAAGGCGGCGCTTGCATCCATCGGATTGATGTTCGCAGTAACAGTGTGGAATGATTACTCAACGGTTAAAATTTATATTACAGATCCCCTTCAGGTTAATTTCCAGTATAAGCTGAGAAATATGATTATGGATGGTGATACCCCGATTACGGGATATAAGGTATCGCAGAGTACGCTGTACAATGCGGGTATTATCTCGGCAATTCTTCCTTTCATGATATTGTATCCGTTCTTGCAGAAGTATTTCGTAAAAGGCGTGAATATCGGAGCGGTAAAAGAATAAGTATACATAAAAAACGAAAAAGAGAAACGAAAGTTTCTCTTTTTTCAAAAGAAGGGGGAGCATTATCATGGAAAAGAATACAGTTCGGATTTTTTGGGCAGCCGACTCGACGGTGCAGACAAACGACATCACAACATATCCTCAGACTGGTATCGGTCAGGTATTTCCCCTGTACGTAAGGGAGGGCGTGGTGGTCTGTAACCACGCCAAAAACGGCAGGAGCACCAAAAGCTTCATGGATGAAGGCAGGCTTGCCGTGATAGACAGTCAGATTGGCGAGGGAGATTTTTTGTTTATCCAGTTTGGGCACAATGATGAGAAAAGCGAAGACCCCGCACGCTATACGGAACCGTTTTCGACATATATGGAAAACCTTGAAACATATGTCAATGTGGCGCGCAAGCACAATGCCTGTCCGGTTCTGATAACACCGCTGGAACGCAGGTGCTTTGTGGATGAGAAGCATCTTGGGATGGGGGCGCATTCCGACTATGTGGCGGCAATGAAGCAGACGGCGGAGAAGAATCATGTAGCGCTGGTCGACCTGTACAGCATGAGCCGCTGCGAGCTGAAAAAGGCAGGCGAGCCGGGCAGCAGAAGGTGGTATATGTATTTTGACAAGAACCTGTACAAAAATTATCCTGAGGGCAAGCTGGACAATACGCATCTGCGCTATGAGGGCGCCGTGATGTATGCCGGGCTCATTGCGCGGGGACTGCGTGAGCTGGGCGGGATTTACAAAGAGCTGCTGTTGGAAGTTCATACATAAAAAAACCGATGCATTGCATCGGTTTTTTATGTATATATTTTCTTTATAAGGTTGGCAGCTGGAATTTGCTAATCAGGGAATCGAGCGTTGTTGCCTGCGCTGACAGCTCTTCGCTTGTAGCGGAAGCTTCCTGTGCAGTAGCGGAATTGGACTGTACAACCTCGGAAATCTGGTTGACGCCGATTTCGGTCTGTTTCATCGCCTCTGCCTGTTCGTTTGCCATCTCACTAATGGACTTGGAAGATTTTGCAATAATCTCGATACCTTCCACAACGCGGTCAATGGATGCATTGACAATATCCACTGTCTTGCTTCCGTCAGCAATCGCACTTAAGGAAGTCTCAATTAATGTTCTGGTTTCTGCCGCGGAGTTTGCACTCTGTTCCGCAAGCTGGCGAATCTGGTCTGCAACGACTGCGAATCCCCTTCCGGCTTCACCGGCTCTTGCTGCCTCGATGGAAGCATTCAGGGAGAGGAGGTTTGTCTGTGACGCGATGTCCTCGATCTCGGAAATGATGTTACCCACCTGCTGGGAGGCATCGTTGATGCGGGACATTGCCTCCATCATTGCCTTCATTTCCCTATGGCTGCGCTCCGCTTCGTCGGCGTAGGTACGTGCCTGATTGTAAGAATCGCCTGCCTGGTTTGCAGTAGCCATGATGTCGTCGGAGATTGTTGTGATGGTTGCCTGCATTTCCTCGACGGCGCCTGCCTGGTCGGTTGCGCCCTCTGCAAGGTTCTGTGCCGCGTCAGCCAGGTTGCTTGCACCTGCGTTTACCTGTGAGGATGCTTCGCTGACAGACTGGAGGGTTTCAACCATCTGCCGCTTCAGCTGTTCCATGGAAGTCAGCATCATCTCGAAGTCGCCTATATATTTGGTCTTGTCATGGCTTCTGACAGTGAAGTCGGCAGATGCCATGGCATTCAGGATATTTCCTACGTCCTGGATAATAAACTGGAGCGTGGAAGCCATGTTGGTTGAGACGGAAACCATCTCGGCAAGCTCATCCTTTGTGTCGACTGTCGGGAACGGTGAACCGAGGTCACCCTTTGCAAAGGTATCCAGACGGTCACGGAGCTTGTCCAGGGGTTCTGCAATACTGTTCGCAATGCCCTTTCCAAGTGAAAGCGCAAAGATAATGGAGCTTGTGATGATAACGATAATAATTACGGTAAGTCCGATAACAACCATTGTAAGGAGACTGGACACCTGCTGTCCTTTCTCTACCTTGACGTCCATAATCTGTGTCAGCTCATCATAGATTTCATTGTACATGGGAGCAAGCTCGCCAAGCGCCTTGTCCTGTGCAATCTTGCACTGCTCACGGTCGGTCGTGGCACCCTGGTTGATGATTTCCTCCTCAAGAACCCAGTAATCGGCAAGCTTGGATTTCACGTCATTGTATAATTTCTTGTTTTCTGCTGTAACCATCGCCGATTCAAGGCTGTTAAACTCCTTTGTAAAGCTTTCCTTGTATGTATTGCGGTTACTAAGCAGGGTATCGATTGCGTCCTGGTCATCATAGCCGATAATACCGCGCATTGCGGAGCGGGTGTCGGCAAACTGCGCCATCGCCCTTCCGATATCGCCCTGCGCAAATCCATAGTCAACGACCGTTGCGGCGTAAACACGCGACATAATAATCATTGTGATTAGTATAACGGCTGAGACAACCGTCAGGATGCAGGCAACGGTGATAAAGGCTCTTGTGAGCCGGTCTCTGATTTGTAGGTTGTTTAGTTTTTTTAACATAGTACTCATTCTCCTTGTTCTGGTATTTGTTGCATATATTTGCTTATTCCTTCTGCGCATAAAACTACATGAAACTGTTCAGTACACGGGCGTGTTTCATTTATGCCTTTACGGATACCAAAAATCAAGGTATGGTACTAAATAGTTAGAACTGTTGGATAACTTTCGTGCTTAGGGCAGATAAACAAATAAAATAACTATTAAAATTATACCTCTATTTATTTATTTTGTCCAATGTTTTCCCACTTAAGTTTGCTTTTTTGTTAAATTTTTTATGATATTATGATTCTACAATCTCCAGAAGCCTGCCTGTGATGTCAGCCATGTTGGAGGACACCTGCTTGGAATTATGGGAAATACGCACATTTTCCTCCACAACGCTGGAAATTCTGTCAATTTGGCTGACCGCATAAGACACAATGTCAACATTCTGTCTGACCATGCCGGTAATTTCTTCAATGTCATGGTCGGTCTTTTCAATGTTTTCTACCACGATTCCAAAAGCTTCGACTGTCTGGTCGGTGATTTCACGTCCGCTCTCAACTGCCTGGATAGAGTTCATAATCAGCTCGTTGGTCTCCCTTGCCGCCTGCGCGCTTCTGGCTGCAAGCTCGCCGACCTGCTTTGCGACAACGGCAAAGCCTTTTCCCATGTCACCGGCCCTCGCTGCCTCTATGGATGCATTCAGGGAAAGCATGTTGGTCTGCTGTGCAATGGAATTGATTTCCCCGATAATTTTTTCGATTTCCATGGACATGTCGCTGATTTTCTGCATGGAGTCCTTTAAGAGCGCCATGCGGGACTGTGTTTCCAGTATTTTGTCAGCGGTTGTGCCTGTCGCCGCAGTGACATTGACAGATGCCTTGACACTGTTGTTCAATTCGTCAGTCAGCTGGCTCATGGTCTGTTTTAAGTCCTCGACAGCCTTTTCCTGTTCATCCGTTCCGTTGTAGATATTGTCGGCGTTTGTCAGCGTTTCACCGGATACCCGGTTCAGGTCTGAGCAGGCATCTTTTACATTCTGGATCAGGAGCTGGTTGTGTGACATGTCTTCCTTCTGCTGTACAATCAGCTGTTCATTTTCCTGAATGCTCTGGCGGATTCCTTCCACCATTTTGTTGATGCTGTCAGACAGCATGACAAACTCCGGATTGCCCTGTTCATCCACCGTGATGTCAAAGTTTCCGCCGGCAATCTCATGCATGGAATTGGAAATGCGGTTGATGCCCTGCACGATTTTGCTGTCTACCGTGTGGTTAATCATAAACAGCAGTACACTGAAGATAATCAGCATGCTTAAGGAGACAACAATCGTCTGGCTGGTGCGGCCGGAATAATATTCGCTTGACGGCATAAAGGTACCGATTACCTGGCCGTTGTAATCTTCTGCCGTGTAATAACCTCTTACACCGTTAATCGTTGCTTTTCCGCTTCCGGTAAGGGTTGCGGGAAAGCCTGCTTCGGCGGCAGGTTTTCCAATCAGGTCGGCATTCTGGTGTGCGAGGATTGTCCCGCTTGCGGAATCTATGGCATAGACATAGCCTTTTTCCCCAAATTCGATATCGCGGAGCACGACAGAGATTTCAGTTCCGGCAAGCGTCTTTTCCAGAACCTCGGGGCGCACGCCGACCTGCACAAGCCCTTCGGCGTCAGTCCTTGCCACGCCGATATACTGCATGACAATTCCCTCGGCTACATTGACCTGCGGCTCCTGTACGATTTCTATGGTGGGATCATCCACAATCACCATGAATGCGTTGGACTGCGCACCGCTTTTCATGTCAAATCCGACATAGGCATCAATCGTGCTGCTGGTGATAATGCCCTCCTTGTCAATCACGTGCAGCTCATTGACCATAAGCCTGTCCTTGATTTCGCCCAGCCTGGCGGCATCGGATGCGATGGACTTGTCCGCGGCAAGAATGTCAGCAAAAGCCCTTGTCTTTGCAAGGTTGTCCTGGCTTAGGTTTTCCGTGAGCTGTGCGACATTTGCATCGTTGGCTGCAAGCTTTTCCCTGACCGCCTCAAGACGTTCATGGCTTAAGGCCTTATTGCTTGTCTGGCTGACGACGGTCTGGAGCGCGAAAATGGCAGTGATTGTAAAGACAAGTGCTGCGAGCATGTAGTAGAAGAGCCGCTGTGTAAAGATTTTTTTCATAAGTCTGTACCTTCCTCTCAAGAGTTTTATATTTGGTAAGAAACCTGAACTTAGAAATACAAAAAAATATAATTATTACTATTATACTGTTTTCTGCCAAAATCATCAAGCAATGTTTTACAAAGTATTTTGTTCTGGTACAATTTGTAGAAAAAACGGTACAGAATGTTGCGGATTCATTTTAATTGTGATATAGTTACATTTGGTTAGCAAATACTAACCGATAAAAGGAGGGAACATGTTCCATATTGTCGAAATATACATATATTAATAAGGAAGAAAAAGGAGGAATGTAGCATGGAATCCAACTTGGACATTGGCGTGGCGGCAGGGGTAATGATTCCCTTTATCGGCACGACGCTTGGTTCGGCTATGGTATTTTTCATGAAAAACCAGATTAACAGGAAACTGGAAAAGCTGCTGATGGGATTTGCGGCAGGCGTGATGGTGGCGGCATCCGTGTGGTCGCTGCTGATACCGTCCATCGAGATGGCGGACGGACAGGGCAAAATAGCATGGATACCGGCAGCCGCGGGATTTATACTGGGAATGGCGTTTTTGCTGCTGCTCGACAGTGTGATACCACATCTGCACCTCGACACGGATAAACCCGAGGGTATCCGGTCAAAGGCGAAGAAAACGACAATGATGGTGTTTGCAGTGACACTTCACAATATACCGGAGGGAATGGCAGTCGGCGTCACGTTTGCGGGGGCGCTCCTGGGAGATGCGCAGATTACCATGGCGGGCGCGTTTACGCTTGCGCTGGGCATCGCGATACAAAATTTTCCGGAGGGGGCAATTATATCCATGCCTTTAAAAAGCACAGGCGTTTCAAGGAAGAGGGCTTTTCTGTACGGAACGCTTTCAGGACTTGTGGAGCCCGTGGGGGCAGTACTTACAATCCTGCTGGCAGGGCTTATCGTGCCGATGCTGCCATACTTTCTGGCATTTGCGGCAGGCGCAATGATTTATGTAGTCGTGGAGGAGCTGATACCCGAGTCCCAGTCGGGGGAACATACCAATATTGGAACAATCGGCGTCGCGGTCGGATTTGTGGTGATGATGGTGCTCGACGTGGCGCTGGGATAGGGAGAACCGGAACCTGGCAGACAGGTTCCGGCATAAATAAGGAGGAGAAGATGGCTGTAAAAACACAACAACGGCAGGTTGCCTGTGACGGGGGCACGATTACCTATTTTCTCACAAGGAAACCAGTCAGGAATGTCAATCTGCGGATAAAGCCGGACGGCAGGGTGCTGGTGTCGGCGAACAACCATGTTCCTGTGCGGCTGATTGACGAATTTGTGCAGCAGAAGCAGGCGTTTATCCTGTCGGCGCTTGCGCGGTTTGAGGAAAAACGGAATCAGGAGGCGGACATGCCTGCACGTTATGAGAGCGGGGAATGCTTCCGGATTCTTGGCAGGAAGCTTAGGCTGGAAGTCGTGGAATCCGTGCATGAGGGCGTGGAGCTAGAGGGGGATGCCATAATCCTGCGGGTCAGGGACAGGGAGGATTTCCGGCGCAAGGAGCTGCTGGTGGAAAAGTGGCTGAAAGCGTATCAGAGAACCGTATTTGACGGTCTGGTTAAAAAGACGTATGAACAGTTTGCGGGGTATCATGTCCCATATCCGGTACTCCGGATAAGGAGCATGAAATCAAGATGGGGCTCATGTCATCCGCAAAAAGGCATTATAACGCTGAACAGCCGCCTGATAGCGGCGTCGGAAGAATGTATTGCCTATGTGGTGGTTCATGAGTTTGCGCATTTTATACACCCCGACCATTCAAGGCAGTTTTGGGATTTTGTCACAATGATGATGCCGGATTGGAGGGAACGCAGGACAGAATTGTCAAATCTGCCGATAAACAATAACATATTACACAAAAAATAAAGAGAAAAAATATATAATGTTGTAAAAAATAGCAAACTGTGTTAGCATAAGATTATCTACACAAAAAAATAATCAGGGAGAAACGGAAAGGTAGGAAGCTTATGAAAAGAAAAGGATTAAGGCTGATGCAGAGGCTGTTGTTAGTGGTGGCAGTTCCCTTAATTCTGATGCTTGCGATGGCTGTGGCAGGTATCAGCTCTTCATGCGGATCGGTTACGGAAACCATGGTCAGACATGAACTACAGGCAGCACAGTATGCGTTTGAGGTGTCGGTTAGCAACATTGCGGCAGGCTCATATATGTATACCAACGGAAAATTTTATAAGGGCAAGCGCAATATCAGCGACAATACACAGTTTTTTGATAATTTCAGCCACGAAGTGGATTTACAGGTAACGGTATTTTATGGCAATGTGCGTGTTGCGACGAGTCTGGTGGACGAGGAGGGAAACCGCATGGTAGGCACGGAGGCGGATCCGGAGGTCTATGACATCGTGGTAAACCAGGGGCAGGATTATTATGCGGATAATGTGCTGATTGGCGGGGAGCTTTACTATGCAATGTACTGTCCGCTGTACCAGAACAATTCGGATGAAATTATCGGTATGACTTTTGTCGGATTGACAAAGGATACCATACAGACCATTTACATATCGAATTTCATAAAGAATTCCCTGATTCTTATTATAATTTTTGTGGTCGGCATGCTTTGCACGACAGCATCGGTTGCCACCATCACAAAGGGAATCCGCGAGGTTATCAGCAAGCTCAACAAGGTTGCTGACGGCCATATCGGCATCCAGGTGGAGGATAAGCTATTGCGCCGGGCGGACGAGATTGGCGATATCGCAAACAGTGTACAGAAGCTTACAAGGAATCTGTCCAATATTGTTGTGGATATCAAGGGCGCGGCATCTGAACTGGATGAGATTTCCGATGGATTTTCGGTTTCCTTCGGCAAGATGGCAGGCAATATCGGCAATGTGGACACTGCCGTGGAAGAGATGGCGTCAGGCTCCACACAGCAGGCGCAGGATACATCTGCCGTGGGCAATAAGATTCAGAACATGGGTGATGCCGTCGAGACGACGGCACAGAATGTCGAGCATCTTGTGGAGAACACGAAAAAAATGCGTGAGTACAACAGGAGCGTGGATGATACGCTTGTTGAGCTTATCAAGATAAGCAACAACACGAAGGAAGCGTTTGATGTCGTATATGAGCAGACCAATATGACCAACCAGTCGGCACAGGACATCCAGACGGCGGCGGACGCTATTACGGATATTGCAGACCAGACAAACCTGCTGTCGCTCAACGCCAGCATCGAGGCGGCGCGTGCAGGAGAGCATGGAAAAGGCTTTGCAGTCGTTGCGGATGAAATCCGGAAGCTCGCAGAACAGTCGGCAGAGTCGGCAAGCCGCATCACGGGGATTATCGAGATGCTGATTACAAACTCAAATACAACGGTTGATACGATGAAGAGTGTCACGGAGGCAATGGACAGGCAGGGCGAGGAGCTGGATAAGACAAAGACCGTATTCAGCAGCCTGAATAATGAAATTGGCGAGGTGAGCAGCGCAGTCGGCAATATCAGCGGAGAAGTCGACAAGCTCAACGAGCTGAAGGAAAATGTCCTTCTTGCCGTCCAGAACCTGGCTTCCATTGCGGAGCAGAACGCGGCAAGCACCCAGGAAACCTCGGCATCCATGCAGGAGCTGCGCCAGATTGTACAGGAATGCAGCGGTGAGGTGGAGCGCATTGTACATACCTCAGGCGGGCTGGCGGAAAATATGTCGGTGTTCCGGCTTGAGGAGGCATCGGAATAAAATAATCAGAGCGCTGCCTTTAGGCAGCGCTCTGATTATTTTTATCGCTTTGGGCTGTCTGCTTTCCGACAAGGGGGAGCAGGCCGGCTTTTTTCAGCGCCGGACGAAGTGCATTGTATACACCGACGGACACGATGACAGATGCGACCGCGTTGATTGACGTCGTTGCAATATTGGGAAGCAGCGTCAGTTCGGCAACAGGCTTTCCAAGAATGACAAGCTTGTAAAAATAGCTGAACAGCGGGTCAAATATCATGTTGAAACCCAGACCGCAGATTGCGGCAGCCAGCGACCATTGAAAGGCTTTCCTTGCATCGCGGCACGCTGACAGCTTTCCGATTCTGTGCGCCACCATACCGGTTACAAGACCAATGCATAGCTTTAAAATAAATGTCTTGGGCGCTGACAGGATGTAGACAGGGTCAAGCAAATCGCCGATTGTCATGCCGACAGCGCCGCCGATGCCGCCCAGGGGACCGCCCAGAAGCAGGGCGCCAAGCACGCACACGGCATTGCCGAGGTGGATGCTTGTGGCATCGGATGTGCCCGGTATCATAATTTTTATCTGAAGAAAAGTAAATACAACATAGGATAATGCTGCAATCAGCCCCGTCAGGGCTATTTTGTAGGTTGTGGAATTTTTGCCGTTCATAATTGTCCTCCTCATAAATGTGTTCAATCTTTAAGAATTTCCTTGTCTGATAGTATAGCGCAAAGTGGTATTTTAGAAATAGACAATTTCAACAATATTTTAATGTACAGTTTGAACGCTGTACTTTTGAAATCTTAGCCAAATATTGAAATTATTCAAAATGGTATTGATTTTTAATGCTAAATAGGATTTAATATAAATATGGAAGTCATAGAAAACATAAAGAAATTACTTGGCAGGATATGGCATCAGGAAGGAGTATCATAATGAATAATTTTGGAGAAACGAACAGTGTAGATGTGGCAATTATTCCGAAAGGAACGGTCATAAACGGGAATATTACGATTGAAGGCAAGCTTGAAATGTATGGCGTAGTAAATGGGGATATCCAATCGGACAATCGGCTGAACATAATGGGAGATGTGACAGGGAATATTAAGGCAAATGACCTATATGCCAAGGATTCTTTTATTGTCGGACAGATTGAGTGCGCACAGGGGGCGACAGTACGTGAGAATACGGTTATTCTCGGAGACATCAAGGCAGAGAACCTTGTGGTCGATGGTGCGGTACAGGGGAAGATTGATATCAGGGAAGGCATCACGATAGGCGATTCTGCCATTGTGGACAGCGATATCAAGGCAAAGACGATTCAGGTGAGCAATGGGGCCGCGATTAACGGGCACTGCTCCCTTTGTTATGCGGACGTAAACATGACGGATTTCTTTCCGGTGACGGAGGAGCCTGCGAAGGAAGCGGCAGAGGAGGAACCCGCAAAGACACCGGAGGCGGAGGAGCCTGAGGTGAAGAAGCCGAGGGCGACGGCGAAACCGAAGGCAGTAAAGAAGGCTGACGCGGAATAAGATAGAATATAAAAATTGGGTGCATGGGCACTCAATTTTTTATGCACACGGCAGGGGAAAATGGCTCTTCCCTGCTCGATTGCACAGCCCCATGCATTGGAGGGACATATGGAAACATTTAAAGGAAGCTATTATAAAAAAATATGCAGGAATGAAGGGGATGGGCAGGAGGATATGCTCGACTTCGCAAACATGGTCTTTGGCGTGAGTGGCGAATGCATTGATTTTGGCGCGTTTTACCCCAAGGCATATTCCGCCGCACGCTGCGGGCTGGTGACACACCATGTCATGGAGGAGCACGGCAAAATCAGGGCCCTGGTTGACAGCTACCCCTTTACCATGCGCCTGCGGACGGGAGCGCAGGCAGACAGCGGAATGGAACTGAAGGCGGTATATATAGGCACCGTCTCCGTGCATCCCCACGCGCGCAATAAGGGATATATGACAGCGCTTATGGAGCGCGCACAGAGCGATGCGCTTGCGCAGGGCTGTGCACTGATGGTGCTGGACGGAAACCGGCACAGATACCAGCATTACGGATTTGAACGCGCCGGCATCCGCTACAGCTTCCATGTGGCATTCCGGAATGTCAGGCACTGCTGCGAAGCGCTTTATGGCAGGGAATATATGGAAAGACCACGCTACTGCTTTGAGGAGATCGAAGGAGGGGACAGCCCGTATCTGGATGCCATGTTTGCACTTTACAGCCGCAAAAACATGGTGGCGAGGAACCGTGATGACTTCTGGCTATGCCTGCAGGGCGGACATGCAGTGACGTTTGCGGTGCTGTGCGGCGGACAGCTTGCAGGGTATGTCAGCCTGTCGGCAGATGAGCACAACGTGCTGGAATTTGAGATGGATGAAAAGGAACAGATTCCCAAGATGGTTTATGACCTGATGGCAGGAACGGACAGCACGCAGCTTGGCGTGGATGCCGGCGTGGATGAATGTGGAAAAATGGAATTTCTGGAGAAAATATGTAACAACTACAGCATATCCATGTCACACCATATGAAGATACTGGACTATGAGGCAGTGCTTGCGTTCTTGTTTGGCTGGAAACAGAGGTACGTCACGCTTGCCGCAAATGATTATGTTGTGGGGGTCAAAAACACGGAGGACGGAAAGGAAAATAATTACCGGATATCCGTGAGGGCGGATGGAACGAAAGTGACACGCACGGACACAAGGGCAGATGCCGTGTTTGGGGAACTTGAATTTGTCTCGATGCTGACGACGAATCTCTTTTTTGCGGAACAGCAGAAGGGAGACGGGGGCAAATTAAAAAATGCACCCACAGGCTGGTTTCCGTTACCGTTTTATCTGCCTGAAGCGGATGCATTTTAGTGTGCGCCCGTCTATGATTCCATGGAAATATACTGGACGTTCTAGTCCATATATTTCCATGTGTACATATTGACACTTCTGCATTTGGGACATACGACATTGTACTGGTCAAAGATAAACATCTTGATTTTGTCATCTTCCACGTTGGTGGTTACGATACGGCTCTGACCGCATTTGCACAGAAAAAGGATTTTGCGGTTGTGGCGCACTGCAAGACTTTCGCCGCGCAGGCTCAGGGCCTTTTCGATATACTTTATCTGCTCGTCATTATGTACCCCACATTCTTCCAGTGCCCATTTATACTCATCGCGTATGATGTGGAGCGCGTCAGATGGTATTGAAGCATAGTGCTGTTCTAATTTTTGCTCAGTGAACATAGTGATTCCTCTTTTCTACAAAAATTTATAAAAGTTCCATGAATGTAAGTATATCACATATTCATGCAATATGGAACAGGAAAAATAATATTGTTTCCCCATGTAATACGTATGCATATTGCGACAAATATTACAATTGTTTTTGAAAGTTGTTGTATAAAACGCTATTTTTGCGCAAAATTCTACAAAATTTCGCAAATATAAGTTATAATAAAAAAATGAGGGTGACAACAAAATAGCGAAAGGATGAGAAACGATGAATAATACTACCAAAAACAAGAATTTACTCACAAGCATTATTATTCAATTACTGGCAATGGCACTGGTTCCTTTGGTCATTTTGGGGGCTGTCTGTGTCGTGACTGCCGGAAAGAGTCTAAGGGAAGGACTACAGGAGGAAGCCCTCACGCAGATGAAGGCGACATGTGTGGCTGCGAAGGCCGCATATGACAATATGAACGACGGGGATTACTATCTGGGTGAAAATGATGAGCTGATGAAAGGCGATTACAATATCACACAGAATGAGAGCGGTATTGATGCGCTCACAGAGGGGATGAATTCGGATATTACAATTTTTTATGGAGATACCAGAAGGGCGACATCCCTGAAGGATATCGCGACCGGAAACAGGATTGTCGGTACGCAGGCGTCTGCCGCGGTGGCGGAGACTGTCCTGAAAGGTCAGGAGTACTCTGCGACTGATTTGATGGTGAATGGCAAAAATTATTACGCGTACTATATTCCGCTGAAAAACCCGGATGGGTCGATTGTGGGAATGGTATTTGCGGGGGAGCCAAGCGCGGGCATTGACCAGTTTATCACGTCAAAAATCATACTGGTTACAGGCGCAGTGGTGGTTGTGCTGCTGGTTGCAATTGCGGTCGTGGTACTTGTGTCAATCAGTATTGTCAAGGCAGTGAAGAGGGCGCAGGAGGCGATTGACAATCTGGCAAAGGGGAACCTCACCTATACGGTTGATACGGTGATACTGAGGCGCAAGGATGAAATTGGCGACATGGGGCGAGGGGTGAAGGAGTGCATCGCCTCCCTTCGCGATATTGTCTGCGGAATACAGGAACATTCCAGGGATGTGCTTGCATCGGGCGACAGTCTGGAGACGGTGGCGATACGTTCCAGCCAGAATGCGGCAGAAATTGCACATGCGGTTGACGATATTTCCCAGGGGGCAGTGTCGCAGGCGGAGGAGATTGAGGATGCAAACACGAAGATTAACGATATGGGGCAGATTATCGAGCAGATTGTGGAGAGCATTGCCAACCTGAATGAGATATCCGCAGGAATGCAGGATAACGGCATGCAGGCGTCCCAGATTATCGGCGAGCTGAGCAAGAGCAATGACCGGACGGTGGATGCGATACAGCTGGTGGCAAGGACGGTCGAGGCGACAGACGATTCAGTAAAAAAGATTTCAGAAGCGGTTGAGATGATAACAAGCGTTGCCGAACAGACCAACCTGCTGTCACTCAATGCGTCGATAGAAGCGGCAAGGGCCGGGGAGGCAGGAAAGGGATTTGCGGTTGTCGCGTCAGAGATTCAGAAGCTCTCCGAGGAATCCAACAGCTCGGCGCAGCGGATTACAACGATTATTAATGGACTTGCAGAGGATTCCAGAAGCTCGATGGAGAGGATGGCGGAGGTAAAGAAAATCCTTCAGGAACAGCAGGAGAAGCTTGATGTCACAAAGCAGCAGTTCGAGCAGGTGACGAGCGGAATCCTCACGTCCCGCGAGAATACCGTGTCTGTCAACAACCAGGCAAAGGAATGTGACAATTCACGGGAGAGCGTTGTGGGCATTATCCAGAATCTGTCCGCAATTTCACAGGAGAATGCCGCGTCGTCGGAGGAGACAACATCCACCATGCAGGAGCTGAACGAGACGATGAAGCAGCTGGCAGAGTCGTCGAGGGAACTCAAACAGCTGGCGGTGTCCCTTGACCAGTCAACGCATTTTTTCAGCTTATAGTATTTTGGGGCTAAAAGAAACAAGGGAATGCGCCGATATATCTGATAGAGTAATCTATTGTAACAGTTCATCCCGGGACTGAACGATTACGGTCTATTTAAAGTAAAGGGATTTTACGATTTTAGTCACACGGAGGTGGCATATCATGAATAGAAGACGAGAACTTACCCTGCAGAGGGTATCGCGCATTGGCGGGCTTTCTGCGGTGGAGGGCATTCCACAGAATACCAGGTTTAAGAAAAGCACGTCCGGTGCATTCTCCACACTTACCATTGAGGCAGCGTTAGGCGCCTATATGATGAAGGAGGATGCGGTGCACAGTGCCCGGCATCAGGACACTTACAGCTCAGGCTATGGGGATGCGAAGAAAAACGAGCAGGTGCAGATTTCCAGGCAGATGGATGAATACATCTCGGCGCTTGAGGAAAGCCAGCTTGCCAGCGCAAAATCGCAGCTGGAAAGCAGGCGTGCGGCAGAGCAGCTCAATGCCAGGAAGCTCGAGGAAGCGCTTGCAAATGACCCGAGTGCACAGTATCAGCTCAGCCGGTACAGGAAGAAAAATAACAAGTCAGACTATGATGCGCTGGACGCAAATCGTTGTTCTGGATTTTTGCTGTATTCTTATGACAAAAAAGGAGTACATAGCGTTCTTGGAGAATAAGACGACTAGGGAAATTTTCCCTAGTCGTTTAACTTTTGTTTTTGTTCTGCCTGAATATCTTCAAATGCCGAGAGCATCGGTTCTTCCCTTGAGCCTTTGAAGGTACGTGCGGTGTAGTTTTTTGTTATCTTTATCACGGTGCCTGAGAGCGTCAGCACGCCAATCAGGTTCGGGATTGCCATCAGTCCATTGAACGTGTCGGAGATATCCCACGCAAGGTCAAGGTTCATCGTGGCGCCAAATACGATAAATACGACGAAGACAACCTTATAGATAATTGTTGCCTTCGTGCCAAATAGAAACTCCCATGCCTTGGTGCCGTAATAGCTCCATCCAAGCACGGTGGAAAATGCAAAAAGCAGAATGGCAATGGCGATAAAAGCACCGCCGATATTCACGCCGCCAAAGTTAAACACGGTTCCAAATGCTTCGCTGACAAGTGCGGTCTGTTCATTCGCCGAGAGCATTTCTCCCGTATGGAGGTCAATCAGGCCGGTAGAAAGGATAGAAAAAGCCGTGAGCGTGCATACTACGATTGTATCAGCAAACACTTCGAAGATTCCCCACATGCCCTGCTTTACAGGTTCGACAACGTTGGACGCGGAGTGGACCATCACGGAGGAGCCAAGTCCGGCCTCGTTGGAGAACACGCCGCGCTTGAAGCCCCACGTGACAGCGTTTTTGACTGCAAGACCGATGGCCGCGCCGCCGATTGCCCGGAAACCAAATGCAAAGGAAAAGATGGCGCCGAACACTTCCCCGATTTTTCCGATATTCACAAAGAAGACAATGAGTGCGCCGAGTATGTACGCACAAGCCATAAAAGGGACAAATTTTTCCGTAACCTGCGCGATTCTCTTGATGCCGCCGACGATGACGAGTCCGGCAAGCACCATGAGCAATATTCCTACAATCAGGGAATACAGATTGATTTCGGTGGAGCCGACCAGGATGATGCGGTCGAGGGAGCCGATGCGGAACACGGAAGTAATGTTGCCGGCAATGGTGTTGACCTGGCTCATATTACCGATGCCGAACGAGGCGAGCACGCAGAAAATGGAGAACAGTATGGCAAGTACTTTCCCAAGCCCCTCACAGCCTTTCTTCGAGCCGAGACCGTCCCTGAGATAGTACATGGCGCCACCGCACCACTCGTCATGGCTGTTCTTGCGGCGGTAATATATGCCGAGCACATTCTCGGAGTAGTTTGTCATCATCCCGAAAAACGCAGACAGCCACATCCAGAAGATTGCGCCGGGACCTCCCGCTGCAATCGCGGCTGCGACACCGGCAATATTTCCGACGCCAATCGTCGCCGCAAGCGCGGTACACAGAGCCTGAAACTGTGAGATGGATGCCTTTTCCGCGGAGCTGGTGACACCGCTTCCCCGCTGGAATACCCCGCCGATTGTCTTGGAACATACATGACCGGCATGGGTAATCTGAAAAAATTTTGTGCGGACTGTCATATAAATGCCCGTGCCGATAATCAGTATCAGCATGGGAATGCCCCACACAACGCCGTTTATGGCGCCATTGACTTTAGCAATCATATCAAGCATAGAAAACCCTCCTCATATTTTATGCCAGAACGCGTATTCAGGACGTTCCGGAATATATCCACGACAAATGAAATTTGCCGGAATAAAAAAGAATATCCCATTTGGACAGTCCTTTCTGTCTTGAGTGGAATATTCTCTTTATATATATTTATACATGAAATAACAAAATAATGCAAGAAAAAATAATTACGGTAAAAAGGGAGGATGCCAAGTAATCCTGTGACTACTTGGCATTTATTATGAAAAAGTTATTATAAGTAAAACTGTCACTTGCTGTTTATAAGATGTATTTCGTATCACCTTATGTTTATAGTATAGAATGCTTTCATGTCTAAATCATGATGATTTATTGAATAATTTTTCAAAGAATTATGAACGATTTATGAACATGTACGGAGCAGGCGGCAACGCGTTTTGTACTGAAAAATCGACGAATTGTGCCATAAAGCTATTTATTTTGATAAAATTACAATATAATTTAGGGTAAAAGTAGAGTAAAAAAGAAAAGAGGCGGGAATGTGTATGAGATAGCGCTCTGTGACGATGAGATGGCAGAAATGGATAAGGTCGAACGAATGCTGCATTCCTATCGCAGGCAGACAGCAGAAAATGGGTTTATGGTCAGGAAGTTTGTGGGTGCGGAGGAGCTGCTGCTTGCGGTGCAGCAGGGGGCATATCAGCCGGACCTTATTCTGATGGACATTTATATGCCGGGAGAGACGGGAATTGATGCGGCAAAGCGGCTGCGGGAGATGGGGAATACCAGCCGGATTGCTTTTCTGACGCTGTCCAAGGAACACGCGCTGGATGCATTTGGCGTGGATGCAGTTTCCTATCTGGTCAAGCCGTTTTCCATGGAGAAGCTTTTTGGCGTGCTTGACAAGGTTTTGAAGGATCTGGAAAATGAACAGGCACAGCATATTCTTGTGCAGGCGGATGACCATATTGAAAAAATTGCAATAGGGGACATTATTTATTGTGAGGCGCAGCGGAAAAAGCAATGTATCTACCTGAAGGGGGGCGGCAGCATCCATGTCCGCATGACGATGGCACGGCTCTGCGAAATGGTAGCCTCCCGCAAGGAGTTTACGCGTCTGGGCGCTTCCTACATTGTAAATCTGGAGCATATCGAGCGTCTGAGTGCGCAGATGCTGCAGCTGGATAATGGGGAAATGCTGTATTTGCCGAGGGGTTCCTACAAGAAGCTGCGGGAAAAGTATTTTGATTTTTATTTTGGCAGGGATGACGGATGAAAGGTTCCTAATGCGGGGAGGAGGAAATTGTATGTTAGGTGGTTCTTTCTGGATTGCGCTGCTTAGGAACGCGATGGGGGCAGTGATGATTATGGGAATCTTTCTGCTGCTTGACAGACCACGCTTTCCCATGAAAAAGATGGTGCTTTACTATGGCTTGTTTGGGGCTGTTGTCGTTTTGGCTTACAGTGTCTGGTATCTGGTCGGTACCGAGGTGTTTATCCGTTTTTCAGGGATGATGACAATTCCCCTGATAGGGATTTTTTGTATCTGGCTGAGTGCGGATTTGTTTTACCTGTCAATTTATAAGCTGACATTTGGATTTTACATGCTTTCCGTCATGGTATTTCTGGGTATTGACATTTCGCGGTTGTGGTTTCACGGAAGTATCTGGGTGGACATCCTCCTGCGCATTGCCATAGAATCGGTGGTTCTGTTTGTCGTTGCGAGAAAGCTGCGTCCGCGCTTTCAGGAGGGGCGTGAATTCCTCGGGGAGGCTATGGATTTTCCAAGTGCGGTGACGCTGGTTATTATTGTGCTGATTGCGGCGATTGGGGCGTACTGGCCTGACCACCATGTCCTGTCGGTAAGCCGCGTAATCCGCATTGCGATTATGCTGGCAATGACAGGAATTATCCAATGGATGACCTACCGTATGTATCTCTATCGGGGAAGGGAGTATTACTGCCGGATTGAGAAGGATCTTTTGGAGATGAATGAATTGCTGCTGCGCCGTCAGCTGAAAATGTTCCGGGCAGCCGGAATGGAGACCGGGAATGCGCAGCGCATTTGCACCAACGCAGCGGTGAATGGGATGCTTTCCGTCTATGAGGCGTATGCGAAAGAGGAAAGAATCCAGGTGGAGATCTGTGCGGATATCGCGGAAAATATTGTGGTGCGTGACATTGATATGGCGGCGATACTTGTCAATGTCTTCGAGAATGCAATTTGGGAATGTGTGATGTCGGGACGGGATGATGCGTGGATTCATCTGCTGATTACACAGAACAAGGGGAAAGTGGTGATACGGTGTGAGAATACCTGTGGGTCAAAAACCATGCAGAGGGAGTGCGCTGAGGACTGGGACAGGAAGGCAGAAAGCGTGCGTAAGGCTGTCGGCTATTATAATGGAGAGATGGAGCGCGCGACACAGCAGGGCGTGACGGTTTCCAAGATTCTGCTGGACATACCGTTGCAGTGACATTGCGATTGTCAAAATGCTTGCCTTTTAGCATATTGTGTGCATATTCTGCTGTTCACACTGAGGATACGTATAAATATTTAAAATACAATAGGGGTGTGAACAGTAATGCGTTTTGTACCGCCAGAATAGCGAAGCGTGCCATGGCTGTTGATGAGTTTCCAAAAATAAAATAGAATGTTTATGTGCATATCAATGCATAAGATTGAGATGCGCGGGATAGGGTTGTCCCCCCAATGCTGTCCTGCGCATCTCAAAAATTTTTTCATACATTATACAGCTCTGTGAGGGTGTGGAAATGAACAGCGTTTTGTAAGGTTATGAACAGTTCCTTACTTTATTTGGGCGCAGAAAGCTTCTATTTCCTGTTTTCTGCCCTCCACGTCTTCCTTGTATTCGACGGAGCATAGCCCGAGGCTTCCGCTGGGCAGGATTTCCATATGTCCGTAAAAGTGCTCAATGCTTTCGATAATTCTGTTGCATTCCCGCATGCCAGGCCCGGTCCGCAGTGCAATGGCATAGCCTTTTTTGCCGCTTCTGATGCTGGCGTGCGGCTCGTGGGTGTTGCACCATGGCGTGCAGCGGTCGATAAACGCCTTGAACTGGCCGGGAATGTCCGCCCAGTAAGACGGAGAGACACAGACAATGCTGTCTGCCCACTCAAATTCTGCAATGATTTTCGTCACATCATCTTTCTGGACGCACACTGCCGTCCGGTGGCAGCTGCGGCAGCCCTTACAGAAGTGAACGTCATAATCATCGATGCAGATGCTGCGGATTTCATGTGTTTTCTTTAAAAAGGAGTGCGCGGTTTGAATAATTTCCGCCGTGGCACCATTCCGCACAGGGCTGCAGTTTATCATTAGGATTTTCATATTATAAGAGTCCTCCTTTGAAAAAGGTGTTTGGGAATTAATTGTTGATTTTGACAAATTTTTATTAAATTATCACAAAACGTTGTGGATGTCAATTATTATTTTGGAATAATTGCCTTGATTAAAGTGGTTGCACTTTGCTTTTGGAGGTGTTATAATGCCCTGATGGACACGTTAGGAACGGAAAGTGCCTGATAAGGAGTTTGGTGTGAAATTTGAGCCGCCCAAGGCGGCATGGGGGATTAATATGTCGAAACACAATCCATCATAAATCCTGTCATCAAAATCTGTACAGTAATTGAAATCTGGATAGTTGCCCTGCATGCTGTTCGGATTTTGCGTGATAGGAGAGTAAGTATGAAGAGAAAATTGAATATAGACAGGCTTGACATGCTGTCATTTAGGAAGCGTGGATGTCGCCGATTATTATAGTTTATTCCGTCATACAGATGCTTGCAGAACGCCTTCTTGACCGGACAGACAGTGCCCTTTATCGGACAGCGATGTTTGGCGCGATTGTTGTTTCGGGAGTTCTTATGGTGGTACTTGCAGCCAGTCAGTCAGCAGTCATTGTCGTGCCAGTTATGGTGGTGCTTCCACTGTTTCTGAGTTTTCCGGCGTTTATTCTAAACAGTATGGAAAATGTTTATATTGACCGATGCGGACAGGCAGGGCAGAGGGCTGCCATTTTGTCTGTGGCGAACATGGCTGGAAATCTGATTGAAATCGTATTCTTGCTGGCATCGGCGTATGTTGCCGGAAGCGGCATCGCAGCCTGTTTTATCGGTGCGGGGGTGATGCTGGTGATTCTGGGGGGAGGCGTGTGCCTACAGAAGGAAGAAAAATAACGCTTATTATTTTATGAAAATTTAAAAAAGTACTTGCATTTTTTAAAAACATAGTATATACTGAATAACGTGCTACAGAACAGGGCACGTTATTCATCAATAAAGCGCTATCGCCAAACGGTAAGGCAACGGACTCTGACTCCGTCATTTCAAGGTTCGAATCCTTGTAGCGCTGCTTGGAAACCTCAGTAAGAAGATTACTGAGGTTTTTTGAATGTACGGAAAAGTCCGTGAGAACATGCAACAGGAAGCCGAAGGCTGAACTGTTATACAATCCATTGAATTTATTGAGAATCCGATTGCACATCCGTAGTCATATGTTATAATAAATGAAAGGAGAGGGAAAATAAATGAAAAAGACACCCGATTATGACAACGTGTTTAAGACAATGAAGATGAAGCATAGACGGCTGTTTATTCCTGTCATAAACGACGTGTTTAAAAAGAACTACTCGGCGGATATAAAAGTGGAGGTTCTGCCATCAGACGGCTACCTGACGGAAAATGAGACGGCGGACGGCAGCAAGGAAATAGAGGAACAGGTTTCGGATTTCTTAATCAGAATAGGAAATGAAGTATATCTTCTGGAATGCCAGAGCTACGATGATGGTTCCATGGCAATCAGGATAGCGGAGTATGCCTTTATTGTTGCCAGACAGTCTGCAGTGTGGGATATAGGACACGCAACCATACCGATGCCGGCATTTTCAATTATTTATGTCAAAAGGACAGAGAAGACACCAAAAACAACAACGATTACCTTTACATTTCCTGACGGGCAGAAAGTAGATTATAAATCGGACAATGTGATACTGGAAGAATTTACAAAAGAGAAGATTGTTGAAAAAAGGTTATTCCCTTATATCCCGTTCTATATTGCAAGATACGAGAAAGAAATCGCATCGGAAGGCAGTATCGAAAAAGCGACAGAGGAGCTGGCGTATCTCAGGGATGAAATGGTGCGCCTGCACCAGGAAGGGGAATTATCGGATGATGAGCTGGTAGACCTGAAAGGATTTGTAAATACTATTATTACACACATTACCAATGGAAATAAAAATGAGGAAAGGCTGGTGAACATTATGGGCGGAACCATTATTGAAACGGAATCGGAGAGATTGATGCGCATGGGAGCAGCAAAGATGGTTATTGTACTTGGGCAGGAGGATGGACTTGATGATGCAATAATTATAAAACGGATGCAGGAGAAGATTGGATTGTCTTTAGAACAGGCAATGGCTTATTTAAAGCAGTATGGAAAGCAGGTTGTATAAGGAAATGAAGCTGATATAACAATAAAAATATTTAGCCAAAGGAAGTATCTCTGTTAAAGATGGAGATACTTCCTTTTTGTGAGCAGGAGAAAACGTTTGCGACAGAAAAGTGCACAGTTGTTTTGACACATATATTGTGATATATTAAGCATAAACAAGGCGTTCGATAAAACAAAATGACATCGTGGCGCATGGGGGTTTTATTATTTTTTCACGTTCCGGATAGAAAGGAGATACTGCGGATGTTTGATATGGAGAGATTGTTTGCGGATGCGGAGCAGGGCGTTTTGCCTGCATTAAAGATTTTGGGGGACATTTATCTGAACGGATTTGAGGAGAATGACATTCAGCCGGATTTGGACAAGGCGGTTTCATATTACGAAAAGGCGGCGGCAGGCGGAATGGAGGATGCTTTTCTGGAGCTGGGGTTCCTTTATTGCTCCGGGAAGCATATGGCGCCGGACTATGAGAAAGGAATCGGGTACTATAGGCAGGCAGCAGAGATGGGAAATACAACGGCGCTTGGCAACCTTGGGATGTCATACTTAAACGGTTATGGTGTGGAAAAAGATGAAACGAAAGGATTTGAATATTTTTTAAAGGCAGCGGAAGGCGGGCATCCAATGGCAATGCACCAGGTCGCACAGATGTACCATAATGGGGTAGGCGTGATGCCGGATGAGGAAAAAACTGTCAGCTGGGAGGAGCGCGCACGCATTCAGGAAGAAAAGGATAAGGAGCAGGAAGAATCCGAAAAATCGCCGTTTGAGCGTGCCTTTGAAGAAAATCTCAAATTTATCAGCAAGGATACGCTGGACGCAGAGTTCGTGCGGTATATTTTCAGCGATACAAAGGATTTGCGGCAGTATACGATGGGCATGTGCACATTTCCCACAGGTACACTGATTACCGCAGACCCGCTGTGCTATCTGCAAAATCCCAAAGAGGTGCTGGTGAAGGCAAAACGCATCAGGGCAGGTTCCTACCCGGTTCAGCTTGCCATGATGGACTCGCAGGTGGCGGGGCTTCGAATTGTCGGCGCGCGCCTGAAGGTGAGCGACAAAGAGGCGGTTTCCTATGCGCTGGCAAATGGCGAGAATGAGGAGAAAAAAACAACCTTTGCAGGCTTTCCGGTCGAGTGCGGCATGGCATGCTTCTGCGACGAGCAGACGGCAAAAAGCTACTGGCGATTTCTGCACGACTGGTACGGGGAACACGAGGGCGGAAATATATATGACGATTATTTTGCCGCACTGTTTGCGCAGAGCTATCGGGAAAATCCGTCCGTGCAGCGGGAGGGCGGCGACTTGCTGATGTGGAGCAATCCGCTGGACGGCTCGATGATTGCAATGTTTGCATCCGGCATGGGGGATGGCTATTACACAGATTACTGGGGCGTCGATGCGACAGGGGAACTGTGTGAGCTTGTCATTATTTTCATGAATCCGCAATTATTTTAATATAGAGGAGGCAGTCAATGATACAGCTGATAAAGGGAGATATTACAAAAATTACCAACGTGGATGCCATTGTCAATGCGGCAAACAGCAGCCTGCTCGGCGGCGGGGGTGTTGATGGGGCGATACACAGGGCGGCGGGACCGGAGCTGTTATTTGAATGCCGTCTGCTGGGCGGCTGCAAGACAGGGCAGGCGAAGCTGACAAAGGCATACCGGCTTCCATGCAGCTATATTATTCACACCGTCGGACCTGTCTGGAACGGAGGATGCCATAATGAGGATGCGCTGCTTGCGGACTGTTACCGCAATTCGCTCAAGCTGGCAGCGGAGCATGGATAAAAAGGATTGCATTCCCATCCATTTCGACCGGGATTTATGCATTTCCGGTGGAGCGGGCGGCAAGGATTGCGGTCAAGACCGTGCGGCAGTATTTGCAGGAAAATCCGGACTTGTTTGAAGTTGTCCTGTGGGTGCTGTTTGATGACAGAACTGAGGCTGCCTATCGGGAGGCGCTTCTGGATGAGCGGTGAGGATACTTTTTTTATGTTGTTTGGAATGCTCATAGTCTTCGGACCATGGGCGATGGTGATCGCTGGCGTAGCATTTATGCATTCCAGGGAAAGAGCGTATATGGCAGAGCAGAGAATCACTGGCAGGGACAAACAGCGGATGATTGATTTCCTGTCAGGCACTGGAACCACTACTGGTATTAGAATTTATGCCACCAAGAGTGCATGAGGAGGATTCGGATGAAAATCGACAGACAAAGGGCTATCAGGGCATTTCAGGAATACACCAGCCACTATGATGTGGCGGACGAAAAAGTAAAACTAAAAATTGACCATACTTACAGGGTGTGCAGTCTCTGCCAGCAGATTGCCATGCAGTCAGGATTTGATGAAGGCGAGACAGAATTGGCGTGGCTGTGCGGACTGCTGCACGATGTCGGACGCTTTGAACAGTTAAGACAGTATGGCACATTCAGCGATGCACAGTCCATAGACCATGCGGAGTTTGGGGCAGACATTTTATTCAGGGAAGGAAAAATCCGGGATTATATTGCAGACGGTTCGGAAGACGAACTGCTCGAAAAGGCAGTGCGGTGCCACAGTGCGTACCGCGTGCCTGCGCAGTACACAACGCGTGAGAAGAAGTTTGCAGACTTGCTGCGCGACGCGGACAAGATTGATATTTTAAAGGTCAATATCATTGTGCCAATCGAGGAAATTTACAATGTGTCCACAAATGACCTCAGGCACTGCCAGGTGACAGAGGAAGTCATGCAGGCTTTTTATGAGGAACACGCGGTGCTGCGGAGTCTGAAAAAAACGCCTGTCGACAATGTGGTCGGGCATATCTCGCTGGTGTATGAGCTGGTCTATCCCATCAGCTGTAAGCTGGTGTACGAGCAGGGATACCTGGATAAGCTTATGGATTTTCAGTCGGAGCTTCCGGAAACCAATGCACAGTTTGCAAAAATCCGGGAGAAAATGACTGCATATATGGAGCGGAAAATAGCGCAGATAAGGAATCAATTATAAAAGAGGATGGCATGGCATCATGAAAAAAATAAACCTGGACACCCTTTCATCCCAGTACAGGATTTTTGAATACAGGGCGCTTTATGCAAAGGTCATGGCGTTAATCGAAGGCGGCAGCATAAAGCCGGTCAAAGCATCAGGAACCAACGGAAAATCGCCAGCCCTCTACAAAGAATACTGGATAATCGAGGAAAAGCAGGATCTGTCAGGCTACCTTGATGAGTTAAATTATGAGATTGTGCCATCTATATCCACAGACTATTACCGAGCGCATATCGCTCAGTACATTCAGGACAGACCATGGGTGCTGCTTTTAAATGACTATCTGAAAAATAATAATTTTCTGACACATATGTCAGAAAACGAGCGCAGCTTTGACATCTGGCACAGGGAAAAATTCTTAAAACAGGAGCAGGGAAAAAAGGTTTTAAAGCGTTGTGGGATTGAAACGGACGTGTTAAACTATTACAGGACGACAGAGCCGATTGCCTACTATTGCGCGACACGGCAGATACCGCAGAACCTTCTCGTTGTTGAAAATAAGGACACGTTTTACAGCATGCGCAAATGCCTGATGAACAATCAGATACCGGGCGGTGCATTGCTGGACGGGCATTTGGGTGATATGGAAACATCGCCGCATACAATCTGTGAAACACGGATTGGCACATTGATTTATGGCGCGGGAAAGGGAATCATTGCGGCGTTTTCTGATTTCGATATCAGCGGCGAGCCCTATATGGCAGCGCAGGACAATACCATCCTTTATTTTGGCGATCTGGACTATGAGGGAATCGGCATCTATGAAAATTTTGCAGCGGTATATGGAGAACGGTACCGCATTTCGGTTTTCAAAAATGCCTATGAACGGATGCTCACAAAGGCAGAGCGCATTGGCTTGGAGAGCCTTCCTGTCACGAAGGAAGGACAGAACCGGAAAATTGGTGATGCATTTTTCAGCCAGTTTTCACAGCCGCAGCAGGAGAAAATCAAAGAAATTCTGGAACAAAACCGGTATATTCCGCAGGAAATATTGAATATTGCGGATATGACGTGACTTTGTGGTCGTGCGCATCATATGATATTGAGTATTCAGTCCTTTTGACCACCAGAACAAAACTTCTGATAATATATAGAATCTGATTGCAGGTGGTTGTATTGCTATGATATAATAAGGATGCGGAAATTGCCGCATTAAGACAGATGCTGGCTGAAGCGGGCAGACAGGGATGAGGCAATATTTCCCTTGCAATAAGGAGCAATCATGCAATATGAATTTTTGAACCATTTTACCAAACGAATGAAGCACGTCGGCATGTATGCCCTTCTTTTGCAGAACAGCATGGCAAAGCAGACCTGGAAGCAGTACGGCTTTATGAAAGCGGACGAACAGGTCAACATGATTTTTGCGGTCATGCTGTATATCATGGAGCAGTCCCTGCGCGAGGAGAGCTGTACGATGGACGACATCGGCGCGTATATTGACAACCTGAACGCCGGCTGGTTCCGGAAAAATATGTCCTATGACGACTGCAAGAAGCTCGGTGATTTTATCGTGAATGTGATTCTGTCGAACGAGGGCAGGGCGATGTACTTTGACGGCTATGATTTCGACAGCAGGGCATACAAGTCCATGAACATCAGCTACATAGCAAACCGCGTCATCTACGTGGACGAGGGCGTCAAGCGTACCTCCTATTACCTGACGGAGGACGGCTATAACCTGATGCTCTCCACGCTCGAGATCGAGAACAACATGAAGCTCACAATCCACGAGATGATTTTTAAGATGCATCTGGAAAAGCAGAGCTATGACAAGGCAGTGGATGAAATCAAGAATGTTTTTAATTTCATGCGGATACAGCTCCAGAAAATTGAGGAGGCAATGCTGCGTGTGCGGCGCAATGCGCTGAGCTATTCCGTCGCGGATTACGAGGCGCTGATGCTGGAAAACATGGCGACCATCGGTGACACCAAGGAAAAATTTACAGGGTACCGCGAGATGGTCAGGATCAGGGCATCCGAGCTGGAACAGCAGAATATCAATGTGCGCAAGCTTGACGCCAGGGAGGAAGAAAAGCTGGAAAACCTGCGCATCATTGAGCGGTACCTCAACCGCACGCTCGACGAGCACCAGAAGATTTTAAACCTGCACTTTGACCTGAAATTACTGTATGACAGGGAATTGCAGTCACTTGCGCAGATGTCGCTGATTCAGCGCTTTTCCATTCGGACGGAGCTCTATGACAAGATACTCGAACAGCCACAATATCTGGAAAATATCGACCTGTTCTTCCGACCTCTTTTTCACCAGCAGATTCCCAGAATATACAATTTAAACAAGTGCATGGAATTGCAGCGTCCGGTCAGGAAAAAGGCGGACGAGGATACTGCGGAGCTGCTTGATTTTGACGAAAGGCAGTGGCAGGACGAGCTGGAGCGCAAAAAGAGGGAGAAGCTCAAAAAGTACGAGGAAAGTCTGGCATTCATCCTTGATGCGGCGCTCGAGAAAGGCAGTCTGTCGATGGAAGGGCTTCGAGGGCTTCTGGAACAGGATGAGGCGGCACGCAGGACATGCATTCCGTCCATTGACGTGTTCAAGGAAATTATGGTCGAGCTGATTAAAAACCGTGAAATCTGTATCGAGACACTGCGGAAGGAAAAAAGTGAATTTATTACCGAGCAGTCAAGTGATTTTCAGTTAAATGACATGCTGCTTTCCCTGACAGAGGACGCCGCGCGGGCTGGCAGGAACAGGAGGCAGATTCGGAAAATTTTCACGGAGCGCACAAACGACGGAATTGTCGTGGCGTTTGAGCATGTGCCTGACGATTCCGGTAATGAGCGGACAATACGCTGTACAAATGTTGTCATCCGCATTGAGTAAATGATACTCACGACAGATGAAATCTGCCGTGAGTACTGCGCCAACCGCGGCCGCAGAGCGGCAAATTTCCTTATGCGGTTGTGCGCATCAAATAATGCTGAGTGGTCAGCCTTTTGAACCGCCAGTATATCGTAGGAGAAAATAATGGCATATGAAATAGAAGAAATACGCCTTAGCCAGCAGATTTTTTATTACCTTCTTGAGCACTTTGAGCTGCGCGAGGATGAGACTTCCGGGCTTTACAGGGCGTATGTGGAAAATGAAGGGGTGCAGCTTCTGGTCAAGAGCCAGGGGGATGAGGCACAGAGCAGCATCGAGCGCTACGGCGACGTGATTTACCTGATTCCGAAGGAGGAGAATGTCTTTCTGGGATTTTCCAAGGCAAAGTTAAAAGAGATGCTCTGCAAGTCGGGCGGCACGGACAAGGATTTTTACCTGTCACAGTTTGTGATTCTGACACTCCTGTCAGAATTTTATGATGGGCAGGGTGCAAGCGCCAAGTCGCGGGATTATATCCGGGTGGGAGAGCTGCAAAACTGCGTGACGGACAGGCTGAAAAACGGTGTCGAGAATATCTCCGATGAGGACGAGGAAAGGAACGGCCTGGCTTTTCGAAACATGCAGGAGGCGTATGAAGCGCTGAAATCCGACGAGCGCGGTTCGCGGGCGCGGACGACAAAGGAGGGATTCCTGCACCATATTTTTATGTTCCTTGAGAATCAGGGATTGATTGAGTATGTGCAGGAGGATGAGATGATTAAGACGACAAAGAAGCTCGACAACCTGATGGACTGGAATCTGCTGAACCAGAACAATTATCAGAGAATCTGTAAAGTGTTGTCAGAAAACGCCGCGAAATAAGGAGCTGTAAAGACTTATTTCGCGGATATTTTTGCAGGAGGCAGGGATGAGTAAAATAAACGCGGTGAGACTGATTAACCTGAATTATAACAACAATACCATGCGTATCAGCGACGACACCTTTCAGATGCAGGGGCGAAGCACACTGATGTCGCTGCAGAACGGGGGCGGGAAGTCTGTGCTGGTGCAGATGATGACCGCCCCGTTTGTGCATAAGCGCTACCGGGACGCAAAGGACAGGCCGTTTGAGAGTTATTTCACGACCAGCAAGCCGACCTTCATCATGGTGGAGTGGAAGCTTGACCGCGGGGCTGGTTACTGCCTTGTGGGGCTGATGGTGCGCAAAAGCCAGCTTTCGGAGGAGGATGACGACAACCGGATTGAGATGGTGAGCTTTATCTGCGAGTATGCCGGCAGATGTGCGCAGGATATCTACAGCCTGCCCGTGGTGGAGAAAAAGAACAAGGAAATTATTTTGAAAAGCTACCGCGAGTGCAGGCAGCTTTTTGAGACATACAAGAAAGACCATTCGGTAAGGTTTTGCTGTTATGACATGAACAATGGCGCGCAGTCCAGGCAGTATTTCGACAAGCTTGCGGAATACCAGATTTACTATAAGGAATGGGAAAACATTATCAAGAAGGTCAACCTCAAGGAGTCGGGGTTATCGGAGCTTTTTTCCGACTGCCGCGATGAGAAGGGACTGATTGAAAAATGGTTCCTTGATGCGGTGGAGAGCAAGCTTAACAAAGAGAAGGACCGCATGAAGGAATTTCAGAATATCATAGAAAAATACGTGATTTCCTACAAGGCGAACCAGTCGAAAATTGCGCGCAGGAACACCATCCGCCAGTTCCAGGAGGATGCGGCACAAATCGCATCCGCAGCCAGTGGATACAGGCTTGTGACGGACAAGGTGGAGGAGCAGGAAAACACGATTGCGGGGTTCCGGATACTGCTTGCACGCATGGAGACAGAGCAGAACGATGCCAGAAATCATCTGCTTGGCGACAAGGCGGAATGCGATGCCGAACTTGCGCGCATCGCGTATGAAAAATATTCCTATGAAATCCAGAATCTGATGGATGCGCTGCGTTTTCATGTAAGCAACCGCGATATGATTGGCATGGAGCGGGACGCGTTGGAGGAGGAGACACGGCGCATTGAGACACTGCTGCACAAGATGGCGCTTGCAAAGCAGCAGGGAAAGGTCGAGGAAGTGCGGCAGGACGAGCGCCTGCTTCAGGAGCGCCTGAACGTGCTGCATGAGGGTGAGGGCAGGCTGGAACCCGAGCGCAGGGCGCTTGGAAAGGCACTTGGCGCCTATTATGAACGGCTGGTCAGCGATTTGACAGACCAGATCCAGGTAAAGGAGGCTGCCATTCAGGAGGAAAACGAGAAATTGCAGGAGCTTGGCGACAGGCAGCAGTGGCTGGATGAGACGATTATCGAGCTGATAACGAAAATCAGCGCCTACAGGGAGCGCCTGAACGGATTCCACCGGATTGAGGACAGCTTTAACGAGGAGTTCCAGGAGACGTTTGTCCGAAATATCGTGGGCGAGTATGAGGCAGGACTGCTGGATATCAGGCGGGAACAGTATCAGAAAGAGCTTGAGGAGGAGGCGAGGAGCTGCGCCGCACATAGAAAGCAGCTTGATGAGGCAAACGAGCGGCAGAAATCCCTGCTCCGCGACATGGAGGACAGACGGCAGGAGCAGACGCGGCAGGAGTTTGTGCTTGCTGATTTGGAGCGGGAGCAGGCTGACCTGGAAGGGGAACTTTCCGAGCGGCTTGTCATGATGCGCTACTTTGAAATAGACGCGAAGGAACAGTGGAACATGGACAGGATTCTCGCCGCCGCGGACAGGAAACTTGCCGTGTGCGAGCAGGCAAGGCGTATGCTGGAAAAGGAGGAGGACGCGCTGCAGACGGATTTTGTGCGCCTGACGCAGGGAAAGGTGCTTGAGCTTCCGAAGGAAACGCTGGAACTGTTTGAAAGGCTGAACATCAATGTGGTTTATGGAATGGACTGGCTTCGGAAGAATGGGTATTCCGCACAGAAAAACGAAGCGCTTGTGCGCAGGCAGCCATTCCTGCCCTACGCGCTGATTCTGTCAGGGCAGGATATCAGGGCGCTCTCCGAGCATGACAGGGAAGTCTACACGTCATTTCCCATTCCGATTATACAGCGTGAGCGGCTGGAGCAGACAGCGCAAGCGCAGGAGTCCGGGCTTTTTTCGCTTGAGGGCATCCACTTTTTTGTATGGTTCAATGAAAAGCTGCTTGATGAGGAAGCGCTGCGCCTGCTGGTGGCGGAAAAGGAGCAGCAGATTCGGGAGAAAAAGGAGCAGACGGCAGTGCGCAGGAAAGAGTATGCAGAGTATTTTGAGAAGAGGGAGCGGCTCAAAAACCAGAAGCTCACAAAGGAAGCATACGACCAAAATATGACACAGATGTCAGAATTAAAGACGGCAGCCGATGTGCTTGCCGGCGTGATACAGACGCTCAAAAACGACATGCAGAAAAACGAGGAGCAGATAAACAGGCTTGCGGCGGACATTGCCAGGGAGCAGAAACAGCTGGAAAAAATGCAGAAGCGCGAGAAAGCGTTTGCCTTGTTTTGCAGAGAGTATGAGACATACACAGAATGCATGGAAAATGTGAACCGCAGCCAGCGCGAGCAGGAGCGGCACGAGCAGAACCGGAAGCTTGTCAAAGAGGCATTGGAGGCGTGCAGGGAGCGCATCCGGAGTGCCGAGAGCGCACATGCCGACCTTGAAAGGAGGATTCTGGACTGCCGGACGAAATACAGCATCTACGAGCCCTATCGGTCAGCGGAGTCTGGGGAAGAGATTGTACTGCCAGCGACTGCAGAGGAGCAGGAGGCACGGTTTGAGGCAATTACGTCCAAAATGTCGATGCAGGTGCAGGATTTGGAACGGCAGCTGCAGAAGACTACTGCGAGCCGTAATAAACTGCAAAAGGAGCTGGAACGGCTGGCGGGAAAATATGGTCTTTCCGAGCAGGACTGGGCGGCAGTGGTATATGATGAGCAGGAGGAAACGCATCAGGAGGTTCTGCTTGAGGACAGACGCGGCAAGTGGAAGCTCAAGGACAGGCAGTGGAATGACGAGGACAAGGAGACTGCCGTCTGCCAGAGCCGCATCGGCGCAAAAAAGAAGGACATGCTGGAAAAATGCGGGACGGAGGAGCCGCTTGCAAAGGAGGAAATCAAGACAACCGACTTTGCGTCGGCAATCAATCAGATACAGTTCCAAATCAAGAATATCGAGGCGGATATCAGAAAGATAGAGGAGCGGTTAAAGGGGCTGGGCGAGAACCTGAGCACACTCGCGGAGTATGCGGATTTCGTGTGCAGGCAGGAACCGCAGTGGGAGACGGACATCACGCTGCTGGGTACAAAGGAACTGCGCGATTTTCAGGGACGGCTGCTGCGCGATTACCGAAACCTGAAGGAGGAGCGCGAGCGCAGAAAGAGCAGCCTCACCACATACCTTTACAAAATGATGCAGAAAGAGATTTATCAGGAGGATTACTACAGAAAGCCGCTTGAATCCATGCTTTCCCTGACAGACAGTGCATCCCTGATTCTGGCGCAGCTCGATACGACACTGCAATCCTACGACAGCCAGATGGAGAAGCTTGCAGTGGACATTTCCCTTGTCGAAAATGAAAAAGGGCGTATTACGGAGCTTCTGGGCGAATACTGTCAGGACGTGCACGACAATCTGGGACAGATTGACAGCAATTCGACCATCACCATCCGGGGGAAGGCGGTTAAGATGTTGAAACTACAGCTTCCGGACTGGACGGAGCAGGAGGGCATGTACCAGCTAAAGCTTGGCGATTTCCTCGACGAGCTGACGGTAAAAGGCATTGAAATCCTGGAGAAAAACGAAAACCCGCAGGAGTATTTCGGCACGAGGATTACGACAAGGAATCTTTATGACAGCATTGTCGGAATCGGGAATGTCCAGATTAAGCTATATAAGGTCGAGGCGCAGCGCGAGTATCCGATTACATGGGCACAGGCGGCAAGGAACTCTGGCGGCGAGGGCTTCCTGACGGCGTTTGTCATTCTGGCGAGCCTGATGTACTATATGCGCCGTGACGAGACTGACATTTTTGCAGACCGCAATGAGGGCAAGGTGCTCGTCATGGACAATCCCTTCGCCCAGACCAACGCGGAGCATCTGCTCAAGCCCCTGATGGACATGGCGGATAAGATGAACACACAGCTCATCTGTTTTTCCGGACTTGGCGGCGAATCCATCTACAGCAGATTTGACAACATCTATGTGCTGAACCTTGTCTCTTCTAATTTGCGCGGCGGCATGCAGTACCTTCGAGGCGAGCATCTGCGCGGCGCGCAGGAGGAGACAATCGTCAGCTCGCAGATTGAGGTGATCGGACAGGAGAGACTGGTTTTTTGATATTGACGAAAAAAGCAAAAAAGTGATATGATGTCCTTAAAACTGACGTAAGAAATAGTAGGGCGTGTTTGGATAATGCTTTCAGACACGCCCTAGAATAGAGGATAACGATGTATTCGACAATTGAGTTATTTGCTGGTGCAGGAGGCTTGGCGCTCGGGGTTGAAAAAGCTGGTTTTCAGACACTTGGGCTGGTAGAAATGAACAGGGACGCATGTGATACCCTTGAAAAGAACAGACCTGGATGGAACGTAATTTGTGATGATATTGAAAATATTTCGAAGCTGGATTTAGAGGATTACTTTGGGATAAATAAAGGGCAACTTGACCTTCTGTCAGGCGGTGCGCCCTGTCAGGCATTTTCCTATGCGGGAAAGCGTCTCGGTCTGGAGGACGCGAGAGGGACACTGTTTTACCACTATGCCGTGTTTCTTGAAAAATTGCAGCCGAAAATGTTTTTATTTGAAAATGTACGAGGGCTTCTTACACATCAGGGTGGAGAGACATACAAGGTGATGTTAGACATATTTGAGAAGGCCGGGTATGATATACAGAAAAAGGTGCTAAATGCATGGGATTATGGTGTGGCACAAAAACGAGAGCGGCTTATTACGATTGGGATTCGAAAGGATTTGAAAGGAAAAATTGTTTTTCAATTTCCCAAGCCACATAAAAAGAAACTGGTTCTTAGGGACATCTTGCAGAATGTGCCGGAAAGTGTCGGTGTTCCATATGGAGAAAATAAGAAAAAACTCTTTGAACTCGTTCCGCCCGGGGGATACTGGCGGGATATTGACCCGGAGCTGGCGAAGGCTTATATGAAAAGCTGCTGGGAAATGGAAGGGGGCAGGACTGGCATTTTAAGACGGCTAAGCCTGGACGAGCCGTCCCTTACCGTCCTGACATCCCCATCTCAAAAGCAGACAGAACGCTGCCACCCGGTGGAAGCGCGTCCATTTACGGTAAGGGAAAATGCACGCTGCCAGAGCTTTCCGGATGAGTGGGAATTTTGCGGAAGTGTGATGTCACAATACAAACAGGTAGGAAATGCGGTGCCAGTTAACTTAGCCTACGAGGTGGCAAAAAGTATCTATACGGCACTGGATGAGGAGCATGAGTGAATGGATTGGAAAAATGATTTTTGATAAGACAGTATATCGTTCTTCATGGGAAGAAATTGTCAGTAATGAGATTTTCAGACAGCGGGACAAATCGAATAATAATGATATCGGCTTCCCTTTCAATTTAGCGAGGTGGTTTTATGGCAGATGTATTGACAAAAGAGCAGCGGCATAAAAATATGAAGAATATCAAAAGCAAGGATACCAAGATAGAGGTGCTGTTAAGGAAGGAATTGTGGCACAGGGGGTATCGTTACCGCAAAAACATGAAGTCACTGCCAGGGACACCGGATATTGTGCTGACGAAGTATAAGATAGCCATTTTCTGCGATGGGGAATTCTTTCATGGCAAGGACTGGGAGGTATTAAAGCCAAGGCTCGAAAGAGGAAGCAACAGCGAATTCTGGATAAGCAAGATATCCCGCAACAGGGAGCGGGATGATAAAGTAAACAAGAGGCTTCTGTACGAAGGCTGGACAGTCATCCGTTTTTGGGGGAATGACATTATAAAGTGCATGGATGAATGCATCAAGGTAATTGAGGAGACCATATTTGATATGATTGTGGCGGATGATGCTGCGGACTGTTAATGTTATAAAGGATAATAAAAAAAGCATGTAAATAAACTTGTAAATTGATCTGAAAGAAGGAGATGGGGATTATGCCAAATATTAAACCGATATCTGATTTGAGGAATTATACGGATGTACTGAAAGAAGTGGACATTTCAAAACGTGTATATCTGACAAGGAACGGACATGGAGAGTATGGAATATTAACGATGGACGAGATAGATGAGCTCGACCGGTATCGCGCGGCATACACATTATTTTCAAATTTGAAAAAGGCAGAGGAACGCGCAGAGCGTGAGGGATGGATTGATGCGAGTGACCTTGAAAAAGAGCTGGGGGTATATGAAGATTGAGAATAAAATACTCTCCTGATGCCAGTGAAAAATTAAGGCAGATGCGAAAATACATTGGGCAAAAAAGGATTTCAAGGATTATAAAGGCTATTCGCGGACTGTTAGGGACACCATATAAATGTCCTGCTGTTGAGCATGTGCTTGGCATATCGAATCCATATTATTTTCTTCATGTGGAACAGCATTACGTATTTTACAGAGTTGAAAATGATATTGTTTTTATCGCGGATATTTATAATGAACGTGAAGATTTTATGTGGAAAATGTTTGGGATAGATTTGAGAACACAGGAAAGTCAGGATTATTGGGGGGAGTAATGTTATCTCTCCCTTATTTCGTCATATATTATGATGCAACTTTGATGCAATTCCGATACAATCATGATGCATTTCTCCTGTAATATTAAGAATATGTATGCTCGGAGTAAGGAACTGTGAAAAAATAACTTTGCAGTTTACTTGTCTTTTTCTCCGATAGCACAGGGCGAAAATCAGTTACATAGCCCGCTATGCGCCTGATTTTTGCCCTGCACTCTCGAAGAAAAATCCTGCGTAATTTGTTAAAGTTATTTTTTCACAATTCCTAATCTCGCGAAAAAAGAGCAGAAATGTGTATTCCACAGAAAAAACTTCGGGAGTATATTACGCAGGAGGAAAATTATGAAAAAAAGAGTTGAAAAAGCCAGATATATATGCATCATGCTGCTTTGTATGGGAGTCACGTTTGGATGTGCGTCAGAGCAGAATGTAGTAGCGCCAGTTGAAGAACCGGATACAATTCAAAGCATCATACAGACAGAAGAGCAGCAGACTGAAAGTGAAAGCGCAGTACAGCAGACAGAAGCGCAGGATGCAGACCAGAATGCATACGCTCCCGAACGCCAGCTCAGCCAGAATACGGAATTCTTTTATGAAGAAGCAAAAAAGCAGGGAATTGACCAGCATATAGCCGAATCCTGCCTTCAGACACTGATGGATGACAATCTTTTCCAGGATGGAGCCATGGCGCTTACCGGGCTTCGGATTGGTGATATCGACGGCAATGGTCAGCCGGACATGCTTGCCATGGTGTCTGATGCAAAGGTAAGACCTTTTTATGGCGGCGGTGCGCTGTGGTTTTACATAAATGAGGACGAGCCGTATTGTTTTTCAGAGGAGATGTGCTCGTATTATGGCTGGTATGATGTCTTTTGGGATGACATCGACAATGACGAGAATGTCGAAATTGTGTTTAGCGCGCAGGGAACAGGCTGTGGCGCAGTGGGGGATTCCTATAAGGCGGTATTTAAGTACAGGAATCAGCCTGATACAGGCACCGGGAAAAACTACATAGAGCGTATGCAGCTTCCTTCCGACTATGAGGAGGATTATGACTTTGGATTGAACATTGATGTGATTCAGGAACCGGAGGCTGAAAAATATAGTGCGTACTGTCCTTACCTTGATGAAAAGATTTCTTTTCGGGCACCAAATATCGAGGGATGGGACCTGCCTGCTGCGGCAGAGACCGTGGGCGGAAACGCGAGAGGATTTTATAACCTGCAAGTGGCAGCGTATGAGGGAAAAAAGGCTTTGCAGGCATCGGAATACCTGTATGGAGGAGGTGGTACGGTAGATTTCGTCGGCACGGCACAGTTTTTGATAACATGGAAGGATGACGGAACGCCTGAAGTGGTCAAATGGTGGATTGATGAGATAGAATAGGACAGAAACATCCCCGGCTGTTTTGTCCATGTGATCCGGATTCTTTTTCCTCCAGGGGTGTTTCTGGTCTCAATTACAGCAAATAATTGTTTTCCCGGCTGGCAATCTGTAAACCGACTAATTTGTAGGTTGCATATTCTCCCATAACCAGCGGTTCTGATTTGCAAATATCTTCCGCTTCTTCACGGCTCTCTGTTTTTAGGATATACATACCTGCCATTCCGGGATAGCCTTTAAAGACGCCGCAGATTTCCAGCTTGCCTTCATCGTCCAGCTTTCTTATGTTCTCAACGTGTTCCATAACGACCTGTTTTGTCATTTTATTATAGGTCTTGCTTTTTTCAATCATCATCATGTACATCAATTTTTCCATACGATTTTCTCCTTTACATTCTATGAGGTTTGGCTCTGTCACGCCATGCGCTGATAAATGATTCCCCCTTCTCCCATGTGGGGCTTGATGCATCTCAGCCACTACGAATTCTTATGTGGCTTGTATAAGCCATAATTTTCAGCGCAGTGCAAAGTCCCGGACTGAACTGTTGCACATGGTTTTGTTTTAGTGCCATATTGAATTTGAAACATAAATAGTTTATCATAGAATAGTGACAAGGACTGTCACTATTCGGAAAGGAGTTCAAAAATGTCAAAGGCAGAACGGCTTATTGAAATGATGATAACAATAAATGCAAAAAAAGACTTTACAGTAGGCGAACTGGCAAATGAATTTTCTGTGTCAAAAAGAACCATACTGCGGGACTTGCAGGAATTGGAGCAGGCGGGCTTCCCCCTTTATTCCGAAGTCGGGGCGGCGGGTGGCTATCATATCTTAAAAGAACGCATTTTGCCGCCTATTGCTTTTTCGGAAAGCGAAGCAAAAGCTATTTTCTTTGCCTGTCAAGCCTTGCAATATCACCGCGACCTTCCGTTTGAACAGGAAACCTTATCCGTCTTGAAAAAATTTTTGAATTGTCTGCCATTGGATATGCAAAACAGTATCACGCAGATTCAAAACAAGGTTGTATTTTGGATTCCGGACAGACATTGCGATTCGCCACTGCTTAAATCAATGTTTCTTGTTGCCGTAAACCGCCATGCCGCAACAATACGGTATTCGTCAACATATTCTGAAAGTACGCGCACAATTATACCGATCGGCTTATATGCCATGAATGGACTCTGGTATTGCCCTGCTTATTGTACAACAGCAAATCAAATCAGAGTATTCCGGGTTGACCGTATCAAAGAAATCATAGAGGAAAAGCCCTATTCCAAAGGAAAATATCCTATTCCTGCGTCAATTCAGGAATATCTTGAAAAAACAGAGGTTAAAAACGATTACCACATGAAAATCCAACTGACGGATATCGGTGTCAAACGCTGCGAGAGTGAATGTTTGCTTGCAAGTGGATTGAAAACACTTTCAACGGGCGGCGGGATAATCGACATGGAAATAAACCATGCTGCTTTAGAATGGGTTGCTGATTATATATTGCCGTTTGGAAATAATGCCACTGTGTTAGAACCAGTGGCGTTAATAAAACGAATACAGCAAAAAATACACGAATTACATCAGCATTATTGCAAATCAGAATAGTGTGGTGCTGTTGCTACCCTACCATGCATGAGCATTAAGCCGGGGATGTTTTGTCTTTGGAATATAATATTTTTAATATAATCGGTGTTGAGATGGACGACACGATTATCAGGAAGATTACCGATGTAAAATACACCGGGGTCAGCAGACCGGCAGTTAATCCTTTCTGTGCCACAATCAGGGCAACTTCTCCCCGTGTCATCATGCCGACGCCAATTTTTAGCGAATCCAGACCATTAAATTTGCACAGACGCGCCATCAGCCCGCATCCGATTATCTTTGAGATTAGCCCGACTGCCACAAATGCGATGGAAAAGAGCAGGATGCCCATATTCACGCTTTCCACATTGGTCTTGAGACCGATACTTGCAAAGAATACCGGACCAAACAGCATATAGGAGTTTGTGTCCATTTTTTCCGCAATGTACCCGGAATCCCGGATGGAACAGAGAATGATTCCGGCAACATATGCGCCCGTGATATCGGCAATGCCAAAATATTTTTCCGCTATGTATGCCATGGCAAAGCAGAGTGCAAGACCCAGAATCGGGATGCGTCTTGTGTGGGGATATTTGTTGTCCACATACTGGAAGAGTTTGTAAAAAATAAATCCTACCACAATGGCAAACACAAAGAACAGAACCGTGTTGACGAGCACGGTTGTTGGCTTGGATTCCGGATTCTTAAACCCAATCACAAAGGTAAGCACGATAATGCCGATGATGTCGTCAATGATTGCCGCACTCAGGATGGTGGTTCCGACCTTGCCTTTTAATTTCCCCATTTCTTTCAGCGATTCCACCGTGATGCTCACGGAAGTCGCGGTCAGGATGGTGCCGACAAAAACTGCCTTGTAGAATTCTTCCGAACCCCATGGCGCGACGCCGTAGAAAGCCATGTAAAGCAGCGCCCCGCACGCCAGTGGTATAAATACGCCGGCGCAGGCAATCAGTGCGGCGATGGGACCTGTCTTCATCAAATCCTTTAAGTCTGTCTCGAGTCCTGCCGAGAACATCAGCAGTACCACACCGACTTCGGCGAGCTTTACCAGAAAATCGGACTGCTCCACCCATCCCAGCAGGCTCGGGCCAATCAAAAGTCCCGCGATAATTTCGCCGACCACCTGTGGCGCCTTGCATTTCCGGGCTGCAATTCCGCAAACTTTTGCGGCGACAAGGATAATCGCCAGATTTCGAAACATGAAATACGATTCCATTTTCTTCCCCCTCTTTCGTCAGTAACAGGGAGCCAGAGGCTCAGCTGTCATTTATCATCGTATTTTTTAACGTTTTCATTATAGCCTTTTGCATATACAAAATCAATATTGAAATCAATAACTTTTAATATGCCTTTTTCATAAGTGACACATAGTGTATTGCATTTTTCCGGTTGGCATCTGCTTCCTCCGCGGTCACGGTTCTGATTATTTTTGCGGGATTTCCAAAGACGAGGGAATTGTCGGGAATCCGCATTTTCCCAGTGACAAGGGAGCCTGCGCCGACGATGCAGCTGCTGCCAATCACTGCGCCGCTCAAAATAATGCTGCCCATTCCGATGACGGTGTTGTCCCCGATGGTGCACCCATGGACGACGGCGTTATGTCCGATTGTCACGCCGCTTCCAATATGTACGGGAAAATCTGCGTCCGTGTGGATGGTGGCATTGTCCTGCACATTGCTGTTGTCGCCGATTGTGATGGTATTGGTGTCCCCGCGCACGACGGCATTGTACCAGATTCCTACATTTTCCCCTGTCCGGACATTGCCGATGATGTGCGCTCCCGGGGCGGTAAACCTGTTCTGACGCATGATATAATCCTCCTCGTATGTGGTATGGATGGCGTGATACGCACGGCAGATTTCATTTGTCGTGGTATATGCTAAGGAACTATTCAAAAATAACTTGTACATCTTGACTTGTCTATTTCTCCGATTGCACATATCAAAAAGCCTCGCCGTAGCCCGCTACACCTACGTTTTTTGATATGCACCCTCGAAGAAATATCCTGCGCAAGCTGCACATGTTATTTCTGAACAGTTCCTAAGCGTTCAGCTTTTAAAAACGCTTTCATAAATCATATCATGTTCGAAAGCTGCATACAAGCGTATTGGATGGATTTGTAGATGCGTTTTGTACTGCGCTGCAAATTATGGCTTATACAAGCCACGTAAGAATACGTAGTGGCTGAGATGCCTAAGGAACTGTTAATAAATTACTCATGGCAATTACTTGTCTAAATGCTCATCTGCGACATCAGAAAATCTTGACATAGCCCGCTATGCCTGCGATTTTCTTCTTTGCAGCTGAACCTTTATACGGTGTACTTGTCATAAGTAATTTCTGAACAGCTCCTAAGCGTAGGGAGGAGGAAATTTAATGTGAATTTTATTGTAAAGATGGGCGTTTTTATGTATAATTGAAGCGTGGCAGGAGCAGATTATAGTATATCTTGTGCCACGGTTTTTTAGGAATCGGGGTGTTAAAGTGCAGGATGGTACAAAGCAAATAGTACCCAAAGAAGAAACAATAACTAAATATACCATCAAGGACAGTGTATTTTCTGACTTATTTAAGATTAAAAAATACCTGTTGCAATTATATAGGGCACTCCACCCAGAAGATAAAACAGCTACCGAGAGTGAACTAACAGACATTACGATTAAGAATGTTCTGACAGATGGGATTTATAATGATTTGGGTTTTCTTTTAGGGGAAAAATTTTTGATTCTGTTAGAAGCGCAGTCATTATGGACGTTGAATATTATTATTAGAGCGTTGCTATATCTTGCGCAGACATATCATGATTATTTTGAGCGTACCAATCAAAATCTATACAAGAGCAAGAAAGTAAAAATGCCAAAACCCGAACTGTATGTAATTTACACAGGTGACCGAAAAAACATTCCTGATACAATATCCTTATCAAAGGAATTTTTTGACGGAGTTGATACTGCTGTTGATGTAAAGGTTAAAGTTATTTGCGAGAGTGATACGGACAGTATACTCAATCAGTATATTATTTTTTGTAAAGTGTATAATGAACAGATGAAACTTTACGGCAGAACAAGAAAAACTGTTACTGAAACAATTCGTATCTGTAAAGACAAAAATATACTAAGGGAATACTTGCTTGACAGGGAAAAGGAGGTTGTGTCAATTATGATGAGTTTATTTGACGAGGAAGAAGTTATAAGGTCTTATATCAAAAGTGAGCGTTATGAAGCTGAACAAGATAAAGCAAGAAAGACAGCTATTCGCATGATTAAGGCGGGTAAAATGTCATTGGAGGACATAGCAGATTACACAGAGTTATCACTTGATTTAGTTAAGGATTTACAGAGTGAGATTATGCAGTTAGCATAATCGGCAAAACAATTTAATATCAAAATAACATAGCGTCCACAGGACGCATTGGCAAAGACGCATGGAACAGTAAATTGTGGAAACCATGTGTCTTTTTCATGCGTGCTTGCACGCATTGCCCAATAAGGAGGAACAATGAGCAAATCCAATTTGGATTTTAAATTCAGACCAACACCACAGGGCGATTAACGCCTTGTTTAGAGCACAAGATTGATAAGACAAGGTATTTAGTCGAGGTACATTTTTCTTCTACGAGTACCCAGAGCATAGAGGACAAGCTAAAGCGTGTCATTCTTCATGATTGCAGACCAGGAAAAAGTGATAATACGTCCTTGACAAGTAGCAACAGGAGAAGTGGCATGATACAAATTATAAAAGCTAAAATTTCAAACTGTAAACTTGGGGTTAGAAAATGTGGAAAAATTCATCCATAACATTGCAATGGGGGTGGAGATACAGCGGCAGCCGACAAAAATGAAGGAACTTCCCTATTGGACATCTGAATACAATTATGAACGGATTAACTTTGCAAAGAGCCGAATGCCGCACGTTTGGTTCGGGGGAGAAAGGGAGAATAAGATGTCTAATACATAACTTGGACTATGAAGTATTTTCATCAGGATCGAGACCGGCAAAAAAGTCATCATAGGTGCAGTTATAAAGTTTTTTGAGCTGTATCAGTACACTGATACGGATATTTAACTCGCCCGACTCATATTTTTCATAGGTTGTCCTGCCAATATCGCAGGAACGGCGTTGTAATTCGGCACATAGTTTTTCTTGTGAGAATCCGTTCTTTTTGCGTAGCTGTTTAAGGTTTTCACCCATATTGCAGTCGCGTCTCAATTTTTGTTCCATTTTTTAATCCATAATAAATTTCTGTTTTATCTAGTGTCAGTTATAGCTTCTATTATTTTATGCTATATTGAATGAAAATGCTGACACTTATACTGGTCTGAATAGTAGGAAGGCAAAAAAATATGCAATGTATTAATTTGTTATGGAGTACTTTCGTCAGGGTCAATATTCCCGCCTTCGTTCTATTACACACATACTAAGAAGGAAATAGAGTGTATCAAAAAAGAACTTGTAGCTGAATTAAAAAAGATGCTGGAAGAGTAAAAGCATAATGGTTAGACAGTTTCCATATTTTTCTATTTGTTTATCATAAATTGTCTGAAATTATTCGACACGGCTGCCAAGAGGAACTAGGCAAAGCAAATCTGTTTTTTCATCACGCATATACATATAGTAGAAAGTTGGATGGTAATTGCCATTTTCCTTATTTTACATGAGGTTTGGATTATTTGCTTTAATAAAATATTCGCTTTTAAATGATAGACATATCCTTCTTGGTATTCCATGGTATTTTCACTGTAAAAATAGCCTTATCACCTAAGTAATAAGGCTAGAATTTTCAAACCAGACATTTATTAGACGCTTCCGGTAAGCGAACAATATTTTCGAGGGCGGATTACTCCGTCTCTTTTATTATTGTATGAAATTGAACAGAATATGTCAAATAATTTTTATAATAGATGCAAACAGTTCGTAACAGTTGTTACTGTTCAGATCAGGAGTTAGCATTTACTGCTAATTATGGCTTTTCAAGCCACGTGAGAAAACGTTTCGCCTGCAAGTAAAAATCCATTTGCGAAGCAAATTTTGCATGGATTTTTATCTGTTACTGGAACGGAGTGAACAGTAACTAACAGTTCAGCTTTCGCGCATCTGTTACAATTTTCTCTTGTGGCAGTCGGCATATGACTGTATAATAAAGAGGAAAGAGGAAAATTCTGGATTCGGAAGGGAAATAGAATGTACACAGAACAAGATTTGGTGCGGGTTGCCAGACGCGAGAACAACAAAAAACGAAATTACCTGGTGGTCAACAGGCTCCAGGGAAAGCATATCCCGGTAAGACCCGGGGAAGCGCTTGCGATGTTTCGCGCACTGGCAGACAAACTGCGCGGGCTATACGAAAAGGAGACGCTTCTGGTAATCGGCTTTGCGGAGACGGCGACGGCAATCGGCGCGGCAGTGGCGGCAGAACTTGGCGTGGACTATATGCAGACGACAAGGGAGCTTGTGCCGGATGCCGAATATCTTTATTTTTCGGAGGAGCACAGCCACGCCACGGAACAGAAGCTTGTCAAAAATGACATCGACAGGGCACTCAGGACAATCGACAGAATCCTTTTTGTCGAGGACGAGGTCACGACGGGAAAAACAATCCGCAACATCATAGATATCCTGAAAAAGCAGTATCCTGAAAAATTAAAGTTTTCCGTCGCTTCCATATTAAATGGGATGGACAAAGCGGCGATGGATGTTTATAAGGATTATGGAATCGCGCTTTTCTGGCTTGTAAAGACAAACCATGCGGCATATACGGAAACTGCAAATGCATGTAGTGATGATGGAACCTACGTTGTATGTAAGGATGGCGTGCCGCCCGCACAGAATCAGTCTTGTGCGCTGGACAACATCAGATATATAAAAACGTGCGGCCGCATGGATACCAGGCGGATTGTCCATCCGGCTGACTATCAGAAATTTTGTGCGTCCCTGTATCAGGATATTGCGGAACAGGCAGATTTGGAAAGCGCGCAGAAAATACTGGTGCTTGGGACAGAGGAGTTTATGTATCCTGCGCTTTATGTGGCGGACAGAATAGAGGCGCAGGGAAAGGATGTCCGCTTTCACGCGACGACAAGAAGCCCGATTGCCGTGAGCAGTGCGGAGAATTATCCGCTGCACACAAGATATGAGCTGTCAAGCTTTTATGACAGCAGCCGCACGACATATATTTATGACCTACAAAAATATGACACGGTTGTCATTATTACGGACGCACAGAAAGATACGGCAGTGGGATTGGAATCGCTGTATTGTGCCTTGGCAGCCACCGGAAATGAACGGGTTTATTTCTGCCAACTGTAAGGAACTGACAAGACCAGAAACACGAAGGAGGAGTTTTGCAAAATGGATACCGTTGTAAACTTTTACGAGGAAGTGGAAGACAGACTGCTTCGGTTTGCCGTCATCATCGCGAAGACAGACGGGCAATATGTTTTCTGCAAGCATAAATCCAGAAACACACTTGAGGTACCGGGCGGTCACAGGGAACCGGGCGAGATGATACTGGACACGGCGAAGCGGGAGCTATATGAGGAGACAGGCGCGATTGATTTTGACATACACCCGGTCTGTGTCTACTCTGTCACTGCGGAGGACAATTTCAACGGGGAGGAGTCTTTCGGGATGCTTTACGCTGCCGAAATCAGGGCGTTTGAGCCGGAGCTGCACAGCGAGATCGAAAAGATTTTTATCACTGCGGATATGCCCACGGACTGGACATATCCTGACATACAGCCGAAATTGATGGAGGAGGCTGAAAAACGAGGTTATTAAGGAAAGGGCGGGATAACAGTGAAAGAAAAGTTAGACAGAACATTGGGGATGTATTCTGCACTCATGATTAGCATCGGCACGATGATTGGTTCTGCCATTTTTGTCCTGGCAGGAACGAGCTATGCGACAGCGGGACCGGGCGCATCGCTTGCCATATTTCTGGCAGGCATTGCGGCAGTGTTTACGGGGCTGTCCTTTGCAGAGCTGGTGACTGTCATACCAAAGGCGGGCGGCGGCTATGTCTATGTGAAGGAAGCCACGGGCAACAACATTATTGGATTTATCTGCGGCTGGGGCTTCTGGCTTGGCTACGCGATGTCGTGCGGATTGTTTGCGCTGGGTTTTGGAAACTTTATCAACTACATATTTCCGTTTATCCCAAAGATGGCGGCGGCGTATCTGCTTGTCGTCTACGTCATGCTTACGAACATAAAGGGGACAAAAAGCTCCGGGACCTTGCAGAATGTCATCACGACAGTCCTGATTGCACTGCTGGCAGTTTATGTCATTGCCGGTATTTTTCACCTGGATATGGAGAACCAGAAACCATACACGCCGCAGGGGATGCCGGGGGTATTCAACGCGATGGGCTTTCTGTACATGACGTATATCGGATATGGGCTGATAACGACTGCGAGCGAGGAGGTCATCGAGCCGGAGAAGACGATACCGAAGGCGATTCTGATATCGATTGCGGCGGTTATTGTGATAAAGACTTCCGTGTTTTTCATTGGATGCGGCATTATTCCATGGCAGCAGCTGGTGCCTGAAGTCACCAGCACGCCCATGATTGACACGGCAGTTTATATGGGCGGCACCATAGGCGGTTACCTGTTTGCCTTTGCCGGAATCCTGGCGACGCTTTCGTCGATTAACACGGCGGTCATGGCATCTTCACGGACATCCTTTGCGATGGCGCGCGACCAGCGCCTGCCAAGTCTGTTTAAGGCAATCAACAGGACGACAAAGACCCCTGTTTTTTCGATTGTCGTCTCGTCCGTGATTGTTTTTATCGCGGTGACTATCAGGGATTTGGAGCATATTTCAACCGTGACAAGCATTTTTTCACTGACAGGCTACAGCCTTGTCAATGTGGCGCTGATTATTTTCCGGCAGAAAAAGCCTGAACTGGAACGCAAATTCCGCGTGCCGTTTTATCCGGTTACACCGATACTTGGCATTGGCATGAACCTTTTTCTGATATGCAATCTTGCCATATCCGACCGTCCGGCGCTGATAATAGCGGTGTCCGTGATTGGAGCCGGAATCATTTATTATTACCTTGTCATGCCAAGGCTCAAGTATGCGTCGAAGGGAATCTCCATTGTCGATGTGCCGGAAATCAAGGAGCAGAAAAAGGACAATCGGAAGAACGAGATTGTCATTCCAGTTTCGAATCCGAAAACGGCGGATGGCCTGTTGAATTTTGGCAGAAGGATTGCCCTCTCGGAGGAGAGTACGACAGTTGTTCCGGTGAAGGTCAATGTTTTTCCGGATAATCTGCTGACAATCGCGGATTATGATATCATGATGCAGTCGATGGGCGTACAGGATATTGTTGTCCAGAAGCTCAAGGAATATGAGGCGGAGCCGTGTATGCGCCCGGTGCTGATTAACTCGAGGGATGCGTTCCACGCGATTATGTCCGTGGTGAAAAAAGAGAAAAATCCGCTTGTGATTATGGGATGGCACGGTTCAGGTCTGGCAAAATACATGCACGGAAACATTACGTACCGGATGCTCCAGGAGGCGCCTGCGGATGTCGGTGTCCTGCGGATGCAGGGACAGGACATGGAATTTAAAAACATCCTGTTCCCATACGGCGGCGGGAAATATTCCAAAATGACGGCAAAGGTTGTCAACAGGATAGCCAATGCATATGGCGCAAAAATTACGCTGCTGAATGTGGTGGACCACGAGGAGGATGTGGAGAGCACGCGGGCGTATCTCGACAAATCGGCGGCGAAGTTTGACCAGCCTGCGGAGATTATGGTGTGCAGCGGCGACCTGATAGAGCAGGTGGTGGCGTTTTCCGATCAGTATGACCTGATTATCATGGGAGCTTCTCTGGACTGGGGAATTCAGGAAGTTGTTACTGGATTCCGGACCGATAAAATTATGGAACAGGCAGCGTGTTCGGTGCTGATTATCAAGAGCTATGATATCTTCCTGCAAAAGAAGCGGGTGAGGGGATTCCTCCACCGGACAAGAAATGCCATCCACCAATAATGACATTAATAAAAGAAGTTAGGGTGTGTCTGACCTGGAACGCCCTAACTTCTTTTATCATTCGGATGGAAGACGAGGAGATCCTGAATCTCACAGTCCAGTGCCGTACACAGCTTGCACAGGACGGCGACATCTAGCCTTGTGACATTGTTTGTGCAGTAATTGTCAATCTGTTTCCAGTTCATTTCAGCCTTATGGGATAATTTATTTTTGTTTAATCCTCGTTTCTTCAACAGTTCGTTTAACTTAATTTCTATATGGCCAAATTCATCTTCCACAGTAAATTCCTCCCCTTGGGCAGACTACATATTTGTTATTTTCGCCTTTATTCTATCAAATTTTCCATAAATTGACAACATAAAAATCCCAAAAGCCTTTGTTTTACTGTTACAGGAACCTTGCCGTGGGCATTTTTACAAGAATGTCTTATCGGTCGTTTGGTGTCGAAACATGTAAATCGGTTTTCCTTGTTTTTTCATATATTACTTGGTATAGTGTGATAAGAGACGATAATAAGTCTTATATTGGCAGATACAGAACCTGAGGGACGAATCATATGGGCGGCCAGAAAGACTGACCGTATAAAATGATATAGGAAAGGGGATTAAAATGGGGCTGAACTACTTTAAGGATAAGATGTTTGATTTACTAAATGAAGCGGACAACATGGGAATCATGGATATTGCGGTGAATGACAGGTCGGATAAAATACTGGTACAGTTAACGGACGGCAGCACCTTTGTATTGGAATGCAGGCAGCTTACACCCACTCAAAAGAAGAAAAGCATGGGCGGCGCGCGTGTCTGCTGGATGCTGAACCGGCATACAAAATAAAATACAGGGCAGGCGCCATACATAAATTTTATGAGAACTCCGCATAATACGAAAGAGAAGCTGGATGGTTTGAAAATGGAGGAATCATGAAAAAGGATTACAGTAAATTGTGGACTTTATTTCGCTCTATGTTTGTATTGAGCGCCTGTACGTTTGGCGGTGGCTTTGTCATCGTATCCCTTATGAAAAAGAAATATGTCGAGGAGCTTGCGTGGCTCGAGGAGGATGAGATGCTGGATGTGACGGCGATTACGCAGTCTGCGCCCGGGCCGCTCCCCGTCAACGCCTCTGTTATCATTGGTTACCGGATAGCGGGGATTGTCGGCTCCCTGACAGCCATTCTCGGAACAATTCTTCCCCCCATGGTTATCATTTCAGTCATTTCATTATTCTATGACCAATTCCGTACCAATCCTTATATTGCCACTGCACTGCAGGTCATGCGGGCAGGGGTTGCGGCAGTTATTTTTGACGTGGTGATTAATCTGGCGACAAATGTCGTGAAGACAAGGCGCGTTTTATATGTCGTGATGATGGTGATTGCTTTTGTGACAACATACCTGTTAGATACGAGTGCAATGATTATCATTTTTGCATGCCTTGGAATCGGGATAGCAGATTTGATTGTAACGCTTAAAAATAAAAGAAAGGAGTCGTAAATGCTGTTACTTAAATTATTTTTTGCTTTTATTCAGGTCGGCCTGTTCAGCGTAGGGGGCGGGTATGCCGCAATTCCGCTGATTCAGGAGCAGATTGTCAACATCCATGGGCTGATGACCATGGAGGAGTTTTCGGACTTAATCACGGTGGCGGAAATGACGCCGGGGCCGATTTCCATCAACTCCGCAACGTTTGTGGGAATGCGGATTGCTGGGATTCCGGGAGTCCTTATCTGTACGGTGGGGTGCATTATTCCGTCTTTTATCATCTGCCTTACACTGGCGCACTTTTACTATAAGTACCGCACGGTCAGCGGTGTACAGGTTGTGCTTGGTTCCCTGCGGCCGGCAGTCGTGGCGCTGATTGCCTCGGCGGGGGCATCCATCCTGATGCTTGGTCTGTTCCAGGCGGAGCTGCCCGATATTGTGCTGCGCGACATCCGGATTGTCGAGCTGGTTATTTTTGCCGGGGCGCTTGTCATACTGAGAAAGTTTAAAGCCAGTGCAATCGCGATTATTTTCGGAAGCGGTGTCGTCGGTACGGTGGTCTATACGCTGATGGGGGCTGTTGGGTAAAATGGCATTGAGGTAGTTATTTATGTAATATCGGAAATGGAAAACAAAAGGGGGCAGTCATGGCAGAAAATATCAATCAGATTTTGGAAAAACAGGATTACTTTGGAATTCGGCTGGAAAGTATCGGCGGACTGGGGGCAAATCTTTGCGGGAAAATGCTGGGGGAACTGGCAGTCAGGTATCTGAACCTGAACAGCGCGGCGTTTTCAAGCTACGGTTCGGAAAAGACAGGGACGCCCGTGAAAGGATATATCCGTTACTGCCTGCCGGACAAGGAAATCAGGATACACGCTCCGGTGGTACATCCTGATCTGCTGGCAGTATTTCATCAGGCATTAATGCAGGATGCGGGTGTGTGGAAAGGGTGTGGCTCACAGACAAAGGTTCTCGTGGCGCTCGACGAGGGGCAGGAAAACCTGTCGGGCGGACTGCCGGATTGTATCAGGGAGTGCTATGTGGTAAATGCCCGCCAGATTGCAATGGAGTCCAAATCGCGCATCAATGTGGTGATGCTTGGGGCAATTGCAAAAGTGATGGGAGTCATGCAGCTTGAGGATGTCCGACAGATTTGCAGGGACAGCCTTGGCAGAAAATATCCCGATGCACTGGAAGGAAACCTGAAAGGGCTGGAAGGCGGTTATGCACAGGTGCGGCAGCTGGCGCTGCACACAGAAACGGTCTCCGGAAAAGAAAAACAGGGCGGGGACAGTCAGGAATGGGGATACACGACAGCGCCCATAGGCGGCATCAACCCGCGCTTTGGCAATACGGCTGTCGCAGATTTGTCGCCGTCGCGGCAGGGTTACATTCCCCTTTTTATCAAGGAGCGCTGCATTAACTGTGGACTGTGCGACACGACGTGCCCCGATATGGTATTCCAGTTTTCCAGGGGGGAATACAATGGCAGGGAAATGATGGTCAATCAGGGGCTTGACTATTACCACTGCAAGGGCTGCATGCGGTGTGTCAATGTATGCCCGGTGAATGCGCTTGTTCAGGGAGCAGAGTCGGAGCATGCGCAGAAGCAGTACTTTTTGCCCAATCAGGACATGTTGCGCACGCCGGACTACTATGTGGAATCGGGACCGGACGGTTATATCACCTCCGAATCCTTTTTTACGGAAGTCAGGATGAAGGGAGGCGAGGTATAGTGGAAAAACAGGTGATGGAATATGCGAGTGGAAACGAGATGGCGGCTGTTGCAATCAGGCAGATTGGTTATGACCTGATGGGATATTATCCGATTACGCCGTCGACCCAGATTGCGGAAAATCTCGATGCGATGCGCGCCACAGGGGAGACGGATTTGGTGATGATTGCCGCCGAGGGTGAGCACAGCGCGGCAGGAATCTGCTATGGGGCATCCGTGGGCGGCGGAAGGGTCATCAATGCCACAAGTGCGAACGGTCTGCTCTATGCGCTGGAACAGTTTCCCGTCCAGTCGGGAACGCGCTATCCGATGGTGATGAATGTGGTGTGCAGGACGGTTTCCGGCCCCCTGTCCATCAAAGGCGACCACAGTGACATTATGTATCTGCTGAATGCCGGATGGCCGATTTTGTTTGCCCATACCGTGCAGCAGGTCTATGATTTTAACCTGATTGCGCTGAAGCTTGCCGAGGAGGTGCGTCTTCCGGTGGTCGTGGCATACGACGGTTTTTTTACAAGCCATCAGAAAAGGCGCTGTATGCGGTTTGAAAAGGATGAGACGGTGCGTCAGTTTATCGGGGAAAAGCGGGAGGACTATCCGTTTCTGGACCTGAATCAGCCAATTACGGTCGGTTCCTATATGAACGAACCGGATATCATCAACAACCGGTACCAGCTTCATCTTGCCATGAAGGAGGCGGCAGAGCGGATTCCGGAATTATTTGCGGCATATGAAAAGCTTTCGGGCAGGAAATACGAAATGGCGGAGGGATATCATCATACAGATGCAAGTGAGCTGCTGGTGTTACTGGGCTCCTCGTATGAGACGGCGAAGGAGGGAGTGGACAAGCTGCGCGGGGACGGTACAGCGGCGGGTGCAGTGACATTGAATGTGCTGCGTCCGTTTCCGGAAAAGGAGATGTTCGCCGCCTGCGAAAAGGCAGAGCGCATCATGGTTGCCGACAGGCAGGACAGCTACGGCGCATGGGGCGGAAACCTGTCGCTGGAAGTGCGCGCCATGATGCAGAAATTTGGCGGCAGGGCAAAAATAAAGAGCCTTGTCTATGGGCTTGGCGGGCTGGACTTCTTTGCGGAGGACGCGGAAAAAATGCTTGGCATCCTGAATGACCCGGAGGCTCCCGACTTCTCATATTACGGAGTCACTGCCGGAGATGCGGACAAAACGGCGGACAGGGGAAATTTCTTTGCCCCTCTTACAAGGGAGCGAACCGCCGTCGGTGCGACAACCGTCCAGAAAGATGCAGACGGCGAGGTGCGGGTCAAGGGCGGCACCCTGAATGCCACGGCGGCAATGCCAAAGCGCATTGCGCCCGGTCATGGGGCTTGTCCGGGCTGCGGGATTCCGGTAAACTTAAATCTGCTGCTCCGGGCAATTGAGGATCCGGTGGTGCTTCTGTTTCAGACAGGCTGCGGCATGATTGTGACGACGGCGTATCCGCGGACAAGCTTTAAGGTGCCCTACCTTCACAATTTATTCCAGAATGGGGCGGCGACACTCAGCGGGCTTGCGGAAATCTGTTACCGCAAGCAGAAAAAGGGAGAAATTCCGCCGGGAGACATTGTGTTCGTGATGGTGAGCGGGGACGGCGGCATGGATATCGGCATGGGCTCTGCCATCGGGACGGCGCTGCGGGGACACCGTATTCTTCTTTTTGAGTATGACAACGGCGGCTATATGAATACCGGCTACCAGCTGTCATACTCGACGCCAAAAGGGGCGAGAAGCGCGACATCCCATGTGGGCAAAATGCAGTATGGAAAAACATTTTTCCATAAGGACATGCCCCGCATCATGGCGGCGACAGGGATTCCATACATCGCCACGGTGGCGGAATCCAATCCCACGGACTTTATCAGAAAGGCGGCAAAGGCGGCGCATTATGCCAAGACGGAGGGGACGGCGTATGTCAAGGCACTGTCGGCATGCCCCCTGAACTGGAACGACAACCCGGCGACAGAGCGGCGTGTCATCGAGGCGGGCGTAAACTGCTGCTATTTTCCGCTGTTTGAGATAGAACGGGGGAAAACAACGCTCAGCTTTGATCCGGATGCGGCAGGCAAAAAAATTCCTGTCACCGACTGGCTTGCCATGATGGGGCGCACCAGGCATTTGTGCAGGGAAGAGTACAGACCGGTTGCGGAGAGCCTGCAGCAGGAGATTGACAGAAGATATGAGCGATTAAAGCTGGACGCAGAAAAGAAGGCAAATTGAGAAAGGAGATTGAAATGGCAGAGAACAGTGTATTTGTAAAAAATGGCGAGGAAACTTTATATCTTGTATCAGGTAAGGAGGAGACGCTGAAACAGGCACTCGGCGATAAGTTTACGTTTTTGGACAGCAGGGACGCGGAAGGTGCAGGCGAGAAGCACATTCCCATCGTGGAGAAGAACGGGCAGAATATCACGGTAAAAGTCGGCAGTGTATTTCATCCGATGACGGATGAGCACAGTATTGTCTGGATTTTTCTGGAAACAAAAAAAGGCGGGCAGTTTATGACGCTCACGCCGCAGGATGAGCCGGTTGGCCATTTTGTGCTTGCAGACGGCGATACGGCATGTGCGGCATACGCGTACTGCAACCTGCACGGATTTTGGAAAGCGGATATAACAATTTAGCTCAGGACTTTGCACTAGCTGCAAAGTCCGTAAAAAAATATAGTGGTTGAGATGCATCAAGCCATCGCGAAGCGATTTTGCATGGCTTGATGTTTGTAACAGGAAGCCTAAGGCGGAACTGTTACAAGCGGATATTTTGTAAGAATATTGGATTTTTTGTAAAAATATAGTAAAATAGCGTGAAAAGTACTTCTAGCCACTCGCAGCAGAGGCTGCTTCGCGGAGAAGTACTAAGTTTCACGCGGAAAAATGCCAAGGTACGGCATTTTTCATAACAATTTGAGATTCTCGTACATATTATAGTGCTGATGAAGGAGTGAAAAAAATGTCACAAAATGCAAAAGAGAACCTGATTACCCAGCCGCCTGCGCGAAGCCTGTTTTTCTTTGCGCTTCCGATGATTATCGGAAACCTGTTCCAGCAGTTTTACAATATGGCGGATTCCGTTATTGTGGGGAAGCTGGTGGGTGAGGATGCGCTGGCGGCAGTGGGCGCTTCGTATTCTTTTACGACGGTTTTTATCATGATTGCGATAGGGGGCGGAATCGGTGCGTCTGTGCTCACAAGCCAGTATCTGGGCGCGGGAAAGCACAGGGAAATGAAAAGCTCGGCATACACGTTCCTGATAACGTTTGCCGTGTTCAGCACGGTTCTGGCAGTGCTGGGCTTTTTTATCAATCCGGCTGTTCTGAGGATGCTGAAAACACCGGACAACATTATGGAGGATGCCGTCGCGTATCTCCAGATTTATTTTGTGGGACTGCCGTTTATGTTTATGTACAATATCCTGTCGGCAAACTTCAATGCGCTCGGCAGGTCGAAGATTCCGCTCTGGCTGCTGATTTTTTCCTCCATCCTCAATATCGTGCTGGACTTGTGGATGGTCGGGACGCTGGGGCTTGGCGTTTCCGGCGCGGCGGCGGCAACGGTGATTGCGCAGGGAATCGCGGCGGTGATTTCGTTTGTTATCCTCATGCGCCTGCTCGCCACATACAAAACTGAGGGCAGGGTGGCGTGTTTTCGCAGCGATATGTTTGTGACCGGGGTTCGGATTGCGATTCCATCCATCGTTCAGCAGTCCATCGTGAGCATCGGCATGCTGCTTACGCAGTCGGCAGTCAACCAGTTTGGCTCGTCTGCACTTGCAGGGTATTCGGCGGGAATCCGGCTTGAGTCAATCTGCATTGTGCCGATGATTGCCACAGGCAACGCAATGTCCACGTTCACGGCGCAGAATCTCGGGGCAGGGAAGGCAGAGCGCGTGCGGCAGGGGTATCATGCGGCGTATGGCATCATCATTGCATTTGGCGTTGTGATTGCCGCGGTGTCACAGTTGTTTTATGCCCCCATTTTGTCGGCTTTTGTCGAACAGGGGGAGTCGGCGGTGGCGTTTGAGACAGGAACGGCATATTTCCGTTTTATTGGATTTTTCTTCTCGTTTCTGGGCTTTAAGGCGATAACGGACGGCATTTTAAGGGGTGCGGGCGACATCAAGGTCTATATGATTGCAAATCTCGTGAACCTCACAATCCGCGTCGCCGTGGCACAGCTGTGTTCGCCCATATGGGGGATTGCAATGATATGGTATGCAGTGCCCATGGGATGGGGGGTAAACTACCTGATATCGTATTTCTGGTACAGGACTGGACATTGGAAGAAAAATAGACTGATTTGAGTCAGACATAAATGAATTTTATAGACAAAATGTGTAGAAACTTGTAAAATATTAGTATCTGTTTAAGGTGGGTTTTATATTTCGCAGAAATTTCTATATATTTTGTTTATTTGAGTATTACGTAATAGTCTGCGAAAGAAAGGCAGGAATTATGTATGTATTTATATCGCATTCCTCCAGTGACGCGGCGTGTGCACAGAGCATCTGCGGACTGCTGGAAAACGGAGGGCACCAGTGTTTTATTGCACCGCGGGATATCCGCTCCGGAAAGGAGTATGCGGAGGAGCTGATACTTGGGATTGAGCGCTCTGACATCATTGTCTTGTTACTGTCAAACGCCGCGAACCATTCGCCGCATGTGCTGCGGGAGGTGGAGCACGCGGCAAGCAGCGGGATTCCGATTATGGTGTACAAGCTTGAGGAAGTGGAACTCACAAAGTCGATGGAGTACTTTCTCCTGACCAACCAGTGGGTGAACCAGAACCCGGAGGAAGGTATCCAGAAAATCCTCAAGTGCGTAAATGATATGCAGGGAGAGCCGGAGAAAAACATCACGCGGAAACTGGATATGGGCAGTGCAGAAGCGCCAGCGGCTCCGGTAAAAAAGAACACGCAGAAAAAAAGATGGTTCCAAGGAAGGCTTCCCATCGCCGCTATCTGTATTTTTGTGGTATTTGTGGCAGCAGTGACCTATTACATAAATGGGATGCATGACATGCAGGAGGATGCAGAGGAACAGATTGTGATACAGCTGGGGAGCGTGGTGACATTCGGGACGTATAATGGGGAGCCTGTCAGCTGGCAGGTGATTCATTTCTCCGAGGATGAAACGCAGGCTGTCCTCATCACGGAGCAGATTGTCACGATGAAGGCGTATGATGCGGCGCAGAGTGAACGTTTTAACAAGGATGCGGGTGTGGATTACTGGAAGTACACAAGTGACGATTTTGCGGACAAGGCTGTCGAGGCGAAGGTGCGCGGCAATAATGCATGGGACAGCTCCTGCATCCGCGCATGGCTCAATTCTGACAGACAGGTTGTGGGTTATGAGGGCGCTGTGCCGTCAGGAAAGGTGATGTCCGATATGAAAAACGGATACGTACACGAGGCAGGCTTTCTGTATGGGTTTACACAGGAGGAGCGGGACGCCATCGTCACGACACAGGTAAAAAGCAAGGGCAATGTGCTTTCCCGGGACAGTGCACCAGTGACAGGCGACAAGGTTTTCCTGCTGGACATGGAAGAGCTGGAGTGGCTGCGTGAGGCAGATGTCAGCATTCTGGCGAAGCCGACCGAGGCGGCAGTCCGTGAGGACGAAACGCATTGGTACGGTGCGTATTCGCTCGATCTGGGGACGGACAATTATTTCTGGTGGTTGCGTGAGCCGGTGGATGGCAGTGTCAGCCAGTGCCATATCGTGTCGAATGGTGTCACGGGGGAGATGGTGACTGTCCAGACAGTGGGCGTGGAAGGCTTTGGAATCAGACCCGCAGTGACCGTCGACGTGGATGCGCTCGCACGGCTGACAGACCGTTCAACGCTTTCAAGGTGAAGGCGGGGATTCCAATACGGTGGTGAAAAAACAGAAAAAGAAAGAATGGAGACTTCAATGAGATTAAAAAATTTGTCAAAATATGATGAAATCGTGATTCAGATGCATGACAACCCGGACGCGGATGCAGTCGGGTCGGGATATGCACTCTACAAATATTTTCAGTCGCAGGGGAAGAAGGTGCGTCTGGTTTACGGCGGGTTTTCCAGGATTACAAAGAGTAATATCTGTATGCTGGTTGACAGGCTTCAAATTCCGGCAGAGTATCTCAACGAGCTGGATACGCCGCTCGGCGTTCCGGAGCTGCTGCTGACCGTGGACTGCCAGTATGGGGAGGGAAATGTCCAGCATCTGGATGCCCTCAGCGTCGCGATGATAGACCATCATAATACGGGGCGCGAGTCCGATGAGATGTGTGAGATTCGCAGCAACATCGTGAGCTGCTCCACCATCTGCTATGACCTGTTAAAGGCGGAGGGATATGATGTCAACAGGGATATCGCAGTTTCCACGGCATTATATTATGGACTTTTTATGGACAGCAACGAGCTTTCCGAGGTAAGGCATCCGCTTGAGCGCGACATGCTTGACTTTCTGCGGATTGACGAGCAGCTTTTAAACCGTGTGACCCACGCGAATTTTACGCTTGAGGAGTTTGAGACGGCGGGTATGGCGATGCTGCGGTACAATTATAATGAAAAGAAGCGGCTGGCAATCATCAAGGCAAAGCCGTGCGACCCCAATATCCTCGGGCTGGTCGGCGATTTTGTGCTACAGGTTGACAGCATTGATGTGTGCATCATTTTTAATGAACTGCCGGAGGGATATAAACTCTCGGTCAGAAGCTGCAGCCCGGAAGTGGCGGCAAACGACATGGCAGGGTTTCTCGTGAAGGATATCGGAAGCGGCGGCGGTCATCTGGACAAGGCGGGCGGATTTATCAGCATGGGGAAGTATAATGAAAAGTATGCAAGTATGGGAATTGATACCTATATTTTTTCCAGGGCGGAGGCATATTATGACAGCTGTGAGGTAATCGTTGCCGGGGAGGGGGTCAGAAATCCCGAAGCGTTTGCGCTGTACAGGAAGCTTCCCGGCGTGTACGGCTACGCGAAAACGCTGGATTTTCTGGAACCGCAGACAGAGTGCAGGATTCGTACCTATGAGGGGGATGTGGCGGTGACGGCATCGGAGGATATCTATGTGATGATTGGGCTTATGGGCGAGGTCTATCCGATTCAGCGCGATAAGTTTTTGCAGAAATACGTGCCAAAGGATGCAGCATTTTACCAGGAGTTTGACTATGCGCCGTCCGTGGTGGACACCGCATTATCCAAAAAATATGAACTCCTGCCATATGCGAGACAGTGCGTGCGCAAGGAGGAGTCATACATATATGCAAAACAGCTTGAGATTCCGGCAAAGGTTTTTTCCAAGTGGAATTATGAAAAGTATATGTATGGCGATGTGGGGGATTTTATCTGCTATTCCCCGGATGATACGACTGACGTGTATATTGTCAAAAGACAGATATTTGAGAGAACCTACCATATTTTATAGAAAATGATTGTAGGCCGCGCATTTATGTGCTATATTTAGACACGGATGGTATTCGGACGAAAATGATTTCTAAGAAACTATACCTTATTGAAAAATTTGATGAAACATCATACACAGTGGCAAAGCTTATATTTACCAGCGGGTAGAATGAGACTTTATTATCCTTTAAAATGAATGCATTTTATGCGGCATGAAATAAGGAGGGATGTGTATGGCAGTGGGATTTATTGGTGCGGGAAAAGTCGGTTTTTCCCTCGGCAGATATTTTACCGGGCACAGTATCCGTGTGTCCGGGTATTACAGCAGAAATCCAAAGTCCGCCCACGAGGCGGCAGACTTTACCGGTACAGGTTTTTATGCGACAATTGACGACCTGATACGGGATAGTAAAGTGATATTCATAACAACCCCCGATGATGCCATAGGGCAGGTCTGGGGGCAGTTAAAGGCTGCAAATATTTATGATAGAATTGTCTGTCATTGCAGTGGTGTTTTATCATCAGAAATCTTTTCGGAAAGTTCCGCGCCGCGTTACCGGTGCAGGGGCTACTCTATCCACCCGCTTCTTGCAGTGAGCAGCAGGCTCGATTCGTACAAGGAGCTATCCAGGACATTATTTACAATAGAAAACGGCGCAAAGGAGCGTGCCCAGAGACAGGCAGACGAGATAGATGCCATGTTTCGCGCATGCGGCAACCAGGTGATTTATCTGCGCCCGCAGGATAAGGCAAGATACCACGCGGCGGCAGTGATGGCGAGCAATCTGGTGCTGGGGCTTGCCCAGACGGCGGCGGAGGAGCTGCAAAACTGCGGTTTTTCAAGGAAGGAAGCGCTGGATGCGCTTGTGCCGTTCATGCAGCGCAACGTGGCGCACCTCGAAAACCATATGCCGGAGGAAGTATTGACAGGCCCGGTTGAGCGGGGGGACGTGCAGACGGTCTGCACGCATCTGGAAACGCTGACGGCAACGAACCGGGAAATTTACCGTCTCCTTTCCGGCAAGGCGCTGGCGCTGGCAAGGAAAAAGAATCCGGAGAGGGATTACCAGGTCATGGGTGAGAAATTGAAAGACAAGGAGGATGTATGATGATGGGAAAAAACACAGTTGCAACCGTACAGGAGCAGAAAAGGAACGGTGACAGGATTACGATGCTGACCTGCTATGACTATTCCATGGCAAGGCTGATGGACGAGGCAGGCATCAACACGCTTTTGATTGGCGATTCGCTTGGTATGACCATTCTGGGCTATGAGGACACCCTGTCTGTCACCATGGAGGATATGATACACCATTCGGCAGCAGTGGCAAGGGGGGCGAAAAATGCCCTGATTGTCTGTGATATGCCGTTTATGTCGTATCAGGTTTCCGTGGAGGATGCCGTGCGCAACGCGGGCAGGCTGATGAAGGAGGGACGTGCCAACATGGTGAAGCTTGAGGGCGGCGCATCCGTGTGCCCGCAGATTGAGGCGATTGTGAAAGCCTCGATACCAGTCTGCGCGCATCTGGGACTGACACCGCAGTCCATCAATGCGTTTGGCGGGTTCAAGGTGCAGGGAAAGACCACGGATGCGGCAAGGCAGATTGTGGAGGACGCAAAGGCAGTCGAGCGGGCAGGCGCGTCCATGGTGGTGCTTGAGGGGATTCCGGCGCCGCTTGCGGAACTGATTACCAGGACGCTGTCCATCCCCACAATCGGTATCGGCGCGGGGGCGGCGTGCGACGGACAGGTGCTTGTTTATCAGGATATGCTTGGGATGTTCGCGGACATCAGACCCAAGTTTGTCAAGACGTTTGCAGACACGGGCAGCTTTATGAAAAAGGCGTTTGCCGACTATATTTCAGAGGTGAAAAGCGGTGTTTTTCCTGCCGCGGAGCATACATACAGGATTGACGAGGGCGTGATGGAAACACTGAATAAGGAATATATCAAATAAAATGGGGGTAGCGTGAAAAGTACTTCTAGCCACTCGCAGCAGAGGCTGCTTCGCGGAGAAGTACTAGAGCGTGTTTGAAAAATCATTCCCGCCATCTGCACGCCCCACTTTGCGTGATATTTGCGCCAAATTCAGGTTACATAGCCCGCTATGCGCCCTTCATTTGGCACAAATCTCCCACAAATTGTGACGCACATTTGACGAAAAGCATTTTTCAAACACGCTCTAAGTTTCACGCCGAAAAATGCCAAAGCACGGCATTTTTCACACTGAGAAAGGAGCATAGTTATTCATATGAAGATAGAGTCAACAGTCTACGCAGTGAGAAATCAGGTAAAAGAGTGGAAACGGTCTGGGCTGACAGTGGGGTTTGTGCCTACGATGGGGTATCTCCACGAGGGGCATGCAAGTCTGATACAGGCTGCAAGAATGAACAATGACAGGGTTGTCGTGAGCATTTTTGTCAACCCGATGCAGTTTGGACCCAAGGAGGATCTGGCAAGCTATCCGCGGGATTTGGAAAAGGACAGCGTCCTCTGCGCCAGCCTTGGCGTGGATTTGATTTTCCATCCGGAGCCGGAGGAAATGTACCATGCGGGATTCAGTTCCTATGTGGATATGGACATACTGACGCAGGAACTCTGCGGACTGAGCCGTCCCGTGCATTTCAGGGGGGTGTGCACGGTAGTCTGCAAGCTGTTCCACATTGTCGCGCCGGACAGGGCTTATTTCGGTCAGAAGGATGCGCAGCAGCTTGCGGTTATCCGACACATGGTGGAGGATCTCAACATGGACATTGAGATTGTAGGATGTCCCATCATACGCGAGGAAGACGGACTTGCAAAAAGCTCCAGAAACACCTATTTGTCAGCGGATGAGCGCAGGGCAGCGCTGATTCTGAGCAAAAGTATCTTTATGGGAAAGGAACTGGTGGAAAAGGGCGAGACGAGCGCGGATAAAGTCGTGGATACCATGAAGGAACGGATTGCCACAGAGCCGCTTGCAAGAATTGACTATGTAAAGGCAGTCGACGGACGCACCATGCAGCAGATTCACACCGTACAGAAACCGATGCTTGTGGCGATTGCCGTCTATATCGGAAGCACGCGGCTGATTGACAATTTCATCTGGGAGTAGATTCTGGATGTAGTTGGATCTATTTAAAACTACAGATACATAGTGAATGATCGGAATGATGAAATGGGAAAGGAGCGTTAACATGCAGATAGAACTGTTAAAGAGTAAAATTCACCGTGCCACAGTGGTACAGGCGGAGCTGAACTATGTCGGCAGCATCACGGTGGACGAGGAGCTGCTGGAAAAGTCAGGAATCTGCGAGTACGAAAAGGTGCAGATTGTCGATGTGGACAACGGAAGCAGATTTGAGATATATACGATAGCAGGCGAGCGCGGCAGCGGCATGATATGCCTGAATGGGGCGGCGGCACGCTGCGTCTGTGTCGGGGATAAAATTATTATCATGGCGTATGCGCAGCTGGATGCCGAGGAGGCAAAGGAACATAAGCCGACAGTGCTCTTTGTCGATGACAGCAACCGAATCACACGCGTGACAAATTATGAAAAGCACGGAAGACTTGAGGATATGGGATAAAAAAAGGGAAATGCATATTTCCCTTTTTTTATGGATAAGTACATGATATAATTTGTTTGAGCCATAATTTTATTGAGAGAAAAGGAACTTTTCGGAAAGGATGTGGTGAGATGGGACTGGCAGAAACAGAGCGTCGAAAAGAGGAAAAATAAATGGTGTGATTTCTGATATTCCGCATATCAAAATGACCCTTTGGGAAATTTTTGAAGGTGTTGACTGAACAGAAACGGAATGTCAAATGGGAGGAAAACTGGATGATGGGTATGAGGAAAAAGGGAAAACGGATGGCTGCGCTGATACTGGCGGTCAGTATGCTGGGCGGGTGTGCCACGCAGGGCAGGCAGGAGACTCCGGAAACAGGTGCGGCAGCCGAGCCGACACAGGAGCAGTCCGCGGAGGACGCATCAACCGCACAGACGGACGTATCGGCGGAAACGACAACGTATGAAAGCAGTGTGTATGCCGGGGAGCGTCCGATCCTGATTCAAACGGCGGCAAAGAGTGAGATGCCGGATATAACCCCTTGTGTGGAGCCGTACACGCTGGAACCGGGACTGGGCAACGTGGATAATCTGTGGCAGATATACGCGCTGCAGCAGGGCGGTGAGATGGCAGACAAATTTACCAGAAACGGCTTTGTCGTGTGCGGGACGGCGGGGTCCGAATTTTTCGAGATTTATGAGAACAACCGGTATGAGATGATTCCCAATTTTATAACAGTGGATTCCCTGATGCATACCTACCACCTGTATTTTGCATTTCTGCTAAAGACGATAGAGAAGGATTATCTGTCAGGAAGCATTCTGGAGTTAAGCACCAGAATGCTCGACAACAGCATTACCCAGTATGAGCAGCTTAAGGGCAGCGAGTGGGAGAGCGCGGCGAAGCGCAATGTCGCTTTTTTCACGGTGGGCAGAAAGCTGCTGGATGACAGTACGGCAGTTGTCCCCGACGTGGCGGATATCGTGTCCTACGAACTGGAAAATATCAGCAAGGCGGAGGGTATCGGGGAATCCCGCATATCAATGGAATTTGAGGATTATTCCCAGTATATTCCGCGCGGGTACTATGAAGGTGACGAGAAGCTGGAACAATATTTCAGGGCAATGATGTGGTATGGAAGGATTCATTTCACGCAGAAAGAGGAGGACATGGACAGGAGCGCGCTCCTGATAACAAAGGCACTTGCCGACGATGCGGAGGCGTACCGCATCTGGGAGGCAGTCTATGCGGTGACGTCATTTTTCAGCGGGGCAAGTGACGACCTTGGCGTGTGTGAGTATGCGCCGGTTATCCGCGCGGCGTATGGCGAGGATATTTCCGTTGGCAGTCTTGCCGGAAACGAGGAGGCATTCCGGACATTTCATGACATGACGGCAACACTTCCGGCGCCACAGATTAACTCCGTACCAATCTGGGAGGGCGAGGATAATATAATACCGGGCTTCCGCTTTATGGGACAGCGCTTTACGATTGACGCGGCTGTGATGCAGAACCTGATTTTTCAGGCTGTCGGCAATAACAGCGCGGGCGAAAAACGTATGCTTCCGGATGCGCTGGATGTGCCGGCAGCGTTTGGCAGCGACATGGCGTACCGTATACTGGAAGACAAGGGGGCGACAGACTTTGCCGGTTATCCGGAAAACATGGAGGAGCTCAGGAGCGGGCTGGCACAGGACAATCCGGCATTGTGGTCTGCAAGTCTTTATGCCGGATGGCTGAACACGCTCCGTCCCCTGCTTGAGGTGAAAGGCGAGGGCTATCCCATGTTCATGCAGAATGAAGAGTGGGTGAAAAAGGACCTGGAGTGTTTTGCGGGCAGCTACACGGAATTAAAGCATGACACGATTCTGTACGCGAAACAGGTTATCGCGGAGATGGGCGGCGGGCTTGAAGAGATTCCCGATGACAGGGGATACGTGGAGCCGGAACCGGTAGTATATGCGCGTTTCATGGCGCTTGCCGACCAGACGGCAGAGGGATTGAAAAAGTACGGAATGCTGGCGCCTGAGGATGAAGAAAAACTGACAATGCTGTCACAAATTGCCGCGCAGCTTTTCAATATTTCCACCAAGGAATTGCAAGAGGAGCTGCCGACGGACGAGGAATTTGAGTTTATCAGAAGCTACGGCGGCAGTATCGAGCATTTCTGGTATGAGGTCGCAAAGGATGCAAGCGATGAGGAGTATGTCAGCACGCCGGAGTATCCCGCCGCGATTGTGGCAGATATTGCGACAAATCCCGACGCAGGAGTTGTACTTGAGGTTGCCACAGGAAACCCGTCCGAAATTTATGTCGCAGTGCGGGTTGACGGAAAAGTAAAGGTTGCAAGGGGAAGCGTGTATTCGTTTTACCAGTTTGAGCACCCGATGTCTGACCGTCTGACAGACACCAGGTGGCGCCAGATGATGGGATTCCAGTCGGATGACGACGGAAACTATAACCAGGAGAAACCAGTTGAGAAACCCGAATGGACAGAGAGTTACCGATACCGATATGAGTGGGAATAAATGCTTGAACAGAAAAACCGTGAAACTGATGGCGCTGGCTTCAGCCGGCGCTGTTGTTGTATTGTTTTTATGCCTGTACCTCCGTTTCTGCCCATTTCTGCCAAGATGGGTTTCGTGGGATGACTGCTTGTTTTATGACCAGACAGGAGTGTATGGGACGGTTTTAGAAAACAGGAAAGTCACTGTAAAAAATGACACAGATGTCATTTGGGACTCGCCGGAGAATGTGATGGTACAAAAGGCGCTTTCCTGTGATGTGGACAATGACCATATGGATGAGCTTGTTCTTTTGTGCTGGCGGAAAGGGCAGTACGGCGCACACCGGCCATTCTGGGTTGAGAAAAACGACAATGGCTGGTCACAGCACCTTTTTGTGTATGAGTATGCATCCGATACCGTCCAGCCAAAGTGGATGTCCTCCTACATCGGGCAGGATGTCGCGGATATTGTGTCCAACGGAAAGGAAGCGCCGGACACCCGGCTCTGGCTCGAGACACCCAGCCACGAGATGAGCAGCTGGGTATGGGATTCGTGGGGCTTTACAAGGGAGGACACAGAGATTTCGTTTGCCGTATTTGGCGATATTCTGGCGCATGAGCCAGTTTACCGCTATGGTCTGCAGCATGACACGGCATTTGCATTTTTGTTTGAAAATGTGCAGGATATTATCTCGGACAGTGATGTCGCTGTCATTAATCAGGAAACCCCGCTGACCGACAAGCCGGAGCAGTATTCGGATTATCCGCGCTTTGGCACGCCGGTCAATATCGGGCAGGCAGTCGTGGATGCCGGATTCCACGTCGTCACATGTGCAACGAACCATGCGCTTGACAGGGGAGCTGGCGGAGTTGATTTCACCAAGGATTTTTTTGAGAAAAATCGTGTGCGGTGCCTTGGCATCCAGACCACGGAGGAGAAGGAGGAGAAACCGTATGAGGTAATCAGGAGAAACGGCGTCAGCTTTGCGCTGTTCAACTACACGTATGGCACAAACGGAATCCCATTGCCGGATGGCAGTCCCAATATGGTGCATCTGCTTGCTGATGCGGAAAAGATACAGGGCGATATCGCGGAAGCGAAATCCGTGGCGGATTTTGTGATTGTGTTTGTCCACTGGGGCACGGAATATGCGGACGAACCGGATGCATTCCAGCAGAAGTGGACACAGATATTTCTGGACAGCAGGGTAGACGTTGTTGTCGGTACCCATCCGCACACATTGCAGCCCTTTGAGCTTCGCATGGGCAGCAATGGGCATCGGATGCTTGTCTACTATTCCATTGGAAATTATATCAGTGCCCAGCCCGAGAAGAGCTGCGTGAAGGGCGGAATCGCACAGTTTACCATATCGCTGACCCCGCAGGGGTATCAGCTTGCGGCGTATGACTTGCAGCCGCTTGAGATTACATGGCATCAAGGAGGGAAGTATACAGTGGAACCAAAGTACGACAGCTGATATTGTAAGCCACAGGTTATTTCAAACACGTTCTGGCAGAGTATAAAAAACTAATAAAAATTATGACATAATGCTGTCATAGTTCCTATGATAAGATTGTTTATCGGAAGTGATTTCATTTCCGTTTTGTTTATGCACACGGGCGTCCAAATGAAATATGTCATCAAACCGATAAATCGGTTCGCTGACGGACGCCCGGCGCGCGAGTAGGGGAAGATGAATCTTCTCTACTCGATTCAAAAGAGAGGAGAAGATTGTGAAAATAGACCGTCTGGTTGCCATCATGAACTATTTGCTGCGCCATGGGAAAACCTCTGCGCAGAAGCTGGCAGAGGAGTTTGAAGTGTCGGCAAGGACTATCGTGCGGGACATGGAAACGCTGGGCAAGGCAGGAATTCCGATTCAGTCAGCCTGTGGGTCTGACGGCGGTTACAGCATTATTGACACGTATGTCATTGACAAGGCAGTAATGAACCGTCAGGATTACGGACATATCATGATGGCGCTGTATGCGTTGCTGAGTACTTATGCCAGCAAAGAGGTCGCACATACAATGGACAAGGTATTTCCTATTTATGACAAGGCAGACATTCCGCTTCGGCTGGATTTCAGTGTGGCAAACGAAAAACAGGAAATCAATGCGTATATCGCGATACTGGAACGTGCGATACGGCAGCAGAAAATGGTTGCATTCCGCTACACCAACAATGAAAACGAAGTCAGGCAGATTCAGGCAGAGCCGGTGCGGCTTGAGTTCAAATGGTACAACTGGTATCTGACAGCCTTTTATGCCAAACACCAGGACTACTGCATGTTTAAGCTGGTTCGCATGGAGCAGCTTGAGATACTTGAACAGGAAAACACCATCGATCATGCACACCGGGAGATTGTCATTTCGGATGACCGGAACGTGGTGACGGTGACCCTGCGCGGCAATGCAGGGATAAAGTCCAAGTGCAGGGAGTACCTGAACGGTGCGGTCAGGGAGGAGTACGAGGACGGCAGCTTCGTGTATCAGTTCACCGCGCCTGAAAATGAGTTTTTCTGGTTTGGCGTTATCCTGTCTTTTGGAAACAATGTTACAATACTGGAACCGCAGAGTGTGATTGACCGCATAGTAGCGGCATGCGACGCGGCAGGGAAACAATACAAGGAGGATGACAATGAATATTTATGAAAAATGCCCGCAGCTCGAAAACGACAACCTGCTGATACGCCTGATTGAACCAGGGGATGCGCAGGATTTGCTGGAGGTCTACGGCGACAAGTTCGCACTGCCTTTTTTCAACAGCGACAACTGCCATGGCAGCAACTTTTACTGCCGGAACATGGAGGACATGGAAAACACGATAAAATACTGGCTAATTGAGTACCACGAGAACCAGTGCTTTGTGCGCTTTTCCATTGTTGACAGGAAACAGGACAAGGTGATTGGGACGATTGAAATGTTTAACCGCAAGGCTGATGACTTTTACAATGACTGCGGAATTCTGCGGCTGGATTTAAGAAGCGACTGCGAAACGGCAGAACGGATATATGATATTTTGGCGCTCATAACAGCACCGTTTCATGACTGGTTCGCGTGCCAGAAGATTGCAACCAAAGCGCCAGTATACGCAGTAGACCGGATAGAGGCACTGCAAAAAGCAGGCTATGCAAAATCCGCACAACCGCTCCTGGGGCATGATAAGACAGCATATTATGATTACTGGGTAATAGAAAAAAGATCAAAATGTTTTTGAAAGGTTGTCAGGATGGCAGACGGAAAAATCAGTTATAGAAAATTCATAAAAGTTTTGTTGCATTAGCCATTATAAAATAATAAAATAGAGATAGAAAAGTATGAATCGCAACGGAAGAACCATACTAACAAAGGAGGTGTTTATTATGGCGACTTCAAGTATCACAAAGAATTTTGTCATTTCCGGCAAGGAACAGGTGGAGATGTTTGTCAATGCAATTGAAGAATCTGCCAAGAACCGTCCTGTTCATATACCTGTGGATGCGAGAGAGATAACAGACGAAGCAGAACTGGTGGAATTTATGGCAAAATGGGAGAAAGCAAATGTTGGAAACAAATAAGTATTCAGTTATCAACATTCGGCGTTATCTTAATAGTGATAATCCAAAACTCGGAGAGAGCAGGCTTCTTCAAGTTCTCTCCGGTTTTTCTTGTCCACGGAATCCGGATGTCGAGCGTTTTTTGAAAAAAAGTTCAGTAGAGTTTACGAAAAAGAATCAGTCGGTTACATATCTTGTATTTGACATAAG
>DKUL01000030.1:18002-19213 GCA_002490665.1 Lachnospiraceae bacterium UBA7205 | reverse complement strand
CGCTCATGGCATTCTCGAATTCTCCGATTATCTCCTTGTTTGGGATAAACGCTTCCCTGGTCTGCGGGTCGTATGCAAGGTATCCCAGGTGTATCAGCAGTGTCAGCACATCATCCTTTGTCTTGAAATTGCGCATGTCATTCTGGAAGCTGCCCGTATTCACAACGACACGCCCGCCGCCAAGCATCTGCGCAATCTCTGACCGCAGTCCGTCATAGTCCATATCCATGTAGATTTTCAGTGCCTCGTAGGTTTCCGTGGATGTCCAGTAGCTTGAGAAATCCTGGCAGCTCATTGCCTCCACCACGGATTTCGGGTTATAGATGTGCCGGAATTTCTTAAACATATAGCCGTCATACCAGCTGCTTGTCTCCTCGAAATTCATGTCAAAGCGCTCACACAGCTGCTTTACTTCATCCTCTGTGAAACCGGTATACTCTTCTAATGCCTTCTGGTTTGTCATTGAAAATTCCCTGAACATATTCAGCGCGGAATGCTCGCCATACTTTTTCACTGGCAGGATTCCGGTCATGTATGCAAGCGCAACATACGGCTGGTCCTTTAACAGATTCCGCAGGAAATCAAGGTACTGCTTTTGCAACTCCTCCGACTCCTGCCGCTCGCGCATCACGCAGTCCCACTCGTCAATCAGAACAATAAACTGTCTGTCTGTTTCCACATATATTCTTCTCAAGGCAGCAGCAAGTCCAATATTTCCCATGTCTAAAATATCACCATACGCTTTTCGGAGTTCCTGAAGTACCTCCTGTTCCAGATACTCGGTTGCTTTCCCCTGTTCTGCCTCTAACAAAAACTGCTGCATGTTCAGGTAAATGACATCATATTGATTGAGATGTTCCTGATATGTCTTATCACTTTTTATATTATATCCTGCAAACAACTTCTTCGAATCACAGCCACGGCTATAATACGCAGCAAGCATTTCAAGTGTCATTGATTTTCCAAAACGGCGAGGTCTGCTCACACAGAGATACTTATCCTTTGTATTCAGGCACTTATTTGTATACGCTATCAGCCCTGTCTTATCCACATATATTTCAGAGCGAACCGCTTCCATAAAGCCTTTATTTTTTGGATTGAAATAGATTCCCATAAAAACACCTCACATAAACATTAACGCCATCTCAAAATCTGACTGCTTTCCCTGTTTGAAAATGCTCTAGAGCGTGTTTGAAAAATGCTTTCTGCCA
>DKUL01000030.1:539-17752 GCA_002490665.1 Lachnospiraceae bacterium UBA7205 | reverse complement strand
GTCACAATTTGTGGGAGATTTGTGCCAAATGAAGGGCGCATAGTGGGCTATGTAACCTGAATTTGGCGCAAATATCACGCAAAGTGGGGCGTGCAGATGGTAGGAATGATTTTTCAAACACGCTCTAGCAAAAGATTAATTACAACACTGCCTTTATTATACATGATGTCATTCTGTAATGCCATAGTAAAATAAGGTGCAGACTACATCTTTATTATGTCGCGGGTGCACGCCCTTTATCATTTTATGCCAGGCCGTCAGTCTTTTTGACCGCTAGTATAAAACGCCTTGACTGCCTGTCCGATAAACCGTGTTGTGCCTTCCCCATAAATGCTGTCCTGTACCTTCTGCATCATTTCATTTGTCTCGTATGTTTCTGCCAGCTCCAGCATCAGCTTCGTGACATCCTCCATCTGGTAGAGCAGCTTCGCCACGTAATCATATTCGCCCACGATTTCCTTTATTTCCAGGGAATTTACATCCGCTCCCATTTTACCCGCAAGCTTTTTCATCACGGATTCGATTCGTTTCTGATATGCCGTGACCAGCCCTGCATCTGTGGGGTTTTTCTGGGCTTCCATCGCCTTTTCCTTGCTGCCGTACCACTCGACAATTTTCGCGTAATTTTTCTGCGCCTCCTCTGACGCCGCGCTCTCCAAAAATTGTTTCCGCCATTCCTGCTCGCTGCCATATTTCTCAATAAAAAGCGCCTTTTGCGCCTCATTGCAGTTCGTGTACAGGGAATCCCATATTTCCTCAATTTCGCTTTTGTTGAACACTTCAAAATCCATCTTGTTTTCTCCTTTCAGAATATCGTCAATGCTTGCAATCAGGCGGTTCATACGGTCGCGTTTTCTGACAAGCATCCGTCTTTGTACCTGAAGCATTTCATTTTTATCAAGAGCCGGATTTTCCATGGCTGCCTTGATTTCCTTCAGGGGCATATCAAATTCGCGGAAAAACAAAATCTGCTGTAGTGTTTCCAGTGCCTTATCGTCATAAAGCCGGTATCCCGCCCCACTCTTTTCGGTCGGTGAAAAAAGACCGATTTCGTCATAATAGTGAAGCGTGCGCACGCTGATACCTGTACGGTCTGATAGTTCCTTTACTGTCATCATACTTAGCTGCCTCCTTTTTCTCCTGATAAAAATACTATAATCCATGACGTTCCGTAAGGGTCAACTGTTTTTTAATATAATTATGGTAAACGCAAATTATATTTGCGTTTACCTGCGCCGACCGCATGCTGCAAAGCAGCTAAATTCCTTATGCGGTCGTGTGCATCAATTATGGTAAACGGAAAATATTTTTGTCGTTTACTATAACTCTGCGCACTTTGAAGTTGCGCGATTCAAAAAAATTGCAAATGCAGAGTGGTTGCATCCGGCAAGGGAAAATACTATACTGATAGTGCGGCGCGGCGCAGGAAAATGAAAGGAGAAAATTTTATGAGCTTCGGAAAAAATTTGCAGTTTTTAAGACATCTGAGAGGAAACATGACGCAGGAGGATCTTGCCGGAAAAATGAATGTCAGCCGTCAGACCGTATCAAAATGGGAGCTGGATACAGCTTCACCCGAAATGGACAAGGCGTTAGAACTTTGCAGGCTTTTCAACTGCTCCCTGGATAATCTGTTCCGCGACGATATGGTTGTCTGCGGTGAGGCATACACAAATCTGCGTGTCGAGACCGTCCCCGCCTTCCGCTACATCAAGCATGCCGTTATAAGCTCCAACCCGGAGGGCGACGCCATCGACAGAGTATTTTCCATTGCCCGCGGCTGCGGCGTGGAGAACCCCCGTGTCATTGGCTGGGATTTTCCAAATGTGTCACAGGAGCAGATTAATGTTTTCAATATGCACGGTTATGAAGCGGCATGGATACTGCCCGATGGAATCACCCCGCCTGACCTTGAAATACACGAGCAGGCAGACCACAAGTACGCGGCAATACACATTGAATCGCCCTTTGAAAACCCTTTTGTGACCATTCCCAACGCATACAAAACACTTATGGAGTATATGCGCGTGAATGGTCTGGAACACACGGAAAAGGACGTTATTCCCTGCTTTGAAACCGATGGGAAGACCATGGATGTTTACATTGCCTGCAAGGAAGAATAACGGCACTGTTGACAAGCAGTTCAATTCAAAACAACTGGGAGGTTTAAAAAGAAAATGATTTGCAGCATAAGAAAATGGGAATTATCCGACGCAAAGGATTTGGCATTCGCACTGTCTAATAAAAAAATACAGGATAATCTTCGGGACGGCCTACCTTACCCCTATACGGAACAGGATGGGGCAGCGTTTATCTCTTCCATGCTCTCCTCAGATGAAAATGAAACCTTTGCATTTGCTATTACAGTAGATGGTAAGGCAGTCGGCAGCATAGGCGTTTTCCGTCAGGCAAATATCCATCGGCAAACGGCAGAACTGGGTTATTGCCTGGCAGAGGGCTATTGGGGCAAAGGCATTATGACAGAGGCGGTAAAACAAACCTGCGAATATGTTTTTCGTGAAAGTGATATCATCCGTATCTATGCGGAACCATTTGCATATAATACAGCCTCCTGCAAAGTGCTTGAAAAAGCAGGGTTTCAGTATGAGGGCACATTGAGAAAAAACGCTGTGAAAAATGGCAAAATTATTGACATGAAAATGTACTCGCTGATAAGGGACTGACTTGGCTGAAACTTCTGTCGGGTTATACTGGCGGTCGAAAAAACTGACCGCTCAGTATCATATGATGCTTTACAGCCCCTTTCCTGAATCCTTTTGCACCACCGGAATCCACACCTCATACTTTGCGTTTTGCGGGTCCGGATTCAGATAGACCTCGATGTCCGGTGCGCTGCCGTACTCATACCCTGAGGATGGCAGCCACTCGGTCACAATCCGCTGCTCCAGCTCCTGTATGGATGTGTTCGTCCCCTCTCCGGAAAAAACCGCCCACGTGGCTGCCGGAACCGTGTACTCCTCAAATCCGCCGTTGTCCTTAGTGCTGGAAACGGCGATAAAGTATTTCCACTGCTCCGCATCCCCGCATGCGCTCACACCCAGAAGCCCCATGGGTGGTGTGTCCATCATCCCGGCAAGCTTTTCAATCGTGCCGTTTACAGCGGCATCCTGCCACATTTGCGGTACCACTGCAAAATTCTTCTCAAGCTCCCGCTCAAGCGGGCATGATACGCCCACGATGCGGAATGCCTCTTTTGTCTCAATGCGATATTCCATCTCTTCTGCTCCTTTCACGGATATGCGAAATGTAATGGGCGGATAGGATTTCACGGAAATGCCCTCTCCCCGCACTGCTGACGGCGCGACGCCATGCACACCCTGAAATGCCCTGTTAAATGCAGTCGGCGAGCTGTATCCGTACTTTGCCGCAATGTCAATGACCCTGCCGCCGCCTTGCAAATCGACTGCCGCAAGCGACATCCGTCTCCTGCGGATATACTCCGACAGCGAAACGCCTGCCATGTAGGTAAACATCCGCTGATAGTGGTAAACGGAACAGCACGCTATCTTTCCAAGCTGCTCATAATCAATCTCACCCGTCAGATGTTCCTCAATATAGCGGATGCTCTCGTTTAACTGTTTGACCCATTCCATTTGCGATACCTCCTCAATTTTATATCAGGTTCCAATCCTATCTTACTGCATTTCATTCTCGATTTCCTCTCAATCCATGCACCAAAAAGAGAGACAAAATACCATTCATGATGTATCAATTGTACCACAATGCGCCACGAAAATACATTTTTAACCTTATTTAGATTTCTATTTGGTGCAAAATGTTATATAATGAGAGAAATTGCAGTGAAATCCAATGTACACGCCATAAAGGAGCAGAAGAATGTCCGACCCTATAATCACAAATATTGTCAATAACATCTTCCATGCCATATGGTTTTATAACCTTGCGCTGGAACCGAGACATGGAAAGAAAACGACTTTGCTTATCACGATTCTTACCGGAATCTTCTTTCAGGTTTTTATTATTATATGTGCACAGCTGGGCTTGTCCAGAGTCTTATTTTTTCTCGCTGGCTACGTGCTGACTGCCGTTGTCTTCGGCGGTGCTTTTTTGTTTCTGCTCTCAGCCTCCAACCCCGCAAAGTCCATGTTTTTGATATCCGCTTACTACTGTCTGTGGACATTTATCTATGGTCTGATCTCGCTGGTTACGCAAAGTGGTGCAGGCGCAGGAGGGTACGCGGTGTGGGGAATGCGCATTGGACTGAATTTATTCTTTTTATTTTTATACCGCCGTTTTTTCAGGAAAAAACTGCTCTATATCTACCGCCAGATGCAGAGCGGTTATGGCATGATTACCTGCATTTCCATCCTGACCTTTGTGATGATGACATTTTTGCTGCTCTACAATGCATATCATAAAGAAAAGAACGCGTCCCACATTTTTATCATGACCGTTTGTTACCTGTTTATGCTGATTGTATATATGCTTTTGTTTTATTTCATGGCACAGGCAAATCACGCGCACCAGTTGCGGCTCATACAGATGCATGAACAGCTCCTGATGGCGCAGATAGAGTCCTACGAAAAAATTGAGCGCAGCGCAAGGCAGACGCGCCACGATTTCCGGCATCACAACATGGTCGTGATGGAGCTTGCCGAGCGGCAGGATTATGAGGGAATTCTCACATATCTCACGGAATACGAGCGCATCGAAGACGAAAAGCTTGACAGGATATTCAGCAAAAACTACGCTGTAAACAGCCTGATTTCCGCCTATATGCGAAAGGCAGAGCAAAACGGCATCGACATGGATGCCGATATCCGGCTTGACAAGACCCTCTGCGTCTCCGATGTCGATTTGGTGTCCATTTTTTCAAATATTCTGGAAAATGCAGTTCACGGCTGCACGCAGTCCGACGGAACGCGCAGGATTGCGATTGTCGCACAGCAGAAAAATTCCATGATTCTCCTCAAATGCGAAAATAGCTGCAAGGACGACATCCACTTCTGCAACGGCATACCGCAGGCAAAAGACCATGAGGGCATTGGTATGGAAAGCATCCTCAACATTGTTGAAAAATACAATGGGGACGTGCATTTCACGGCTGAAGACGGCGTATTTTCCTGTAGTGTGCTGTTAGGGAACTGTTCGTAGGCAATACCCAGCGGCACAAAATTTCACGTTACAGCCGGTGTTCTGTCTTGTCTGCACTGACAATATATGCTAAAATTTGTACATGGAACAATCGTGTTGCAAGGTGGACAGCCTCCCGCCCTTCTGCAAGCCGCAGTCGCGGCTGTGCCATTCGGCATATCCCATCATGGGAAATACGGAAGAGGGAGGTGATGCAGATGGATACATACCAAGTTTTGAGCCTTTTGTTATTAGGCGGTAATTTCCTGGTTGCATTGCGAAACCAACTCCGTTGGTTTTACCTACATAGATAGGAACAATAAGCATAAATAAAGAAGCCTACCTTGTTTACTTGACCATACAGGTAGGCTTTTAACTATACCGGGAGGTCAACCACTTTGTGGGCGATTGCTCCTTTATGCTTATACTATACCATTTTATATTATTAATTGCAAATTTTATTGAATTTTTTTCACAATATTATATGGAGAGAAAAAATATGGAGACAATAGAAATAATTCCCTTATCCGGCATCAAAATCAACGAGAAAACAATTCCACTGTCAGCCACCCGCCAGGAGGTGGAGTCGCTGCTGGGTACGCCCTACGCGGAGCACAGCCATTCATGCTACTATTTCCATAACGAGCTGCGGTTTGACTTTGACGAGAACAACACTGTAAAATATATCGAATTTCTAGCCGGAATTGACGGTCAGCTTCAGCCGCAGATTTACGGTGTTCCTGCATTTCAGGCAGAAGCAGACGAAGTATTTGAACTGCTCAGCGCCAAAAATAACGGTAAAATCGACGACAGCGAACACGGATATGCTTATGGATTTTTGAATATCAGCGTCGGCATATTCCGCCCGAGCACGCCGGAATCCGTGGAAGACATGATAGAAGATGCCGAGGAGGATGGGGAACCCATGGACGAGGATGACATTGCATATGAAATGCGAAAGGCATCCCACTGGGCTACCATTGGCATCGGTGTTGCTGGTTATTACGAAGGAGTGGTGTGACATGATTGATGCTGAACTTTTAAAATCCGAAGCATACGGCTTCATCCAGTCCGACAAGCACCTGGGAAGGCATGTGATTCTGCTGGGACTTGCGGGAAGCTATTCCTACGGAACGAACAACGAAAAAAGTGACATTGATGTCAGGGGCGTGACCCTGAACCGGAAATCCGACCTTATCGGGCTGACCCATTTTGAACAGTATGTGGACACGCAGACCGACACGACCATCTACAGCTTTATGAAAATGATTACGCTGCTCTTGAGCTGCAATCCCAATACCATAGAGCTGCTCGGTCTGAATCCGGAGCATTATCTGTACCTGCACCCGCTCGGGCAGGAGCTGATTGACAATGCGCACCTGTTTTTGTCCAAGCGCGCGATTCAGTCCTTTGGCGGCTACGCGGACGCCCAGCTTCGGCGCCTGCAGAATGCCCTGGCAAGGGATTCCTACCCGCAGGCAGAGAAAGAGCAGCACATTTTCAACTCGGTCAAAAATGCGATGTACGACTTCCGCAAGCGCTATGAGCCCTTTGAAAACGGCGCGATTCACATTTACACGGACAAGGCGCTCAATCCCGATTTTGACACGGAGATTTTCGTCGATACGAACCTCACGCACTACCCGCTGCGCGACTACAAAAACATCTGGAACGAGATGAACAACATTGTCAGGGATTATGACAAGCTCGGAAAACGCAACCGCAAAAAGGATGACAACCACCTGAACAAGCACGCCATGCATCTGATACGGCTCTTCATGATGGCAATTGACATCCTGGAAAAAGGCGAAATCCGCACCTACCGCAGGGAGGAGCACCAGCTTCTGCTGGAAATCCGAAACGGCAGCTACCAGAAAGCAGACGGCACATTCCGGGACGAATTTTATGAACTGTTAAACGGCTATGAAAAAAGGCTGGACAATGCCGCGGCGCACACCACACTGCCCGACGAGCCGGACATGACACGCGTGCAGGAGTACGTGATGGCTGTCAATGAAAAAGTGGTGCGCGATGAAATTTAATGTGGATAAAAAAGAGGTATTACAATGAAATATAAGGATTTTAACGGCTCCATCGAAGAGCTTGTTCTTTTGAAAATAAAGGAGATTGAAACGGCGGAGCACGTAAAAATACTTCACGCCGTCGAGTCCGGCAGCCGTGCGTGGGGTTTTGCCTCGCCGGACAGCGACTATGACGTGCGCTTTATCTACGTGCGCCCGCAGAAGTATTATCTGGGATTGCAGCCTAAACAGGACTTTATCGACTGGGCGCTCGACGAGACGCTCGACATCAACGGCTGGGATTTGTCCAAGACCTTGCAGCATTTCCACAAGTCTAACGCGACACTTTTCGAATGGGCAAACTCGCCGGTCGTCTATCTCACGACACCGGAGTGGCGGCAAATCTATGCGGCATCTGAACCGTATTTTTCCTGCAAGTCGGCAATGTACCATTATTACGGCACTGCGCGGAAAAATTACCATGAGCACCTGACTGCGGATTTCGTAAAGTACAAGAAGTATTTCTATGTACTGCGTCCGATTCTTGCCTGCAAGTGGATTGAGAAAAAGGCCTGCCCGCCCCCGGTTCTGTTTCGTGAGCTTGCAAACGAGGTGCTGGCACCAGCGCTCAAAGAGCCTGTCAGCAGGCTGCTCGAAGCAAAGATGCAGATGCCGGAATCCGAGAAAGCGCCCCGCATTGACCAGCTGAATGAATACATTGTAAAAGAGCTGCATTATTATAAGGAAGCAGTTGATTCGATGCGCGATGACCGCACCGCAGACTGGGAGGCGCTGAATCATGTTTTTCTCACTACCATCTGCCAAAATGACTGAGTGCCGCTTGCGCCGCCTTAGCGGCATATTTCCATGTGTGCATTATGCATGGAGCTTCACATAATAAGGCGCTGCCAGAATTTTTCCGGCAGCGCCTGTTTTTTACTTACGGCGCTTATACCCTTCAAAGAGCTGCACCTCATACGGTTTTAAAAACTCCTCCCGCTCCCCCTCAAGCATTGTGTACATTTTATGAAGGTGGTATACCTGTTCATCGCCTGTATGATTGATGACAAACAGCCATACCTTCTTGTCACTCTCGCGGGTCATCATCTCCACACCGTCCGCCGCGGTGCCAAGTGTCTCAATCTCGCAGACACGCGTGATATACGTCATGATGTCCTCCATCAGCTCCTCGCCCGGCTCGGTTCCAATGTACCATGCGGTGCCGCTGCCATACTTGTTTTCCGTGATGGCGGGCGTCTGCCTGTAAAAACCAGTGGAGTATTCGGCAATCTGGCTTGCGCCTTTCAGCGTTATGATGTCACACCACTTTTCAACCGCATATTCTTTTTTGCCATAAAGCACGCCGCCTGTCGTCTCAAGCAGGCAGTCATACTCCGGCACTTCGATGCCGCACAGCTCACCGAGCCGCCCCGGCAGTTCGCGGTCTGTCATGCACAGGTTCGTCGCATCCTTGACACCAGTCCGCATCGTCAGCACCAGGTGCCCGCCGCCTGCCACGTAATCCATATAGTGCTGTTCCAGCTCTGGCGTCATCAGATACTGAAGCGGCGCAATTACCAGCCTGTACTGTGACAGGTCGTCCATATCCTGCACAAAATCGACCGGGATTTTCTTGTCGTACAGCGCCTTGTAGTACTTCTGGAGCTGCTCGACATAGCGCAGCTGCGGATGGTGGGGCTGGATGTCAAACGCGTAATTCTGCCGGAAGCTGTGCACAATCGCAACCTCGGGGCGGGGCATGCTGCCCTCGAATGCATCCATGTATTTTGTGAATGTCCCTGTCAGTTTTTTCGCCTCATGGTAGATTCTGCCAGGATTGCCGCTGTGCCCCAGAATGCCGTGCCAGTACTGCTCTGTTCCCATCGCGCACGTCCGCCACCGGAAAAAGACAACCGCATCAGCGCCATGTGCGACAGACTGCATCGCCCACGCCGCCATCTGCCCCGGCTCCAGTGCCCTGCCCATAATTTCCCAGCCAGCCATGCCCGACTGCTGTTCCATCATCCAGAACGGCTTTTTCTTGTAGCCGCGAATCACGTCATGGCACGCCGCAAGCTCATTGTCCGGCTGATGTGGCTGCGTCTGCCAGTGCCCTGCCGGATAGATGTCATTTGACACAAAATCCATCAGTCCTGCCAAATCATAATAGTCTACCTTGTTGTCAAAGCACATAAAATTGTGCGTGATAAAGTGGTTCGGACAGTTTTCCCGAATAATCTCTGCCTGCCAGTCCGCAAAATTGACTATTAAATCCGAACAGTAGCATTTCCAGTCAAGCATCGCGGAGGGATTCTCACCGACTGCCGTTATCAGCGGTGTCCCGACCTGGTCAAAGCTGTTGTAGCCCTGACTCCAGAAAGCCGTCCCCCACGCGTCGTTGAGCGCCTCGATTGTGCCGTACTTTCTGCCCAGCCATTTCTGGAACAGCCGCTTGCAGGAATTGCACATACACAAATCCCCATGCGAGTTGCCAAGCTCATTGTCAATCTGCCAGCCAATGACGCCCGGGTTGTCGGCAAACCGTCTGGTCATCGCCGTGACAAACCTGCGGATGTGTATACGGTAGGTTGGATTGGACTGGCAGTCGTGGTGCCTGCCGCCAAAATGCCTGCGCCTTCCCTGCCTGTCAATCGGCTGAATCTCCGGATTTTTCCGGATAATCCACGCCGGAGGCGCCGCAGTTGGCGTACCGAGAATGGATTTGATGCCATAGCTGTCGAGAAGCGCCACCGCATCTTCAAGCCATTCAAAGTGAAATTCGCCCTCCGCCGGCTCCATCTTAAACCATGAAAATTCTGCCATGCGCACGACCTGCACGCCCATTTCCTTCATCAGCCGCGCGTCGGTCTCCCAGCGCTCCCTCGGCCAGTGCTCCGGGTAATAATCCACGCCAAAATGTATTCCCATTTACCATACCTCCGTTCTATATATGACTATTATCTTCATGGCTCATGCTCGCCTTCCTGATAAGGTTGTTCATAATCGCCGTCTTGCGCCAGAGCGTGTTTGCCTAAATCAGTTCCAGTGCCCTTTTATACAGCGGGTCATACTCACAGCCGCAGCTTCCGCATTCTATGTCTGCCTGCTTAATTGCGGATGCCAGCGTCTCCTTGTCCGCTTTCCCATCCAACCACTGTTGCGCGGGAACAGATATGAGCTCCCATCCAGATGCTGCAAATTTTTCCATAATTGTTCTTAATTCTTCCATTATAATCTCCTTTCATTTTCTCAATTATACTCGCGGTCGAAAAGACTAGCCACTCAGTATAAAATGATGCACAGTTATACACACAACCGCATTGCGGCTAATTTCCTTATGCAGTCTTGTGTATCGATTATAGAAAACGGCAAATGCTTTTGTCGCTTTCCACAACCACTGCTGTCTCCACGTCACTGTTTCGTAATGACCGCCACAGCGCAGGGCATCCTTCCGTCAATGACCATATAGTCCACCTGGCTAAAGCCTGCATCTGCAAAAAACTTTTTGTAGGAATCCAGGTCATATTGCCGTTTGAACCTGACGCCCGCCAGTTCAAACAGGCGCACTGCCTGCCGGTTGACGCCGCCGGATGCATTGATATAGGTCGGGATGATAATTTTACCGCCCATCTTACATACCCGCTCCAGTTCTTTTACCGCGGCATACGGTTCGTCCAAAAGGTGAATCACATTGCCCGCCACAACCTTGTCAAAGCGGTTGTCACGGCATTTTAGCCGTGTCATGTCGGCACGTCTCAGTGTGATGTTGTCGCAATCCCGACAGTTTTTTGCCGCCTGTCTTAACATTCCCCTGGAAAAATCGGTCGCTGTCAGATGCCTGCATCTGGGGGCGATGGATTTGCTGATGGCGCCCGTCCCGCAGGCGCATTCCAGCACAATGTCATCCGCTTCTATGTGACGCGCCACGGTTCTGCCCAGTTCCTGATAGACCTTGCCATTATATATGGTTTCAATCAAATCATATATACCCGATACCCTGTCCCAAAACATGTTTTTACCTCCGCCTTTTCTGCCAGTTCTTTACCAGTCATGATAATCATATAAGATAGTATAGCATATCCCGCCCCTTTTCCACAATACAGCGAAACATAAATTCACTGGAAAATCAATTCGAAAAAATTATCATCCATGCACATAAAAATCCCGGACAGCAACGACTAAAATGCCGCTGTTGTCCGGGATTTTTAAGACTTCCATCTCAGGAAAAACTGGTATTACTCCGCCGGTATGTCTCGTTGTCCTTCTGGCTTAACTCGTTCTCTACCTGTGCCAGCTTCCGCTGCAGCTCCTGAACCTTTTTCTCGTCCCCTGCTGCGGACTGTATCTGCTGCCTGAGCTGCTTCTGCTGTTCTTTAAGCTTTTCGATTTCCCTGTCAACCTTTCCGGTATCGCCTGTACACGTTTCAGGGGTGCCGCCATTCTCGGAACCGTCTGTTTTTTTGTCAGTTGGCTCCTTTGCATCTGCCTTGCCGGACTTTTTGGGATCGTCAAAAAAGATTTTGCGGTTGCCGTTTTCGTCCTCTCCAATCCAGTACAGCCCGGTGGGCTTTGCCCCCGATTTTTCACTGCTGATATACTCGTCCTGTGCTGGTGCCTTTTCCTCCTGCCCTGCCTTTAACTCTTCCGCCCTGCTGGTTTTGTCCAGGGGCTGCTCCTCCTTGAGCCGCTCCAAATAACCGGTCTGGGCGCTGCCATAGCTTCCATTGATTTCCATTGCCATACTCGTACCTCCATAATTTTTTATCGGCTCCTGAAATCTCCACTGCTCTCGCTTTCATCCATTGGAAGTATGGAGACTCCTGCCTTACATTATGGTTTTCGACACTGGCAGGCAGCGAATGAACCCATTTGCAGTGAGATGCAGTCTGGGTGTTCTGGAATGATTTTTGGAATATACTGAACTGCTACTGCTTTTTCAGGCAAGCTACAGCCGCACCACCAGATTTTCCACCAGCTTTGCGCAGTGTGCCGCCGCCGCGCGCTCAAACTCCGGATAATCCATGTGCGCGCTGCCGTCCGCCTTGTCCGAAATCGCGCGGAGCACCACATAGGGAATCCTGTTTAAAAAAGCCGCATGCGCGATTGCCGCGCCCTCCATCTCCGCACAGGAGCCGTCAAACTGCCCAATCAGCCTATCCTTTACTGCACCATCCGAAATGAACTGGTCACCACTGACGACTCGTCCCTCATACACGCCAATCTCAGGATTCACCTCGCGGCAGACTGCGATTGCCGCCTCGGCAAGCGTCCTGTCCGCCTTAAAAAAGGACGTCTCCATCTGCGGAATGATACCCAGCTCATAGCCAAGTGCGCTGACATCCATGTCATGTTCACATGCATCCGTGGAAACCACGATGTCGCCGATATTAATTTCGGCACGCAGCGAACCGGCAACGCCCGTGTTGATTACGGCGTCCACCGCAAACAAATCCGCCAGAATCTGCACACAGATACCCGCGTTGACTTTTCCGATACCGCACTGTACGATGACAACATCCTTTCCGTTCAACACACCCTCATGGAACTTCATGCCAGCCTTGTCCACGACATTTTTCAGCTCCATCTTTGATTTTAACTCTGCCACTTCCAGCTCCATTGCCCCGATAATTCCTATTTTGTTCATTTTTTCATCCTCCTATTAGTTTTTTCATGTATTTCCCCCGAATGACGGCTTCCTTTTAATTAAAGTCCTCAATATGTTCCGCATATTCCTGGGCTGCTTCCTTGTTGTTTACGGTTGCAAAAAATTTCGCACGTTCCTCCGCATCTAAATACTCCCTGATATTAAATGCCAACAGCAGCTCTGGAAAATCCTGACTGACAGACTGCCTCAGGCGCTGTATCGCCTTTTCGCAGATTTTTATTATCTTATCGCAATGTTCATCAAAATCTTCCGTAAACGCAAATGTTTCAGGGTTGGTAAAGCACGCGTCATTTTCTTCTATATATTGATTCATATAGGACGAAATCTCACTCGCCATTCCGTCGGCTTCGAATAATTCCCACTCCTCTTCACAATATTTATAATACCAGTAATCTTCGTCATCCGCATCTGATTCCTCATTTAAATGCTGTTCGGTATTTGCCATGAAGCCGATTGATGTCATGTCCCTTGCGCAGTCCAGCGACAGGATATAAATGTCATCATACTCCCCTGCCCATTTATTCAGTGTGTCCTTCATTGCAGTGACAATATCCGTCTCAAATTTTTTGTAATCAAACATTTTATAAAATCCTCCGTTTTTATTTTCAGTACAATTCCAAAATCCCCATAATCCCTCTGGCGGCATCATGCAGTTTCAAAACGTACTGTCATCTAAAAACCTGATTTCCGAAGCTTCTGCAAAATCAGGTCATACTGCCCATACATTTTCTGTACTTCGTTTTCCAACGTGTAATAATGCCCGATGTATGGGATAAGCAGTACCAGAAGCAGCCCAATCAGCGCCAGTATGGGTATGTATTCGGCGATACAGTAGACCGCCAGACCAATCATTGTCAATAGCGCAAACGTAACTGTCACAATCAGGTGTACCAGTCGCTCGTGCTGAAAAAATGACACTTGTGTCAGGTGTTCGCGCAGAACGGCATTCCAGTCTGTATCCGCCGGCGAATGCGCCAGCAGTGTGTCAATCCGCTGACGGTAGGTTATGATTCTGTTTTTCATGCTATTTACCCCCATAACCGAAATAGTTTTTCATTTCTCCCTGAAATGAGGAATGTCTCGGGAACTTTTTCTTATACATTGCAAATACTTCATGCCCTGCCCCCTGTACACCCATCGCTTCCTTGTTCTCCGAGGTCAGCGCAAGCAGCACTGCGGCTTCACGGTAATGGCTTCTGTGCTGTCCGCCAACAATGGCATCCGCCCTGCTGTACACAATTCTTTCCGCCCATGCCAGACAGTTCCTTCGCTCGTCCTGCCCCATCGGAAAATACTGCTTCCACCGCTGGAAATAATTCCAGAATGTGCTTACTTTGCGCATGCGGCTCTCCTCAGCAACTGCACTTTCAAAACGCATGGCGTTGTACGAAACAGCATCATCCGCAAATCCGACCTCTTCTGCGACCACAGCTGCCGCCTTTGACGGCTGTGGATTTTCATACAGATATAGAAGAAACAATCGGATTCCGCGGTCAATAAAGCTGGAACTCCATCCCAATGACCCCGATGGATTTTTTGATGCCCGTTTCGCAATATCAAAATCACCAGCGTAAAAACAAAGCTCATTATATTCCCAATTGCCAACCCGGTTCTGGCAGAGCTCCCTGTTCCTGATATTGTCTGCTCCCCCGCCTTTTACCACAGACAGCAGCGCTTCTTTTCCCCGCGTTCCATACTGCTCTGCCATTTCCTTCGTGCCAAACAGGCGCAGAAAATTTCGTACAGTGGAATCCGAATAAAAGCATTCCCAGCAGAACCGCATCATTTGTTCGTCATGCGACAGGCAAGATGCGGCATATGCTGTTTTCAGCGCAATCTCTCCCCTGATTTTCAGCCTTTTGTCCAGCCTTTCCAACGCCGAGGCACCGATTTTTTCAATCTGTTCATATTCATGATTCCTGTCATATGCCTCCATGGCACCCAGGTACAGGGACGGGTGCGTGCCACAGACTTTATCCGCCATGGCGACAAGCCCATCTATCCCATCCCGATGCAGGACAGCCTCCCGCAGGAGTCCTGCCTCCACATCCCCTTTTTTGCTCTTTAAAAGCGCAATCCAGTCATCCCAGAACTTTTCCGTCCCTTCGAGATTCTCACGTCCCACATGCAGCATGTCCTCAAGATGCAAGTTTTGAAATGACCTGTGTGAAAAATACAGATACAAATCCGCTGCTCGTTTGTCCGCATCAAGTACCTGATAATCTGCATAGAGCGTCAGCAAAGCAACCTGCCTGAGGTCTGTCTTGATAATGCCATTGTCTGCCATATCCTGCAAGTCGGCAGGGTCGCATTCGTCAGAATACTCGCTTTCCGCACACACTTCCATCTCCCACAGCCATTCATAGATAATATTCGCCTCCTGATACCGGCAGTCATCCACGCAGTCCTTTGCAAACTGGACAGCATACAAAATCTTGTCCCCGATTCCCTGATTATCGTGATACTCTGTAACCCAGTCCCTGTCCCAGTAGTCCTCGGAGTAATCCTCGTACTCCTCCACATCCAGCATCAGCTCACCCTCGTCTATCTGGTTCATCCATATTTTTAGCTGCTCCATTTTTTCGTCCACAAGCTCCTGGGACATTCGTACGGTTTTCTGCCGGGGCGCTGGTTTTGATTGATCCGGCGTATGCTGCATAATCAGCGCATCCAGCTGCTGCCGCTGCTCCTTCGACAAAAACGAGGTCATGTCAGAAAGAATTTGTTGCAGGTCTTCTTTCGTAAGCTGCTTTAACTTGTTTTTCATCTGTTTGTATTTTCCTTTCCATCTTCATTCCTTCCGTTCCAGCACATTTTTCTTCATATTGACAAATGATTCATGCTTATATTTTGCCAAAACCCAATATTTCTTTCCAGCTTTCGCAGTCTACACTTTTTCATAGTTTACCTTAATATCATCATCTGAATCAAGTTCTATCCTCGCTCGCTGCGCCTGCCTCCCGGCTGTTTGTGCTAGATTCTATCATATCACGCATAAGCAAAGTTTTGCCGTCCATATAGTCTTTATAGGTTTTTCTCTTGATTTATAAAAACCATATATTCCTCCAACAAATCTTTTGCCAAATAGTCATCGCTCATACAATGAAGGTCTGATACACCGTCTCGAATCAGTTCACGCTCCGTGGAACAATAGAAAAATCCCATTGCTTCCTTCACGGTTATGTCTGCAAGTTCGGCAAATTTCATAATAACTCGTCCATATTTCATTTGCAGTAAAGTAGCGCTTGCCTTCATATTATGATAGCTCCTCTCAAATTTCAAATATTCATCCAAAATCTCCTGTCTGCGAAAACAAATCTGCATATTGGGCTTTTCCATCGCAAGTCTGCCAATCGCCTCTGCACGGCTGATCAAATTTTCAAAATATAATTCTATCGTATCAAATACACGGTCATTCGCCACACCGCCCATTACAATATCGTAATCAGACAAATCCTGCCCCGAGCGGCACTGCGAAATGAAATCCAGCCACTCATCCGAATAGGTCTCAAATTTTTTGGTATGACATTTCTCAAATGCGGCTTCATCAACATGATACACAGAAACAATTCCTTGTTTCCCCTTCCTGATAAACTTTCTGCACCAGTTCTTTGCCTGTTCCTCAATCGACGTCGTATAGAAACCAGCTCCGAAATCAACTTCTCTCCTTGAATGCAAAATATCCGGCCTCACTATTTCTCTGTTGGATCCGTGAAATATAATCATAATGCAACTCCTTTTTCCTGCATCAAATCGATCAAATCATTCACAATATATTCTTTCCCCTGCGTATGAAGCACATCATAACAAGGAATGATATAGCTGTCTAAAATATCACTTTTTTGAGCAAATATATGATAGACAACGGAAGCATCCACCTTCAAGTATAACGCCACGTTTTCAATGCAGAATATTGCAAATTCTGTTTCTTCCTTCGTGTAATCTTTTAACGAAGCATTTTCCATTACCTTCCTCCCCATTTTATGTTTCTTTCGCCACAATACTTTTGGAATCCGCAAGCACCTCATAAAATCTGCCGTCTCTCGCCGTTTGTACTTTCCTATAATTTACCTATCAACTATTCCCCATCTTTCTCTGGAACCATTTCCATAATATCACCAATATCACACTGGAAATATCCACAGATGCGTCTAAGGACATCCATAGAAACATCTTCATTTCTTCCCAGCTTTGCCAGCGTATTCGGACTCATCTCTACTGCCTCCAGCAGCTCCATCTTCTTCATATCCCTGTCTATTAGCAGTTTCCATAATTTATTATAACTCACCTTCATCATGCAATTCCTCACTTGCTCTTTGGATTCAAACTACATAATTTATACGCACGGCAGCCGCGAAGCGGCATATTTCTTATCTGAAAAATTGTCATATAAGATTTTTCAGATTGTGGCT
>DKUL01000030.1:0-237 GCA_002490665.1 Lachnospiraceae bacterium UBA7205 | reverse complement strand
TATAAGATTTTTCAGATTGTGGCTGTGTGCATAACTCTATACTGAGCGGTCAGTCTTTCCGACCATCGGTTAAATATTACATGCATATTGCAAATATAGCCCAAACTCACAATAATACGTTTAAAATTATATCACAGACACGCAAAGTCTTCAATAAATTAATTATATATATCTATAATTTGATTATAATTATTTGAATATAATGTATACAATTTTTTTTCGGATTTGGTTTTTGCT